>NZ_NXLX01000010.1 GCF_003364335.1 Helicobacter anseris
AGAAGTATGAAGAATAATAATTAAAAAAGAAATTAAAAGTATTAATTAAAAGTATTAAAAAGTATTTTTAATTAAAACTAAGCAGAAGAAGAAAACAAACAAAGATTTTTCCTTCTCCTGCCACCACTTAAACATTTTTATATTTTTTATTTTATTTTTTACTTTTCACTTTATAATTTTTTTGTTTTAAACAAACTAAAACAAAAAGAAATAAAACAATACTTTAAGCTTTAAAGATAAAAGAGAAATAATAAAACTCTTTAATCTTAAAATCAAATCTTAAAGTTTTATAACAAAACTCCTTAGTTTAAGTGGTGGTTGGAGAGGGAAAGAGTGGAGATTTTAAATTAAATTTACTTCTTGAATATGGACTTTATCCCATAGATAGACAAGATAACCTTTTATTGTTTTGTCATAAAAAAAGTTTTTAGCAAAATTTAAATATTGTTGCACTTGAGTTTGATGTTCTATTTTTTGAGCACCACTTTTATAATCTAAAATAATAATTTCTTTATCCCCTTTTAATAGCATATCAATGCGATATAAATGTAGTTCTTGTAAGAATGCTATTTCGCAATAGCTTTTTTTTGATTGTAAGATTTGTAAAAATGTTTCTTCTTGTTTGAGATTTTCTATCCTTGATAAAATAGTTTCAATACTTGCTGTTTCTAATGAAAAACCATAGAGATTCAAGAGTTTTTCTCTGAGGGCTTTTTGAGTGAAGCAAAATCCAAAGGTATATTCTAGGGCAAAGTGCATAGCTTCTCCAAAAAGAATATCTTGGTGATTAGTAATTTCTTTTTGAACAAGAAATCCTTCTTGCTTTCCATAATCTTTTTGCTCAAAAGGAAGTATAAGGCTTGTGTTGTATGATGTATTTGAGGTAGATGGTTGCAGGTTTCCAATCTCTGAAGGTTGTAAGTTTAATATTTCAAATGCACTGTCTTTATTTTTTTGAATGACAAAAAGTGATTTTTTTGCACGCGTAAAGGCTACATATAAGACATTTTTTTCTTCCTGTGCTAAGCGATTTTTTTCTTTTTGCAAGATTCTATCAAAGGTAGAATCAAAGAATTCTCTTTTGGATTGTCTATACCAGATTTTATTTGTATCAAAAATAAAGGGTTGGATATTTGGTGCTTTTTTGCCAAAACGATCGCAGATAATAATGTGGTCAAATTCCAATCCCTTGGATTTATGGATAGTCATTAGAGTAATGCCATTGATATTTTCTTTAATAGGATCCAGTTGTATTTTTTCGATTTCTTCTAGGAAAGTTTCTAGGTCATCGTATAAAAAACTAGCTTCTAGAAATTGCTGTGCGAATATATCGCATATTTTAAAGTGTTGCATTAGCTTATAGATATATGCGCACAAGGTGAGATTTGTTTCAAAAGCAGGGATTTCTAGCTCGCTTTCATAATCCAGTCCTAAAAGCTTAGTGATATTTTTTTTATAAAGAGGATTGTTGCTTTTTGTATAAAGCAAGCATTGTATGAGGATTTGTGGTTGTTTTCTCTTGGTAAGTTTGAGATTGGTTTCTGTGATAAAAGTGATATGCTTGAGGCGTGAGCTTAAAAAGCTTTTTAAATCTTCTAAGTCATCGTTTTTATAACATAAAATTGCAATGTCATTGGGATTGATATTTTTTTGTAACAAAAGCTCAATAGAATGCAATACCATTTCTTGCATTTCAGAAATATTTTCTAAGGGTTCATAGATTCTAATATAGCCTTCTTTATCCTCTTTTGGGCATAGCTGAGGGATATAATTTTGAAAAATAGATTGGAAGGTTTGATTGTTAAAATCTATAATGCGAGATTGACTACGATAGTTATGTGTAAGGTTTTCATCTTGAGTATATTGGCTAACAATGTCAAATATTGTGCTATCGCTTCCTCTAAAGCCATAAATACTTTGTTTGCTATCGCCTACAAAAAATAGACTGCGTTGCTCTATCCTGCCTTCACCAGATTTAATTTCTTCAATTAGTGGTAAGAGTATTTGATATTGTATTTGATTGGTATCTTGGAATTCATCGATAAGAATATGGCTGATTTTGTCATCAAGGCGAAAGTAAAAAAAATCCTTATGGATTTGTTGGGTTAAAATCTCATAGGCCTTTAGCGTGATGTCTGAAAAGTCAAGACTAAAATTTTTTTGATTTACAAGGAATCTTGCTTTTTTATAAAGTGGGACAAAATCTGCAATAATATTTAAGATATATTTTTCTTGTATATCAAAATAAATTTTTATTTTTTCTTTTAGAGAATCAAAATTTGCTTGATGGTTGAGTTTGAGTTTTTTGAAATAGAGATATTCATCACCATCAATAAGCCACTTTGGATTCTCTAATAATTCTTGAATACTTGTTGTTTTGATAGCATTTTTTGCCCTATCTGAAGCTTGAGGGTGTTTTAGGATATCTTCTTTAATACTTTGTGCGAGCTGTAAAATATCTTTGATAATTACAAATGATACTTCCTGTTTTTTTAAATCAAAGTCGTAATTGCTCATTATATTTAAAAAATCAAAAGAATTTCTTTTTTGCATTGTATAGAATCTTAGCAATGCCTCATAAGTTGTTTGTGAGAGGAGATTTAAAAAAGTTTCATCGATTTTTTCAGTATCTTGGGCCTTAATCTCATAATGATTACTCAATCCAACATACCAACAAAATTTTTTTACTATGGAATTAAAAAATGCATCAATGGTTGTAATTTTTGGAGTACTTGAGAGAAAATCCTCATAGATTTTTTGGGTTTGAGAAAGGAGAGATTCTTTGTTTAGGTGGTATTGTTCTTGTAGTTTTATAAAATAAATACTTTTTTCTTTTTCTTTGGCAATTTCTTCTAATGCTTTTGTAATTCTCTCTTGCATCTCCCCAGCAGCTTTTTTTGTAAATGTGAGCGCTAAGATCTCGCTAGCTTTTGCTCCATAAAAAAGCAGGCTTAGATAGCGTAAAGTGAGCGCAAAAGTTTTACCACTACCAGCTGAGGCTTTAAGGGTTAGTAATTGGTGTTGTTGCATAAAAAATAAATCCTAATTTTTGGTTAATATGTCTCATTTTTTGTCGATTTGGGGTTTGAGTTTTGTGTATAATTTTACACACAAAATCATAAAAAAGGAGAAAAAATGAAAAAGATAATTTATGGTTTTTTAGCATTATTGTTATTATTAGAGTTTTCTTTTGCTGCTCCAACAACAACAAGAAGCTCTAGTTCTAGCTCTAGGCAATTAGGTACTTTTACAAAAGGTTCTATCGTTGATGGAACTACTGGAACAGGCACTGCAAGAAGATGGTTTTTCTTCAATGAGGGTGCTGTGGGCTCTTCTTATACTTTCTTGGGAAAAGCAGAGTATCTCTCTGTAGATGTAGGATATAGTCTTTATCTCAGAAGTATAGAATCTGTTCTTGGTGGTATGAATATGATGTTTGGAACAGAAATTACTGCGCCAATTTTCTTGCAACCTATGAGAGGATCTAAGTCAAATATTTTAGATACACATGCTTATTTGGAAAGAACACAATTTGAAGGAATTGTTGGTGCTGGTGTACAACTTCCTTTGATGCTTGGGTTTGAATATAAAGGATTTTATTTCCTAGGATTTGGTGGATATACTTGGCTTTTCATGAAAGATACTTACCCATCAACTCAAAGAGGAGATTTCCCTACGATAAAAACACAATATGATGGTGTGATTTATGGTGGGGGTCTTGGATATAAGGTTAGCAATATTGTAAATCTTGGTTTTCGTTATACTGGAGGAAGTCTGACAAATAGAGGAGTACCTCAAACAGTGTTTGATGATGCTGCAATTAGAGAAAATTTAGATAAACATAGTATTACCAATGAAACAGGAAGACCTATTTATAGCATTCCTTATCACAGAATCAGTGTATTTATCTCTGTAATCTTCTAAAGAAAAAAATCTAGGATTTTTAGCACTATCAAGGTGCTAAATCCTGCAAAAATACCTGCTAGCGCATCATCAGCTACAACGCCAAGTCCGCCTTTTACTTTTTTATCAATCTTTCCTATGATAGATGGTTTTGTAATGTCAAAAATCCTAAAAAAAATGAAAGATAAAATAGCAACTTGAATATCAAAACCACCAATGCAAGCACCAATTCCCATTGCAAGCCACATACCTACAAGTTCATCAATCACAATTTCTTTAGGATCATGTATTTGATATTTTGCTTCATAGATATCAATTTGTTTTATCGCAATTATTCCAATGAGAATGGCTAATAAAATAATAGTTTCGCTTGAATAAAGCACAAAAGGAATTCCTAAGATTAGCGCTACGATACTGCCTATCGTTCCTGGTGCTTTTGGAGATTTTCCACTAAAAAAAAGTGTAAGAAATAAGTTTTGCATTCTTGCTCCTAATTTTTGATTTTATAAAGCTCTGTGAGTTTGGTGTAAAAATCCTCTTGTATATCTTCTGAGAAGATTCCATCAGAAGGCAAAATATTATAATAAATAGGCTTCATTATTTCTTCTCTTTGAGGTAAAAGTGTTTTGAGAATAAGAGCAGATACTTCTTTGCGCATTAAGATTGTGGGCGGAATAATACCTAGTTTAAAGAAATGCAAAAGAGCATTAGAATCATAGGTAATATGATGATGTTTGCCATGAGGGCAACTTTTGATATTGAGCAGGCATTGGCATTTTGTGCAATATACATATTCATCTAAAAGACTGATTTGTATATCAATGCCTTTAAGAGAATCTAAAATAGAATGTCTTGTTTGCTTATTGTAATAAAGTGATAACCCTGAGGTTTTTTGTCCTAAAACAATTTTTGTGCAACCATAATTTTTTGCTATGAGGGCATAGAGGATAATTTTATTATGACCTGCAAAGAGATATGTAGAATCTAGCGGAATGATGCAAATTTTTTCTTTTGCAAAAAAGTTATTTAAAACAAGCTCTAAGCTTTTTTTGCGCAGAGTAAAATCTAAAAAATCTTCCCTATGATGTCTTAATAAAAAGATTACAATCAAATCAGAGTGATTTAACTCATCTCTAAGTATCTTTTCATGCACTCTGTGTATAGGATTAGCATTGAAAATAATGCCTGTAATTTTTTTTGCATGAAGTGATTTTTTTTTCTCTTCTAAGAAGTTTTTATAGGAAGTAAGCGGGTATTCATTTAGCTCAAGTTTGCCAGTTACAGCATATTCTCCTATGCGCTTTGCAATATAGTTTTTTTCTTCTAAAACTGCGCCTATTTGTAAAAGTCTTTGTTGTGGATTGATAGGAAAGATATCATCAACGCAAATATTTCCTATGATTTTTTTATCGCATACTAAATCAATAATTTCATTTTTTTTAGAGCTGAGCAAAACTTCTTGATTTTTTTTTCCACTAGGGCTTAAGAGTAGGGGGCACGGATAAGAGCAATTTTTATACATTCCTGTTTGACTAATTTCTTGCATTTCTTCTTGATTCATTAAGGATACTACAGGATAGAGCAATCCTTCTTGCATCAAGGTGAGTGCGCTTAATGCTTCTTTATCAATATAGAGTTGTTTATTTTTTCTTGCTAATCCCATATTTTTTCCTTTTTTCCCACAGACTTTTTCTGCTAATTCCAAGTTTTCTTGCAAGCTCAACATCTGGGTATCTTTCTCCAAACTTTGTAATAATAGCTTGTTCATATTCTTTTATGGATAATATCTCCCCACCTAAATCCTGATTATTTACAATATGTGTAATATCTACAATTTGGGAAAAATTGATGGCATCATCAGAAATAATTGAGAGGATAAAATTGTATTTTGAAATACTTTCTAAAAGAATTTTCATTTCATTTTTTTTAAGTTCCTCTAGATTGGTGATGTAGTAATACTTTTCTTTTTGCGGGGGATTTTTAAGAATATTTTTCCATTCTTGATCTCTAAAACTCAAGATAATAAAATTGATGTTTTTATCTCTTGCGTATTTCATTGCATAGATATCGGCACTACGCTGAGAGTTGCTTTTGATAATAAAAGGAGGTTGGTATTGAGGGAGTGATGGGGTATTTAATTCTCTTTGAACAAAATTAAAATATGAGTTGTAGAAATTTATTTTTTCTAAAATTTCTTTATGGTATTTGTAATGCTCTATCTTTCTTAGTAATTCATCAATCATAAAAGGTTTTAAGATATAGTCGCTAGCACCGCTTCTTAAGGGTTTTGAGATAGTGTCATCACTGATGTAGGAAACTAGCATAATGATAATGGATTTTGAATTTTTCTGAATGAAATTTTCATAATGATCACCACAAGCACTTGAAGATAATAAAATGACTTCATAGTCTAGTGTGCCATTGTGTTCAATTGCTGGAATAATGTTGCAAATGTATCCAAAACTATTGAGTTTTGATGCAATGCTTTGTGCTAAATATGTTTCATTTTCAATAATTAAAACCCTCATTAAATAAACTCCTTCCAATCTAAAAATTTTAAAGTTGCATTAGCAATAACGCATATTCCCTCTTCTCTGCCGATAAATCCCATTTTTTCTGCAGTGGTGGCTTTGATATTGATGTGATTTTTTGGTAGATATAAGAGTTTAGAGAGATTTTGCGCTAAGGCTTCTTTATGGGGATTGATTTTTGGTATTTGGGCAAGAATGCTAATATCAAGATGCAAAATCTCATAGCCTACACTAGTGATAAAAGAGCGGATTTTCTCAAGTAGAGCCGTAGAATCTGCATTTTTAAACTCATCACTTGTATCAGGAAACCATTCTCCTATATCCCCACCACCCACAGCACCTAGTAGTGCATCAATAATTGCATGTAGTAAAACATCACCATCGCTATGAGCTTTAAATCCAAAATTTTTTGTGATTTCCAATCCACCAAGTTTCATTGGTTTGTTTTGTTTGAATTGATGGATGTCTATTCCGCTGCCAAAAAAAGTATGATTGCTTGCAGGTGGGAGGGAATCTAATAAAAATAAATCCTTTGGAGTAGTGAGTTTTTGCATTTTGTGACTTCCTTGCAAAAAACAAACCTTATATTTATTATCAAGCATTGCTGTGCTTTCATCTGTATAATCTTTTTTATTTAGAGCATCTCTTAGCTTTTGGGTATTTGATATTTGTGGAGTTTGAATAAGCTTGATATCAGAGCGATTAAGTGGATATTCTTTGTCTAATATTGTATCTACACAATCTAAGTAAGGAGCAGTGCAATCATAATCTTTATAAGATTCTAAAAGATTTTTGCAAACTTCTAAATCAAGATTGCATCGTGCCACATCCGTGACAAAAACAAAATCACTTTTTACTTGCTTTAGGATATTGCGTAATGTTTGTGCACGACTCTCTCCACCAGCAACAACTATTTCATCTGTACAAAATTTTTGCATATAAGTAACTTCAGAGCAGTTTGCACCAATAATAATTTCATCAAAGGGATAAATTTTTTTGAGATTTAATAAAACTTTTTGCCAAAGTGGTGTATCGTGGATTCTTAACCACTGCTTTTTGATTTGTTTGTTTGGAGGTAGAGTTTGGTTAAAACGCGTTGAAGAGCCAGCAGCCATTAAAACTAAACATAAAGTTTGCATTCCCATCCTTATTAAAAAATGTTACAAAATTATACAGTTTTTTGATGGATATGGAAATTCTTAAAAGAGGAATTATGAGAGTTTTTTTTGTAAAGTTTGTATATTTTCTCTTAAATCTGTGAGGTTTTCAAAATTTTTTAGATTGTCTTCAAGATTATGAATAAAACCTTGCAAGAGATCAAAAGTTTCTATAAGTTCCTTTCCATAATCACTTATTTTACTCCCGCCACCATTTTTTCCACCTGTGGCAGTCTGCACAACTATTGTAGGAGAGTGTTGATTGATATTTTGGATATCATCCCAAGCCGCCTTATAACTCATTTTCATTTTTTTTTGCTGCTTGAGATAGAGAGCCTGTCTCATGAATATATTTCAATAATTGTATTTTTCCTCTACCAAGGTAATTGCATGTATCCTTTTTTATCCAAAAGTTCAAGTAGATTTTCATACTACATCTTGATATTTTTTACTAATTTCTAAAAATTGATCAATATTGTCTAAAAATAAATCCACAAGTTCTGGTTGGAATTGTTTTCCTCTTAAGGATTTGATATGTTCTAATACATCAGGGAGGGGCCATGCTTTTTTATAGCATCTATCATTACTGAGTGCATCAAAAACATCAGCAATGGTGGTGATTCTGCCAAAAAGTGGAATATCCTCACCACTTAATTGGTTAGGGTATCCGCTACCATTCCACCATTCATGGTGTGTTCCTGCAATGTCCCCAGCAGTTCTTAAGATAAGTCTATCAGAGTTTTTAAAGATGTCTTGTCCAATTGTTGTGTGGGTTTTCATAATTTCAAACTCTTCAGGAGTAAGTTTTCCGGGTTTATTGAGGATAGAATCAGCAATACCAACTTTTCCAATGTCATGCATTGGCGATGCAATGCGTAAAAGTTCTTGTTCTTCTTTTGAACAACCATAGAGTTTTGCAAGTAGAGCAGAGTATTCTGCTACTCTTATGATGTGATTACCCGTTTCTCTGCTTTTGCCTTCACATATAGTTCCCATTGCATAGATTACATCTTTTTGAATGGTTTCAATTTCTTTGATATTTTCGATGATTTGGGTGATGTCAAATCCTACTGCCATAATCTCGATAGGAATCTCATTGGGATCTTTGATAAAGTAGCCAGCACTTTTGACATAGACTTTTTTGCCATCAGGTCGTGTGTATTCTAGTATGCCATGATAGCTACCCTTTTGCATTAAATCTTTTTGGACATTTTCAAATTGCCATTTTTCATCCTCTTGGATAAATTCATAAACATTTCTACCTATAATATTTTCAAGTTTTAATCCTGTAATTTTAAGGAAAATTTCATTGGCATAAGTGAAGTTTTTGTTTAGATCTAAACGGAATAAACTTTGATTTTTGTCAATGATATTATTATATTGTTCTAATAGGTAGCGTTTTGTTTCAATAGATTTTTTAAGCAAATGGGTGTCATTTCTTAATGAAATAAGCTCTAATTCATCTTCAGTGTCATCAAGTTCGCCGATAACATAGTTTGTCACCTCACCCTTTTCATTTAAGATGGCTTTAACAGCAAGTTTTACATAGTAGGCAGTTCCATCTTTTTTTGTTTGTCTAAGTTTTCCTACCCATTCTCTTTTTTCATAAAGGACAGGGAGAATATCGCTAATAACTTGATTTTTTTGCTCTTCGTCTAAAAATTCAAGACAATTTTTGCCAAGGAGTTCTTCTTGCGTATAGAGAGATTTTTCACTCATTTTTTCATTGGTGTAGAGAATATTTAAATTTTCATCAGTAAAAATATGTAACATTGTCCCATCAACTAATTGCTGATAGGCTTCAAATTTATTTGCAAGTTGGAGAATTTCTTGATTTGTAGCTCTCATTAGATGGGACATTGTATCAACAGTGAGAGATCTTGCATCAAGTTTTATCTCTTTTGTAGATTGCAGTGTCTCATTTGAAAATTCTGGTTTTTCTTCTACAAGAGAGACAAAGGTATTAGTAAGTCCTAAAAACATACCTTGATCTTTTGAGCAATAAGCTTCGCCTGAGGTGAAAAAACCAGCAGAAGGAATGTTATCAAAACTATGGAGTAAATCTGAGAGATTGTTTTTGCCAAGAAACATCATACGGGCAACACAAGAATAAAAATAGATTCCTTGTGTATTTGATGGAATTTTTGCTCTAACTTCCATTGTTTCTTTTTGGATATTTTCTAGCAAGCCAAAGGCAAAATTTACTTTTGTGCCCTCAGGTAAAGCATCATTAAAAACCAATCTACCATCTTCTAGAATTTTATATATTACTCTTGCTAAGGGAATGCCATCTTTATAATAAACAAGAGGGAGGGTATAGTTGCTTGCTTCAAGGTTCTTAAAAATATGAGTGCCGAGGTATTTTTTGTAAATATCTAGTGCTTTTTGGTGATTAATTTCTTCAACAATATTATTTTGTGATTTGGTAATTGTCATACTTAGACCAATTTTTTCCCAACCAAAAATATAATTATTTTGCACATATAAAACATCAGAATCAATGCTTGCACAAACTAAGCCCTCCAAGTAAATACCATCTTTATCCCCAACTAATCCAGTGTGTCCTGAATAAAGCCAAGATCTACCACCGCATATTATGACATGGGGCATATCTCTTCTTAGGGTTCCAAGAATATCTTCATGATCAAAGCTACCACAAGCAACAAAAAGAATTAAAAGTTTTGTTTTTGGCGTAACAATTTGTTGTATTTGTTTGGATACTTGATTTGCATTTAGTGTGGCAGGGCAGTATGTGGATTTTATATTAGAATGTTCAAAACAACTAACACTAATGAGAATTTTTGAGTTAAGAATTTTTGTGTGTGAAATATTTTCTTTAGCACTTTGTGTTAATAAAACTTCGCAATGAAGCTCTTTATTAAAGAAATTTACCAAGTCTTGAGCAATTTCTTTGTCAATGATTCCCATAAAAATTTGTATAAAGTATTTTTCTTGAGTTTGTTTAGTGATTTTGTTTTTCTCTAAATCTTGTTTTAGTTGTATAAAGTCATCAAAGATAATATTTACAATTCTCATTTACTACTCCTTTGATTGAAGATTGACTATAAAGTGATGATAACCATCTTGATATTTATATTCAAAACTTAATTTTAAAATTTTAATAATTTCACTAATAATGGATAAGCCAAGCCCATGTCCTAAAATAGCATGATGTCTATCATCTCTATAAAAAGGTTCGAGATAATAACTAATATCGTATTTTAATGGCTCACCTTTATTTTTAAATGTCAATAAGTGCTTGTAACATTCGATATAAATTTTACCATCTGCTGCATATTTTAATCCATTATCAATAAGATTCTTTATCACAACAACAAGCAATCTTAAATCATTTTTAATAAGGTAATTTTCTTTTATATTAAAGATGATTTTTTCTTGTTCATCTTCAAAGCCATTGAGTGCTTCTAGTAAGAGTGTTTCACTCAAGAAATTGTTTTGCTCTAATATTAGATTCCCACTATTTATACGCTCAAGCTCTAGAATATTTTCGGATATTTTTTGTAACTCATTGACATACTTTTGCATTTTGATATCATCTTCATTTTTTGGCTCTTTGAGTGCTAAGAAAAGTTTCATTTTTGCAAGAGGTGTTTTTAATTCATGTCCTAAGCTTCTTAAAATAAGCTCTCTACCTTTTAGAATTTTTGCAATAATATCTTTAGCTTTTTTGAAAGTTTCTACTAAATCACCTATTTCATCTTGTCTATCATTTTGTATTTCAAAGTCATGATTCCCACGTGCAACCTCTTCGACACCATCTCGTATTTTGCTAAGTGTATTGAGCGCAGAAAAAAAGATGCCTACCAAAAGTGTTAAAATGAGAAATACAGGCAAGATAAATAATTGCAAACCATATTTATCCCAAAAACTTAGGTAGTTATTTTTGATGACAATAAGACTGTTGTTATGATAGTAGATTAGGGCTCCTGTATATCTTTTATTTTCAAAGATTTTAACTTTTATATCTTTATTTTCTTTGTGATAAATGACATCAATTTTTTCTGGAACTTGTGGGACAATTTGATAGTTGAATTTTTCTGCAAAAGCTTGAATGGATTGCATATCTCCATTTTCATAGCTTGGCATAATGGTATCAATAAACAAAAAAGTTTCATCTTTGAGATATTCGCTTTGTCTATCTAAAACAAGCCTATTTACTTTCATTGCAATTACAAAAAGAAAAATACTTGCAAATAGAAAGGCAAGTATGACCTGAACTTTTATGCTTTTTATAAACAAAATTTATATCCTATGGCCCAAACAGATTGGATGAATTTTGGTTCTTTTGCAGAATCTCCAAGCTTAGCCCTTAGATTTCTAACATGCGTATCAATACTTCTAAGAGAGCTTTCTTCGTGTATAGCGTTGATGGAGTGTGCAATTGCTTCCCTTGATACTGGATGCAGGCGATTTTCTATAAGAAAAATAAGGATATCAAACTCTGTATTTGTCAGATCAATATTTTTGCCATTAATCAAAGCTTCTCGCTTTGAAACATTGATTGAGAGATTGTCAAAAACCATCTCTTTTGGTTTAAATCTTCTTAGCATTGCATTGATTCTGGCAATAAGTTCGACTGGCTCATAGGGTTTTGCAAGATAGTCATCTGCTCCTTGCTCAAACCCTTGTATTTTATTGTAGATATCACCTCTAGCAGTAGAGATGATAATAGGAGTGCTAGAAAAAGTTCTAATTCTTTTGCAAAGTTCAAAACCATCCATTTCTGGTAGAGTAAGATCAAGAATAATAAGATCAATATTTTTTTGTTGGGTTAAAATCTCCAATGATTCTATAGGAGAAGCTGTTGCAACTACTTCAAAACCAGCTTGTCGTAGATATGTTACAATTAGTCCTTGCATCTCCAAATCATCTTCTACTAGCAATAGTTTTGCCATTTATTCACCTCTTTATTTATAGCTTTTATCCAATGAGTATTTTACCATAAAGTAAAAAGTGGGTTTTGTGCTTAAAGATTCTCAAATTTTTTTACATAAAAATCTATGGCCTTTTCATTGCCAAGGAAAACAATAAAATCTTCATTAAAAACCTCAAGTTCTAGACTAAAATCCATCAACCAGTTTTCATTTCTTTTAACAGCAACAATTTTGATTTCTTGAATAATATTGCCACTTTCATCTTTTTTAATACTAGATTCTTGAATTTCTCCAATGGTTCTTTTTCCAAAAATATCACTAGCCAAAACTTTACACATTTTGAGATTTTCACTAATTACATTTACATCAACTTTTGAAGCAATGAGTTCTACAAATAGTCTATTTGCTGCTTCTCTTTCTGGGTAAATCACTTTATCTGCTCCAATTTTTGAGAGGATTTGCCCATGAGTTTTGCTTGTGGCTTTTGCAATAATCATTTTATTGCCTAGCTCTTTTAATGCCATAACTGTTAAGATGGAAGCTTCAATATTTTCTCCAATACTTACAATTACTACATCAAGCTCACTGATACCCGCTTCTTTTAATGCGACAATGTCTGTAGAATCTAGCATATAGAGATTTTCTACATCCTCTCTAAAATCCCTAAAATTTTCTTGTGAATTATCGCAGACAATGACGCTTTCACCTTGATCTACTAGACTTCTTGTGATATATGAACCAAACTTACCAAGACCAATTACTCCAAAAGTTTTTTTTACCAAGCTTTACTCCTTTTATTTATAAGATTACTTTTTCTGTAGGGTATTGAATCCTGCTAACCTTAGATTTTCCAAATAAAGCTAGAGTAAATACCATAACTCCGATTTTCCCTAAAATCATCGCCACAATAATAAGCATTTTCCCAGCCTCATTGAAATTTGCACTTAGCGATAAAATACCTCCATCTCCTGTTGAAATGCCCACATTTGAAAAGGCTGCATTTACCTCAAAAACAAGCGGGAAAAAATCCAAATTTGCCTCTACAAGAGCGAGCAAAAGTGAAATAAGGATAAAGTAAAAACTAGAAATTAGGAAAATCATCAATGCTTTTTGGACGGTATCTTGCAGGATAGAGCGATTAAATAAACTTGGTTGGCTATTGTTTAAGATGGAGCGACAAAAGGCAAATAAAACAGCAACTGTTGTGACCTTAATCCCTGTAGCAGTTCCTCCTGGAGCCCCCCCAATTAGCATAAAAATAGCAGAGAAAAAGAGTGTGGAATCTTTAAGATTGGAAATATCATAAGTGACAAATCCAGCAGAGCGGTAATTTATTGAAGTAAAAAGTGCGGTTATAATCTTTTCAAAGAAACCAAAGCTACCAAAAGTTTCTGGATTATTCCATTCCAAAATAAGAATGATAATAGCACCAAGCAAAATAAGTGTTAAGGTTACATGAAATACAATTTTAAAATGAAGAGAAAAATGAAACATTTTTTGTTTTTTTTGTGGATACATCTTATATTTTGCAAAAAAATGTAATTCTACTAAACATATATATCCCAATCCTCCAAGAATTACAAGAGTGCATACAACAATATTGACTAAAATATCAGTTCTAAAATCCATTAAACTATCAGGAAAAATTGAAAAGCCAGCATTATTAAAGGCTGCGACAGCATGGAAAATACCATACCATAATCCATCTTTTAATCCAAAACGCATACAAAAATCTAGACTTAAAAATAAAGCACCAATAGATTCGATAATCAAAACATAGATGAGAATCTTTTTAATAAATTCCATAAGATTGTCATAACTTGAGTAATTAAGTGCTTCTTTTAGCATATTTTTTTCTGCACTTCCTAATCTTTTTCTTAATAAAACGTAGATAAGCCCTAGCATTGTCATATAGCCAAAACCACCAAGCTGAATCAAAAAAAGCAAAATCCCATGACCTATTGGCGTAAAATCTAGAGCTGTATCTTTGATGATAAGTCCTGTGCATGCTAATGCAGAAATGGAAGTAAAAAAAGCATCAATGAAAGAAAGTTCTGTTGTATGTGCAAAAGGCAGAGATAGAAACATTGCTGCAATAAGGGCAATGCCAATATAAGAGAGTAGCAAAAACTTAATACTTTTTAAATTCATAGTACTTTGTTTTTCCTTAGTTTTAGAACTTTCATAGTTAGAAAAATCGCAATCATAGCATAAAAATCAGTAAGTGCTATATCTAAACTTTGGAATATATTTTGCTTGCTCTTTATAAGTTTATTTTCTAAGGATGGAATATGCAAAATGGTTATTATAATGCCGTAGGTGGTATGGTAACACAGTTTAATCGTCTTGATATGATTTCAAATAATCTTGCTAATCTCAATACTAATGCTTTTAAGAGAGATGATGTGATTATTGGAGATTATATGCGTCTGCATGAATCCTATCAGCATCAATTGCCTTTAAAAAACCACACTAAAGAAGCTGCAAAATTTGTTAATAGGGCATTGGATCGTGTGCCTATTATTTCAGAATCTTATAGCGATAGCGGGCTTGGTGCTATGATGGAGACACAAAATGCTTTAGATTTTGCATTGACTAAGGAGAATTTATTTTTTGCCATAAAAACACCAAATGGAATCTTTTATACAAGAGATGGTTCATTTGTAGTCGGAGATGATGGAATGCTAAGCACAAAAGATGGATTTCAGGTCTTAAGTAGAGTGGGGTTAGAAAATGGAGAGGGAATTGCTCTTCCTGCTGGTAGTGAGATTGAAGTGGATAAGAATGGAAATGTCTATGTAAGAAATACTGATAATGAGGAAGTTGGTAATAGTGAGGCTCTCAACGCTATTGCAATAGTAGGTTTTATAAATCCAAAATATCTTAAAAAAGAAGGAAAAAATCTCTATAGTTATCCTCAAGATAAAATAAACGATCGTTTAAACTTGGCAAATACACAAGCCCTGCAACAAAGTTTTTTAGAAAAAAGCAATGTAAATGCAGTTATAGAAATGACAAATTTGATTGAGACTAACAGGCTTGTAGATATGTATTCAAAAGTATTAAAAACACATATGGATGAGTTAAATACAGATGCGATTACTAAGCTTGCAGTGCGTGCTTAGTTTGCAATGTAGTTTTGTATTGCTTTGATAATTTGAGGTTTAATATTTAGTTTTAAGTCAAGAATGCTTAGAGGTAATTGAAAATTTTGCATCTTTACTGCATCTTTTTGAGTAACAAGAAGAGAGGTTGCATTGTGTTCTTGCATTTTTTCTTTAAGAAAATCTAAATCAAAATTACTATGATCAGGAAGTGTGATTTTACCAACAATATCTGGTAGAAATTGATCAAGTCTTGATGGATTTGCAATGGCGGTTACAAGAAGCATTCTTTCTGTTGGCTCTAAAACTTTTACCTCGCGTGTATAATCAGTCCCCTCTTGTATCAGTAAATCAGCAGTTTTGTATAGATAAGGATTTTCCCTATAGATTCCACTGGGGATACAGAAATTAAAATAGGGTTGCAATTGAGGTTTTAGTAAGATATTAAGCTTTTTGAAATTAAATCTGAAGCCATCGTCTAAAAAAATAATTTTACATCCAAGTTTTTTAGCTTTTTCAATAGCCAAAGAGCGATTTTTACATACAATAACAGTAGCCTTAGGAAGTTTTTTTGCAATAAGATATGCCTCATCTCCAGCATTTTCTTGAGAAACTAGAATCTCCCCTTTTTGGCTTACAATTACAAGACCCTTTGATTTTCGTTTATATCCTCTAGAAATAATTGCAATGTCATCAAAAATTTTTGCACTCTCTATAATAAATGGAGTTTTTCCACTTCCTCCAGCAACAAGATTTCCAATGCTTATAATAGGAATATTAAAGTCTTTAAATGGGGATAATTTTCTTCTTATAATAGATGCAATGAGATAGAGGAAACTAAGAGGTAAAAGCAGTAATGCTAAGATTTTTTGCATAAAATTTGGTTTGTAAAAAAAACTATCAATAAAACGCATTGTTAGACCTCAAAAAGTAATGGAGCTTGACTTTTAAAAAGATTTTTCTTGATTCTTGTGATGATGGCTTGTGTCATTTTTAAATCAAAACCTTGTTGCGTGAAATTATCTAAAGAATCTGTTGGTAAAAGTTCTAAAGAAGGGTATGTATTAGTAATATATTCTAATAAAGGATCAATAAGTGCATAGCTATAGCCTAGCTCCGCTTCATCACTCTGATTGGGATATAAATCTGCGCTAGGGGCTTTTTGAATAATGTTTGATGGTATATTTAGAAGTTTAGCAATTTGAAAAATTTGCGTTTTAAAAAATGGTGCGATGGGATTGAGTGCACAAGCAAGATCACCAAAGATGGTTCCATATCCAAGCATAAGTTCACTTTTATTAGAAGTGCCAATTACAATTGCATTGTATTTTTGAGAGAGGTCATAAAGAAGCGTCATGCGAATTCTTGCATAAAAATTTCCCAGTCGTAATGCATCAGGATTTTCTTGCATAAAAATTTCCTCATAAGGTGCAATAGAATGTATTTCATAAGGTATGTTAAATTCTTCACACAAATGTTTTGCATCAAGAAAATTTGATAAGTTTGAATTTTTTGAGGGCATACATATAGCAAGTATATTTTCTTTGAGAATTTTTTGACACAAGAGAGCTACAACAGCACTATCAATCCCACCACTAAGGCCAAATATAACCTTTTGAAACCCTTTTTGTTTAAGAGAATTGGAGATAAAAGTAAGAATTTTTTCAAGATCTTTTGTGGTGATTTTTTGATTTAATGGGATGCTCAAGATACCATCCTTGCAAGTTTTGGCGAATTTTATCAAAAAAATATCAAGAAAATAAGAAAAAAGATTAAAGAAAAAAATAAAAACAACGATTTAGTTTTTGACCAAAATGCAAGGACGCTTTTGGATTTATAACATTAAAGGAGTAACAAATGGCTTTTCAAGTCAATACAAACATTAATGCGATGAATGCGCATGCACAGTCAGCTTTGACACAATCTAAATTAAAGAATTCACTTGAGAAATTAAGTTCAGGTCTTAGAATCAACAAGGCAGCAGATGATGCTTCTGGTATGACAATTGCAGACACTTTGCGTTCTCAAGCAAATGCTTTAGGTCAAGCTATTAGCAATACAAATGAAGGTATGGGGATTATCCAAATTGCTGATAAGGCTATGGATGAGCAATTAAAGATTCTTGATACTATTAAAGTAAAAGCTACACAAGCTGCACAAGATGGTCAATCTACAGAATCAAGAAAGGCTATCCAATCAGACATTATTAGACTTATTCAAGGTTTGGATAATATTGGTAATACAACATCTTATAACGGTCAAGCATTGCTTTCTGGTCAATGGACTAATAAAGAATTCCAAGTTGGTGCTTATTCAAACCAAAGTATTAAGGCATCTATTGGTGCTACAACATCTGATAAGATTGGTCAAGTTAAAATCAATACAGGTTCTTTGATTACTGCTTCTGGTGAAGTTTCTTTGACTTTCAAACAAGTTAATGGAAATGCTGATGTGAAGTTAGAGAGTGTAAAAATTTCTACTTCTGCTGGAACTGGTATTGGTGCTTTGGCTGAAATCATCAATAAAAATAGCAGCAAAACTGGTATTAGAGCTCAAGCAAATGTTATTACGACTTCTGATGCTGAGATTGCTTCTGGTTCATTAAATAACCTTACAATCAATGGTGTAATCATTGGTAATGTTGTAGATATCAAAAGAGGTGATACAGATGGTCGTTTGATTCAAGCAATCAACTCTGTAACTTCAGATACTGGTGTTGAGGCTTATACAGATTCAAATGGTCGTTTAAATCTTAGAAGTCTTGATGGTAGAGGTATTGTGATTAAGGCAGATGCACCACAACAAACACAGAGTGCTGGAGGCCAGGCTTCTATAGCTGCAATTACAACAGTTAATGGTGGTCAGGATATTACTGGCACTGATGGTTCTGTGAATTATGGTAGATTGTCATTAAGCAGACTTGATGCAAGAGATATTGTAGTTGTTTCTGCTGCTGATTCTACGACAGGTGGTTATTCTGCAATTGGTTTTGGTGCTGGAAAAGTAGCAACAGCAACTGTAAACCTTAGAGATGTTATGGGTGGTTTTGATGCTTCTGTAAAATCTGCTGCTGGTGCAAACTATAATGCAGTAATTGCTAGTGGAAATACTAGTCTTGGTGCTGGTGTAACTACTCTTAGAGGCGCGATGATTGTTATGGATATTGCAGAATCTGCTCAAAAAATGCTTGATAAGATTCGTGCAGATTTAGGTTCTGTTCAAAATCAAATGACTAGCACAGTAAATAACATCACTGTAACACAAGTGAATGTTAAAGCTGCTGAAAGTGGTATTAGAGATGTTGATTTCGCTGCAGAATCTGCTGACTTTAACAAATACAGTATCCTTGCTCAATCTGGAAGCTATGCAATGAGTCAAGCAAATGCTGTGCAACAAAATATCCTTAGACTTTTAAGCTAAGTTTATTTTCCCCTTTTTGGGGAGTCTAAATAATGCAAATTACTGATAGTTATGAACTTTTTATAAAACTTAAACAAAAAAAACTTCTTGATAACTCCCCGAGATATTGGTGGCCAAATTCACATAGTTTTGAGGTTGTAATTGGTGCTATACTTACTCAAAATACTAAGTGGGAAAATGTCGTAAAATCTTTAGATAATTTAAAATCAAATTTATTGCTTCTAGAAAATAATAATCAAAGTTTGCAAAATTTTGCAACTGCTGATATTGGGCTTATTGCTTCTTGCATTGTGGCAAGTGGTTTTTATAATCAAAAATCAAAAAGATTATTACAATTAGCACAAAATATTTTGCAAGATTTTGGAGATTTTGATACCTTTGTGGGTGAAGTATCAAGAGAATGGCTTTTAAACCAAAAAGGGATTGGTTTTGAGAGTGCGGATAGTATTTTAAATTATGCTTGCAATAGGGATGTTATGGTAGTAGATAAATATACGCAAAAACTTGTTGCAAGTATTGGGTTTGAGTTTGAGCATTATGAAGACTTAAGAGAGTGGTGTGAGTGTGGAATTAGAGAAAATATTCAAAAACTCTCATACGAATATGAGGATTTAAGTATGGTTTTTGCACGATTTCATGGGAAAATTGTGGAGTTTAGTAAAAGAAAAATGCAACTATGATAAAGCGTTGTTTAGAAATCTTTAATCAAATAAGTGCAATACCGCATCCAAGTGGAGATACTGAAAGATTAAAAAAATATATTTGTGATTTTGCAAAAAATCTTGCTTGTGAAATAAAAACTGATACTGCGGGTAATATTTATCTTAAAAAAGGAAAGCCAAAATTATGTCTTCAGGCACATTATGATATGGTTTTAGCTGGAGATGTAGCTGCGCTTAATTTAATCAAAAAAGATAATTTTTTAATGGCAAAAGATTCTAGTCTTGGTGCTGATAATGGTATAGGTATTGCGCTGAGTTTGATGTTTTTAGAGCAGGAAGAAAATCTTGAGTGTCTTTTTACAAATGATGAAGAAATTGGTCTTTTGGGTGCAAGGGATTTGAAATTGCGTATAGAATCTAAAAATCTTTTAAATTTAGATTCGGAGTTTTTTGGAAGCATTGTTGTAGGTTGTGCTGGAGGATATGTTTTAAAAAATAAGTTTTTATTAAAATTAAATAAAGCATCATATTCTTATTCTTATCAGATTCAATCTAGGGGGTATAAAGGGGGACATAGTGGTTTGGATATTGCTCATAATCCTAAAAATCCAATCCAAGATATATTTTTAAAGCTAAAAGATAAAGATTATGGTATTTTTAGCCTTAATGCAGGAGAGTTTTCAAACTCAATTCCTATAAATTTAAAAATGCAAATCAAGACAAATACTATTTTGTCAAGTGATGAATCTTTTGAGATTTTGCCAATAGATGATTTACCTTTTTGTTATGAAAAAAATCAATTAGAACAATACATTTTAGGTTTAAACATAGGGGTGCAAAATAAAAACCATCAAAATCAAGTAATCCAGTCGCTTAATTTAGCAAAGATTACCCAGCTTCAAGATGCATTTGAAGTCATTTTAATGGGAAGGGCAAATTATAAGGAATTGTTAGAAAAAAGCCTTAAAAGGGAGCAGGATTCTTATATTTTATATGGGAAGGATAGTGTTGTAGAGGAGTTTTATCCACCTTGGGAAGAGGAGCAAGGAGGGGTATTGTTAGATATTATAAAAAAATCTTTTGCATATCGTGCAAGTATAGTAGAAACCATTCATGCTGGACTTGAATGTGGAATCTTAAAGGAGAGATTATTGCTTATGGGTTTAGAGGATTTGGAGATTGTGTCTTTAGGACCCAGTATTTTCAATCCACATTCCAAAAAAGAAAGACTTGATTTAGTAAGTTTAGAGGAATTTTGCAAAGTTTTATCTTGTGTTGTGAGGGAATTGTGTTAGAGTATGGAATCGTGCTAACCGGAGGTATTGCTAGTGGAAAAAGTAGCGTTGCAAGGATTTTAGCACAAAAGGGTTTTGAGATTATTGATGCTGATTGTATTGCACATCAAGTGCTTGAAATACAACAAGAAAAAATTAAAAAAGTGTTTCCAGAGGCTTTTTGTGCTCAAAAAATAGACAGAATGAAACTTGGAGAAATTGTTTTTAAAAGTGCAGAAAAAAGAAAAAAATTAGAAGAGATTATGCATCCTGAAATTGAGAAAATAATCTTGCAAAAGGCTTTAAGCTTGGAGAAGATGAATAAATATTATTTTTTGGATATTCCTTTATTTTTTGAGGTTGGAGGACGCAAGGTTTATAATACAAAATGGATACTTTTGATTTATTGTTCAAAAGAGTTGCAAATTGAGCGTTTGTGCAAACGCAATAATTTGAGTAAGGAAAAGGCATT
Organism: Helicobacter anseris; assembly: GCF_003364335.1. Lineage (GTDB taxonomy): Bacteria > Campylobacterota > Campylobacteria > Campylobacterales > Helicobacteraceae > Helicobacter_H > Helicobacter_H anseris. Next base: position 21,419 of record NZ_NXLX01000010.1, read on the forward strand.
GCAAAGGATTGATTCTCAAATGTCTTTAGAATCAAAAAAAGCTCTAAGCGATGAGGTTATTGATAATTCAAAAAATTTAGAGCATTTGCAAAATGCTATTGAGTTATTTTTGAAGAAAAATAAGATTGAATAGATTTTAATTTTAGCTTAGCAGATCTCAGGGCTTTAAAAATAAATGGAAAATAAAAACAAAGCTTAGCTTTGGAGTTTGCATAGGGTAGTAGTATTTTTAGATCACTTTTTTTGCTTGTATTTGAGAGAATACAAAAAGTAATTGCTGGGGAGGCGTTGTATCTTAAACATCTATCAATTAAGTGTGTAAAACTTTCATTAGGATATTTTTTAAGAAGTTGTAATAAGTAATTAGCATTATATAGATAGCTTTTTGCAAGTAGGGGTAATTTGTGTTGATGAAAAGATTGGGCATGTGATATGGATCCTGCTCTTTGGCGATAAAGATATGTTGGAGAATCTACGCTAGCAATATTAGAAGCATTTAAAAAACACTCAAAAGCAAAATATAAATCTTCATTGATGATAAATTCTGGAAAGCGTATATGAATAAGCAAATTAGTTTTTATTAAGACATTTGGAGCAAAAGCAAGATAATAATGCTTGATAGAGGCAAGAAAATCTTTACAATTCATAAAATCCTGATTTTTAAATAAGGGAGATTTTTTTCCTAGCTCTAGGAGATTTCCTTTTTCATCAATGGTAGACATGATGCCATAGGTAATCTCAGCATTTGTATATATGGCTTTTTGTACAAAAATTTCAAGACAATTGCTTGAGGAAAAAAGATCATCATTATCAATAAAAATAAGAAAGTCGCTTTTTGATAATGTGGTGTTATGATAAATAGAATCTATACGGGGATGCCCCCCCCCCCATAGCCTCTGTAATTAACTTTTCTTTATTTAAAACAAAGTCAATTCCGCAATTTCTAGCAATACTAACTCCAAAATTCTTTTTTAAATCGATCAGAGTGACTTGTGGATATTTTAGATACTGCTTTGCAATTTCTAAGGAATTATCTGTGCTACCATCATTTACTAGAATAATTTCAAGATTTTTGTAAGTTTGTTGAATGCAGCTTTCAATACAATCTTTGAGATAATCTTGGACATTATAAATAGGGATGATGCAAGATACTTGTGGTTGATGATATGACACCTTTTAATCCTTAAATTTAATTTTGTAAAAATTTTATCAAATTAAATAAAGCTATAAGCATTAAAATCTTATAATTAAAAAATTTTTTTATATTTTAAGGAAGAATGATGATTACTCTTAAAGAAGCCTTGCAATTACCAAAAGAAGAGCTTTTGGAAATAAAAAAGCAGATACAAAAACAAGTTGCTGTGAGTGAATTGAATGCTTATGTTGGTGATATACAGTCTTCACAAAGCGATGGGGTTCCAATACTTATCAAGGATAATATCAATGTAAAAGGATGGGAAATTACTTGTGCAAGTAATATTTTGAAAGGATATATAGCTCCATATAATGCAAGTGTTATAGAAAAATTACACCAAAATAATATGTGTGGTTTTGGTAGGGCAAATATGGATGAATTTGCTATGGGTAGCACGACAGAATCAAGTGTTTATGGGATTACAAAAAATCCTAAAGATCTAACTAGGGTTCCTGGAGGAAGCTCTGGTGGTAGTGCTGCTGCTGTTGCTGGAGGGTTGGCAATAGCAGCTCTTGGGAGTGATACAGGAGGCTCCATAAGACAACCTGCAGCATATTGTGGTTGTGTCGGTCTTAAGCCAACTTATGGGAGTGTCAGTCGTTATGGGCTTGTGGCATATAGTTCAAGTCTTGATCAAATTGGACCTATTACTCAAAATATTCAAGATTGTGCAATTTTGTTTGATGCTATTAAGGGGAATGATGCTAAAGATTCTACAAGTGCAACGATAGAGCAAAAGGCAACATTTGAAAATCTAAATCCTAACAGAAAGATGAGAATTGCTATTTTGAAAGATATAGTAAAAGATGCAAGTGAAGATGTTCAAAAAATCTATTATGAAAATATCAAAACTTTAGAATCTATGGGACATGAAATAGTAGAAAAAAGTATGCTAGATATGAGCTTTCATATTGCAACTTACTATATTATCTGCACGGCTGAAGCAAGCTCTAATCTTGCGAGATTTGATGGCGTAAGATATGGTAATCGTGCTAAAGAGGTTGAAAATCTTAAGGATTTGTATATCCAAACTAGAACGCAGGGCTTTGGTGATGAGGTAAGACGTAGAATATTGCTTGGAAGCTTTGTATTAAGTAGTGGCTATTATGATGCTTATTATCTAAAGGCACAAAAGGTTAGACAATTGATAAAAAATCAATATGAAGATATCCTAAGCGATTGTGATGTGATTTTTTCTCCAGTAGCCCCAAGCATAGCTCCAAAATTTGGTAGCACGCATTCTCCATTAGAAATGTATCTAAGTGATATTTATACAATTGGTGTAAATCTTGCAGGATTGCCTGCTTTATCTTTGCCAACAGGCAAAAGCAGTGAAAATATGCCAATAGGTATGCAGTTTATTGCAAAATCTTTTGATGAACAAAGTGTTTTGGATATCGGTTTTGTTCTAGAGCAAGAATTGAAACTAGAATTTTAGGAGGTAGAGATGCGTTTAATACAAAAGGCTTTGACTTTTGAAGATATTTTATTGGTGCCAGCATATTCAGAAATTTTGCCAAAAGAAGTAAATTTGCAATCAAAACTTACAAAAAATATTGCCTTGAATATTCCATTTATATCTGCTGCTATGGATACGGTTACAGAATATAGAAGTGCGATTGCAATGGCAAGACTTGGGGGGATAGGAATTATTCATAAAAATATGGATATTGATTCACAAGTAAAAGAGATAAAAAAGGTGAAGAAATCAGAGAATGGGGTGATTGTAGATCCTATTTTTATCCACGCAGATAAAAGTCTTGCAGAGGCTAAAGTGATTACAGATAATTATAAAATTTCAGGAGTTCCTGTAGTAGATTCTCATGGGGTTTTGATTGGAATTTTGACTAATCGTGATGTGCGTTTTGAGACAGATCTTAGTAAGAAAGTCGGGGATGTTATGACAAAAGCCCCTTTGATAACAGCTTGTGTTGGAACAGATTTGCAAACAGCTAGAGAAATTATGCATCAACATCGCATAGAAAAACTTCCTATTGTGGATGAAAATCAGGTATTAAAAGGATTGATTACAATCAAAGATATTCAAAAGCGTATCGCATATCCTAATGCAAATAAAGATGAATTTGGACGACTTAGAGTTGGTGGAGCAATCGGAGTAGGGCAAATGGATAGAGCAAGGGCCTTATGTGAGGCTGGTGCTGATGTTTTAGTATTGGATAGTGCGCATGGACATTCTGTTAATGTGATAAGAACCTTGGAGGCTATAAAAAAAGAATTGAAAATTGATATTATTGTTGGAAATGTAGTAACACCAAAGGCAACACAAGATTTGATTAATGCAGGGGCAGATGCTATCAAGGTAGGTATTGGTCCAGGTAGCATTTGCACCACAAGGATTGTAGCTGGCGTAGGAATGCCACAAATTTCAGCAATTGATGGATGTGTAGGTGTGGCATCAAAGTATGATGTGCCAGTCATTGCAGATGGAGGGATTAAGTATTCAGGTGATGTTGCAAAGGCTTTAGCTGTTGGTGCATCAAGTGTAATGATTGGAAGTTTGCTTGCAGGGACAGAGGAATCTCCAGGAGATTTAGTGCTTTATCAAGGGAGACAATACAAAAGTTATCGCGGAATGGGTAGTATAGGTGCAATGACCAAAGGAAGTTCAGATAGATATTTTCAAGAGGGGACAGCTCAAGATAAGCTTGTTCCAGAGGGAATTGAAGGAAGAGTGCCTTATCGTGGAAAAATTGCAGATGTTATCCATCAATTAGTTGGAGGTTTAAGGTCTTCAATGGGATATTTGGGTAGTAAGGATATTCCTACGCTATGGAAAAATGCAGAATTTGTCGAAATTACTGCTGCTGGTTTGAGAGAATCTCATGTGCATGATGTGGATATCACAAAAGAAGCTCCAAATTATCATGGTTGATTAAAAAAGGCAAGTGGATAGAAAAATTCAAAGTGCTGATGGTAGTCAGACTTATTATAGTAGTCTTTTTAAAGAGTGCTATCACAGCCTAAAGGATGGTGCATTTACAGAAACAATGCATAAGCATATTCTCCCTCCTTTGTTATTTGGTGATGTATTGCAACAAGCCAAGATAAGAATCTTAGATATTTGTTTTGGCTTGGGATACAATTCTTTTGCAAGTGCATGGGCTTATAAAACACGCTCTTATGATGGAAAGTTGGAGATACTATCACCAGAAATTGATGATAGTATCTTTGAAAAAATTCAGTGTATTGACTATCCAAGAGAATGGGATTATTTACAAATTAGAGAGAATATCGCATATTTAAAAAGTCAAAAACAAGTTTCATTGGATACAAATACGACACTCAAAGTGGTTATAAAAGATGCATTTTTATTTTTAGATGAATTAGAAGATTTAAGTATTGATATTATCTATCACGATGCATTTTCATTAAAATCAACACCAAAATTTTGGGAAAGAGATTTTTTTGCTACCTTATACAGAATTCTTGTGCCAAATGGTATGGTTACAACCTATGTAACTCATAAGGATGTTTATGAGGTAGCAAAAAGTGTTGGTTTTAGGGTTTATAAATATCAAAATTATTTTTGCAGAAAAAGCACAATTCTCACTAAAAATTTGATTTTAAAGCATCCAGATTTATATTTGGAATCCTAGATTCTTATCTTCCCCAAAAACAGATTTAATTTCTTTTTGAATATTGTCAATAAAATCTTTTTCTTCAAAAATAGGATTTGTTTTAATAGCAACTTGATAAGCAGTATTTTTTGTGATTATAGCTATTTGGCCACCACTTAAATTATAGCTTGATAATTTTTGAGCTAAGGTTTCAATACTATGGGATTTAAATTTTGCATTTTTTGGCAAGTGTTTTTTCCATAGAAGGAATCTTTGCTCTTGTGAGGGTTTTTTAAGTTCTATTTTATAATTAAATCTTCTAGAAAAGGCGCTATCTATGGTATCAAGTAAGTTTGTAGTAGCAATTAAGATTCCATTAAATTTCTCAATTTGTTCTAAAAATATATTTTGCATTTGATTATGCATTTTTTCAGCACTATTTCCACTAGTTGCACGAAGGCTTAAAAATTGATCAGCTTCATCCAAGAGCAATATAGGGGGATTTTTTAGGTTTTTTGTAATTTCATTATAATTATCAAAAATTTTTCTGACATTTTTTTCAGATTCCCCAATATACATGGAGAGGATTTTTGAGCAATCTAAGCTTAATACATGTTTCTTTAGACTTTTTGCAATTCCCATAGCAGTAAGTGTTTTTCCTGTGCCAGATGGTCCATATAAAATAATTTTTGCATCAATTCCTTTTTTATCTTTAATACCCCATTTTTTTAATAAATCTGACACTTTTGGGTCAATCTGCTTTAATAATGTTTGTAGAGTCTGAGTGGTTGATGGTGTTAGAATAATCTCTTCCAGGGGAGTTTTGGGTTCTAGGATTTCAAAAAAATCTTGTTCTTTTACAATACTTTGTAAAGAGATTTTTTGTTGTTGCTTTGTAATTTTTGGATAAAGAATCTTTTGTAAAACATCCTCATGGATATAAAAAGTTCTAGAAATTCCCCCAAATGGATTGAGTAGTTCATCATAATCTAGAATCTTTTTTTGAATAAGTGTGCTTTTTTCATCAAGGAGTGAGCGATTTTTGATGCGATCATATTCATCTGTGCTAATAAGTTCAATAAGCGTATTCATATCTCTAAAACTTTCACTACCTCCAGAATACTCTTCTTTCAGTAGAGTAAAAAATATAATTTCTTCCTCAGAATTTAGCTGATTTTCTTGGATAATTTTATATGCTGGAATTTCAATTGTTGTAATTTTTAGACGAGAAAGTATTTTGTCTTGAATGCTTTTTAGATTGAATTTTGTTTTTGAGAGAAAAAAGGCATTGTTTTTTTCATATACAAGTTTTTGTAAAAGAGAGATTCTTAAAAATTGATCTTTGAGAAATTCTAAATGGTCTTGATAAGGCGTGATTTCTGGCATTTCAATCTCTAGAGATCCTTCTTCTAGTAATTTAAAAAATATCGGGGCAAGAGAGATTTCAAAGTATAAAATTTCCAATAAGCTTATTTGTTTGACAGGCCGAAAACTATCTTCCATAATCCAACCAAGCTCTAAAAGTGCTTTGATTTTAGGGAGAAATTGCAATGTTTCTTTTATAGTTTTGGTATTAAAAAGGTGTTTTAAAAGCATAGATACTTCAAAGCTTTTATTATTGTCTAAATACCCCTCAAGCATAAAGCGTAAAATTTTTGCTTCATCTATATTGCATTTTAAATGTGGAAAAATCTTTGTTGAAGTGATATCTTTTTGATTTAAAAAATCATCCAAAAATAACATTGCTATTGCTTTAAATTGGTGTGTTGCGATATGAGGTTTGTGTTATTGAAAATAAGATCAGAAACATCATAACCTCTTTCTTTGGCAATTTCTACCAAAGCATCGATTTTGTTTTTTTCTATAAAGTCTCGACTTAAAACCCAAAGATATTTTTTATCAGGAGAGCCTACAATTGCTTGAGAATAATTGCTATCTAAATATAAAATTTGATAATTGATTTTTTTGGAAAAATCTGTAAAAAAACTAAAACTAATATTTAAGGATCTATTATCACTGGAGAGAATTTTTGCCTTGCCTTGCGCTTGTGAGATTTTATTGTTTTTTTGTATGCAAGAATTTTTTACTTTAAATTTTATGGGTTTTCCATCTTTATATTCGATGTCTAAATATTGTGCAACTGAGGCAGAGCAATTGCGTTGAAAATAAAAAGGTTTTCTTGCTATTTCAATCCATTCCCCAGCATATTTTTCAATTTCTATACTCCCTATAAGTTCCATTTCACTCCTTTATGCTTTTTTTGTCTTTTGGGGTAAGAATAATAGGTGTCCCCTCAAAATTAAAATGATCTCGCAAATAATTTACAAGATAGCGTTTATAGCTAAAATGTAGAGATTTTGGTCTATTCATCACAAGGGAAATTTGTGGGGGATTTGTGTCATATTGTGTAGCATAGTAGATGCGAACAATTTTGCCATGATCGCTAGGCAGAGGATGTTTTTTTGTGGCTTCTAAAATGGTGTTATTAAGAGTGCTTGTTGGGATTCTATAGCTAAAGTTTTGATAAACCTCAAGAATTTTTTGCTTTAAATCAGTTATATGACGCTTATTTAAGGCACTAACCGTAAGTATTGGTGCATATTCTAAAAACTTAAATTTACGCTTTAATTCCGTAATAATCTCTTTATATTCTTTGATTTTGATATCCCATTTGTTAAGAACAATAATAACTCCTAGAGAGTGTTTATCTACTAGAGAGCTGATTTTTTCATCAAGCTCTACAAAAGTTGTGCTAACATCTAATACCAAAAGTGCAATATGGCTTTTTTCTAGGATTTTATTTGTGCGATCAAGAGCAAATTTTTCAATGCCTTTAATTTTGCTTCTTCTGCGTAAGCCCGCAGTGTCAACAAAGCAAATTTTTTTATTTTGAAATTCAATGATTTCATCTACAGGATCAATGGTTGTGCCTTCTATAGCACTCACCACACTTCTTTCTTCTCCGATTAAAGCATTGAGTAAAGAGCTTTTTCCAACATTTACCCTTCCTATAATCCCCACATGAATAATTTCTTCTTGCACCTCAGTAGGAGATACTTCAGGCATATTTTCTAAAAGCTCTTCTAAGCTTTCTTGTTGAAGATTTTTTGTATTGTGCAAGCCAAGATGATACAAAATGGATTGGATAAGAAAATTGATTCCTCGATTGTGGCTCACAGAAATAAAAAAACTATCGTGTGCACCAAAACTATCAAACTCATAGGCATTTTGTTTTTCTTTGTCATTATCGATTTTATTGATGACTAAAAAACAATTATTTTGAATTTTTTGTAGAGCATAAAAAAGTTTTCTATCCTCATCATCAGGCAGATGCTTTCCATCAACGAGATATAAAATTAAATCAGCTTCCTGTGCAGTTTTAAAGGCAAGATTCTTTACTTTACTAAAAAGCTCTGTGCTTTCATCAATACCACCAGTATCTAGTATTTGAATAGGATGTTCTTCGAGTTGAATAATTTTTTTATTGACATCACGAGTAGTCCCTGATATATCTGAAGTAATCGCTATTCTTTCTTTTGCTAGTCTATTGAATAGTGAACTTTTACCAACATTTGGTTTCCCTAGAATTGCTATTTTTTTCATTAGATAATGCCTGAATATTTTTTGATACTTTGTTTGATTTTTAAGTCAAAACAAAATTCTTAAAAATTTAAAACTATAGATTTTTAACTTTATTTTTATTAAAGATTCTAAAATATGATAACTTTAATGTCAAGATATTCTTAGACTTTAGTTTCTCAATATACTTATATTTTGTAGATTTGTTATAATTATACTTAATTTTTTAAATCTATGATTTGTTAATGGATTCTTAAAAAATTAAGATTTTAAATACTGCGGAGAAGTAATTTTGAAAAATCTGTTATTTTTCTTAATGTCATTTATGTTTATCAGTGCCTTTGATGATCTAAATTTAGATGATTTGAATTTGCCTTCAAATAATGAAGAAAAAATAGAAGTGCCAATAGTGCAAAGTCAGGAAAATGGTGTTAAGGAAGATAAAGAAGAGCAAAAAGAAAAAATTACAAATAAAGATGAGAAGTCAGAAGATTTGTCTGAAGATTCTAGTATTCAAGAAGAGGTGGTAGAGTATAAACAAAATGAAGAAACATCTAATGCTAAGATAACCCAAAAGAAGAAAGAAGATGAAAAAGCAGAACAAAATAAAAAACTTGAAGAAGAATTAAAAGCTTTTGAAGAAGAGGAAAAAATAGAAAGAGATGATATAAAAAGCCAAAATACAGAAAAAAAGGAAGATACTCAGCATTCAAAAGCTTCGCCAAAAATTCAGCTTGAAGAAACCATAAGCAAACAAGAGGCAAAAGAGAAGGGTAAAGAGATTGTCTTTACACAAGAAGATTTTTTTGATTTAGATGAGGATGATTTTTCATTAGAAAAACAAAAAGATTATTATGCAATTAAGATTTTATCACTTGATTTAGAAGCATTTGTTAGTGGTAAAACCTATAATGAAAAAAATCAGGTTCAAACTTTTGGCGTGAATGATAATTTCACACAAATTGTAAGTCAAGATGGAAAGATACAAGAGTATAAATTCTTTCAAAAAACTAGTAAAAAAAATACAATCTTAAATCGCACCAAGTTCCCATTAGAAAAAATTGATTTTGATACTTATAAGATAGTAATGCAAGATACTCCAAATTCGTTTGATATATCAAGTTGTAGGATTATTATTAAAAAAGAGCTAAATGCGACATTAAATCAGAATAAAGAAGTTATTATGGATCTTGATATTAAAAGAGAATTGAGAAATACTTCAAATTTCACTCTTTTTTTAGACTGCCCAAAATAATTTTTGCTAGAATGTTTTGCATTTCATACTAAAAATAAAAGGAGTCTAGATGGAATATGTTCAAACAATTATAGATAGAGTAAAAAAAGAAAATCCAGAGCAATGCGAGTTTCATCAGGCTGTAGAAGAGGTAATAAAGACTTTACAGCCTCTTTTGGAGCAAGAAGATAAATATAGTAAAAAAGCCATTTTGGAGCGTTTGATTATTCCTGATAGAGAAATACATTTTCGCGTAACTTGGATGGATGATTGTGGCAAAATACAAGTAAATCGTGGATATAGAATCGAATTTAATAATGCAATAGGGCCATATAAAGGGGGGTTGAGATTCCATCCAAGTGTTAATCAGGGAATTATTAAATTTTTGGGTTTTGAACAAGTTTTTAAGAACTCTTTGACTACTTTGGCTATGGGTGGTGGCAAGGGTGGCAGCGACTTTGATCCTAAGGGGAAAAGTGATGCTGAAATTATGCGTTTTTGTCAAGCTTTTATGAATGAGCTTTTTAGATATATTGGAGACCATACAGATGTTCCAGCAGGGGATATAGGAGTTGGAGGTAGGGAAATAGGCTATTTATTTGGTCAATATAAAAAACTAACCAATCGTTTTGATGGAGTTTTGACAGGTAAGGGGTTAAATTGGGGAGGTAGTTTGGCAAGGACAGAAGCTACAGGTTATGGTTCTGTTTATTTTGCAGAGGAAATGCTGAAAGCTAGAGGAGAGAGTTTGGAGGGAAAAATTTGCACAGTTTCTGGAAGTGGAAATGTTGCAATTTATACTGTAGAAAAACTTTATCATCTAGGTGCAATACCAGTAACAGTGAGTGATTCTAAGGGAATGATTTATGATAAAGATGGGATTGATTTAGCACTACTTAAAGAGATAAAAGAAAAAAGAAGGGAAGATTTGAGTGCATATGCAAGAGAAAAGACTAGTGCTAAATATGTTTCAATCAAAGATTATAAAGATGGAATCCATGCAGTGTGGGAAATTCCTTGTTTTGCTGCTTTTCCTAGTGCTACTCAAAATGAGTTAAATTTAAATGATGCTAAGAATCTTCTTGCTAATGGTTGTAAATGTGTAAGTGAAGGGGCAAATATGCCTTCAACTTTGCAAGCAACTGAATTATTTTTGCAAGCAAAAATTTGTTATGGACCTGCTAAGGCGGCAAATGCCGGAGGTGTTGCTGTAAGTGGTTTAGAGATGTCTCAAAATGCTAGTATGACAAAGTGGGATTTTGAGATGGTAGATAAGCGATTGCATCAAATTATGGAAAATATATTCCTTAATGTGTCACAGACTGCCACGGAGTTTAAGGATCCTACAAATTTGGTAATGGGTGCTAATATTGCAGGCTTTAGAAAGGTTGCTGATGCAATGATTGAACAAGGAATTGTATAGTTTGATGGATTGGAATTTTATTATACACAGCATTCCTATTTTCGCTAAAGCTTTGATTTTGACTTTAAAAATATCTTTTCTTGGTATTTTTGGAGCCATGATTTTGGGCTTTTTGGTTAATATTGTTTTGTATTATAAGATTCCTTTATTGGCAATCATTGCAAAAATATACATAGAGTTTTCTAGAAATACCCCATTGTTAATTCATTTATTTTTTTTATATTTTGGTTTAGGGCAAGTTGGTTTTAACATTGATGCCTTCCATTGTGCTATTATTGGTGTGATATTTCTGGGGGGTAGCTATATGGCAGAGAGTTTTAGATTGGGATTTTTGTCTGTAACAAAAACACAAATAGAAAGCGCAATGAGTTTAGGTTTTAATAAATTGCAGATTATGAGATATATCATACTTCCTCAATCCTTGGGTATATCAATGCCATCTTTAGGTGCAAATATTATCTTTTTACTTAAAGAGACTTCTGTTGTGAGTGCAATTGCTCTTGCAGATCTTGTCTTTGTTACAAAGGATTTAATAGGTGCTTATTATAAAACTTCAGAGACATTATTTATGCTTGTAATGGCTTATCTTATTGTCTTATTGCCGCTTTCTTTGTATTTTTCATGGCTTGAAAAAAAGTATAAACAAGGGAAGATGTAGTGGATTTTTTATCAGATTCTAGTATTTTCCAGCGATTGATATTGGGATTGTATTACACATTATATATCGCATTGATTCCAATAATAATCTCTATACCCGGAGGTTTTTTATTTGGGTTTTTGATGACAAGTAAAAATTTTTATATAAAAATTTTATGCCGTATTTTTTTGGAAGCAGTCAGGATTATTCCTATTATCGTGTGGTTATTTTTAGTATATTTTGGATTAGGATTTTTTTTTGAATTAAGTGCTTTAACATCTTGTTTGATTGTTTTTAGTATATGGGGAATAGTGGAGGCTGGTGATTTAAGTAGAGGTGCAATAACTGCTATTCCAATGCATCAAATTCAGAGTGCAAAAGCATTGGGATTAAACACTTTTCAAATACAAGTGTTTATTATTATTCCTCAAGCAGGATTGCAACTAATTCCTGCTTTTATTAACTTATTTACTAGAATGATAAAAACTACTGCGCTTGTTTCACTGATTGGGGTGATGGATTTACTTAAAACTGGACAACAGATTATTGAAACAGGCAATTTAGTTTATCCTAATATTAGTTTTTGGATTTATGGACTGATATTTTTTATTTATTTTTTTATTTGTTATTTTTTATCTCTTCTTAGTTCCTTTGTGGAAAGAAAACTAGATTATAGGAAGCATTAGATGTCAGTTATTTTAGAAGTAAAAGATTTAGTAAAGTTTTATCAAAAAGAACATTTGGTTTTAGATTCTATTAGCCTTAAGATAAAAAAAGGTGAAGTGGTTGTTATTTTGGGACCTAGTGGATGTGGAAAAAGTACTTTTTTGAGATGTTTAAATGGGTTGGAAAATATACAAAATGGGGAGATATTTCTACATGGTAAATCAATTAATTTGAATAATGATTGGCATAAAGTAAGACAAAAAATTGGAATGGTATTTCAAAATTATGAGTTATTTCCTCATATGAATGTTTTAGATAATGTATTATTGGCACCTCTAAAGGTTCAAAAACGCAATAAGACTGAAGCAAAAGAAGAAGCATTGTTTTTATTAAATCGTATGGGATTAAGCGATAAGGTTGAAGCAATGCCTGCATCTTTAAGTGGAGGACAAAAACAGCGTGTAGCTATAGCAAGAGCACTTTGCACAAATCCAGAAATTTTATTATTAGATGAAATTACTGCATCCCTTGATCCTGAAATGGTTAAGGAAGTTTTGGATATTGTATTGGAGCTTGCAAGAGAGGGGATGACTATGGTAATAGTGACACATGAGATGAAATTTGCAAGTTTAATTGCAGATAGAATAGTTTTTTTTGATCATGGTAAGATACTTGAGGAATCTGAACCAAAGGTATTTTTTTCTCAACCAAAAACGCAAAGAGCACAAAAATTTTTAAATATTTTTAATTTTTAGTTTTTTTTGTTAGTATCTTTAATGTGCAAAAAATGCATAAGGATTAAAATAAAGGAATAAAAATGTTTAAAAAAATGTTGATTTGGTTTATATTACTTTTTAGTTTATTGATTGTTGGTTGTGGTGATAGTAAAAAAGAAGCAAATATGGATTCTATAAGTGCAATCAAACATAGAGGTGTCGTGCGCATAGGAGTTTTTAGCGATAAACCACCTTTTAGTTATATCAATGCTCAAGGAAAATTTGATGGATTTGATGTTTATATTGCAAAGAGGATAGCTAAAGATTTATTGGGTGATGAATCTTTGGTTGAATTTATTGCAGTTGAGGCGGCTGCAAGGGTAGAGTTTTTAAAATCCAATAAGGTAGATATTATTATGGCAAATTTCACCCAAACTAAAGAGCGTGAAGAGGTAGTGGATTTTGCTAAGCCTTATATGAAAGTGGCCTTAGGGATTGTTTCAAAAGATGGAAGAATTACCAATATAGAGCAATTAAAGGGTAAGAAATTGATAGTAGATAAGGGAACAACGGCAGATTTTTATTTTTCAAAAAATTATCCAGAAATTACACTTTTAAAATATGAACAAAATACAGATGCTTTCTTGGCTTTAAAATCTCAAAGAGGCATAGCATTGGCACATGATAATACTCTACTTTTTGCTTGGGCTAAGCAAAATCCTCCGTTTGCTGTGGGTATTAGTGCTATTGGTAATAATGATGTAATTGCTCCTGCAGTAAAAAAAGGAAATAAGGAGTTGTTGTTATGGTTAAATCAAGAAATTGAAAAACTAACAGATGAGGGCTTTATGCAAGAAGCTTATGATGTTGTGTTGAAACCTATATATGGAGAGGGAATTAAGCCAGAGACTGTTATTTTTCAAAAATAGAAAAAAGGTGTATAATTATTAGATATTTTCTATCACAATAAAAAGGAGAATTGGAATATGTTAAAAAAAGTTGCGATGACTTTTATGTTAGGTGCAAGTACTCTATTTGGTTTTGGTATTGGTAATTATCAGATTACTCCAGAATTTGGTGGTAATATTAGTTATCAGGATACAACAAATACTACTTTTACTTATGGTGGTTATGCAAGGGTGTGGCTTGGTGTTTCTAGAGTCGTAATTGCGCCTCAAGTAAAATATGATGTTATGTATCAAAAGCGCAGTGGTAATTATGATAATTTACAAGCTGGGGGATTGCTTGGGTTTGAGGTTCCAGTATTGCCATTAACACTTTATGTTGGTGGTAGTTGGTCTACTTTTTATAGCGTAAATTTGGATGATACTGCAGCCTTTAACTATGGTATAAAAATGGATGTGCCATTAATACCATTTTTAACAATTGGCATAGATGGTGTATATCAAGCTCCAAAAATTGCAGGCGGTAGTCGTCTGACAATGAATCGAATAGGATTGACTATAGGTCTTGCTTTTTAATGCACAGACTTATTGAAATATTTAAACAACATAATGAAATTTGTGTTGTAGAAACCCCCTTAGATATTTATTTAGAGATACCACATTTGGCTTATTTGGAATCCAAAAAGCCAAATGGTGGAAAAGCTTTATTATTTACAAATCCTATTGATAAAAAAAATAACAAAAAATTTGATATTCCTGTTTTGATGAATATTTTTGGTTCTAAAAAAAGAGTTGAACTTATTATTCAAAATCCAATAGAGGTTATACAAGAGAGAATATTGCGATTTTTGGAGTTAAAGCCTCCAAAAAATTTTCTTGATTTTAAAAGAATATTGAAAGATTTTTTTTCTCTAAGACATGTTTTTCCCAAAAAAAAGAAATGGCTTATTCCATCAGAGCAAGTTATTAAAACTGGTGATAGAGTTAATTTGTATGAACTTCCAATATTAACAACTTGGGAACACGATGCTGGACCTTTTATTACAATGGGGCAGATTTATACACAGAGTTTAGATGGGACGAAGAAAAACTTAGGTATGTATCGTTTGCAGGTGTTTGATAAAAATCATTTAGGATTACATTGGCAAATACATAAAGATTCACAACATTTTTTCCACGAATATCAAAAAGCCAATAAAAAAATGCCCGTTAGCATAGCGCTTGGAGGAGATCCTCTTTATACATGGTGTGGTCAAGCGCCATTGCCTTATGGTATTTATGAGTTAATGCTCTATGGTTTTATTAAAAATAAAAGAGCTTACGTTAAAAAGTGTATTACTAATTCTTTATATGTTCCATATGATGCAGATATTGTTATTGAAGGATGGGTAGATCCAAATGTATTAAAACCAGAAGGTCCATTTGGTGATCATACGGGTTTTTATACTCCTGTGGAGCATTATCCTGTTTTAGAGGTAAGTGCTATTACACATAAAAGAAATCCCATCTATCCTGCAACTGTTGTTGGAAAGCCTCCAATTGAGGATAAATATATGGGGTATTTTACCGAGAGAGTCTTTTTACCAGTGTTGCAGAAAACTGCTCATGGATTGCTTGATATATATATGCCAGAAAATGGCGTATTTCATAATTTAATTTTTGCAAAAATTGATACTAGATATCCTGCACATGCTAAACAAATTATGCATAATTTTTGGGGCATTGGACAGATGAGTTTTGTTAAGCATGCGATATTTTTGGATTCTAATGCACCAGATTTTTATAAAACTGAGGAGTTGATGTTTTATTTATTGAATCGTTTTGATGTTGATAATATAATTATAAGCGAAGGTGTTTGTGATGCTTTAGATCATGCTTCTCCGGATTTTGCCTTCGGAGGTAAGTTGGGTATTGATGCTACGGGTTGTCAAGTTAAGAGAGATTTTGAGCTTTTAAGTGATCAAGAATTGTTGCAACAAATTAGGGTTTTATTGCCAGAGGTTGTGAAATTAAGACAATACTATATTGATACTAATTCTCCAATTTGTATTATTGGTGTTGATAAGCAAAGGGGTGGAATTTTGGAGAGAATCGCAGATGTTAAGGTGTTGTTGTCATCTTTGGCGATTGTGGTATTTGTAGATAGCAAAAAGAATGATTTGAATAATCCTTATATGCTCGTTTGGCGTATTGTAAATAATATTGATGCAAAAAGAGATATTAAAGTAGTTGGTAAGGTGCTTTTTATTGATGCGACAGATAAGGGTAGGGAGGATGGATATTTTAGAGAATGGCCAATGGAAACTGATTGCAATATCGAAGTTTTAAAACATTTGAAAAAAGAGGGATTATTAATGCATATAGATGATAAATTTTTGCATCATTATCATATTTGCAATTCCCCGCAAGAGGAAGTGAAATGTCTGATTTAAAACAAAAGCTTGATTATGTTTTACAAAAAATTGAGAGAGCAAGAATTGCGTATAGCCGTCATCAAGTTATTAAGTTGATTGCTGTTTCTAAATATAGTGCAGTACAAAAAATCGCAGAATTGTATTCTTGTGGGCAGAGAGCCTTTGGAGAAAACAAAGTACAAGATTTAAAAGTAAAATCTGAGGAATTGATTCGTTTGCCATTAGAGTGGCATTTTATAGGTAGTCTACAGACTAATAAAATTAATATGCTTTTAGAGCTTAATCCTTTTTTGATTCATTCTATTGATTCTTTAAGATTAGCACAGGAATTAGACAAAAGATGTGCTTTAAGACAGAAGAAAATGAGAGTGCTATTGCAGGTAAATAGCGCATGTGAGGAAAATAAGAATGGAGTAAGGATACAAGAGTGTTTAGAAATTTATCATCAAATAAAGACAGGATGTAAAAATTTAAAACTTGAAGGTTTGATGTGTATGGGAGCCAATAGTTTGGATATTACAAAAGTTGAAAAATCTTTTAGGATTACTAAGGATTTATTCGATGATTTACAAGACCCTGAAGCAAAGATATTATCTATGGGTATGAGTAATGATTATGAGATAGCAATTGCAAATGGTGCAAATTTATTGAGAATTGGTTCTGAAATTTTTAAGAGTTCATTCTAGAAATTTTTGTGCAAGCTTAATTTGTAGCATCTGTTTTTGTAACTCTTGCTTATCTCTTTCTAGCATTTCTATGCCTTGGGATATAAGTGTTTGAGCACTTAGAAGATCTTCTATGGTTTTTAGATTCTCTTTGGGTATATCTACAATGAGTTGATAGACTTCTTGAGTATTATTATTTAAGATGGCTACTTTTAGCTTATCGTGCCAATTCATTATTGTGAATTTCTTTCCAAGCTTCTAAGAGTCCTTTAGTGACATTAACTACTATTGAAATTTTATCTGTGTTATTTTCAACATTAGCTTGTGTTAAAAGCTTGATTTGATGGGTATAGAGACCTGTAAGATATACTGCCACCTCTCCGCCTTTTTCATAATCAAGTATATTTAATAATTCAGTAAAAATATCAGTAATGCGATTGATGTAATAGATTTTTCCTTCGATATCATCTGTTTGTATTGATCTTGATGCTAATCCAGAAAATCTTAAGATTCCCTCATAAAGCATTTCAATTAGCTTTGCTGGCGATTCTACAGCGACAGAATTTTGTTGATAAAGATTGTAAGCATTTGCGTATTTCATATAGTCCTCTCCTTATTTTTTCTTATTATTTCCAGTTGCTTGATCAATCATCATTTGAACAGAATTGAAAGAATTGTTTGCTTTTGCAATTTGTTCATCGTAAGCTGCAAAACGACTTGCCATGGTATCATATCTTGTTTTTAGTCTCTCGCTTGCTTGGATTTTGTCCTTATCAAGACTTTTTGCATCTCTTGTTAAAGAATCTTGATAAAGATTTAGCTTTGCGTTACTGCCATCTGTCAGTGTCTTTATAAATTTGTTTAATTGAACAAAAATACCATCAACATGTTCCTCTTGTCCAAAAAGATTCTTTCTATCAAAACCATAAAAAGAATCAATAGTTTTTTGAGGATCTTGATTGATCATATTGCTTAATTGAGCTTCATTGAGAGACATTTTACTTTTTTCATCAAGAGAAAGTCCAAAATCAACCAAACTATAAGGTCTGCCAGTGCTAGAAAAACTAATAGGTTTTGAAAAGAGTGTATTAATACTAGATCTAATAGTTCTAATGTCACTTACCCCATTAAAAATACCTGCAATCTTTGTTTCAGGGTCATATCGCGTAAGTTCATCAAGTTTTGGCACTAATTCATTGTAGGTTTTTACAAAATCTCTCACTTGAGCCTTAATGGCTTCTGTATCCCTACCTATACTGATAATAGCAGGATTTCCTGGCTCTGTGGTATGGACTAAAGTAATATTAACCCCATTGATAATATCATTGATTTCATTTGTTGGGCGTGTAATTGTTGCACCATTAAAACTAATTTTTGCATCTGATGCTTGTTGTAGATTCTTGAAATTAAAAACTTCTTCTTGTAAGCGGGTATAATCTTGAAATAATCCACCTTTAATGCCCAATTCTTTTAAAAATTCAGCACCCTTACTATCATCAGAGGTAATTTTGACTTCACCAATTTCAGATGTGATGCTAATACCTCCTTTTCCATCTGTTTTTGCATGCACTCCAGCGATATTTTCTATAGCCTCTGCAATAATCTTTGCATTATCCTCACTTGTATTTTTTTCATTAGTCATTGTCGCAAGATTGAGTGGCACACTGCCAATTGTGATAGAAGCATCTATCTTTCCACTAGGAACAGGTTTCTTTGTATTAAAAAGAGCTTCTTCTTTGGTTTCTGTAGTGCTAAATCCAAGAGAGGATAGTTTATTCCCGCCAAGTTTGATACTATATCCCCTTCTATCATTAAGAATTAAAGAGGTGTTGTCTTCAGATAATCCAACGTTAATATCACTATCAAGTAATTCTTTTGTATCAGGATTATTTTCTATGGCTTTTCTTATGGCTTGCACTAGGGTTTGCATCCTATCTTGACTAGAGGCATCTTTGGAATCAAGAGTAACATCAATGGTTTGTTCATTAAGATTTTTGTCTTTAAATGTTATAGTAAAATCACCATTATTTAGTTCTTGGAGTTCTTTGATTGGTTCTGATGAAAGCGTTGAGCCAAAATAGATACGACTTGCTTCACCAGTACCTTTTGAGTTAATCATAAGCTGATAAGGTTTTTCCCCACCAGTTTTCATTACAATACCCATAACCTCACCGTTTGTTTTATCGGTTATGGCTTGTGCTACATCATTAAGAGTCATTCCTGCTTTGATATCAAGCACATAACGCTTTCCTTTGGTGTAAAAATCTAGTTTTACATCTTTTGTGCTAAAGACATCATCGCGTGAGCCAAATTTGATACCAACCTCATTGATATCTCCTTGTGCAATAGATTCTACATCTATTTTTATGTCTTGTATAGGAACACCAGCACTTACGCTAGCTTTAATAGAATCATTTGATACTGAACTTGTCCTGCCTAGATATGTGGAATAATCAGAAAGGGAAGATATAGGAGACTTAAAACCAGAGATAAGTGTGTTGAGTTCAACTAATTCTTTTTGCTTTTCAATATTTTCTTTCATTTTCCTTTCAATGGGCGCAATCATTGTTTTTTCATCAGCTTTTTTTAGCTTTTCTATAACATCGTAATTTAATACACCGCTCCCAAGTCCAAGAGAGCTAAGTTGCCCCATTGCCATTTATTTATCCCTCATAAAAATAAAGTTAATTAACCTTTTTTATCAAAAATCAATCCTACAATATCATGCATTTTTTTCATTAGTTCTATAGCTTCTTTTGATGGAATCTCTCTGATGACCTTATTTCCATCGATTTCTTTTACTGTAACTACTAAACCTCTAATATCATCATTATAACTAAAGTTAATATCTGTATTGATACGTTTCATCTCTTGATTAAGCGCTCTGCTTGTTTCAATCAACTCTTGTTTGAGATGTTCTACTTGCTTGTCTTTTCTGTTATTTTCAGCTTCCTGCTGCTTTGCTATATTTACAGGTTTTCCTGCGCTAGAGGCTAAATCTATAAGTTGTTTTTGTAACATAGAATTATTTGTTTGCGTGCTATCTATCATCTTTTTCCTCCTTGAAAATTTTAACACAGATTCACTTGTTTAGTATCGGCATTTTTTATTTTATTTTTATTTACTTTTAGAAATTACTTCCAATGGGTCAATATGTTTGTCTTTTTGAGTAATTTCAAAACTAAGTTTTTGATTGATTCTACCAATGATATAACCCTTTTGAATTCTTAATCCAGGCTTAATGGTTGGTGCTATTTTATCAAGTTGGGAATAAATGGTATGAATACCATCATGGTTTTCAATAATTATAACTTTTTTTAAGATGGGCACTTCTTTTGCATATACAATTTTTCCATCAAAAATACTCTTTACTGGAGCATTTGGAGTTTTGGATACCATAACTACAGATTCATTAAAGACTTTTAATTTATAAACAGGATCAAAATAAGTGCCAAATTTTTGTTCTATAGTGTATTGCTCTATAGGCGAGATTGTTTTCTTTCCTGTATATTTTGTAATAGATAGGGCTTGATAAGAGTTTGCGACCTGTTTTACTTCAATGACTTCTTGGGTTTTGTTTTTGTTTGTTTGCTGTATTTGTTGTTGTGCTTGTTGTTTAATTTCTTGATTCTTTTTTTCTTCTTCAATTTCTTTTTGTGTTTTTTGTTTAAGTATATTTAGATTACTTAGTATTTTATCAAGACTCTTTCTTTCATTTTCTATTTGATTAAGTTTTGCATTATAGTTTTTAATATCCTTTTGCATAATCTTAATGAGCTCTTTTTGTTCTTGCAATAAAGATTGAAGATATTTTTTTTGATTTTTTTGTGTGCTGATATTTTGAGTGATTTGTGTGATATTTTCAAGTGTTTGAGTAATTTTGAATTCTAAATTTTTTTCTTCTTGTGTAAGCATTTGAATTTTTTGCTGAGAGTTTTTATTGAGAAGTTTAAAAAACTCTTGCAAAATGATATCATCTGGAGAAATTGGGTTTTCATGATTAAGAATAATAATAAAAGAGGCATCATTGATCAAAATACGCGTAATTTTATCTCTTATGTTTTGTTTATCTTTTTGCAAAGTAAGTAAAATATTTTGATATTGCTGGAGTAGTTTTTCTTGATTAGTGTTTTCGGATTGATTGTTTTCAATGATATTTTGAATATTTGCAATCTTTTTGTCATAAACACCAATTTGTTGTTTTGTTTTGTTGATTTTGTTGCCTAAATCTTGTAAAAGATTGGTGATTTGATTTTTTTCATTTTCTTTTTTGAGAATTTTTTTTTGATTAAGGCTAATATCTTTGTTGATTTGTTTAAGATCTGCTCCATGACAAAGAATTAAAAAAAAATAACATATGAGAAGAAAAACTTTCACTAAGCCTTCCTTCTTGAGATTATTACAACAAAAACGCAAAATAAAGAAATGCAGATTGCAAAACCTGCCAATGCAAGGAAATCTTGAGAGAATCTAAAAATGTTATCCGGAATTCCAAGATCTTCAAATATTGTTTTAGTTTGAGGCATTTGAGAGCAGTAGAAGCTACCAAGAGTGATAATGCAGCTTGCAATAATGGAATCAAAAAATGCAAGTTTAAATAATATCTTGTTTTTTAGCCATGAAGAAGCACCTAGCAAATCCATAATTTGCATACGTTTTTGATGTTCAAATCTCCATACCTGTATTTGTCGCATCATGAGCAAAAAACTAAATATTCCAAGCAGTGAAGCAAAAATCATAATATTGCTTTTGGTAAAAAATAAAAGTCTATAAACTTGATTGTGTGTTTTTGCAAAAGTCTCAATATGGCTGATAAAATCTAGATTTTTTAAGTTATTTTCAATAGCATCTAGTTCTTTTTGACTAGGATATTGCAGTAATTTTATAGAGTAAAAAAATGGTAAATCTTTTTGGATAATCTTGAGATTTTCCTCATCATTAAAATCTTGAAATTTTTGCAATAGGTAGGAAGGATCTATGATGGTAAGACTTTTTGCCTCATTGATGTAATTTTTAATCTCTTCAAGATTTAAGCTTTTTTTTGAAGCAACTAAAATGAAGTAATTTTGGAGTAATTTATCTTCTTTAATATTTATGGCACGATTGATAAATAAAATGCTTTGCAAACTAAAAAGAAGTGCTAACAAAGGTATGATTAGGGTAAGGTGTCTTTTAAGAGTATTCATAAACTTCCCCCTCTTGTATATTGAGTTTTCTATGATTGATATTTAATCGATCGGGTATTCTGTGTGTAACAACGACAATTGTAATACCAAGTTGTTGATTTGCACTTTTTAATAAGCTCCAGATAAGATCACTAGAATAGTCATCTAGATTTCCTGTGGGTTCATCTGCTAGAATAATTTCAGGACGATGTGCGATTGCCCTTGCCATTGCAACTCTTTGTTGCTCGCCACCACTTAGTTCTAGAGGGTAGCGATTGCTTTTGTGTAATAAATTTATATGAGTGAGTAATTTTTGAACTTGCTCTTGGCAAAAAGTTTTGCTATAACCATTGATAATCATTGGTAGCATAATGTTTTTTTCTACATTCCATTCTTCTATAAGTTTGTAGTCTTGGAAAACAATCCCTATTTTTTTTCTCAAATTTGTAATATCTTTTTTTTTGGCACAATGCACTTGTGTATCACATACATCAAGTTCCCCAGATCTGATTTCTAAATCCCCATATAACGATCTTAAAAGTGTGCTTTTTCCACTACCGCTAGCTCCAGATATAAAAACAAAATCTTTTTGTTTTATTGTAAAGGTTGCTTTTTTGATAACAATTTCATCTTTTTTATATCCTAAACACAACTCTTTTGCTTTGATAGCTATTTTCATTGATTCTCCAGATAAGTTATTAGCCTTTTGTGTGCTTTAATATTTGCAGGAATTGCCAATGGTGGCTGTCCTAAAAACTTTATCAAATGATTTTGATGATCTATTTGAATAAATCTCGTATTTGGCCAATTAAAATCACCAAAACTAATACTTAGAAGTATACTATCTTTGCTAAAAAACCTTGCATTAAGATGAATAAAAAAATCTTTTTCAATAATTCTTTCAGGAAAATTAAATTCTTTAGAATAAGGAAAGGAGAAATCGTAGTTAGATGAAATTTCTTGATCAAAGTGCAAGGATTTAAATTCTAGATCATAAATATTTTTTTGCTGTTTTATCCATCTAGCCTCATATTTGCTTATGATTTCTTGTGCAATATTTTTATTGATGCTAAAACTTGATTGATGGGTGTTTAGTGCTAGGGATAGGGCATCTTGAAAATAGATTTCATCATCAGTTCTTAGGTGTAGAGTTTTGTTTGGGGCTAAGATTCTTAATGCTTGTGTGAGAAAATCTTTTGTTAAAACTCTTCGATGTGGTTTTTTATTCCAAGGCACTGGAAAATGTATAAAAATTTTTTCACAGAGATTTGATGGTAGTATTTGTGTCAATATTCTTGCATCAAGATTGCTAATAAAGAGATTTTTTAGATTTAAAATTTCAATTTGCCTTAAAACTTGTTGTATTGATGGAGTGTGAATTTCAATACCAAGACATAGAAGTTGTGGATTTTTTCTAGCAAGATTTAAAAGATGCCTACCAGACCCAAAGCCTATTTCTAGCATAAAAGGTTGGTTGCATTGTGTCAGGATATCGGCTGGATTTAATAAGAATGGAGAATTGGTTGTTTGTTTTGGAGTGTTTTTAGAAAGATTGTGTGAAATAATCTCACAATGTTTGCTTAATATAGAGAGTGCATCTTTGAGGTGACCTGTAAGACTAGGTCTTGTATTTTTTTCTGCCTTAAACAAAAAACCTAAAGGGTGTTTATTTTTTCTTAGAAAGAATAAATCTTTTCCACGAGTTACTGATATCAAACCTTGAGAGGGGTATTTTTCATCAATGAAGTAATTATGAAATATAAAATCCCCTTCTTGTAGGGGAAATTTAATATTTTCTTTTTTTGCTATGAAATGAGGCATCAGAAACCAAGCTTGATAATAGGAGTTGGTTTAGATTCTATTTTGTTTGAATCGATACTAAAAACTTCATAGAAGTATTGAATATTTGGTTGCATTTCTTTGTCTATAAAGCCATTGACTTGTATATCTTCAAAACAAATTCTTGTTTTTTTATTTCCTTTTTCTGTGCGACAAACTTTATAGGATATATCTTGCAATGCTTCAATCTTTTCCCATCTGATAATAGCTCTTTGATTTTTTATAATTGCAGAAGTAATCTTTGGTGTTGGAGGGGGAGGGAGGGTAGAACCTTTAATCGCCCCAATGCTTAAATCACCTTCAATACCATCACTATCTACAGGAATGACTTTATAATATCTTATTTGATTATCTTTAAGGCCTTTTTCTTTAAAAAAATTTCTTTTTGTTTCTCCAATTTGTTTAAATTTTTCACCAATGTCATTGGCGGCATAAATTCTATAAAGACTTATGGGATATTTACTATCACTAGGGATGTCCCATGTGAGCAATATGCTTTTGTTTAGGTTATCTGAAGCTTGTATATTTGCCAGTCCATTGGGTTTTTTTCGAGTGCTGCCCGTGATAATTTGACTAGGTAAAGATGGGGTGCCTTCAAAGTTTTCGCAGATGATTCTATAGGTATAGCTTTGTCCATCTTCAAGATTGGTGTCAAAAAATTCAACAAATAGTCGATGGGGAACTACACCAATATTTAAAAAATCTCCTTTTTTGTCTTTGCGTTGAATGATGTATTTTTTAATACTTGGATTTGGGTGAGGACTCCAAAATATTTTTACTTCCTTAGGTAGATCATTGCTAGCAAAGACATTTTCAACAGCATCAATAAAAGAAGTTTTTACTACTATAGCTTTAGATTGTGGCGAGATATTTTTATGTTTTCCAAGAACAACAACATGAAAAGTATAGTTTGTTTGTGTTTTTAAATTGGATACAAAGTAATGAGTTGCATAGGGATTTTTTACAATGGCTAAGGGAATTGTATTTTGTTTTGAATCTTTATAGGTGATTGCATAGCCTTCTACATCCTCAAGATTACTAGGAGTTTTCCATTCAAAACCTACACTTGTAACATCACTAATAGTTCTTGCATAAGGAATCACAGGAAGAGAACTGTCGATTTTTCTACCTGCGAGCTCATTTTGAAAAATACCACACCCCTGAATGAGAAAAAAACTAAGAGATATTAAGTAAAAATTCAGGTTTTTGTAGTATTTCATTGATTTTTTCCTTACCAAAATTAGTTTCTAGAAATTCTAACATATCATCAAAAATAGAGGCCTTAAAAAGTAAGTTTTTTTTGGTTGTTGGGTGTATAAGGTAGATGAGATAAGCATGAAGTAAGATTCTACCCTTAAAATTTCCATGATATCCATAAGTTTGATCCCCAATAATATGGCGTGATATGCTTTCTAGATGTGCTCTAATTTGATGTGTCCTACCTGTAAAAAGCTTTACTGCTATTAACTGAATATTTTTTTGTTCATTGGTAAGCAATGGGATAAAAAGACTTTTTGAATAGCGAGAAGTGACAGATTGTTGATGATCTAGTTTGGTCATTTTAAGCCTATTTCTTGGATTTCTTCCTAGCTGACATTCAATAATAATAGAATCTTTTATCGGACAATCTATGATTGTAAGATAGTATCTTCCAAGTGTTTTGGATTGCAATTGCATAGAGAGATTTGCGTGAGAAATATTATTTTTAGCAATAATGATGCCCCCAGTTGTATCTTTATCAAGTCGATGCACAATGCCATATCTTTCTTCCCCACTTAAATTTGAAAGTGTAAAATTTTTTGCCTTTAACCAATCTACTAGTGTTTCATCTTTTACACTAGGTGCTCCATGAACAACTAAATTGGAAGGTTTGTTTAATATTAAAATATCATCATCTTCATAAATGATTTCAATATCAAGATGTGTTTTTGTTTCTTTTTGTGGTTTGATTGGTTGTTTGGGGTTTAAGATAGTGATTTGATCATTTTTTTTAATAGGAATCCCACCTTTATGGCATATCTTATCATTGATAAGAATCAAAGAATGTTTAATAAGACCTAGGATTTGATTTTTTGGCAGATTGAGTTCTTTGGATAAAAAGGTATCAATTCTTGCGAAATCCTCTTGTATCGCAATAATCTGTTTTATGTGTTGCATCTAAGAATCCATATTTTTTTTAAAGTAAAAACAAATGTGTTAAAATTTCGGTTTGTTTTTAAAAAATTTTGGTGAAATGATAATGATTGATAGGCGTATTTTAACACATTTTGATTTTCTTTTGGTTTTTTTGGTATTGCCAATCATTGGACTTTCATTCTTCCTTGTAAATGGTTTTGATAGTGATAAGGGTTTAAGAGAGCTTGTTTATATCACTATTGGCGTGATACTGTTTTTTATATTCTTTTTGATTCCATTTAGAAAGCTAAGTCGTAGTATTACTGTATTTTATTGGCTTTTTATAGGAATGTTATTTATTATAGATTTTTATGGCGCAGTCAGATTAGGGGCACAAAGATGGATTATCTTACCTGGAACTGGAATGTCTTTTCAGCCAAGTGAGCCAATGAAAGTAGCAATGATTTTAATGCTTGCAAATCTTATAGTGCATAATCCACCTCAAAAGGGTGGGTATGGACTCAAGGATTTAGCAGTATTTAGCTTTTATATTCTTTTGCCTGTCTTTCTAGTTGCGAAACAACCTGATTTAGGTAGTGCTATTGTAATGTTTTTGATGGGGTATGGTATCTTATTTGTCGTAGGTATTCAAAAAAGGATTGTTCTTTGGATACTTGGTTTATTTATTTTGTTGGCACCTATTTTATATTCCTCAAATATGCTTACAAGGTGGGAATATCAGGCTAAGAGGGTGCAAGATTTTATAGCCACAACTCCATCACATCAAGTGCAACAATCATTGATTGCCATAGGATCTGCTGGATGGTTGGGTAAAAGTGAGGAAAATATCACGCAAACAAAATTTGGATTCTTGCCAATCCCTATTACAGATATTATTTTTTCTTATTATGTTGAGAGATTTGGTTTTATTGGAGCATTAGTATTATTTGCATTTTATATTGTTTTAATTTTGCATATTCTTTCATTTTGTTTGTTGGATTCCAGGGATTATTTTTTGCAAGTAGTGGCCAGTGGAATTGCCATATTGCTTTTTGTTTATATGAGTGTAAATATTGCAATGACGGTAAATTTTGCTCCTATTGTTGGTATACCTCTTCCTATTTTGAGTTATGGGGGTAGTAGTTTTATTACTTTTATGATTTTATTTGGCATTTTAGAAAACTTGCTTGCTTTTAAATTTGATTTTGAGTATAATTCAAGCCCACTTAATAGCTTACGGAAAAAGAAAGGATCCTTAGCTCAGCTGGTCAGAGCACTCGGCTCATAACCGATTGGTCGTAGGTTCAAATCCTACAGGATCCACCATATATGCAATTATTCTTTTATCTTCAAAGTGTTTAACAAAGCCTTATATACAGCATTTGCGCTGATTCTATATCCAAGAGGTGTTAAATGAACATCTTTTTTTGAAAGTTTCTCTTCAATCCATTTTTGTTTTTTTCCAGTCTTTTCAATAAACTCATCTAAATCAAAAAAGAGAGTATTTTCACTCTTTGCCAATTCTTTAATAGCATTTTTGACTTGTAGAAAATTAGGTGTTATTTCATAATTTTTACTCTTATTTTTTGCTACCACTGTGGGTGGCCCTATGAGTAATATGGTTGTATTTGGATTATATTTTCTGATTTTTCTTATAAGCACCTTGTAGTTATGCATAAAAGTGTCATATTCAAATTTTTCAGAAATTGCATCATTTGAACCATAAGAAAGAATGACAAGATCATATTGAATTGCTTGGAGCTCTTGATCAAAAATATCTTGATTCCACTTGAGCCATAAATCACTCCTTGCACCATTGATTCCCATATGATCAATAATATTATTATCTTCTTTATTGTAGATGAAATAGCCACCAAGCATACCATTTCTCATAAGTGATTTGATTGTTATGGGAAATTGAAGTTCATATTCTTTGCTCAAATACCATGTTTCTGGATTTTTTGAGCTTAAATGTATTTTTTTATAATTAGAATCTATAACCTCAAAAGTTGCAAGTTCATTTGGTGTTTTGACTACAAAACGCACGATAAATTTCTTATTTTCAAGTAATAAATCTAAAGTTATCAGAGCTTGAGTATTCTTTGCCCTTGCAATTACTCCTCCCATCGGATAGTTAATATAGGGGTTTCTCAAAGAATTGAGCACTTCAAAATGTTTGCTTTCTATTTTAGTAAGAATATTTCTGTGATAATTTGGGAAAATAGGATAGACAAAACCTATGGCATTTGGTTTAAAAATAATATTTCTAAGTTCTGAAGAAAAAATATCAGCAGCAATATGAGAATCTCCAAATATCTTGATACGCAAGTCTTTTTTTAGAAGTATCTTTTGTCGCAATAAATCAAGGTTTTGAGAGTTGAAATTGTAAATTTCTGCCTTTTTGAGCATTTTGATATATTTAGTTTCATATTTTTCCAAATTTTGTTCAAACAAGCTTACTTGTTTGCAATAAATCAAAAAAGGAAAAAAGAATAATAAAAAAAGCCTATTCATTATTACTTCCTTGAGGCATTGTATTATCCTCTTGTTCTTCTGTTTCATTGTGAATAACTTCAATTTTTTGCAAGAGTAGATTTGAAAGCAATCTTGAACCAGCTGGAGTGAAGTGGATTCCATCATTGGATCGAATTCTTACTTTTTTTCCATCTTCTTTTTCAATTTCTGGAGTATATTCATCATTGGGTGCAAATAAAAAATTTGTCTTAATAAAAAATGCATTGTATAAGAAGCTTTCTGTTTCATAAATTTGATTAAGGTGTCTAATTTTTTCATTTAATTGTTTGTTTCTCACCATTGGCACCTCATACCAAAAAACAAAAATATTTCTTGCTTTTGCTAGTTCAAGTATTGTTTGCACCCTTTGAGAATAAATGCTATCCCATTCTAGACTTGCAAATTTTATTTTTCCAATATTCCAAGGGTCATTGGCACCAAGAACTACTACAATTGCATCAATATTTGAATTTTCATTTAACGTATTTTCTAAAACCTCTGGCCAATTAAAAAATTTCTGATAAGTAAGTCCAGTGCTTTGTTTTGCCATATCAATAACTTGAATATTTTGTTTTTTAAGTTTGGAGGCAAGAGACATGCTAATTCCTTGCATCATAGAATCGCCTATAAACAAAAAGGTTGCATAATCTTGTATGATAAGTTTACCATCTTCAAGGCTTAAACGAGGAATTTCTTGATGTTCTTCTTGTATGTCTTGAGGTATATTTTCATTGGGTTCATTGTAAAGCAGAGTAGATGGATTGGGAAAAAGGCTTTCGGCAAAAGATGAAAGCTGCTGTGCTGGATAACCAATTGTTTGTAAAAAAGCATTTTCTTGCAAGATACTCCAGTGATATGTTTGTTCTATATACTTTAATATACTTTGATTAAAGGCTAGTAATGTGAGTATTAAGGTGATAAGAAGAGTTGAAAGAAAATTCCAGAGTTTCATTAAAAGCCCGCATAGATAAAATTTGGTATTCCACTTGGCATTATGGAAAAAATAACAATAAGTAATAATGCAAGCCAAAGTGGTTTCATAGTATTTGGTATTTTTTTAAACAAAGTGATGCAAAAACTTTCAAGATGGATTGAGAATTGATAGATGAAAAAAATAACAAATGCAAGACATAGTAAAATGATGTTTTCAGGGCTGATGGGAACATTGCTTTTAAAAGCCTTGATAAAATCTAAAGATTGTGATAAGTCTGGATAATAGAAGAAAATCCAGCAAAAAGTTACAAAATTAAAAGTAATAAGCTTTGAAAGTAGTGGCAAAAAACTAAAAGAAATTTTTAGGCGTTGCAAGATATTAACAATAATAATCCCACAACCATGCAATAATCCCCAAATTAGAAAATTGAGTGTATTGCCATGCCAGATTCCAGAAATTCCAAAAGAAATAAGCACAAAAATTTGAGTATAAAAAAATCCTTTTTTATTGCCACCTAGTGGGATATAGATAAAATCTCTAATAAAAGTTGAGAGGCTAATATGCCATCTGCTCCAAAAATCTTTAAGGTTTTTTGCAGTATATGGCATATTGAAATTTGGTGGTAGGGTAAAACCTATCATTAGTGCAAATGCACTTACTAAATTGACATATCCGCTAAAATCACAATAAATTTGGAGAGAATAGCCATATATAGCAAGGAGTAGTTCTATAGCATTAAAACTATAAGGATCTTTAAAGATTTCTGTTGTATAGATTCCTGCATAGTTTGCAATAATGATTTTTTTAAAAATACCAAACAAGAGAAGAATAAAAATAAGCCCAGTATTTTGTGGTTGCCATATTCTTGGTTTTTCAAATTGCGCAAAGAAGTATTCCGCACGCATAATAGGGCCTGATATAAAGGTTGGAAAAAATGAGAGATAGGAGGCGAGATGTTCAAAACTTTGTAGATTTTTGTTAAAAACACTATTTTGAATTCTGCCATCATAGACCCATTTTAAATAAGTGATAGATGCAAAAGTATAAAAACTAATGCCAAGAGGCATTAAAATTTCAATTTGATTATCATTAAATCCAATATCTTTAAAGATGATTTCAAAGAAATTTTTGATACTTGGAAAGTATTTAAAAAAACATAAATTAAGCACAGCAAGTGCTATGCTCAAAAGCAAAATAAACCTCTTTTTAGATGTTGCAATCCATAAAGCAAAAAAATGAATACAGATACTATAAAGCAACAATACAAGTGCTACATAAAAATTGCCTAAAATAAAAATAAGAGTGTAGTTAAATACCAAAATCGCCATATTTTGGTATTTAATATCTTTTATACTCCAATAAATTGTCAAAAAGAGCAAAAATAAAAGCGTAAATTCAATAGAGAAAAAATTCATCTTAAAATTTTAGTCATCCAAGTTTGTAATAAGATATCTTGATCTTACAACTTCAAGTTCTTTTTCTAATCTTTGTTTTTCTTCTAATAGTATATCATATTGTGCCTGCAAGACGTTGATATTGCGGCTTGAGCGATAAATCTCACTAGTGAGAAATATCTTTGTTCCAAGCAAAATGCAACTAAAACAAAGAATACATAATGCACATACAAGAGATTTAAGGCTTAAACCATTGAGATGAATTTCTAAAGTTTCTTGATGAATACTTTCTTGCATTTTAGTTATTTCTTTAAAATATTTTGTAGTCTTAATGCCTGGTCGTTTTTAGCTAAACTTAAGCGGATGATACTATCCTCAAATGCACCTAAAGAATGCACGATTTTAGCATCCACTGTAATCATATCCAAAGCATTGAGTTCAAATTCTTCTTCTTTTATTTTGAACCAAATTTTACCACAAAGCACTTGAACACTAATATCAAATGGTGCCTGATGTTCTTTCATAATAGAATCTTTTGGCATAATGATTTGTATTTCCTTAGCACTTTGATTCTCGTGCAAGACCTTTGTTTGAAATTTTTCAAATTGTTTAATATTCCAGTTAATGATTTGCATTTTATTTTCCTTGTTAAATTTAATAAGAGTTTTTTATATAGATAAATTTTAATTTGTGATTTTAAAATTTTGCAATTAAACTTAGATTTTAAAATCACAAAGATTATAGCATTAAAAAGTTTTACTATGGTAATGTAAGGATTATAATTTGATAAAACTAAATTATTTTATTAAAAAAACTTTAGTCTATATAACTAAGATTTTATTATTTTAATAATATAAAGTATTGACTCATTTATCAAAGTAAATTAAAATTCTATCACTTAAAATTTTAAGTGCTAAATTTCAAATTATTTAAGGAGTTTAAAATGAATTTTAAACCGCTAGGAAAAAGAGTTCTTGTAGAAAGACTTGAAGAAGAAACAAAAACAAGCTCAGGGATTATCATTCCAGATAATGCAAAAGAAAAACCTTTGATGGGTGTTATAAAAGCTATAGGTGGTAAGGTTTCTGAAGAATGCCAATGTCTAAAAGAAGGTGATACAGTAGTATTTGGCAAATATAAAGGAAGCGAAATAAAAATAGATAATAAAGAATTTATTGTTTTGGATTTTGAAGATATTTTGGGAATTATGAGTAAATAATCTTAGATTTTTTTAAAGGAGTAAAAAATGGCAAAAGAAATTAAATTTAGTGATAATGCAAGAAATAAACTTTTTGAAGGTGTAAAACAACTAAGCGAT
This sequence comes from Helicobacter anseris, assembly GCF_003364335.1. Lineage (GTDB taxonomy): Bacteria > Campylobacterota > Campylobacteria > Campylobacterales > Helicobacteraceae > Helicobacter_H > Helicobacter_H anseris. Next base: position 53,710 of record NZ_NXLX01000010.1, read on the forward strand.
GCAGTTAAAGTTACAATGGGACCAAGAGGAAGAAATGTATTGATTCAAAAAAGTTATGGTGCTCCAGCTATTACAAAAGATGGTGTTTCTGTTGCAAAAGAAGTTGAGTTAGCAGATCCAATTGCAAATATGGGAGCTCAGCTTGTAAAAGAAGTAGCTAGCAAAACTGCTGATGCTGCTGGAGATGGAACGACTACAGCTACAGTTTTAGCATATAGCATTTATAAAGAAGGATTAAGAAATATTACAGCAGGTGCAAATCCTGTAGAAGTAAAAAGAGGTATGGATAAAGCTGTAGAAGCGATTGTTGCAGAGCTTAAAAATGGTAGCAAAAAAGTAGGTGGAAAATCTGATATTGCTCAGGTTGCTACAATTTCTGCAAATTCTGATGAAAAAATTGGAAATCTTATTGCTGAGGCAATGGAAAAAGTAGGAAAAGATGGCGTAATTACTGTAGAAGAAGCTAAGGGAATCAATGATGAGTTAAGCGTTGTTGAAGGTATGCAATTTGATAGAGGCTATCTTTCTCCATATTTTGTAACAAATACAGACAAAATGACAACTCAACTTGAAAATGCTTATGTTCTTTTAACAGATAAGAAAATTTCTTCTATGAAAGATATCTTACCTTTACTTGAAGCTACGATGAAAAGTGGAAGACCTCTATTGATTGTTGCTGAAGACATTGAGGGAGAGGCTCTTACTACACTTGTGGTAAATAAACTTAGAGGTGTTTTAAATGTAGCAGCAGTAAAGGCACCTGGTTTTGGCGATAGAAGAAAAGAAATGTTAAAAGATATTGCAATTCTTACAGGTGGTGAAGTAATCAGTGAAGAAGTTGGTAAGACTTTAGAATCTGCTAGTATTGAGGATTTAGGGCAAGCAGCTAGAATTGTGATTGATAAAGATAATACAACAATTGTTGATGGTAAAGGCTCTAGCTCTGATGTAAAAGCAAGAGTAGCTCAAATCCGCACACAAATTGAGAGCACAACAAGTGATTATGATAGAGAAAAATTGCAAGAAAGACTAGCAAAACTTAGTGGCGGTGTTGCTGTAATTAAGGTAGGTGCTGCAAGTGAAGTTGAAATGAAAGAAAAGAAAGATCGTGTAGATGATGCCCTAAGTGCGACAAAAGCTGCTGTTGAAGAAGGTATCGTAATTGGTGGTGGTGCAGCGCTTATTCGTGCAGCGCAAAAAGTAAGTCTAAAGCTTGAAGGTGATGAGGCTGTTGGATACGATATTATCAAAAGAGCCATCAAAGCACCTTTAGCACAAATTGCAGCAAATGCTGGTTTTGATAGTGGTGTGGTTGTAAATGAAGTAGAAAACAAAAAAGATGCTTTTGGTTTTAATGCAAGCAATGGAGAATATGTAGATATGTTTAAAGCAGGTATTATTGATCCATTAAAAGTTACAAGAGTTGCATTACAAAATGCAGTTTCTGTATCAAGCTTACTTTTAACAACAGAAGCTACAATCAATGAAATTAAAGAAGATAAGCCAGCTGCTCCTGCAATGCCAGATATGGGAGGTATGGGTGGAATGGGAGGTATGGGTGGAATGATGTAATCCCCCCCCCCCATCTTTTGGTTTTAATTTTTTTTAAATACCCAAAAATTGCAGAGGTTTTTCTACTCTGCAATTTTTATTGCTTTCATTATTTTAACCCCCAAATTATTTAGAAATATTTTTAGCAACTTTGATTTAAGATTTTTTACCCCTAAAATATAGTAAAATAATGCGATTTTTGTTTTTCAAAATCAGTATTTAATAAAAAGGAGAAGGCAATGGCCGAAATAAAAAGAAGAGACTTTTTAGGTATGGCACTTGGAGGTGTTACTGCAGTGGGTGCAGCAGCATCTTTGGTTGCTATGAAAAGAACATGGGATCCTCTTCCTAGTGTTGTATCTGCAGGTTTTACAACTGTAGATGTCAGCTCGATGAAAGAGGGTGATTTTTCTAGCACAGAATGGAGAGGTAAGCCTGTATATATCATTAGAAAAAAGGCTGATGCAGAGTTTAATGCTGCTAGAGATTTTAAAATCGGGGATGCGGTATTTACTTTAGGAATCCAAATTTGCACACATTTAGGCTGTATTCCTATTTTTGATTCTGAAAAAGAGGATTTTTTCTGTCCTTGTCATGGTGGTCGCTTTAATATTGATGGAATCAATGTTCCTGGCACACCACCACCTTCACCTTTTGAAATACCACCTTTTAAAGTCGATGGTATGAAACTTGTTTTGGGCGAAAGTGGCTCAGAATATGAAGCAATGTTGAAAGCATAAGGAGAGAAAATGGCAAATATAAAAAAGGCTAATGGGTTGATGGATTGGTTAGATCAGCGAATGGGAATCAAAAAGCTGATTGAAGTAATGATGACGCGATATTGGATACCAAAAAATATCAATTTTTTATGGGCAATGGGCGTGGTTTTGCTTGTATTATTTTCACTTTTATTTATATCAGGATTATTTTTATTGATGTATTACAAGCCAGATGCAAAACTTGCATTTGATAGTGTAAATTACACTATTATGCAAGAGGTTGCTTATGGGTGGCTTTGGAGACATATCCACGCTGTTGCAGCAAGTGTAATTTTTGTGATTATTTATATTCATATGTTTGTAGCAATTTATTATGGATCTTATAAGAGAGGCAGAGAGGTCATTTGGATTGGTGGAATGTTACTCTTTGTAGTATTTTCTGCAGAAGCATTCAGTGGATATATGTTGCCTTGGGGTCAAATGAGTTATTGGGCAGCAGCAGTAATTACAAATCTTTTTGGCGGAATTCCAGTTATTGGGGCTGATGTAGTAGAGTGGGTAAGAGGTAATTATGTGGTTGCAGATGCAACGCTTACAAGATTTTTTATGTTACATGTTTGTCTTTTGCCTGTTGTTATCTTAGCTTTAATCGCATTTCACTTTTATTCTTTAAGAGTGCCTCATGTAAATAATGAGGAAGGAGAGGAGCTAGATTTTGAAGCAGAGCAAGAAAAGTATCTAGCAAATAAGAAAAAAGAATCTAAGGTTATTCCATTTTGGCCAGTTTTCTTGTCAAAAGATATCTTTGTTGTTTCAGTATTTATGATTTTCTTTTTCTATCTTGTATGCTATCACTTTGATTTTGCGATGGATCCAATCAACTTTGATCCTGCGGATAATCTAAAAACACCTTTGCATATTTATCCAGAGTGGTATTTCTTGTGGAGTTATGAAGTGCTTAGAGGTTTCTTCTTTAGTGCAGATTTAGGATTGATTGCCTTTGGTATTGCTCAAGTAATATTTTTTATGTTACCTTGGTTAGATAGAAGTGATGTTGTAGCTCCAGCACATAAAAGAAAGAATTTTATGATTTGGTTTTGGGCTTTAATTGCTGATTTGATTATTCTTACTATCTATGGAAAATTACCACCAGAAGGTATAAATACTTATATCGGTTGTGCTGCGTCAATTGGATTTTTATTCTTGATGTTTATAGCACTTCCTATTGTTACAATTATGGAGAGAAAACAAGGAGGTGTGAAGTGAGAGAACTAAAAATTTTAGCAATTCTTATTGTAATTGTAGGGATTATTTATTGGGGTGTTGAACCTTTGGCACATTCTATAATGCACCCAAAGGTTGCGCCTGCTGATTTTGCATTTCAAGATTTGAGTGCAGTGGATATGTCAAAAGCAGATGCAAAAAAAGGTAAAGATTTGACAATGGATAATTGTGCTTCTTGCCATAGTATCACTTCTCAGGGAATTCAAGCTCCTATGGATGATGTTTCGGCAGCTTCTGCATTTGGAGTGGTTCCACCAGATTTATCAAATGCTGGTGCTGTATTTGATGCAAAATTTTTAGTGCATTTCATTCAAGATCCTGTGAGAGCAAGCCTTGTAAGTCATAAATTTAAAGTATCTTGTGAGGGTATGGATTCTGAGCAATGCGAGAAAAACAATGCAGGAAAGATCGATTATCCGATGAATGCATTTGCAGGTATTTTGAGTATGCAAGAAACAATTGATATTGTTGCTTATCTTAAGTCCATCGCTCCTGAAAGCTTGAGTAATAAAGAAGTATTTGCACAAGCTTGCGAGAGATGCCATAGTGTTAAATATGACAAAGTTACTGCCTTAACCTCAGATAGCGATTTATCAAGATATTTAGGTGCAAAAGCTCCAGATTTATCAATGATGATTAGAAGTAAGGGTGAACATTATTTAAATATTTTCATCAACGATCCTCAAAAGGAGCTAAGTGGAACTGCTATGCCTAGAGTAGGTCTGACAAAAGAAGCGCAACATCAAGTGATTGAGTATCTTGAAAATGTTGGCGATAGCAAAAAAGCAGAACGAGATTCTCTTGGAATCAAAATTATGATTTTCTTTGCAGTATTATCACTTCTTGCTTATGCGTGGAAAAGACAAATTTGGAAGGATTTGCATTGATTTTTTAGCACGGGTAAAACCTGTGCTATTTCTCAATTTTTTGTTATAAAATTCTATTTCCTTTTGAAAATTTTAGATTTAAGGAGATGAAATGTTAAAACAAGGAATGTTATTTTTTAGTTTTTTTGGATTTATGTTTGCTTCAAATTGGGATTATGAGGCAAATGGTCCTAAGAAGTGGGGGACTTTAGATCCAAACTGGAAACTCTGTGCCACAGGTCAAAGTCAATCCCCTATAAACATTATTTCTACCGAAACTACAAAAGTAAAAAATACTCTTTTTGTTGATTATAAGAATCACTCACAAAATATTCAAAATAATGGTCATACCTTGCAAGTTAATTTTAAAGATTCTGGTTTTGCAAGCATTGAAAATAAAAACTTTCAATTAGCGCAGTTTCATTTTCACACACCATCAGAAACACATATCAATGACAAAACCTATCCATTAGAAATTCACTTTGTGCATCAAAATGAAAAAAAAGAATTGCTTGTCATTTCTGTGCTTATGGAAGAAGGGGATTTCCATCCAGAGTTTGAAAAAATTGTCAGAGTAATGCCAAGCAATGTAGATTCTGTTGTAGAGTTTAAAAATTTTGAAGCAGGTGCATTATTGCCTAAGAGCAAGGCATATTATGAATTTATGGGAAGTTTGACAACTCCACCTTGTTCAGAAAATGTAACTTGGGTAGTTTTCAAACAATCTATACAAGCTTCAAAAGAGCAAATCCAAAAAGTTCATAATATCATTCATGATGATGCAAGAAATATTCAACCTACAAATCATCGCCTTATCAAAGAAGCAGATTGATTGAAATTTTTTAAAGGAGGGGATAAAAATAAAATTTGATATTTTTTTAAATCCTTGAAATATCACAAATTACACTATCTCAAGTTTTTTATACCCCCCCCCCCTCATTATTTGTCAATAACTATCAAAAAAAGCAATTTTTTAATATATAATTTTTGTCTTACTTTAAAAATAAAGAGCTTAAATACTTTT
>NZ_NXLX01000011.1 GCF_003364335.1 Helicobacter anseris
AGAAGTATGAAGAATAATAATTAAAAAAGAAATTAAAAGTATTAATTAAAAGTATTAAAAAGTATTTTTAATTAAAACTAAGCAGAAGAAGAAAACAAACAAAGATTTTTCCTTCTCCTGCCACCACTTAAACATTTTTATATTTTTTATTTTATTTTTTACTTTTCACTTTATAATTTTTTTGTTTTAAACAAACTAAAACAAAAAGAAATAAAACAATACTTTAAGCTTAAAAGATAAAAGAGAAATAACAAAACTCTTTAATCTTAAAATCAAATCTTAAAGTTTTATAACAAAACTCCTTAGTTTAAGTGGTGGTTGGAGAGGGAAAGAGAAAGATTAGCTTTTAATAAGTGGAATTCCCATTTCCTCAAACTCTTCATAATTTTCTTTCAAAAAATAAACATTTTCTACTCCTAGATTCAATAAATGATGCACATACATAGAAGCAGTATTGCCATGGTAGCAGTAAAGTAAAATATTTTTATTAGTTTTTTCTTCAGCAAGGGCAATTATTTTGCGAATATCTTGTAGATGGATTGCATTTTGAATGTGAAACTTCTTATAATCTTCTTTTTCTCTAATATCTATCACAATATAATCTTTGAGATTGATTTGTTTAAATTTTAGTGCGTAATCTTTTGTATTTTGCATTTTTAAACCTTTATAAAATAATTTATTTTTAATAAAATAGCACTTTATTTTATCAAATACATCAATCCCCAAAGGAAAAAAAGTGGATATTTTTGAACAAAAGATATTAGAAGCAAAAAGTATGGCAGAGCTTGATGGAGTAAGAATTGAATTTTTTGGAAAAAAGGGAAGTGTTACTCAGAGATTTGCGGAGTTAAAGAATCTAGAAGGAGAAGCAAAGACTGAATTGGCAAAAGAATTAAGCTCTCTTAAGGCAAAATTTGAGACATTATTTGCAGAAAAAAAGACAATTTTACAAAATCAAGAGTTAGCACAAGCATTGCTGAGTGAAAAAATTGATACAAGTTTGTTTTTTACACAAGCCAAAAGAAGTGTGGGGCATCCTATAAATTACACTAAAGATCGCATTATAGAATATTTTAGAAATTTGGATTATGATTTGTGCATAGGGCCTTTAGTAGAAGATGATTTTCATAATTTTGAGGCTTTAAATCTGCCTGTATATCATCCAGCAAGAGATATGCAAGATACTTTTTATTTTAAAGATTCTATGTTGTTGCGCACGCATACTTCTCCTGTGCAAATTCGCACAATGCTAGCACAAAAACCACCAATTAAGATGATTTGTCCTGGTGCTACTTTTCGTAGGGATTATGATTTGACACATACGCCAATGTTCCATCAAGTAGAGGGATTGGTAGTAGATTGCGGTAGTAGTGCAAACTTTGCAAATCTTAAATTTACTCTTGAAAATTTTTTACAATATCTTTTTGGTGATGTAAAAGTGCGTTTTAGATCAAGCTTTTTTCCTTTTACAGAGCCTAGTGCAGAAGTTGATATTAGTTGTAATTTTTGTGGGGGTAGTGGTTGTAGGGTATGCTCTCATACAGGATGGCTTGAAGTTTTGGGGTGTGGAGTAGTAGATTCTAGAGTATTTGAGGCTGTGGGTTATGAGGGGGTAAGTGGCTATGCCTTTGGTATGGGTATTGAGCGCTTAGCAATGCTTACTTGTGGGGTAAATGACCTTAGGAGTTTTTTTGAGACAGATTTAAGGGTATTGGAGCAATTTTAATGAAAGTTACAACATATTTATTAAAAGAATTTATTGATATTGAGCATTTGGAGATTGAGGCAATTTGCAATGCTTTGAATGTTATAGGGCTAGAAGTAGAGGTTTCTACTCCTATGGTAGTTCCAAAAAAGATTGTTGTTGGTAAGGTATTGCAAAAAGAAGCACATCCAGATGCAGATAAACTTAGTGTATGTAAGGTAGATGTGGGTCATGAGGTATTGCAAATTGTATGTGGTGCAAAAAATGTTGCACAAGATCAATTTGTTGCTGTGGCATTAAATGGAGCAAGACTTGAATTTGATGAAAAGATTTTGGAGATTAAGCCTAGTAAGCTTAGAGGAGTAGAGAGTTTTGGAATGCTTTGCTCTAGTGTAGAGTTAGGTTTGCCAAAAATAAATGATGGCATTATGCTTTTAGATGAGAGTATAGGAGAACTTGTCTTAGGTAAGGAATTAAGAGAATATGAAATTTTTAATACTCACTTGCTTGAAATATCTCTAACACCAAATCGTGGAGATTGTCTTTGTGTCTTAGGAATTGCTAGAGAGATTAAAACTTATTTTGCCTTGCAGCTTAAAAAAGCAAAAGAGTATATGAGCACCAATCAGTTTGGCATTGGAAGAAAATTTCAAGTTTCGCAAAAAAATAAAGTTGATTCTTCTTTGCTTTATAAGGTGGTGGATTTTGAACAAAGAACCCTTCCTTTAAAAATGCAAATTGCCTTAGGGATTGGCGGTATTTTAAAAACAGGGATTATTGAAAATTATACAGGTTATGTTTCTTATATGACAGGGGTTGTGTTAAATGCATATGAAGCTGATAGGCTTTATAAAAATCAGAATCCAACAAGTGAGATTTTATGGCTTTATGTGCAAAAGAATCAAAAAGGTTTTGAAGAGGTGTTTGCAAATGAGGTGTTATCAAATATTGGTGTGGGAAATTTGATTGAGCAAAATCTTGATGCAAGCAAGACAATTATCTTTGAAGCAAGTTATATCAATCCTGCACAAATTTCTCAAGTCTTATTTGATAATAAAGATTGCAAACAAAATAAAGAGCTTACCTACAAGAGCGCAAGAGGCACAAATCCTAATTTGCATTTAGGAATCAATTATCTATGCCTATTGCTAGATGCTTATAATTCTTGTTTTATTTATGATGGTGTGCAAGAGATTAAGCAAGATAGGGAAGAAAATGTCATACGCACAAAGTTTTCAAGTATTGCGCAGATTATTGGATTTGAAATACCTATTGAAATGGTCTCTGATATTTTAAAACAATTAGATTTCTATCTTGAGTTAAAAACAAATGATAATTCCTTTAGCGTGGTAGTGCCATCTTATCGTCATGATATTCAAACAGAGCAAGATCTTGCAGAAGAGATTCTAAGAATCTATGGGGTGGATAAGATTCCAGCACTTCCGCATAAAATGCAAGAAAAACCAAAAAATACCCCAGCATATCTTGATTACAAAAATCAAAGAGATTTGATAAAAAGGGCTTTGAGCAATAATTTTGTAGAATGTATTCATTATCTTTTTTATCAAAGAGAGAGACTTCAAAAATTTGGTTTTGAAGTGCTTGATTTACAAAAAGATCTTTTAAATCCTATAACTTCTGAGCTTAATACTTTAAGAACTTCTTTAATTCCAGCACTTTTAGATTCGATTTTAAGAAATCAAAATTTTGGATACAAAAATATACGATTATGTGAGATTGGAAGTGTTTATGATAGCAATCGCACAGAGAACACAAAGGTTGCTTTTGTAGTAAGTGGATTAAAGGAAAAAGAACAATTCCCTAATCCAAAAGGCATAAAGTGGGATTTTTATTCTTTTGCTCAAGTTGTTGCAAATATTGTAGGAAATTTTGAACTTCAAAAATATGATGGTAATACGCCAAATATTTTGCATCCTCATCAAAGTGCTTGGGTCTATATCAAAAATCAAAAAGCAGGATTTATTGCAAAATTGCACCCTAGTATCGCAAGGGAGATGGATTTGCAAAATGTATTTTTGTGTGAGCTTGATTTGCAAAAATTAGCCTTAGAGCACCCTATTTGCAAACCTTTTTCTAAGCTTCCGACAAGCCTTAGGGATTTGACTTTGATTATTGATGATACTTTGGCATTTTTTGAGATAAAACAAGCGATTTTACAAGCCAATATAAAATATCTTAAAAATGTTTATCCTCTTGATATTTTTACACAAGATGATGGCAAAATAGCTCTAAGTATTCGTGCAGAAATCACCCCAGAAGATATCACGCTTACAGAAGAAGATATCACAAAGACAATGCAAAAAATCTTAGAAGTTTTAGAGCAAAAGTTTAAAATCAAGCTTAAAAATTAAAAACAATGAAAATAGCAAAAGCCAAGGGACTAAAAGGAGAGATAGAAAATATCGCTACAGATAAGTCTATTTCTCATCGTTGTGTCATTTTTTCTTTACTTGCAAACACTCCTAGCGAAATCAAAAATTTTTTATATGCTAAAGATACTCTTAGCACTTTAAATATTGCAAAACAGCTTGGACTAAGAGTTGAACAAAAAGATAGCAATACCCTTAGATTTATTCCCCCAGAAAAAATACAAGAACCTGATGATATCTTAGATTGCGGCAATGCGGGAACTGCAATGAGGCTTTATATGGGTTTATTGGCAGGACTAAGGGGATATTTTGTTTTAAGTGGGGATTGTTATTTAAAAAATCGTCCTATGGGAAGAGTGATAGAACCCTTAAGAGAGATTGGAGCAAAAATTTTTGCAAGAAAAGATAATGCATTAGCACCCATCAGTATTATTGGAAATACTCTTGAGGGATTTAGATATGAAAGTAAAGTGGCATCTGCACAGATAAAAAGTGCGATGATTCTTGCAGGATTATTTGCAAAAGAGAAATCTTTTTTTAAAGAACCTTATTTAAGTAGAGACCATACAGAAAGATTGCTAAAAAATATGGGAGCAGATTTGCAAGATAAAGATGGAGGTATTAGCATCTCTCCTTTGCAAGAGCCTCTAAAACCTCTTATCTTAGAGATTCCATCAGATCCATCAAGTGCTTTTTTCTTTGCAGTAGGTGCGACAATATTGCCAAATAGCTATCTTATTTTAAAAAATATTTTGCTTAATCCGACAAGAATACAAGCATTTGAGATATTAAAAAAGATGGGTGCAAAAATTACTTATGAAATTACACAAAATACTCATGAAATAATAGGTGATATTAGTGTGCAATCTAGTAGTTTAAATGCGATTGTTTTAGAGGAAAAAATTGCTTGGTTGATTGATGAGATTCCAGCATTGAGCATTGCAATGGCAAATGCAAAGGGAAAAAGCATTATAAAGAATGCAAAAGAATTGCGTGTTAAAGAAACAGATAGAATCAAAGCCCTTGTGAGTAATCTTTCAAAAATGGGCATTGAGGTAGAAGAATTTGAAGATGGTTTAAGTATTTGTGGCGGAGAGTTAAAGGAAGCAAAGGTGCAGAGTTTTGGTGATCATCGTATTGCTATGAGCTTTGCTATAGCAGGGCTTTTGTGTGGAGTAGAGATAGAAGGATTTGAATGTGTAGATATCTCTTTCCCTAATTTTTTAGAAATCTTGCAAAAAATGATACAGAGGTAAAAAATGGAAATTAAATTGGCAAAAAAATACGGATTTTGTTTTGGAGTAAAAAGAGCTATACAGCTGGCAGAGAAAAGTGCAGGGGCTATTACATTTGGCCCATTGATACACAATGAAAGAGAGATTAAGCGTCTAGAGGATTCTTATAGTGTTTTTGTAGAAAATAGCACAGAAAATGTCAAAGATAATCAAAGTGTTATTATCAGAACACACGGCATTACAAAGCAGGATTTGGATATCTTAAAATCCAAAAATGCAAAGATTACTGATGCGACTTGTCCTTTTGTCATCAAGCCCCAACAAATTGCAGAATCTATGAGTAAAGAGGGGTATTGCATTGTAATTTTTGGAGATGTTACACATCCTGAGATTAAGGGAGTGATGAGCTATTCTGTAAGTGAGCCTATCGTGGTGGGAAGTCTTGAGGAGCTTTATGGTAAAAAGCTAGGAAAAAAAGTAGCGTTAATTTCTCAAACTACCAAGCAAACAAAAAAATTTTTAGAAATCGCAGATTATTTAATGCAAAATTGTTATGAAACAAGAGTGTTTAATACTATTTGCAACGCGACTTTTGATAATCAAGAAGCAGTAAGAGAGCTTAGCCAAGAAGTGGATATTATGATTGTTGTAGGAGGCAAGACTTCTTCAAATACAAAACAGCTTTTGCACATCGCGCAGATGTATTGCAAGGATAGCTATTTGGTAGAAGATGAAAATGATTTAGAGGATTTGTGGTTTAGAGATAAAAAAATATGTGGCATTACAGCAGGAGCTTCTACGCCTGATTGGATTGTAAAAAAAGTGCAAGATAAAATCTCAAAGCTTTGAGATTTTTGCTAAAATTTCACCTTTTAAAAATTCAAAATAAAAGGAGCAGTAATGCAAACTAAAATAACCCCCCCCCCCATTTTTAAATATTAGAAATTCTTCTTTAAAAGCCATAGGTTTAGCTTTCTCACTTTCTTCGATACTTTTTTCTCAAGATATTAACTTTGAATATAAAAATGGTTCAAATACAGGTTCTCAATATGCAAATTTTGATCCTAATGATAAAAAGCTTGTTATTAGCGAATCTGCGATATCAAATCAGGTTCCAACAAATTCCACAATCAATTTTGTTAATACTACTAATAGCAAATGGGATACTGGTTTAAGTGGTAACGATGGTATTAAAAGCTATGAGATCAATACCCCTACAAGCACTCTAGTCTTTAAGGCTTTAGCTAATGACAAAGGTGCTGGTTTTACAGATGGCTTTTTTGAAACATTGGAGATTACTGCAAAAAGCATTAGCTTTGGAGATGGCAGTGTCACGATAAATGATCTCTTTGCTGGATGGTCAGGGAGTAGTAAGACTATCCCAGCATATTTTTCAAATCTTAAAAGTGGAAGTAAATTAAACGCAGATGTAACTATCAATAGTGATGGGACTTTGGCTTCTGTTGTGATACTAAAAGAGCAAGAAAATGCAGTGATTACTACAATTTCTAAAAATCTCATAGTAAATCAAGGAGGTATTGCTGCAGGCAGTCAGATAGAAGGCAAAGAAGGGGTGATAGAAGTCGGCGGTAGGGCTACTTTGAGAGATGTGAATATTGCGACTTTTATGCCAGAGAGCGGAGTGATTGGTAATATTACGATTTTAAAGGCATATGGTGGAGTAGATTTACAAGGTGTGAAGAGTGCCTCTGCATTTGCTTGGGCTCAGGCAGGAGATTTGGTGAGTGGATTGGAGAATATTAAAGGGAGTAGTGGTAATACCGCAGCAGAAGAAGGAGGTTTGACTTATAGGCTTACAGCATATACCCTAGAAGCAAAGGTAGATGGAAATGCTTTGATTGTGACACCAAAACTCACAGAAGAAGCAAAAAATCAAGATATAAAAACACTCGTAAATACTGAAAAGAATGAGGCAATTTTAGTGTTTTATAATAATTGGAAACAACATGAAAATAATCCGAATGGCACCAATGGCTTTTCTCAACAAAAAGTTAAAGAAATTATACAAACTATCGGAGATTTTCTTAGAGCTCGAGGAATTGATCCTGATACAGGAAATCCTCTATCAAGCACTTTTGTTTTAAAAAGTGCAAATGTTCTAGCAGATTCTATCCAAACAAAATTATCTACTGAAATAACTCCGACAATGGCAGATATTACCAATAAACTAGATATTTTAACCAACAAAGACAATGCAGATATTACTGAAGCAATCAAAAATTCAAGCAATGATTTATTAGCAGTAAATTTTGTGGCTAGATCTGCTCAAGCATATAATAATCTACCATTGCAACTTGTTGATGAAGTAAAATCAAGTATCAAACAAACAGCAAGTAGTGCTAATCTTGCCTTTTTGCAAGAAAATCTTGGAGTAAAAATGGCGGTGACTCAAAGATTGATGGGATATAAGCCAATCTCTTTAAGTAAAGTAGAAAAGCAAGATGAGGAAAATAAAGAAGCAATAGAAGTGGTGCAAATTGCAAATGTAAGGAATCTGTGGGTAAATACCTATGGTGGTAGTATGATAGTAGGAAACAATGTAGGGGGTCTTGGTGGTGTGAGTGTAGGTTTTGATGATAGTAAGGAAAATGCTATCATCGGAGGCTACCTTGCTTACACTTACAATTATGCAAAAGATGATTTATTGAAACTTGATGCACAAAGTATAGAAGCTGGATTTTACACAAGAATGGATTTTAATTCCCATCAAATAGATGTGAATCTAAAAACTCAAGCAAATTTTATCAATCAAGAAAGAGAAACTAAGATTTATGCATCTAGCACAAAGGCAAATTATTTTAATTCTTATAGTGCTTTAGAGGTAAGATATGGATATAACTTTGGTAGTGAGAGCTTTTTTACAAAACCATTTATTGGTGCTAGAGTAGGGTATAGCATGACACCTTCTTATAAGGATAGTGGGGATATTATCTTAGATTTTGAAGCACAAAATAATGTGATTGGGACATTAAGTTTTGGAGTGGAATTGCGAAAGTTTTTTGATAAATCAGGATTTTTGTATGTGATACCAAGTATTGAGCAAGGGGTTTTTGGATTGCAAGATTCTCTAAAATTTAAAGGTGCTACAAATATCTCAAATGCACTAGAGATTGATAATAGGGCAAAAACTTATGCACAATTGTTGATTGGTGGAGAAATCAGAGTGAATAATGCTTGGAATATTGGACTTGGTATGGCACTAAAACAAATAATTACTGGCTTGCAAGATGATAATCAAGAGTGGAAAAACCAAACCTACATTACAGGAAATATTTCTGGTATCTATAAATTTTAAATAGAAATTTTTGTGAAAGAAAACTCCTAAAAAGTATAAAAAATTTTAAAGCTTAGAGATTTTTTGGGAGTTTTTAAGCAAAAATAAGATAATATAACGCGAAAAATACAAATTTAAGGGTTTTTGGATGAGAATAAACTTAGATAACTTGGATCATTTGGATACTGATGAGGACTTTGCGACACTTTTTGAAGCAAGTCAAAAAGAAGAGGAAAAAGGCGTCTTACAAGAGGCTGTAATCGTAAAAATTACAGCAGAAAATGTAATGGTAGATGTTGGAGAAAAAGTAGAGGGACGTTTTAGTATTTCTGAAATTCAAGATGATGCAGGTAAGGTGCTTTTTAAAGAGGGAGATAAAATACTTGTATATGTAACAAAGGGCAATGGAGAGTATTTTAGTGTTTCTTACAAAAAAGCATTGAAGTTTAAGAAGATTCAAGAAAAAATTAAAGCTTTAGGAGATGATTTTAAAGACAAAATCATTGAAGCTAAGATTGTGAGAAAAAATAAGGGCGGAGTTGTTCTTGAAGATAGCGATGGTGTGGAGTATTTTATGCCAAAATTCCATGCTTCTGCAAAAGAGGATAAGGGCAAAAAAGTTGAAGTTTGCATTATCAATGTCAAGCCAGAAGAAAACAGCATTATTGTATCTCGCAAAGCCTTTTTTGGGATAAATGATAAGTTCCATAGTGAAAATGCAAAGAAGTTTTTAGAATCTAAGGAGCCACTAAGTGGTATTGTAAAGCGTATTACTAGCTTTGGTATGTTTGTAAGTGTTGATGGAGTAGAGGGATTGGTGCATTATACAGAAATTGCACATCGTGGTCCTGTGAATCCTTCAAAGCTTTTTAAAGAGGGCGATAGTGTTCAAGTGAAAGCAATCGCTTATGATGAAGGTAAAAAACGCCTTTCTTTTTCTATCAAAGCTTTGCAAGAAGATCCTTGGAAAGAAGTGGTAAAAGAACTTAAAGTAGGATATGCAATCAAGGTAAATGTAAGCAATATTGAACCTTATGGTGCATTTGTAGATATTGGTAATGATTTAGAAGGATTCTTGCATATTTCAGAAATTTCTTGGGGCAAGGATATTAAACATCCACAAGATGTATTAAGTGTTGGGCAAGAGATTGATGTAGAGATTATTGAAATCAATCCAAGTGAAAGAAGATTGAGAGTTTCTTTGAAAAAATTGCAAGAGAAGCCATTTGCGCAATTTATCAAGCAATATAAAGAAGGCGATATTGCAGATGGAAAAGTAGAGACACTTACTGATTTTGGTGCATTTATCAATATTGGTGGAATTGATGGTCTTTTGCATAATGAAGATGCATTTTGGGAAAAAGGCAAAAAGTGTAAAGATGCATTAAAAGTGGGAGAACAAGTTAAGGTTAAGATTACTAAAATTGACACTAAGAGTGAGAGAGTATCCTTAAGTCTTAGAGCTTTAGAAGAATCTCCTGTCGATAGATTTGCAAAAAAATATCAAATTGATGATGTAGTAGAGGGCAAGATTATTGATATTAAAGATTTTGGTATTTTTATTGAAGTAGAAGGCATTGATGCTTTAATACGCAATGAAGATTTGTCTGGTGTAAAAAGAGATGAACTTAAAAAAGGTGATACTTTAAAGGGTTGTGTAGCTTATATCGATAAAGCAAATGGTAAAGTAAGAGTTTCTATGAAAAGACTAGAGAGACAACAAGAGAGAGAAGAAATTAAAAACTTTAATTCTGATGATAAGATGACTTTAGGTGATAAACTCAAAGGATTGCTTTAATATCTAGCAGATGACAAGAAGCAAAAAATTTTTTTTGAGTATAGTAGTAATTGTGGTGCTTGGCATTGCAATCTACTCACTTTTTTCTTATAAAAATACACTTCCTCCGGAGATGATTACACTAGATTATAAGAATCCTCAAAGAGATGTGGAAATAAAAATACCTAAAGAGAAGGTTTGGTTTGCAGATATGAAAAAAGAAAGAGATTTTGCATATCCAGCAAGTGAGGCTCATTTTTCTTTAAACTTTTTGGATCCAAGTGAAGTAAAAAAAAGGCGTAATGTAATTATCAAGAGTGTTGATAAGGAAAAATTATTTTGCTTAAAAGAACTCTTTAAAGATAAAAAGATAGATTTTGCTTACAATAAATCTGAGAATAATTTAGATATTGTCGTTTATCTTCCTCAAGAGAGAGAAGAAAAAATATTGCAAATGCTGCACTACTATGGTATTGCATATCAAAATAATTAGGAATATCCTTTGAAAAAAGAAATTTTTTTGTGTTCTATCTCTAATGTAAGTAGTGGCAATTGCCCAGAAGATTGTAAATATTGCACACAAAGCGTGCATTATAAAACTCAAATACAAACTTATAATTTTAAACCCATTGAAACAATTTTACAAGAGGCTAAAAGATTAAAGAGTTATGGGATGCTTGGCTTTTGTCTTGTTACTTCAGGCAGGGGATTGGATAGTAAAAAATGCGAATATATCGCACAAGTTGCTAGAGAGATTAAAAAGCATATTGATGATATCCACTTGATTGCTTGTTGTGGTAGAGCTGATACAGATTCTTTAAAATTTTTAAAACAAAATGGAGTAGATAGTTATAACCATAATCTAGAAACAGCACAAAGTTTTTTTGATTCTATTTGCTCTACTCATACTTGGGAAGAGAGGTATGAAACTTGCCAAAATGCTCTTAAGGTTGGGCTTGGTTTATGTACAGGAGGTATTTTTGGTCTTGGGGAGAGCTGGGAGCAAAGAATGGAGCTTTTAGAATCTCTTAAATCTTTGGAGCCCCATTCTGTGCCTGTGAATTTTTTTATCCCTAATTCTGCACTGCCTATTGAGCAAGATATTATTACTCAAGAAGAAGCATTGGAGTGCATTATACTTGCAAGAGAGTATTTACCATCTGCAAGATTGATGATTGCTGGAGGTAGGGAGCTTGTTTTTGGAGAAAATCAAAAAAAGCTTTATGAAAGTGGGATAGATTCTATTGTTTTAGGGGATTATCTTACAACAAAGGGCAGAACCCCACACGATGATATCAATGAGCTTTTATCTTATGGGTTGAGCATAGCAACAAGTTGTCATTAGGAGTTGTATATGAATGTATTTGAAAAGATTATTAAAGGGGATTTACCCTGTAAAAAAGTTTTGGAGAATGAGCAGTTTTTGGCTTTTTATGATATTGCACCAAAGGCTCCTATACATGTATTGGCTATACCAAAACAATCTTTTAAGGATTTTAATGAGATGCCAAAGGAATTGCTTGCAGAAATGAGTGTTTTTATTCTTGAGGTAGTTGAGGTTTTAGGAATTAAGGAGAGTGGATATCGTTTGATTACCAATATAGGAGCTGATGGTGGTCAAGAGGTGCCTCATTTTCATTATCATATTTTAGGTGGGGGAAAGCTAAATTGGGAAAAATTGGTTAAGTGAAAGATTTTGTAGATTTTGCCTTTAGACCTTTAATTGATGGTTTTTATGAAGATAAAATCAGTAGTTTGCGTGAGCAAATTATTTTAAAAAAAGATACTTATTATTTTGATTGGACAGCTTCCGGGCTTGCAAATTCTCTGATAGAAAATCGTATAACTGAAATTTTACCTTTTTATGCAAATACACATTCTAATAGTGCCACTAGTGCAATGATGATGCAAAAGCTTTATGATGAAAGTAAAAAAGTTATTAAAAATAGTTTAGGCCTTAGTGATGATTTTGTGCTTATTGCTTGTGGTAGTGGTTCTACTTCTGCAATTAAGAAATTTCAAGAATTATTGGGAATTTATATTCCGCCAGAGGCTAAAAAATTTGTAGAAATTAAGCAGGATTTATTGCCAATAGTAGTTGTAGGTTCATTTGAACATCACTCAAATGAAGTGAGTTTCCGTGAGGGGTTGTGTGAATTTTATAGAATCCCTCTTTGTGATAACTTGGATTTTGATTTATTATATTTTGAAGAAGTGTTAAAAAGAAATGAAAATCGTAAGATTATTTTTTCTTGCAATCTAATCTCAAATGTAACAGGAAATCTTGCTCCTTATCAAGAACTTATAGATTTGGCAAGGAAGTATAAATGTATCATAGCTTTAGATATGGCAACAAGCTCAACGGATTATGTGATAGATTCTAAAAATTTTGATGCTTGTTTTTTATCTCCTCATAAGCTTTTGGGCGGGATTGGTAGTTGTGGTATTTTGTGCATCAGAGAGAGCTTTATTGATGTGGCTAATGCACCTACATTTGCTGGAGGCGGAGTTGTTTCTTATGTGGATAGAAAAACTCAAATTTACTCTTTAGATAAGCATATTAGAGAAGAGGCAGGAACCCCACCAATATTACAGTTGTTCAAAGCGGCTTTGGCTTATAAACTTCGCGATGAGGTAGGGATTGAGTTTATTGCTCAAAGAAAAAGAGTCTTAATGCGTTTGCTGATGCAAAAACTTAAAAGTCTTAAGGGTATAAAAATTTATGGAAAAGAAGAGCATCTTGGTATAGTCTCTTTTAATATTTTGGGAGTTTCTCCTTTTGAGTTGGCTTATTTTTTAAGCAAACATTATAAGATTCAAACTCGTGCTGGATGTAGTTGTGCTGGCCCTTATGGACATGATTTATTAGAATTGCAAGATGGGGTATATCGCGGAGAAAAAGATCCTTACGGATGGCTACGTATAAGCATTCATTATACACATACCTTGCAGGATATAGAATATTTATTTGAAGTATTAAAAAAGGCCATTGGTATTTTAAATCCTAAGCTTGTATGATACAATCTTTATAAAAAAGGTGAAAAATGGAATTAGATTCTAGAATTTTTATCGCTGGACATAGGGGGCTTGTAGGTAGTGCGATTACAAAAAACCTTCAAAATAAGGGATATGGTAATTTAATTTTAAAAAGCAGAAGTGAACTTGACTTGCTTGATTTTACTGCACTAGAATCTATGTTTCAAAGCCTTAAGCCAGAATATATTTTCTTGTGCGCTGCAAAAGTTGGCGGTATAGTTGCGAATAATACCTATCGCGCAGATTTTATTTATGAAAATTTGATGATACAAAATCATATTATCTCTCTTGCTTATAAGTATGGGGTTAAAAAGCTTTTGTTTTTAGGTTCTAGTTGTATTTATCCAAAAAATGCTCCACAACCTATGCAAGAGGACTGTTTATTGACTAGTCCATTGGAATATACTAATGAGCCTTATGCAATTGCAAAAATTGCTGGTATGAAAATGTGCGAGGCTTTTAATTTGCAATATAAGACAAATTTTGTTTCTGTAATGCCGACAAATTTATATGGAGAGAATGATAATTTTGATTTAGAAACTTCTCACGTCCTGCCAGCATTGATTAGAAAGTTTCATGAGGCAAAAATGCAGGGTAAAAAAGAAGTAGTGATTTGGGGAAGTGGGAATCCAAGAAGAGAATTTTTGTATAGTGAGGATATGGCAGAAGCATGTGTTTATGTAATGCAAAATATTGATTTTTGTGATTTGATACAAGGAAAGCAAGAGATTAGAAATACGCATCTTAATTTAGGATTTGGAAGTGATATTAGCATTAGAGAGCTTGCATTGTTGATACAAGAAATCATAGGGTTTAAAGGAGAACTTATATTTGATTCTTCAAAACCTGATGGGACTTTTCAAAAGTTGATGGATAGCTCAAAGCTATTTTCCTTGGGTTGGAAACCAAAGGTGCAATTAGCTGAGGGGATAAATAAAACTTACAAATGGTATTTGCAAAATGAAGCAGAATAATTTTTTGAAGAACATTTCTTTAATACTTTCTTTAATTACAAGACGCGATAGAGTGATTTTATTAGGATTGTTGCTTGCAACTTTTCTTTTAACTTTTATTGAGACTTTTGGTGTTAGCATTATTATGCCTTTTATTACTCTAGCAACTAATCCTGATTTAATTTTTAATCATAAGGTATCTAGCTTTGTTTATCATTATTTTCATTTTAAAAGCACAAATCAATTTATGATTACTTTTTCAATTTTGCTTATTTGTTTTTATATTTTTAGAGCTTTTTATAATATTGCTTATACTTATTCTCTTAATCGTTTTGTTGCCAAAAAGTATCATTATTTCTCTTATAGTGTTTTTTGTAAGACGATTAGGCAGGATTATGAAAAATTTTCTAAAAAGAATCTTGATGTAATCAGAAAAAATATTGTGCAAGAATCTAGCAATGCTTCTCATTTTCTTTCAAGTTTTTTAAATATTTTTTCAGAAATTAGTATTATGTTGTTGCTTTATAGTCTGCTTTTGATAATTAGCTGGAAGATGACACTGGTTTTAACCTGTTTGCTTGCCTTGAATGTTTTTTTGATTATTAAGGGTATTGGTAGGGTTGTAGGCAAGCAGGGTGAAGAGAGATCTAAGACAGAAGGAAGTTTTTTTAAAATGCTTTCTCAAACTTTGGGTAATTTTAAGATTGTAAAATTAAGAGCTAGAGAAGAAGAGAATTTTAAAGTTTTTGAACAACTTTCATTAAAGAGATCAAGAGTGCAGGTTTTGTTTCAAACTTTTAATTCTTTGCCACGCAATATCTTAGAGACTGTAGGGTTTTGTATTTTAGTGGCATGCGTTGGTTATATCTTATTTGCTTATGGTAATGCAAGTGCTGTTTTGCCTATTGTTTCAATGTATGCTTTGGCTTTGTATAGAATCTTGCCATCAGTCACAAAGATACTTGATCATTACAATACAATGATTTTTATGGGAAAATCAGTGGAGCAAATTTATGAGGCTTTACAAGAAGATGAACCGCAAGAAGGTAATGAAAAAATAGATTTTCAAAAAAATATACTTTTAAGAGATATTGCTTTTGCCTATCCAGATAAAAAGGAAGTTTTTTCTGATTTTAATTTAGAAATTAAGAAAGGAGAAAAAATAGCTTTTGTCGGTAAAAGTGGAGCTGGAAAATCTACTTTGATTGATTTGATTATTGGAATCTTAAAACCAAAGAGGGGTAAAATTTATATAGATGGTATAGAGCTTAATGATAATAATATTAAATCATGGAGGCAGAAGATAGGCTATATTCCACAAAATATTTATCTTTTTGATGGAAGTGTTGGAGAGAATATTGCTTTTGGTAGCAAGATGGATAAAGCAAGATTGACAGAAGTTGCAAAAATGGCAAAAATTTATGATTTTTTACAGGAAAATGAAGGGTTTGATACGCAAGTGGGAGATGGGGGTAATAGTTTAAGTGGAGGGCAGAGACAGCGTGTGGGGATTGCAAGAGCATTGTATCATAACCCTGATATTTTGGTATTAGATGAGGCTACAAGTGCATTAGATGTTCAAACTGAGAGTGCAATTATGGATGAGATTTATCAAATTGCAAAAGATAAGACTTTGTTGGTTATTGCACATAGATTAAGCACTGTGGAGCGATGTGATAGAAAAATAGAGATGGGTACAAAGAATAAGGGTAGTTAATTTATTCTGTTCCCATAGCTTGGCTTTGGGCATTTGCAATCAAAGGATTGATAATGGCATCAAGGTTTCCTGCTAACATAATTTCTTCAAGACTATAGAGAGTAAGACCTATCCTATGATCAGTTAATCGATTTTGAGGATAGTTATAAGTGCGGATTCTTTCGCTTCTATCTCCACTTCCTACTTGATCTTTTCTGGCCTGAGCATTTTGGCTTTGTTGTGCTTCAAGCTGTGCTTCATAGATTCTAGAGCGTAAGATTTTCATTGCTTTATCTTTATTTTTATGTTGTGATTTTTCATCTTGGATAGATACGCTTATGCCTGTTGGGATATGTGTAATTCTTACCGCAGAATCTGTCGTATTGACACATTGTCCTCCATGTCCTCCAGCACGAAAAACTTCAATGCGTAAATCACTAGGATTGATAATCACCTCTACTTCATCTACTTCTGGCATTAAGGCAACAGTGATAGCAGAGGTGTGGATTCTACCTTGAGATTCTGTCTCTGGAACTCTTTGGACACGATGGGTGCCACCTTCAAATTTAAGTTTGGAGTATGCACCCTGTCCTTTGATAAGAGCAATAATTTCTTTATATCCACCGACATTATTTTCACTAGAACTTATGATTTCTACTTTCCATTTTTGTAAATCTGCATAGCGACAATATGCCTTAAACAAGTCTCCTACAAAAATACCAGCCTCATCTCCACCTGTTCCAGCACGCAACTCTAAATAAATATTTTTATTATCATTAGGATCCTTAGGGATAAGTAAAACTTTGATTTGCTCTTCTAGGGATATTTTTTTTTCTTCAAGAAGTTTTAATTCTTCTTTTGCTAAATCGCATAATTCTTTATCTTCTAGCAGTAGTTTATTTTCTTGTATACTATCAAGCGTTGCAATGTATTCTTTTGCTTGATGCACTATTTCTTGTATTTCACTTTGTTCTTTGCTGAGGTTTGTAAGTTGTTTGATATCAGAGATAATTTGAGAATCTGCTAAGAGGGCAGAAATTTCATCATATCTCTTGATAATAGGGAGTAGCTTTTTGACAAGCATTAAAAAGACTTAAGCAGATAAAGCAATCTTTTTTACAGCAGCATTAAGACGACTAACTCTTCTTGAAGCAGTATTTTTCTTAATTATGCCTTTACTTACAAATTTATGTAATTCTTTGTTTGCAATCTTTAAAGCTTCTTGTGCCTTTGTTACATCATTTGCTGCCACGCTCTCTCTTACTGCTTTGATGATATTTTTAATTCTTGTTCTATAATAGCGATTTCTTTCAGTTCTTTTAATGGTCTGACGAATTCTTTTTTCCGCAGATTTATGATTTGCCATAGCTCTTAATCCTTTTGTAATCAAATTTAAGGCAAAATTATGCCAAAATTTTATTTAAAATGAGTTTAAAATTTTATTCTCTCAAAGAATATTTTGAGTTATAGGAGGTTGTTTTGAAAATTTTTGGAACTGATGGCGTAAGAGGCAAGGCAGGCGAAGATATCACCCCATTTTTAGTTTTAAGGCTTGGTATTAGTGCAGGGCTTTATTTTAGAAAGCAAGGGACAACAAATAAAATACTTGTAGGTAAAGATACAAGGCGTAGTGGATATATGATAGAAAATGCTTTAGTTTCTGCTCTAACATCAATAGGATATGATGTGATTCAAGTAGGGCCTATGCCAACTCCAGCAATAGCTTTTTTAACTGAGGATATGCGTTGTGATGGCGGTATTATGATTTCTGCGAGCCATAATCCTTATGAGGACAATGGAATTAAGTTTTTTGATCGTTTTGGTTTTAAGCTTGATGAGCATGCAGAAAGAGAAATAGAAGCAATTTTTGCTGATGAAAAATTGCTTTTTAGCAGCTTTAAAACACATTCTGATATTGGAAGCTCTAAGCGTATTGATGATGTTATTGGTCGCTATATTGTGCAAATAAAAAATTCTTTTCCAAAAGACTTAACAATGAAGGGGTTTAGGGTTGTTTTGGATGGTGCAAATGGTGCTGCATATAAAGTAGCTCCTACGATTTTTTCAGAACTTGGGGCAGATGTAATTGTGATAAATAATACGCCAAATGGATCAAATATCAATGAAAATTGTGGTGCTATCGCTCCTCAGGCTTTAAGTGAGGCAGTAAAAAAATATCGTGCTGATGTTGGTTTTGGTTTTGATGGAGATGCAGATAGGTTGGTTGTTGTAGATAATCTAGGAACAATTGTGCAAGGTGATAAGCTTATTGGCGCTTTGGCAAATTATCAATTAGAAACTAAAAAGTTAAAAAGTCATAAAGTAGTGGCTACATTAATGAGTAACTTGGCTTTAGAAGAATATCTTAAAGACAAGGGAATTGAGCTTAAAAGGTGTGATGTTGGGGATAAATATGTGATTGATTTAATGAAGCAAGAGGATACAAATTTTGGAGGGGAGCAGAGCGGCCATATTATTTTTAGTGATTATGCCAAAACAGGTGATGGATTGGTAAGTGCATTGCAAGTGATGAGTTTGTTGAAAAAAAGTAAGCAGGCAAGTAGTATCGCATTAAACCCTTTTGAGCTTTATCCACAAAGGCTTGTAAATATTATCATCAAGGAGAAAAAACCGCTAACAGATATAGAGGGGTATAACCAGTGGTTAGAGGATATTGTGGCAAAAAAAATGAGATATTTAGTGAGATATTCTGGAACAGAGAATAAGCTTAGAGTTTTGCTTGAGGGAAAGGATCAGGAACTTTTAGATTCTACAATAGAGGCATTTAGTGGATTTTTGAAAAAGGCTTTGGGATAAATGGAGTTGAAAAAGTTTTTTTTGATTTTTTTTAGTGTGTTTTTTCTTGATCAATGCATAAAGTTTTTTTTCTATAGTTATTGCAATGGTGTTGAGGGAAGGATTGTTTGGGAGAGTCAAATTTTTTCTTTATTGCTTGTTTTTAATAAAGGAGTAGCTTTTTCTTTTTTAAGTTTTTTAGGAGGATTTTTAAAGTTTATCCAACTGTTTGCCATTATTTTTGTGGCATTTATTTTGTATAAGCAAAAGGAGTTTTTTTTACAAAATATTGTTGCCTTTGCTTGTATTTTTGCTGGAGGGATTTCCAATCTTTTGGATAGATTTGTTTATGGAGGGGTAGTGGATTATGTATATTGGCATTATTATTTTGAGTTTGCTGTATTTAATTTTGCTGATGTAGTAATTGATCTTGGTGCTGGATTGTTGCTTTTGAGAGTATTTAGGGGCTATAGCAACCAGAGTGTAAGTTCATCTGCTAAGAAATAATCCTTAGCAAAGATTCTATCTCCTTTTTGTATGATTTGATTGGATTGTAGTAATAGTTGTGTTTTTTCTGGATTTAAAAGAGAGTATTCTACGCCAATCTCTGATCTCAATCCTAGAAAGATTTTTTCTAAAAGAACATCATCTTGATTTAGAATTTCTTGTTTTCTATAATGGGGGTTTTTTATATATTCTTCTAAATTTTTTTGGGTATAAAATCTTTTATTGCCAATCTTGCCAACAGCTCCACACCCACAACCAATATAATCTTCATAGTTCCAATAAGAAAGATTGTGAGAAACTTTATAGCCCCTAGAATAGTTAGAAACTTCATATGGGATAAAATTAAATTCTTTTAATGCCAAGCACATTTCTTGGCAAAAAGATTCTGTAGTTTCTTTAATTCCTTGTTTTTGTAGCTTAGAGTCTTTTTCAATGCTTAAACTATAGGCAGATATATGATTGATTGGTAGTTTTGAGGCTAGATTTATTTCCTCATAAATCCTTTGTTTGGTGTCTTGAGGGGTATCATAGATAAGATCAATACTTAGATTGGTGATATTGCAACTAAATGCTATGTCAATTGCATTTGAAATATCATCATAATGATGCTCTCTTTGCAAGAAGTTTAATTTATCTTCAAAAAAACTTTGAACACCTATGCTAAGCCTGTTGGCTCCTAGATTTTTTAGTGCTTTGCACCATTTGAAATGGATAAGATTGGGATTTGCTTCTAGGGTGATTTCGCAATCATCTTTTAAGGTATAGTGCTGATTGATTGTTTTAAAAATTTTTTCATAATAGGATTGGTGGAGTATATTAGGGGTTCCACCACCAAAAAATATTGAATTGATAGGAGCATTGGTTTTAGATGAGATAAGATCTTGTATTAAGGCTTGAACATAATATTCTTGTAAATCAAGTTTATTTTCAAAAGAATTAAATGTGCAATAGCCACATCTGCTATTGCAAAATGGAATATGAATATATAAAATCATTGAAAAACTAGCTTAATATTTAAGATTTTTATTGCATAATTCTAACTCAAAATTTTGTATTTATTAGGAGAAGACAATGAAAAAAGTTATTATGATTTGTGTTTTAGGAGCAATGTCATTATTTGCTGACCCAGCAACAATTATCAAGACAAAATGTGCAAGCTGTCATGGGGCAAATATGGAAAAGGTGGCATTAGGAAAGAGTGCTGTTGTTAATAAAATGAGTGCAAGTGAAATTGAAGAAGCTTTAAAAGGTTATAAGGCAAAAACATTAAATAAGCATGGTCTTGGCGGAACTATGTGGGGACAAGCTGGTGCATTATCTGATGCTGATATTGCTGAAATTGCAAAATATATAACTACAAATTTAAATAAATAATTAACTTCATTTTAGTTTTTCTGTATTTTATATGGAAAAACTAAAAAAGCTTTTGAAATTGAACTTACTTACACTATAATTCATAGATTCTATATCAAAGAAACAAAAGAATAATTTAAAACTTAGGTGGATTATGGAGAAAAAGAAGTATCGTCCCAATGTTGCAGCGATCATTGTTTCTTCAAAATATCCGAGTTCTTGTGAATTTTTTATTGCCCAAAGAAGTGATATGAAAGGGGTTTGGCAATTTCCTCAAGGTGGAATTGATGATGGAGAAAGTCCAAGAGAAGCACTTTTTAGAGAGCTAAAAGAAGAAATTGGCACAGATAATGTTGAAATTTTGGCAGAGTGTCCAAGATGGATTGCTTATGATTTCCCAAAAACAGTTTCAAAAAAAATGTATCCATTTGATGGTCAAACTCAAAAATACTTCTTAGTGCGCCTTAAAAAAGAAAGTGATATTGATTTAAAAACCAAGCATCCAGAATTTAATGCTTTTAAGTTTGTAGATTATGAAAATATTTTTAATATTGTCAATCATTTTAAAAAAAATGTATATAAGGAAGTTTTGGAATATTTTAAAAAAGAGGGATATATATAATGCTGATTGTTCAAAAATATGGTGGCACAAGTATGGGGGATTGTGAGAGAATCCAAAATGTCGCAAATCGTGTTGCACAAGCAAAAAAACAAAATCATTCTCTAGTTGTTGTTGTTTCTGCTATGAGCGGAAAGACTGATGAATTGATTGGTTATACAAAATCTTTTGGCACATTGCCTAATACTAGAGAAGTGGATATGGTGTTAAGTTCTGGGGAGAGAATTACAAGTGCATTACTTGCTATTGCATTAGAAGCAATGGGATTTAAGGCAATATCACTAAGTGGAAGAATGGCAGGAATTCTTACGGATTCTGTGCATACTAAGGCGCGGATTCAATCAATAGATACACAATATATTAAATCTTTATTAGAGCAAGATTATATTGTCGTGGTAGCTGGATTCCAAGGAGTGGATCAAAAGGGTGCGGTAACTACACTTGGTAGAGGGGGTAGCGATTTATCCGCTGTTGCAATAGCTGGGGCTCTTCAGGCGGATTTGTGTGAGATTTACACAGATGTGGATGGAGTTTATACAACAGATCCAAGGATTGAAAAAAATGCCAAAAAAATTCAAAAGATTAGCTATGATGAGATGTTGGAACTTGCTTCAATGGGGGCTAAAGTTTTGTTAAATCGATCTGTTGAGCTTGCAAAAAAATGGAATATTCCATTAGTAACAAGGAGTTCTTTTAGTCTTGAGGAAGGCACAATAATTTTAAATGAGGAGGATATTATGGAACAAGCTATTGTTAGTGGTATTGCGTTGGATAAAAATCAAGCAAGAGTAAGTATGGTGGATGTTGTAGATAGACCTGGAATTGCAGCAGAAATATTTGGGGAGCTTGCTCAGGCAAATATCAATATTGATATGATTGTGCAAACAATTGGTAGAGATGGTAAGACGGATTTAGATTTTACAATTCCACAAAGCGAGGTAGAAGAAGCTAAGATGGCTTTGAAGCGTTTTGAAAATGAAGTGGGGCTAATTGAGTTTGATTGTGAAATTGCTAAGGTTTCAATTGTTGGTGTGGGAATGAAATCGCATTCTGGTGTTGCAAGTAGAGCTTTCAAAACTCTTGCAAATGAAAATATCAATATTATGATGATTAGCACAAGTGAGATTAAAGTCTCAATGATTATTGATATAAAATATGCAGAACTTGCGGTGCGTGCATTGCATCGTGCATATGAGCTTGATAAATGAGTATAGAAATTTCAGAGTGGATGCTAAAAACCATTCGTGAAGAAAATAATAAGATTGCATTAAATGGAGATTGGCTTGAAATCGAGAGATTTCAATGGGTAAGCCTTGTATCTCGAACTATTTCTTATGTGCTTAATGGGGGCACTTTGTTGTTATGTACAGATGAGAGATTTGAGTGGTTTGGTAATTATATTGCTAGCAATATCAATAGACCAAATATAAATCGCCCATTGATTCCTATTTTTCTACTTAAAAATATTATTCCAAATGTGTATAGTCACAATAATCTTTTGATTTATGATATGCTGGCTTTAAGTTTTAAAGATTATGCATTTTGGTATATTGGCAAAACGGGAAATGATATTGCTAAGCTTGCTTTAAATAAGGATAATGGCTTTTTGTGGATTTTTGATGAATCTATACAAAATACATTGCATTTGAATTTAGCAGACAAAATGATAGATTATAAATTGATACAACTCTATAAGGTATTTGAGAAAGCATTATTTGGTGTTATGATGGGGGATATTGTTTTAGAATAATGAATAAAATTATCTTAAGTTATGATTTTGATGAAGCACTTAAAGAGTGCGTAGATGACCTAAATAAGAGTTTTGTAAAAATTTTTCATTGTGAAGAATTTAAGATTGATGATGCTCATGAGGTAATTGCAGAGGCATATATGGCTTCTGAACAAAAAAAGACTATTTGTATTTTGGCAAATAGTTATAATATTTTTGCACAAAATGCATTATTAAAGATATTGGAAGAAACTCCTAGTAATGTAGAATTTATCTTATTTGCCAAAAATAAAAATACATTTTTAAATACTGTGAGATCAAGATTGATAATTGATGATAAGAGAAAGAAAAATGAGATACAGGTCTTTGAGATAGATTTAAAACAAATGCAACTAAAAGATATTTATGACTTTTTGAAAAAGCAAATTGATAATACACAAGAACAAACAAAACAAAAAATAGAATCTTTGCTTTTGAGTGTTTTTCAATCGCATATTATTTTAAATCAAGAAGAATTAGAAAGTTTTGATAATGCAATTCTTGCTAATAGTAACTATCAAAGAAGTGATTATATATTTTTGCCCTTACTATTGATGATTTTGCAAAAGAAAAGAGGGAGATGATGTATATACAACAAATTAACACCGAATCTATCCTTCAAGCAATGCGGGAAATTCAAAGTGATGCTAGTGGCATTGCTATTATGGATAAAAAATCTAAAATGATTGCTTTTAAAATTTTTAATCTCTCTTTGTCTGCTACAATGATTTTAAAACAAGAGGCCTTGAGTGTAGGTGCTGATTTGGCAACACCAAGGGATTGTATTCTTGCAGAGAAGAAAAATTACAATAGTGTCTTATTTGGAACTTTTTCTCAACTACAACGCATTGTGCATAAATGCAAGATTCAACCATTTGGGTTAAAGGAACTAGCCCTTAATCTACAAAGTTTTTTGAAACCAAAAGAGAAAAAATGTAGCATTATGGCAATTGTAAATGTTACTCCAGATAGTTTTTATAGCAATTCAAGGCAAAATACCAAAAGTGCAATTCAAAGAATTGAGCATTTAATGCAAACAGATGTGGATATTATTGATATTGGAGGGGCTAGCTCTAGACCAGGAAGTGATTTAATTGATCCGATGGAAGAAAATAAACGATTGGCAGAAGTATTTGATTTTATTGCTTTTAATGAACTATTTAAACAAAAAGATTTTAGTATAGATACTTATAATGTTGAGGTAGCAACTAAGGCTTTGGAGCATGGTTTTTGTTGGATCAATGATGTAAGTGGTTTTGCCAATGAAGAGATGATGAGACTTGCAGGAGATAAGCGTGCTAAGGTATTTTTAATGCATACTAGAGGCAATCCAAAGCAAATGCAAAATCTTACAGAATATGAGAATCTTTTTGAAGATATGGATAGTTTTTTTGCAGAGAAGATACAAAAGCTTTTGGATTATGGGGTAGGGGATATAGTTTTGGATATAGGTTTTGGTTTTGCTAAAAATCAACAGCAAAATTTATTGCTCATAAAACATCTTGAGCATTTTAAAAAATTTGGGTTTCCTCTTTTGGTAGGTGCTAGTAGAAAACGCACTATTCAATCTATTTTAAATAAAGAGGCTGGGGATACATTAAGCGGAACTTTAGCTATGCATTTTTTGGCTTTGCAAAATGGTGCTGATATTTTGAGGGTTCATGATGAAGTAGAACATTTAGATATGATTAAAATTTTAGAGGCATATAAAAATGCATAAACCTGCATTGAAATCCATGAAGGTTTTTTTGCAATCCAAGGGCTATGATGTAGAACATAAGGATTTTCAAGAAGTTTTTGATATTTATAAGAATGTTTGTTTGCAGGAAACTACTGCGTATCAAAATGAGGTTTTTGATACGAGTTTTTTTGATATTTCTGGAGCAAATGAAAATGTGGAATTAATTGCATTATCACAAGTTATTAAAACAGAAATTGAACAAATACAAAATGAGCCCCAAAAGCTTTATGTATTGATTGATAGATATATCGAGCAATGTCCATATGAAGAATTAAAATTTTTAATTTTCAGCGGTGTGAAGAAATTACCATTTCTGACGATGGATAGAATTTTTAAAATTAAATATTATCAATATCAAGAAGTTTGGATGGAAAAAATTGAACAACATCTTGATGTTTTACCACAGGAAGAAAAGAAGGTTTTGATGCACCATTATGATAAGATGAGAGATAATATACCTTTATTGTTTAGGGCTTATCAAAAATCTTTTGATACAGATGAAGTTGAGAAGATGAGAAGTGTTGCTGAAAATAAGTTGTTGTTATTGCAAAATTTTAATCCTCAGATGTTGGAGGAAAATTACAAAGCTTTTTATGATGAGAGTCCTGAAAAAATAAAACTTGTGAAAGAGGTTTTAAGTCTTACTTCTTCCTATACAAAAAGTTTTCTAAAACATATTCCAATGGAAGAATTGCTAAGCTTGATTGAGGAGATAAAAAAACAGAAGCGAGATGAAGAAGAGAGTAAAAAAAGAATTATCAAACATATAAAGATATTAGAAGAAAGTATTGCAATGGCAAGTGATGGTGATTTTGATATAGCATGTATGAGTGCTATTGAAGAGCTAAATAACGAGGAGTTGCAAAAAGTTTTGCATTATTTAGGCTCTCAAAATAAATTTTTTGTTAATAAATTTGAGAGCGTCGCAAAGCAATTTGGCAGCAATTTCAAAGCAAAAGTATTTTAAAATACAGGAATGATTGCTCCTTGATATTTTTCCAAGATAAAGTGTTTGGTCTTTTCATTTTGCAAGGCATTTATTAAGGCTTTTATTTTAGGTAGATTTTCATTACCTTTTTTAATTGCAAGTATATTTGCATAAGGAGATTCTTTGCCTTCTTGAGCAATAGGATTATTTAAATGTGCTTGAAGTGCATAATTACCATTGATAACAGCAATAGTAACATCATTAAGAATTTTTGCTAAAAGACCAGCTTCTAAGGGTTTAATGACAAGTTTTTTTGGATTTTTAACAATATCTTGTTGTGTGCTATTGAGATTTGATGGATCTTTGAGGGTAATTAGTCCTTGATGGTGCAATAAAATTAACGCTCTAGCAAGGTTGCTAGGATCATTTGGAATAGCAACAATATCTTTTTCTTTTAATTCATTGAGATTGTGAATTTTATTAGAATAAATAGAGAGTGGTTCTATGTGAATACTTCCAATGCTTATAAGATCAAATCCTCTATCTTGGTTTGTTTTTTCAAGATAGGGTAGATGTTGAAAGAAATTTGCATCAATTGAGCCATCTTGTAGGGCAATATTTGGTGTAACATAATCTGTGTATGGAATAATCTTGAGTTCATATCCCTCTTGCTTTAATATTGGCTTTATGAATTCTAGTATTTCGGCATGAGGAATTGGAGTTGCACCAACGATGATTTCATTTTCTTTTTTGTGTATATTTTTACATCCAAATAGCAATAAAGTAATCAATAAAAATGTATAGATTTTTTTCATTTTTTATCCTTTTCTCTTTTTTCGAATTTGATAGACAATAAAATCCCCAATTGCCTGAAATAATTGCACAATTACAATTGTGATAATAACAGTCCAAAATAAAATTTCAGGTTGATTGGACTGGAAACCAATGCGAATAGCAAGATCTCCAAGCCCTCCTGCACCTAAAGCACCGGCCATTGCAGAATATCCTATGATAGAAATGATTGCTACAACAAGTGCATTTATAAGTGCTGGAAGGGTTTCGTGCAATATCATTTTAATAACATCTACTTTGCTTCCACCCATACTTAATGTTGCTTCAATAAGCCCCTTATCAATTTCTGACAATGCACTTTCAAAAAGTCTTGCAAGAAATGGGGTTGCTGCAATTGAGAGAGAAATAATCGCAGCACCAACGCCAATGCTGGTTCCAATTAAGAATCTAGATATTGGAAGAAGCAGAACAATCAAAATAATAAAAGGAAATGAGCGTATCACATTGACAATGCTTCCTAAAATTTTATGGGTTTTTGGCATAGGAAAAATAGAATTTTTTTGAGTGGCAAAAAGAAAAATTCCAAGAGGCAATCCAAAAAATAAAGCCAAAAGTGAAGAGCCTATAACCATAATGATAGTATCTATTGTGCTTTCAAGTAATAAATTAAGCATTATGATCCTTTGTTAGAATTTTAATATTTTGTTGTTGTAGCCAATCTAAAGCTTCATTTAAACGAAAGCCACTCATTTGAACAATCATATGTCCTAAGGTTTTTTCTGAGAGGTGATTAAAATCAGCACTTAAAATATTGATATCTATATCAAAGGTCTTGATAGCTTGAGAGATAATTGGTTGATTTTGATTCTTGTCTAAAAAAATTAGTTCATAAATGCTCTGATTTTTGTCCCCGTGTTGGCTAATGTCTTGATAGCTTTGATGGGGTAAGTTTTGGAGCAATTCTTTTGTGATGGGATGTTTTGGATTGGAAAACAAAGTTTCTACATCATTTTCCTCTACAATCACCCCGCCATCAATAACACATACTCTATTGCAGATTTGTGCAACAATTTCTATTTGATGGGTAATTAAAACAATGGTAATTTTTAATTTTTTTTGTATATCTTTGAGTAAATTTAGGATATCTTTTGTAGTTTTTGAATCCAAAGCACTTGTTGCTTCATCGCAAAGCAAAATATCTGGCTTATTTGCTAATGCTCTAGCAATTGCAACACGCTGTTTTTGCCCCCCGCTTAATTGGCTAGGATAAAAATCTTTTTTATCCAAAAGTCCCACAAGTTGCAAGAGTTCTAAAACTCTATTAGCAATATCTGATTTTTTCCATTTTGCAATTTGTAGAGCAAATGCAATATTTTCAAAGACGCTTTTTGAGCTTAAGAGATTAAAATGCTGAAAAATCATTCCAATCTTTTGTCTTTGCTTTTGTAGTTGTTGAGAATTTAACTCTAGGATATTTGTATTTTGTATTAAAACTTTTCCATGAGTTGGTGTTTCTAGGCGATTGATGAGGCGTATAAGTGTAGATTTTCCAGCACCAGAATAACCTATGATTCCAAAAATATCCCCTTTATGTATATGCAGATTGATATTTTTAATCGCACAAAAACCATTGGGATAAATTTTTTGAATATTCTCTAGTCTAATCAATTTTTTAGATTCTCCATTGTATATTTCGAGGAATTTTATTTATAAAAAGTAAACACAATATGTGTTTTTATTTTTTTGGTTATCTATTTAATCTTTTTATGTTGTATAATTACAAAGCTCTTCTTTAGACTTATGCAATAGGGATATGGGACAAAGCTTCAGGGTGGGAACACAGCAGAGCATTCTATATCTTTGTGTGCCTTAAGTATCTGAAGAAGGGTTTAATATCTTCAAAATATCTTCAGTAATTTTTTCAATAGATTGATTGGCATTTATGATATAGTCGCTTGATTGATGATACTTTTCTTGGCGTTGCATAAAAATTTCGTAGGTTTTTTGTTTGTTTTGTAGAAGAGGCCTTGTGTTGGTATTGCAAATTCTGTGATAGAGCACTTCAAAATCAGCTTTTAAAAAAAATATCTTTCCCATTCCTCTGACATCATTAAATATTGGCATACCTCCACCTGTGGCAATGATATGTTTTTTAATATTTTTATATTGAGTAATAAAATCTTTTTCAAGGATTCTAAAATACTGCTCTCCATAGAGATGAAAAATTTCTGAAATACTAAGTTTGGTGATTTCAGAGATTTTTTTATCCGAGTCAATAAAGTCATAAGAAATTTTACGGGATAAAAACTCTCCAATAGAGCTTTTTCCACTCCCCATAAAACCTATAAGAATAATATTATCTTTAGTAGAGGCTGATTTGATACCCATCATCAGTTTTTAAAATTTCGTATTTATAATGCCCATCAAGAGTGATGACTGCACGATAATAGTTTTGGTGTTGAATAAAATTGATTGTAGAAAAATACTTTTGGTTGATTTTGTTAATAGTGTCTTTATCTCCATCTTTTTTATCAAAATCAATAATGATTCTGAAAGGTTCTGGCAAGATAAAGTTGCGTTGCATTTTGCGATTTGTTGTGATAAACAACTTGTTTTCTTTGGTAAAAAAAATCATTTTATTAACACTAATAAAATCAGAATCTTTACTGATAGAAGCATCTTTCTGACTTAAAGATAAAGGATAATGCCAATCAATATTTTTATCTACTTTAAAGACTTTTTCCTCAATACTACCATCGATGTTTTGATAAACCACTTTAACTTCTTTTAAAATTCTTGCTGTTGAAGGTAGCTTAAAATCAAAAGCTTCAAAAATACTATTATCCTTTTGATCTGTAATTTTTGTATCTATATTGGGTAGAGACAAAGATTCAAAAGGATTTTCTCTACAAAAAATAAATGTGCAATAAAATAAAAGAAGGAAAATTTTTTTCATGGTTCTAATCCTTTAATCTCAAAGAGCTCCTTTTGTATTTTTGTATTTTTTATTTGAAGTTTAAAGATTTCGTCTTTAAGTTTTTTCTCCATATCTTGATTGCGAGATAATACGCTAAAAGAATTTTTTCCAAAAGCCAAATTTATAGCATAGCTACTTAGTCCAAAAAATATAACAAAAAGAGCTATAAAAACCCTCTTTTTGTATAAAGAATGCATAAAATTAAAAAAGAAACCCTTCACTATTTAAAAAGTACCTTGCCTATATATTCTGTCTGTGCTATTTCTCCTTCTATCTCTAACAAGCGATTATATTTTGCAATTCTTTCGCTTCTTGCTGTGGAGCCAGTTTTAATCTCTCCTGTATTAAGAGCTACTGCAAAATCTGCAATAAAAGCATCTTCACTTTCTCCACTTCGATGACTCATGATGCATTTATAATTATTGCGTTGCGCTAGTCTTACAGTTTGCATTGTTTGACTTACAGTTCCAATTTGATTAGGTTTAATAAGGATTGCGTTTGCAATATTTTTATCAATCCCTTCTTGCAGTATTTTTTTGTTTGTCACAAATAGATCATCTCCTACAAGCTGTATTTTTGAACCTAGTTTTTTTGTAAGTAACTCCCAGCCCCTCCAATCATCCTCACTCAATCCATCTTCTATGGATACAATGGGATATTTTGCAACAAGTCTTTCATAATATTCAATAAGCTCTTCTGCGGAAAGTTTTTTGTCTTCACCCTTTAGGTGATAGATTCCATTTTCCACAAACTCACTGCTTGCAACATCAAGTGCTATGGCAATATCTTCACCAATTTTATACCCTGCTTTTTCTATGGCTCTAAGGATTGCTTCAATAGGCTCTTCATTGCTTTTAAGATTTGGTGCAAAACCACCCTCATCGCCAATACTTGTAATATGTCCCAAATCTTTTAATATTGATTTTAGATGATGATATACCTCCGCACTTGCACGCAATGCTTGACTAAAGTTTTCAAATCCAAGAGGCATAATCATATATTCTTGAAAATCTACAGTGTTGTCAGCGTGAGATCCACCATTGATAATATTAAGCATTGGTGTTGGAAGTGTTAGTGCATTAGCACCTCCTAAATATCTATACAAGGGGATATTGAGGCTAGAAGCACTTGCTCTTGCAATTGCCATGCTTACTCCCAGTGTAGCATTAGCTCCAAGATTGCTAAAATTTTCTGTGCCATCGAGTTCTTGTAAAATCATATCAATATGACTTTGATCGTATGGATTTAGTCCTATAAGGTTATTTGCAATGGTAGTTTCAATGTTTTCACATGCCTTTAATACTCCTTTGCCTAAATAGCGATTAGAATCTTTGTCTCTAAGTTCTAAAGCCTCTCTTTTTCCAGTGCTAGCGCCACTAGGAACAATGGCATTTTGTAAAGTTCCATCTGAAAGCAAAACGCTCGCCATAACCGTGGGATTTCCTCTGCTATCCATCACTTCTTTTGCATAAATATTTTCAATATAAATCATTATAAACCCCTTTGCTTATAGTTCTTCATCAAGTGTGTCTGGCAGAGGTAAAATCTCATCAGTAGCACCAATTTGTTCTTTAATTTTTTGTGTAATTTCATTTGCTAAATTTATATCCTCTTTAAGTAGAAGTTTTGCATTTTCTCTTCCTTGTCCTAGTTTTTTGTCTCCATAGCTAAGCCAAGCACCGCTTTTATCGATAATATCTAATTTGATTCCATAATCAATAATTTCACCCTCTTTGCTAATTCCTTCTCCAAACATAATGTCAAATTCTGCTTCCCTAAATGGAGGTGCAACTTTGTTTTTCACCACTTTTGCTTTTACGCGATTTCCAATTTGTTGCTCTGCTTGTTTGAGGGTTGCAATGCGTCTGATATCAATGCGAACGCTTGCATAAAATTTAAGTGCATTGCCACCTGTTGTTGTTTCTGGGCTACCATATCCCATCATACCTATTTTCATTCTGATTTGATTGATAAAAATAAGAGTAGTATTCATTTTGTGTAATACCCCTGTTATTTTTCTTAGAGCATGACTCATAAGTCTTGCTTGAAGTCCTACATGCTGATCTCCCATATCACCATCAATTTCTGCTTTTGGTGTAAGCGCTGCTACAGAATCTATTACCACCAAATCTACAGCACCACTTCTTGTAAGGGTTTCAAGAATTTCAAGTGCTTGTTCTCCATTATCTGGTTGGGATACTAAAAGATTTTCAGTATCTACACCTAGTCTTTTAGCATAATAAACATCAAGAGCATGTTCTGCATCGATAAATGCACAGATTCCACCATTCTTTTGGCACTCTGCAACAATTTGTAAGCTTAGTGTGGTTTTTCCGCTAGATTCTGGACCATAGATTTCAATAATTCTTCCTTTTGGAACCCCATTGATTCCTAAGGCCATATCAAGTCCAAGCGATCCTGTTGAAATTACCTCTACTTTTTCTACCTGCTTATCCCCTAAGCGAACCAAAGCACCCTTGCCAAAAGTCTTATCTATTTGTTTTAAAGCAAGGTCAATTGCTTTTTGCTTTCTCTCATCAATTGCCATATTTCACCTTAAATTTATAATTTAGTTTTGCTGTGTAAATATACTATAAAATTTTATCCTAAAAAACTATATTTAAATCAATGTTAGGTTATTTGGTGATTTTTTTTAAGATTATGGAAGTTTTATTTTTAAAATTTTAATATCTTGATGGTCGGA
Organism: Helicobacter anseris; assembly: GCF_003364335.1. Lineage (GTDB taxonomy): Bacteria > Campylobacterota > Campylobacteria > Campylobacterales > Helicobacteraceae > Helicobacter_H > Helicobacter_H anseris. The sequence continues at coordinate 32,273 of NZ_NXLX01000011.1, forward strand.
GTAGCGGGATTCAAACCCACGACCTCACCCACCCCAAGGGTGCGCGCTAATCAGGCTGCGCTATACTCCGTATTTCCTTTGTAATTTTATTGTTTTTTGCCATTATAGCATAAAAAGTATTGTTTGATTTAAGGCTTATGGTAATGGAATATTTCTTGCTTGTGTTATTAGTAGATTTTTCTCAAGGATGGATTTTGAAGAAATTATTTTTATGTTTTTTGATAGGATGTATGTGTTATGGTGAAAAAATTGGAGATATAGCCAATGTTGTTGGTGTTAGAGATAATCAACTTATCGGATATGGTCTTGTGATTGGATTAAATGGAACTGGAGATAAAACAAGCTCAAAATTTACAATGCAATCTATTGCAAATATGCTAGAGAGTATGAATGTCAAAGTATCTCCAGAGGATATAAAATCAAAAAATGTGGCTGCTGTTATGATTACTACAACACTTCCTGCATTTGCAAGACAAGGAGATAAGCTGGATATCCAAATTGCATCAATTGGAGATGCTAAGTCTATTGAGGGTGGAACCCTAATTATGACGTCATTAAGTGCTGTAGATGGTAATATCTATGCTGTAGCACAAGGAAATGTTGTTTTGGGGAATTCTCAAAATGCTTTAAGCGGGATTATTAGTAATGGTGCAACGGTGGAAAAAGAGGTAAATTATGACATCTATAATAAAAATGGTTTAATCCTAAGCCTTAAGCAGACAAATTTTCAAAATGCCATTAAGGTGCAAAATATATTAAATAAGACATTTGGGGAGGGAATTGCTAAGGCTATTGATCCAAGAACGATTAAAATTTTGGTTCCACAGAATCTATCGACAATAGAATTTTTAGCACTTGTTCAAGAAGTTAATGTGGATTATAGTAATAGAGATAAGATTGTTATTGATGAAAAATCTGGAACCATTGTAGCTGGTGTTGATATTGTTGTGCATCCTGTGGTAGTTAGCAGTGGAGATTTAACAATTAAAGTAACTAAAGAATTTTTAGAAGAAAAAGATTCTCAAAAACTTGATAATGAAACTCTATTAAATCCAAATTACAATCTCATTAGCTCAAATGGAAGACCTACAACTATTTCTAGTGTTGTGAGGGCTTTGCAAAAAATGGGCATTAAGCCAAAAACAATGATTTCTATTTTAAGTGCAATGAAGCAAAGTGGTGCCATTAGTGCTGAAATTGAGGTGTTATAATGAAGATAGATGTGTCTCAAAGTTTATATGTAGCTCAAAAAAAAGCCCCAAAGGTTGATGCTAAAAATGATAAGAAATTAAAGGAGCAAACAGATGCTTTTGAGGCTTTAGTGTTAAAAACTTTATTGGATACAGCTTTGAAACTTGAAAATCCTCTTTATCCAAAAGAAGCCGGTAGCGATATTTATCAAAGTATGTATAAAGATACACTTTCTGAGCAACTTAGTGGTGGATTTGGATATAGCGAATTGCTATTTAATTTTCTCAAAGAACAGCAAGCAGGAAAACGATGAGTGATTTGACAGAAGATAATGTAATCAATACCGATTTATTAAAGAGTTTTGATGTAAAAGATAAACAAGAGTTATTAGATTTATTAAATGAATTTATTTTGCAAAGTTATAAGGTTGAAAAAGAATTTAAAGATTATAAGGCTTTGTATGAATGGGTTATTGAGATTATGCCTCAAGCAATTTGGGTGTTTAATGATGATGGAAGTGTTTTTTATCGCAATACCCAAGCAGTAGATTTAAATCCTATATTAGAAAGTATTCAAAATTTGCCTCAAGAAATAGAATATGGAAAAAAAACCTTTCTTATACAAGGTAATCTTTTGGAAAATAAGCAAATTATTACTGCTACAGATATTACTGCACAAAAGCGACAAGAAAGGCTTGCTACAATGGGGCAAATTTCCGCACATCTAGCACATGAAATTAGAAATCCTATCGGCTCAATTTCGCTTTTAGCATCGACTTTGCTTAAAAAGGTTGATGTTGGTATAAAACCTATTGTATTTGAAATACAGAAGTCCTTATGGAGAGTTGAAAGACAAATTAAGGCTACTTTGTTGTTTTCAAAAGGGTTAAATATTAGTAGAACACAAAACTCTCTTTTGGAGTTAAAAGAAGAGTTAGAAGCAATTATTGCGCAATATACTTACACAAAACATATTGAAGTATCTTTTGATTTTGATTGTATGGATTTTGATTTTGATTTTGATTTGATGGGTATTGTTTTACAGAATTTTATTTATAATGCTATTGATGCGATTGAAGAGGGTGATTGTCATCAAGGGAAAATAAAGATTTGGACAAAGCAGCAAGAAAATTATCTTGATTTTTTTATTCAAGATAATGGAAAAGAGATTGAAAATAAAAACATTTTATTTGAACCTTTTGAGACAACAAAACTTAAGGGTAATGGATTGGGATTAGCTTTGAGTTTGCAGATTATAGAGGCTCATAATGGAAGTATAGAATTGCTAGATGATGAGCATAAGATTTTTAAAATAACTATTACAAAATAATTTTACCTATTTGATTTAAAAAAGTATTTACATTTTTGATATAAACTCTCCCTTGTGTTTAATATAAAACGCCTAAAAAAGGAGAAGATATGAATAAAGTTATTGAGTTATTGAGGCAACTTCAGGCAGATAGTTTGGTTTTATTTGTTAAAACACATAATTTCCACTGGAATGTCAGAGGAAGTGATTTTTATCAGGTGCATAGTGCAACAGAAGAGATTTATGAAAATTTTGCTTCAATGTTTGATGATTTGGCTGAGCGTATTGTGCAGTTGGGTGAAAAGCCTGTAGTTACATTACAAGATGCACTTCAGCACTCAAAAATAAAAGAAGAGAGTAAAACAAATTTTTATTCAAAAGAGATTTTTTCTGCAATTATTAAAGATTATGAGTATCTTTTGGAAAATTTTGTAGCACTTTCAAATTTAGCAGATGAATCTAAGGATAAAACTACAGTAGCTTATGCAGATGAGCAAGTTGCAAAATTGCAAAAATCATTATGGATGCTAAGAGCTACACAAGCTTAAAGATATTTTGCCTCTTTTAGTGAGGCAAATCAAGGTTTAGTAAATTATGAGAATATTAAATACAATTGATGATGGTTTTTCACAAGCTTTTAAAGAAGTTTTAAATCGAGGGGAAGTGGATGCGAGTGATGTAATACCAAAGGTTTTAGAGATCTTGCGTTCTGTTAGGGATAAAAAGACACAAGCAATTTTACAACAAGTATCTCAGTTTGATAATTGGGAACCAAAGACATTTCAAGATCTAGAAATATCACAGGATATGTGTAAAAAGGCTTATGAAAGATTAGATAAACAAAAAAAAGAAGCACTGCATCAAGCTTATGAAAGAATCTATGCTTTTCATAGCAAACAGAAGCAAAAAAGTTGGATGGATTTTGAGGCTAATGGTAATATACTTGGCCAAAAAGTTACTCCATTAGATCGTGCCGGATTGTATATACCTGGAGGAAGAGCGTTTTATCCAAGTTCGCTACTCATGAATGCTATACCCGCCATTGTAGCTGGTGTAAAAGAAATTGTGGTTTGTTCTCCTGTGCCATATAACCAACCAAATGAATTGTTTTTAGCAGGATTGTACTTGTGTAATATTACAAAAGCCTATAAGGTTGGTGGTGCTAGTGCTGTAGGGATGATGGCCTATGGGCTTGAAGATTTTAAAAAAGTAGATGTGATTACAGGGCCTGGTAATATTTTTGTTGCAATGGCAAAGAAGTTAGTTTTTGGTGAAGTAATGATAGATATGATTGCTGGACCAAGTGAGATTCTAATAATTGCAGATAAAAATGCAAATGCTAATTTTATTGCAAATGATTTATTGTCCCAAGCAGAGCATGATGAAATGGCTAGTTCAATTCTATTGACAGATGATAAGAATCTTATTGTTGAGGTTCAAAAACAAATTGATAAAATCTTACCTACCTTACCTCGCTATCAAATTGCCAAAAAGAGTATAGAGGATAGAGGATTGATGATTTTGTGTAGGGATCTTAAGGAATGTATTGCTTTGAGTAATGAATTGGCTCCAGAGCATTTAGAACTTTTAATAACAAATCCTCTTGCATATCTTGCGGATATTAAACATTGCGGTGCAATTTTTATTGGAACTTATGCTCCAGAGGCAATCGGTGATTATGTGGCTGGACCAAACCACACCTTGCCAACAGGAGGTAGTGCAAAGTTTTTTTCACCCTTAGGTGTTGAGCATTTTATGAAAAAAAGTTCAATTATTTATTGCACTAAAGATGGTTTTGAAGAGATTGCAGAAAGCGCACAGATTCTAGCGAATATTGAGGGATTAGAGGCTCATAGAAATTCTATTGAGGTAAGAAGAAGTAAGGAGTAAAATGGAGATTTTAGAAGGTGATCCGATTGGTCGTTGGGAGGAAATAGTTTTTGCTGCCAACAAAGGCATTGTCTCAAGGGAATTGCAACGCTTAATAGAGTATATTGCTATTTGTGAAATTCTCATAGAAGATGAGAGATTAGAAGAGAAATTACAAAAAGTATTAAAAGCCTTGCAATATGACGAAAGGATTAAAGAATTAGTTAGAAAAAATAAGAATGATATAGTTATTGCATCAATGGCAAATATTTTAAGTCAAAATGAATAAAATTGTTTTTATTGTTTTGATGCTAAGCCTTTTAATATCAAAACCTATTGAGTGGAATTTTGAAAAAAATTTTGCTTTGCAAAAAGAAGAAAAAGTTGTAGCAAAAGTTGCAATAGGTTCAGAGATGAAAAATTTTTCAATGCGTTGGACATTGTTTAAGAAAGAAGGGCTTGTAATTTTGTTAAAATACGATAATTTTATGCATCAGTTTATTTTATATCCGGATTATCAAAGAAATACTTTTGTATTAAAACTTCAGGATAATGGAAGCTTTGAAGATTCTAAAATGGTGTTGGTTTTTAAGGAATTTAAGGATAAGCAAGCATATTTTTGGATTGGTATTCAAGGGGATACTGAATTTTTTATGGAGCAATAAAAGAATATATGTTATTGGAAATAGAAAAAAAAATTGCAAGTTTCATTGAGCAAGTAGATAGTAGTTTTGTGCAAGAGTTGTTTGCAAAAATTCAGCATGGTAAAATGTTGCGCTCCAAGCTTATGTTGGCAATTTGCCCAAAACATCCAGATATTATTACTCTATGTGCAATTATTGAAATGATACAAATTGCTTCTTTGTTGCACGATGATGTGATTGATGAGGCTCATATTAGAAGGGGTAGCCCCTCTATTAACGCAGTTTTTGGAAATAAAAATGCAATTATGCTTGGTGATATTTTTTATGCTCAAGCTTTTTTAAAATTAACCTCATTTGATAGAAATATTGCTCAAAATGTAGCAGAATGTGTTGTGAGATTATCAAGGGGTGAGATACATGATGTTGTTATGGGAAATAGTTTTCAGGAGAGCAAGGAGAGGTATTTTTCCATGATTGAAGATAAAACAGCATCACTTATAGCTTCTAGTGCAAAGAGTGCGGCTATTTTGGCAAATCTTGATTCTGAAAAATATTATACTTATGGATTAAATTTAGGGATTGCATTTCAGATCATTGATGACTTATTAGATGTGTTTGGTGATGAAAAAAAATTAGGGAAACCTGCAATGAGTGATTATGCAGAAGGAAAGACCACATTGCCTTACTTGCTGTTGTATCAAAGTTTGTCGCAAGCAGATAAACAAAAACTTAAGAGTTATTTTAGAATCTCTTCTATGGAAGCAAAAGAATGGATTAGTGAAAAAATGCAAGAAAAAGAAATTTTTGAAAAAACTCAAGATATGGCAAGATTTTTTGCCAATAAGGCTTTAGAGAGCATAGAGGGTGAAAATAATCTTAAGCTTGAAGAAATTATCAAAAATATGATTTATAGAGAGTTTTAATGGAAAAGAAGTTGCAATATTTTGCTTTAAGTTTTTCTCATAAAAAAACACCTATTGAGTTACGAGAAAGATTAGCGTTTGCGGATAATGCAGAAATTTATCTTTTTTTACAACAAATTAAACAATTAGAAAGTATTGAAGAAGTGATTTTGCTTTCTACATGTAATCGTGTGGAGTTGTATTGTTATGCTCACACTTTTGAAGAAACAAAAAATTTTATTTTAAAAAATCTATCCCAAACAAAAAAAATAGACTTAGCATTATTAAATCAGAGTGTTGAGATTCATGAACATATTGAAGCAATCCATTATATTTTTTGTGTTGCTAGTAGTTTGGAGAGTGTTGTAGTAGGTGAAACACAAATTGCTGGACAGCTTAAGGATGCATACAAGACTTGCTTTGATGCAGGGTTTTGCTCCAAAGCCTTTACGCGCTTGATACATTTTGCCTTTAGATGTGCAGCCAAAGTAAGAAATCATACCCAAATATCTGGTAATGCGACATCTGTGGCATCTGTTGCTATTCATCAAGCAAAATCTTTACAAAAACAATATGGCTTTGATAAAAAAGCTTTGGTGATAGGTATGGGGGAAATGGGTATTTTGAGTGCAAAATATTTATTAGATGATGATTATGATGTTATGATTTGTAATAGAAATCAACAGAGAATCCAAGATTTTATCTCACAATGTGATATAAAACAAAAGCAAAAAATTAGTATTTGTGAATTTGAACACTTACAGGAAAAGATAAATGTATATCCACTGCTTTTTAGTGCTACTGGTGCATCAGAACCAATTATTTTAAAAAATATGATAAAGAGCGTTGATTTTAAGCGTTTTTGGTTTGATTTGGCAATACCTAGAGATATCGAACATTTTGAAGATGAGAAAATTGAGCTTTTTGTAGTAGATGATTTAAAACAAGTGGCACAGGAAAATTTAAATCTAAGAAAAGAATCTCTTCATAAGGCTTATGAGATTGTTGGCATTGCTACAATGGAGTTTTCTCAATGGTTACAAACCCTAGATGTGGAACCTTTGATAAAAAAGATTAGAGAAATGGCAAAAGAAGCTTCTTTAAGAGAAATAAATAGAGCGGTTAAAAAGGGATATATTCCTAAAGAATATCAGCATAATGTAGAAAAGGTTATACATCAGGCCTTTAATGTCTTTTTGCATAAGCCTACGCAAAATCTGAGAGATCAAGTCAATAAACAAGAAATTGATATTATTATTGAATCCATTAAGAATTTTTTTAGTATTGATGAGGATTCTTTGCTTATCAATACTTATAAATGTGAATATGATACCTCTAAGTCAGAATAAGGAATAAAAATGCGTTTTTCTCAATTTTTCATACCTACAACTAAAGAAACCCCAAAAGATGCAGTTTTAAAAAGCCATCAATATCTTATTCGTGGTGGTTATATTCATCAAGTTGGAAGTGGAATCTATAATTTTTTACCACTTGGAAAAAGAGTGCTAGATAAAATTTCTAAAATTATCAAGGAAGAAATGGACAGGGCTGGTGCGATTGAAATTATGATGGGCTTTACTACCCCAGCAGAATTATGGAAGCAGACAGGACGCTATGATAAATATGGCAAAGAGCTTTTGAGATTTAAAGATAGAAAGGATAATGAGTTTGTTTTAGGGCCGACATGTGAAGAAACAGTAACAGATATTGCAAAAAACTTTATTAAAAGCTATAAAAATTTACCATTAAATCTTTATCAAATTCACTTAAAGTTTAGAGATGAGGTGCGACCGAGATTTGGATTGATGCGTGGTAGGGAATTTGTCATGAAAGATGCTTATAGTTTTCATTCAAGCTATGAGGATTTAAATAAAGAGTTTGAAAATATGCATCAAACATATCAAAGAATTTTTCATAGGCTTGGTCTTGATTTTAGAGTGGTGGATGCAGATAGTGGAGCTATTGGTGGAAGTGGGAGTAAGGAGTTTATGGTTTTGGCTGATTGTGGAGAAGATACAATTGCTATTTGCAATCAGTGTGATTATGCTTCAAATATTGAAGCTGCTAAAAGACAAAAACGCACAACACAAGCAATAGCTCCAAAAGCAGAATTTGCAAAATTTAATACCCCAAATATTTCTAGTGTTAAAGATTTATGTGAGTTTTTTAAGATTGATGCTTTTTATATTCTTAAGGCAGTGGTTAAAAAAATTATCTTTTTACCAGAATCACAAAAAGAATCAGCTCTTGCTTTTTTCTTTTTAAGAGGAGATGATGAGCTAGAAGAAACCAAAGCGCTTAATGTGCTAAATAACTTTGGAGCAGGTGCGCTAGAGATTGTTGATGCGACACAGCAAGATATTAGAGAAGCACAGCTTTTTGAAGGTTTTATAGGGCCTTATGCTCTAAAGAATCTTACACAGAGCGACTTTATTTTCTTTGATGAGGATTTGAGAGAAGAGAGAGATTTGATTTGTGGAGCTAATGAGATTGATAAGCATTTTGTTGGTGTGGATTTAAGCACTTTTGATGGTTTGAAATATGCGGATTTAGCCAAGATTAAAGAAGGAGATTTGTGTCCTCATTGTGAAGGTGTTATTGCTTATAAAAAAGGGATTGAGGTCGGGCATATTTTTAAATTAGCAGATCGATATTCTAAAGATATGAATGCAGTATTCTTAGATTCTAATGGTAAAAGTATGCCATTTATTATGGGATGTTATGGGATTGGTGTTTCAAGACTACTTCCAGCAATTTTGGAGCAAAAGAGTGATGAGCTTGGTTGTGTTTGGAGTGTAACAACAGCACCTTTTTTGGTTGATATTATTCTTTCAAACACAAAAGATGATAGACAAGTGGATTTTGCAAATTTGCTTTATGAAAAACTACAAAAAGATTCTATTGAAGTATTATTGGATGATAGAAATGAGCGTTTTGGGTTTAAGATGAAGGATTTTGAACTCATTGGCATAAGCTTTGGAATCATTGTAGGCAAGGAATTAGAAAATAATCAAGTAGAATTAGTTGTAAGAGATGGTATGCAAAAGCAAGTGATATCAGCAGATATTGAAAAAATTACAACTCTCATCAAGGAAAAATTATGAATTTTTTTAGAATTTTCTTTTTGATTTATCTGATTTTAGAAATCATTGGGGTGGTTTATGTAGGAAAGCATTTTGGTGTTTTTATCATGTTTTCAGAAATGATTATTAGTGCTTTTATTGGGGGTCTTATTATCTTAAATACACAGGCAAATATTTTAGATACCTTGAGAGGTTTTTCTCAAAGTAGTGCAAATCCTATGGATTTTGTGAGAGGTAATTTTGCAAAAGCTTTTGGAGGATTACTATTGATTTTTCCAGGGGTATTTTGTGATATTTTTGGAGTGCTTATTCTTATTAATGCTTATTTTATTTTAAAACCTAAGCAAACATTTCAAGATAAAAATTCTGATGAAGATATTATTGATATTGAAGTATTAGAAAAGGATGAGGGTAAATCGTGAGAGAAATAGTAATTGGAACAAGAGGAAGTTTGCTTGCATTGTGGCAAGCAGAACATATTAAAAAAAGATTGCAAGAAGAACTAGGTATTGCTTGCAGACTTGAGATTGTTAAGACAAAAGGGGATAAAATTTTAGATGTACCACTTGCAAAGATTGGGGGCAAGGGGCTTTTTACAAAAGAGCTTGAAGAGCTTTTGTTAAGGAAAGAGATAGATTTAGCGGTGCATTCACTTAAAGATGTTCCTGTTGAGTTTGTTGATGGCTTAAATCTTGCTTGTATTACAAAAAGAGAAGATGTGAGAGATTGTTTTTTGAGTGTTAAATATCCCAATTTACAATCCTTGCCTTTAAATGCAAAAGTTGGCACTACTTCATTGCGTCGTTCTATGCAATTAAAAGCTTTGCGTCAAGATTTGGATACGCAAAGCTTAAGAGGCAATGTGCAGACAAGATTAAAGCGTCTTTTTGATGGTGATTTTGATGCCATTATTTTGGCAAAAGCAGGACTTAATCGCTTGGAAATTTCTCAAGATGAAATACCTTTTATGCAAGTTTTTGAAATAGATGAGATGATACCTGCAATGGGTCAGGGTGCATTGGGAATAGAAGCACGAATTACAGATCCTTTGTTTTCTCAACTTTTTGCTTTAAATGATGATGAGACTTTTATTTGCACACAAGCTGAAAGATCTTTTATTAGAGCATTAAATGGTGGATGTCAAGTCCCTATAGGGGTTCATGCGGAAATTGAAGGTGCTAATATAAGACTGAGTGCTATTTTGGGTTTGCCAAATGGTGAAAAGATTTTAAAAGAAAGCCTTTGTGGAGCAAAAAAAGATTTTGAAAAACTTGGTATATCTTTAGCACAAAGTTTTATAAAAAAAGGTGCAATGGAAATTTTAGCAGAAGCACAAGAAATGGCTTTTGCTTAATTTTTATAGTTTTTCAAAAATAGTTTTAGCTTTTAGAATCCATATTGATAATGCAATAAATGCGATACTGCTTAGTATAATATAAGCATTTTGATATCCTAAATATTGGGCTGTAAAGCCACCAAGAGTGCTACTTAGTGCCCCTCCAATACTTCCTATGGTGATGATAAAAGAAAAACCCGTATTGATATAACCGCTCCCTTTTAATAAAATGACTGCAATAAGTGGCAAAATTATTCCCGTGATTCCAGCCCCTATACCATCTAGTATTTGTGCAATTATCATTGCAAGCATATTTTCATAACAACCAGCAATATATCCACGAAGAATAAGTGCACATAAGGCAATTGACATTAAATAAAAATAGATTTTAGGATTATGGGTTTTTTTGATGATATTAGCACTAAAAAAGACAACTATAATCATAGTAGTTTGTGCAATGATTATAGTTATAGCAGCATATGCTCCAGTTGTATCAATACCTAGCGTATGTGCCCTTTGGCTAAGTAAAGGGAGCATATGTGCATTGCTTAAGTGAAAACAAAACATTATAAAGCTTATCAGTAAAATTTTTTTATTCCATAGAATGCTCCAGAATGGACGGTATGTGGAATTATTGTTTTTACCCCTAGCAATAGTGTCATTAATAGAATCTTTAGGTATAAAACTTAGGATAAAAAGTGAAAAAATTCCCATAAGAATAGTAATAATAAAAATGGATTTAATCCCATAAAAATATGCAAAACCAAGGCTTATTATTGCACCAAAGACAGTTCCAGCATGCTTGTAGATTTCATTTTTGCTTGTTTGTTGTGTGTATTTATTTTGTCCAACAATCCCAAGAGTAATGGCTGTAAATGCAGGTGCAAGAAAGGTTCCGCTAAGTGTAATTAGGGATTGTGCGATAAGAACAAAAACAAAAGAATTGATAAAATAAATACATAAAATTGCTACAAGTATTAAAATAATCGCAATAGCTATCATAAATCGCTTATGAGTCGATCTATCAATGAGTATTCCAAATGGAACTCCAAGACACAAAGCACTTAGAGAAGCAAAGGTCATAATAAACCCAATTTGACTCTCTAAAAAAGATTGTTCTTTCAGAAAAACACCAAGATAAGGTCCTAAACCATCTCTTACATCAGCAATAAAAAAATTTAGCCAAGCCAAAAGACCTGAAGCCATTAAGAAACCCTTAAACAAAAATATAGAGAGTATATCTTATTTGATATAATTAAGCTTAAAGATTTTAGTTAAGGAAACAAAATGCAAAATATAAATTTAAATGATCGCATTCCAGCAAAAGGGTTTGCGGTTTTCTCAAAGACAGATACTTTTAAGCCTTTTGCTTTTAGCAGACACCCAGTTGGGGCAAATGATATTTTGATAGAAATTCTTTATGCTGGAATTTGTCATAGTGATATCCATAGTGCAAGGAGTGAATGGAAAGAGGGTATTTATCCTATGGTTCCAGGTCATGAAATTGCAGGTAGAGTAGTGGCTGTTGGGGCAAAAGTGACTAAATTTAAAGTAGGGGATTATGCAGGTGTTGGTTGTATGGTAAATAGTTGCGGGGAATGTGAAGCATGCAAAAAATCTCAAGAGCAATTTTGCCAAAAAAAACAAACAATTTTCACCTATGATTGTCTAGATTGCTTTCATGATAATGAACCCACATACGGAGGGTATTCCAATAATATTGTAGTAAGTGAAAAATTTGCTATCAATGTTCCAAAAGATGCCCCTCTTGATAAAGTTGCACCTTTGCTTTGCGCAGGGATTACCACTTATGCACCTTTGAAATTTTCTAATGTGAAAGCAGGGGATAAAGTAGCAGTTGCTGGTTTTGGGGGGTTGGGCAGTATGGCTGTAAAATATGCGATTAAAATGGGTGCTGAAGTTTATGTTTTTGCAAGAAATGAGCTTAAAAAACAAGATGCCCTAGATATGGGAGTTAGTGGCTTTTATACAAGCACAAGAGGAGTAAAGGAGAGGTTTGATTTAATCATTTCTACCATTCCAACTGCTTATGATGTTCATAGTTATCTTAATCTTTTGAAGTTTGGTGGAGAAATGGCAATCGTAGGATTGCCTCCAAGAGAATGTAGTCCAAAAATTGACACAATGAGTTTGGTTTTTGATGCAGGAAAAAAGGTATATGGTTCTTTGATTGGTGGGATTGCACAAACACAAGAGATGTTAGATTTTTCACTTAAACATAAAATTTATCCTGAAATTGAAGTGATTTCTGTAGAGCAAATCAATGAAGCTTATGAAAAACTCACCAATGGCAAAGCAAGGTTTAGATATGTCATTGACATGAAAACATTGCAATAGTGATAATTTGTAATTTATGGTAAAATCCAAAACTAAAAAATAAAAGGCGATAAATGTCCATTAACTATAAAGATTCTGGGGTGAATATTGATGAGGGGAATGCCTTTGTTGAAGCAATTAAAGATGAAGTAAAAAAGACTTATGATAAAAATGTTTTAGGAAGTTTGGGTTCTTTTGCAGGGGCTTATGCGCTTCCTAGTGGATATAAAGAGCCAGTAATGCTTGGTGCTACAGATGGAGTGGGGACAAAGTTAAAGCTTGCCATTGAGAGCAATAAACTTGATAATGTCGGGATAGATTTAGTAGCAATGTGTGTAAATGATCTTATTTGCAACTTTGGAATCCCTGCATTTTTTTTAGATTATTATGCGACAGGAAAATTAGATAAACTTAGTGCTGCAAGAGTATTGCAAGGAATTGTAAAAGGTTGTCAAGAGGCAGAATGTGCGCTTATTGGTGGCGAGACTGCAGAAATGCCTGGAATGTATCAAGGAAAGGATTTTGATTTAGCAGGTTTTGCAGTGGGGATTGCTGAAAAATCACACTTAAATAAAAATCAAAATATACAAAAAGGGCAATATTTAGTGGCACTCCCAAGTAGCGGATTGCACAGCAATGGTTTTTCTTTAGTAAGAAAAATTCTTTTTGAGGTTTTAAAAAAAGATTTTAATGAGGATTTTGATGGAAGGGCGTTGATTGATGTTTTATTGGAGCCTACAAGAATTTATGTAAAACTTTTTAAACAAGTGCAAAATCATATCGAAGGATTAGCACATATTACAGGTGGTGGGATATTAGAAAATATTCCACGAATTTTTCCAGATCATCTTGGGGCAGTGGTGGATAAAAAATCCATCAAAATACCAAAAATTTTCCAATTCCTAGCACAGCATGTTGAAACAGAAGAAAGCTTCAGGGTGTTTAATATGGGTGTGGGAATGGTATTGGTGGTAAAACCACAAAATCTTGATTTTATCTTAAAAAATACAGATGGCTATGTCATAGGTGAAGTAGTGGATACGCATAAAGGCATCAGCCTAGAATGATAAAATCAATCTTTAAATTTTTCTTTTTACATACTACTCCTTTTTTGTTTTTGATTTGTTCTTGTATTTTTTATTTGGGTTGTATGGCATATTTCTATGACAAAGAGATTTGGAATCATTGGGTTGTTGAGGTGCGACAATATGCTATTAAAGAAGATAAAACTAAGCTGTTATTTTATAAGCAAGAGCAAGTAGAGCAAAAGATTTATCGAGCAAAAGCTAATGTTTTAAATATTAGAGAATTACCATCAGTTGATTCTAAAATCATAGGCAAGATTTACAAAAATCAAGAAGTAGTGATTTTTGATATTGAAAATAGTTGGGGAAAAATGCAAAAAGGCTATGTTTTTTTAGATCCAAAAAATATTCAAAAGCTAGATCAGACATATCAAAAGCCTAATCTAGAGCAAATGGCATTTTATAAAGTAAAGGTTTTAGCAGCCAATATTAGAAAAGAGCCTTTATCAGATTCCCCAATCATTACAAAAGCTTATCAAGGCAGTATCATAGAGGTTCAAGAAATAGATGCAATATGGGGTAAGACTAAAGATGGTTTTGTTGCATTGAGGCTTTTAGAAAAAGTCGATGAATAAACAATTTTGTGTTTTTGGCAACCCTATCGCACACTCCCTATCCCCCCAAATGCATAATTTTGCATTTGAATTTTTACAAAATGATATAGGTTTTAGGGGAAGTTATGGGAGATATCTATTAAAAGATGCAGATAATCTTGCAAAGAGTTTTTATGACTTAAGGCTTGATGGTGCAAATATCACACTTCCTTTTAAGGAGAATGCATTTGAACAAAGCGATAGAGTGGAAGGCATTGCACAAAAGATACAAGCAGTAAATACTTGGGTTTTGAGAGATAAAAAGATTTATGGTTACAATACTGATGCAGAAGGTTTTTACCAAACTATTAAAGATTTTAATTTTAAAAATGCTCTTATTTTAGGCGCAGGAGGTTCTGCTAAGGCAATAGCTTTTATATTGCAAGAAAAAAAAATCACCCCAACAATACTCAATCGTTCATTAGAACGCATAAGATTATTACAGAAAGATTTTGATTGTTTCACTCCGCATAACTTTAAAGCACAGCGATTTGATTTAATCATCAATACTACTTCAGCAAGCCTGAAAAATACTTTGCCATTTGAAAAAGAGTTTTTGCAAGATCTTTTGTGTAATGCAAAATATGCTTATGATTTGATGTATGCAAAACAAACACCATTTTTGCAATTAGCAAAGAGCTTTGTCCCCATAAAAGATGGTAGAGATATGCTCATAGCACAAGGTGCATTAGCATTTGAATTATTTTGTGCAAAAAAAATCCCCCAAGCTTTTTCTTTGATGCAAAAGGCATTGCAATGAATGATTTTTTGTTTCAAATTATTTTTGGTATCAAAATCATTCCAAAAAAATATCAAACACTTTTCTCTAGGCTTCAAAAATTACATTGTATTAAAAAATTAGAATCTAAATTTATTTTAGATTCTAATTTTGTTATCGGCAGTATTGATATTACAAGAAATCAAAATGCCTTTCTTTGTGATTTGGCAAAAAAGCAAGATTATAGAATCTCCAATCGCATTAAAAATCTTCAAAAAGGTGATATTGCGCTTGCAAAGCTTGTGCGACAAAAAGGAAAGCTAAAAGCCAAGATTATTGATATTTTGCATTCTACACATCAGATTTTGTGCTATTTGGATTTACACAAGGGAAATATCGTAGCCTATAAGCTTTATGATTCTAAACCCCATCCCTTGCATTTGCCAATCTCACAAAAATCCCTTAGGCAATTGCCAAGATATTGCGTCATTCTTCTTGATATGAAAAACAAAAAAATCCTAGATATTTTAGGAATCTTAAATGATCTAAAAATTGATGAAAAAATAATGCTTTATTTATACCACCATCCCTTTGAATTCTCCAAAGAATGCGAGGATTATGCCAATAGCTTTGGCACTCAGGTGGATAAAAAAATGTATCCCAATCGTATAGATTTAACACATCTTCCTTTTTATACCATAGATCCTATTGGTGCAAAAGATCACGATGATGCAATTTATTATGATGTAAAAAATAAAACACTTTATGTAGCTATCGCAGATGTTAGCGAGTATGTAACCCTTGATAGTGTTATCGATAGCCAGGCTTTTCAAAGAGGTTTTAGCTTGTATTTTCCGCATAAAAGCTACCCAATGCTCCCTCAGAATCTAAGTCAAAATATCTGCTCTTTAAAGCAAGATTGTGATCGTCTTGCTTTTGTGTGGAAAATAGAATTTGATAAAAAATACCAAATAAAAAATGCAAGTTTATTTGAGGCAGTGATTTGCAATCATCAAAATATGAGCTATGAAATGGTAGATATGATGTTAGATTCCAAAAAGCATTCTATTAAAAAAGAAATAGCTTCAAATATCAAGAGTTTTTATAAAGTAGCTTTGAAATTAAAACAAGAGCGCTTAAAAAATGGCTTTAATTTTCAAAGCGATGAAATATCCTTAGAGCTTGATGAAAATTCTGAAATAAAATCCATTAAACCCTACGAAGAGACAAAAAGCCATTGTATTATAGAAGAAGCAATGCTACTTGCAAACAAGCAGTCAGCCTTGATGTTGCAAGATTTTAAATCAGGGATTTATCGTATCCATCAACCCATAAAAGAAGAAAAAGCAAGAATGCTTTTTTTTGATTTGAAAAATCTAGGTTTTGAAATAAAAGGGAAGGATTTTCACACCCAAATTGTAAATATCCAATCCCAAGCCAAAGCACAAAACCTCCTTGCACAAATTGATAAGATGATTATCAAAGCACAAAATAAAGCAGAATATGATTCTAAACCCAAAGAGCATTTTGCCTTAGGATTTCAAGCTTATACCCATTTCACTTCGCCTATTCGTAGATATAGCGATCTCTCACTGCATAGAATCTTAAAAGAAATTTTAAAATCAAGTAAGCAGATAGATTTTTTATTAGATAAAATGCAAGCAGTATGTGCTCATCTCAATGAGCAAGAAAAAAAGATAGCAAAAATTGAAATAGGCTTTAAGGATAGAAAATATATGCATTGGGCAGCTAAAAACAAGGGGGTAAGAATCAAAGCAAGTGTGATTGATGAAAACTATCCAATCCTTGCTAATGCTCTTGAAAAAATAGAAGGAGCAAGGTTTGTGATAGAAGATGCTACAAGAGAAGTTTTGCGTTTTGAAGAAATTGTAGTAGAAATTCAAGATATCGATTTGATAAATGCTAGAATCTATGCAAAAATCATTTAAAGTTTTAGCACGATGTATAAAAAAGATTTAGATACCTATCTGACAAAATCCACCCCAAAGGCAGCCTTGCTTTATGGGGAGAGTAATTTTTTTATTGATTTTTATACCAAAAAGATTATTGCAAAAATCCCAGATGCCAATGTCAGCACTTTTTATTTTGCTGATTATCAGCTTGATGCAACATTGGACATCCTCTCTCAAGGAAGCTTATTTGGAGATAAGAGTATTGTGGTGCTAAAGCTTGATTCTAAACTTCCTAAAAAAGATATAGATTTATTATTAGAATCTATTAAAAACACAGAGAATGCCTTAATCATAAATTTTTATCACTCTGAGAGCAAAACCCCTGTGCAATATGCTCAAGATTGTAGAACCTTTGCAAGTGCTTTTAAGGGTGATGGGGTGATTGAAGTGCGATTTTTTGCACCAAATATGACAGATAATATGACTTTGTTAAAACAAAAAGCAAAAGAGTTAAATTTGCAAATCCAAGATAATCTTTTGCTTTTTATCTTACAAATGCAAAACAATGATATTTCCCTAGCACTCAGTGAATTAGAAAAATATCAAAATTATGATGAAGTTATCACCAAAGAATTGGTAGAAAATCTCTCCTATGGACTAGGAAGCATTAGTATAGATGATTTTTTTGACATCTTTTTTGAAAAAAGAGATTTTTTACCCACCTATGAAAAAATGCAAGAAGAGGGGCTAGATTCTAATGATCTTTTAAAAGAGATGGAGCGTTATTTTTTTATTCTTTTTATGTTTAGTGCCTATGCAAAAACACATCAAAACAATGTGGATGCTAAAGAGATTTTAGGCTATCAACCCCCAAACTTTATTATAGATAAATATATACGACGCATTGCCAAGCTCAAAGAGGTGCATTTTCAATCCATCTTTGAGATTTTGCGTCACTGGCGTATCCAATCTTTTAGAGGTGAAAAAACAGCAGATATCTGTGCTTTAATAAAAATAAAAGCATTTCTCTGATATAATCCAAGCTTCTTTTTATATCCATAAAAAGAAATATAACCTTGCTCTTTGAAAAAAGGGCTATAAAACCACAAGGAGATGTAATGAAACATTATGAAACAATGTTTATTATCAAGCCTACTTTAGTAGAAGAAGAAATCAAAGCAAAGATTGATTTTTATAAAGAGGCGATTACAAAAAATGGAGGCAGTATTGAAACTTGCCTAGATATGGGTATGAGAAATCTTGCTTATGAAATCAAAAAAAATAAGCGTGGATATTATTTTGTGATTTATTTCAAAGCACAGCCAAGTATGGTTTTGGAGCTTGAGAGACTTTATCGTATCAATGAAGATATTTTACGATTTATCGTTATCAAATATGAAAACAAAAAAGAGCAAAGAGCTTGGCAAACTCTAGTAGATAGAGCAAACAAAAAGCCAGAGCCAAAAGCTCCAAAAAAAGAAAAAGTAGAAGAAAAAGAACAAACACAAGAGAGTGCAGAGTAATCTAAAGTAGGTGAGAGATGTTTAATAAGGTAGTGATGATTGGTAATTTGACTCGTGATGTAGAGTTGCGATATCTTCCAAGTGGAGCAGCTTTAGCGACCATAGGTTTGGCGAGTAATCGCAGATTTAAAAAGCAAGATGGAAGTATGGCAGATGAATCTTGTTTTATTGATGTAAAACTTTTTGGCAGAACCGCAGAAATTGCAAACCAATACCTCAAAAAAGGCTCAAAAGTCCTCATTGAAGGAAGATTGACCTATGAGACTTGGACAGATCAAATGGGTGCTAAAAAAAGCAGACATACCATCACAGCAGAAAGTATGAGTATGCTAGATAGTAAATCAGCAGCTCCAAGTGAGAGCTATGAAACCCAAGAAAATGCAAATGCTTATGCACAAAGCTATACACCAAATAACCAATACCAAAACACTCAAAGCCATACATCACCACAAAAAGATTATGTAAGCAATATTCCAGAAATCAATATTGATGAAGATGAAATACCATTTTAGGAGAAAAATATGGAAAGAAAAAAATATTCAAAAAGATACTGTAGATATACAGAAGCAAAGATAGAATTTATCGATTATAAAGATGTAGAAATGCTAAAGCATTCTTTATCTGAAAGATATAAAATTATGCCAAGAAGACTTACAGGCAATACAAAAAAATGGCAAGAGCGCGTAGAAGTAGCTATCAAAAGAGCTAGACATATGGCACTTATCCCATATATTGTAGATAGAAAATCTGTAGTAGAAAACCCTTTCAAAATCTAACTTTATTTTAATAAACCCTACCAAATTTTATTAGTAGGGTTTGATTATGGTTGTAATTATCTAAATAACTTAAATTTGTCTATATTTATCCCCCTCCCCCTTTTTTTTATAACCAATCGATATTATTGTTAATGATTTTTTTGTCCTTTTGTTTTTATAGTCATTTTCTTTCTATAACCTTTTTCATTAACTTTAGTAAATAAGTTTTAAAAAAAATTCAAAAAAAGCAATTTTTTAATATATAATTTTTGTCTTACTTTAAAAATAAAGAGCCTAAATACTTTTAAAGTAAAAAATAAAATCTTAAAAAAGGAGTTTTTGTTATGGAACAAAAATTTGATGTAATGAGGGGGGGGGGTATAGTAATTCTTTAAATGCTTCTTTCTCTACAAAAGATTCAAACAACTCAAAAAAATTTTTCAAACCTTTAATTGCTAGTTCTCTAGCTTTGTTTTTAAGTGCAAATATTGCAAGTGCAGGTAGTAGTTGGAGTGGTAGTGGTGAAGTAAATAATTCCCAAAGTACTGATAATTGTACCAATGCTGTATGTGCTTACACATCTCACGGGAATTTTACTAAGGGGAGTGGTGCTAATACTTTAAATTTTCAAGGTACAACAAGAATAACAGATAGTGCTTACACTCTCACTGCAAAAGGTGTAACGATTAATGTAACTGCACCAACAAATACTACAGCTAATATGATAGATGTTAAAAATAGAATAACTCTTAATCTTGCAGATTCTTATCTAAAATTTCAAGATCAAGCTACAGGAATAGCTGAGCACTTTCTAAGAGCTATAGATAATGGTGCTAGTTTAACTGCAACCTTCAATGGTGGTATTGGAAAAGAAAATATTGGTGGACAAGATTATAATAATATTGCTTTTTATGGAACAATGTCAATTCAAAGTACCAATAACAACAGTAATAGTATAAAATTTAATAATGGTGCTAGTATGATTGGTTATTTTAATTTAGGTACTAGTGCAGCTAAAATTGATGCAACTGTTGATTTTATCGGTGGCGGAAGTTTAGTGGCTATAGGTAATGATCATTATATTAATAAAACAGAAAATGTTAAAGGTAAGGCAATTAATATATCACAAGCTAGTGCTACAGGTGGAAAATTGCCAACTGTCTTTACTATCAATTTTGGTGAAAGCAGAAAAGTAGAAACAGTTGCAACTACTGATAAGGATACCTTACTTGATAAAGATGGTGTAGTAGTTGGTGCTATTGGTAATAGCAATGGAAAAAAAGTTACTACTCAAGAAAATACAACAGTTTCTGATAATCAAACCCTAATCACCAATGCTATTAGAGGTGATATTTCTGTGGGAGGATATGGTACATCAACATCTACTTTAAACCTTAATTTTTACAACAAAGGTTTGATAGAAGGAAAAATTGAGGCTAGGGATAGTAGTGCCCAAGTAAATGCAAACTTTACTAATGATGGAACTATTAAATCAGATTCTATCAGCGGTAATTTAAAGGCTATCTTTACTACAACAGGAAATGTTCAATCAGATGCTATTTCTACAGATGTAGGGGCGATTTATCTACAAGGTTCAGATGGACAAACTCTACAAGTAGATCAAAAAACTAAAGGATTAGCTCTATCTGTAACAGGAAGTGGTGGTAAAAGTGATAGAAAAATTTTCATCACAGATTATGATGCAACTAGTGGATTTAAAGAAGACCAAGATGCCAATACTGGCGGAACCCTTACACTTAATGCAAAAAGCCTTACTATGAGTAATAATGATGGTAGTAGCAAGGGACAGCAATTTGTAGTAGATTATAAAGATGGTAGTGTTGTGATTAATAGTGGAGAGAAGGATAAGAAGAGTATTACAATATCTCAGCTTGGTCATACCAATATTATTCGTTTTAGAGATGAGAATAGCACTTCTTCTTCAATCACTATTGGTAGTGATGGAAATAACAATGGTGATGTCTTTACAAGTGGTGCAAAAGGTAAAACACTTTTCCAAGCAAAAACTATCACCATCAATGGTGGTATTTATGGAAGTGGAGGTTTTGATCTTTCTGGTAATGCAACATTTACTGCATATGACACTCTAAGCACAGATTTTGTAGGGATTATAAAAACTGATGGTAGCGGAGGTAATGGATCAAAATACAACAACACTATCACAGCACAAACAATCAAAATCAATCCTGCAGGAACCAAAGGACTTAGTGCTAATAACGGAAGTTCAGCTGCAATAACTAGAGGGGGTAATATAGCTATCTTTAATAATATTAGTGGCGGTAACAACACTATCATCTCTGAAAATACATCAGGAACAAATAATTCCTTAATCCTTGGTGATGTGGTCAATTATAATGGAAGCAATAATATAAAAATTAGTGGACAGAGTGCTGCAACTTTACCAAGTCTTGTAGGTAATATCACAACTAATAGCGGAAGCAATAATATTGTCTTTGTAAATACTCTTTTAGCACCAAGTAATATTGCAGATATTTTTGCTAAACAAGCAGGAGGTCAATCTCCACAAACTACTGATACTGCTACTACTGCTGCTATAGCTACTTATCTTGGCACAGGTGCTACAGTGGGTAATATCACAACTAAAAGTGGAACTACAAACTTAGTTTTAAGACAAGCAGCTTCAAGCACTACTAATGGTATTATTCCAATCTATACTGTTAAGACAACAGGCGGAACAGCTAATCTTGTAATGCAAGGACCTGTAAATGTAGAGGCTGATATTGATTATGGCACTAGTGGAATTACAAACCTTATTTTTGCAAGTAATAATGATGGAAAAACAGCTGATGAATTTAAAAATGGAGTGGCGGGT
>NZ_NXLX01000012.1 GCF_003364335.1 Helicobacter anseris
CTAATTTCTCTATTAAAGAAAATCATAGAATCTACTTTGATTTTGAAAGAAGCTTTGGTGGATTAATTACTACAAATTATCAAGTCAATCTAGGATATAGATATAGCTTTGGAGCATCTAAATATACTCCATATAATGAAGTAGAAACACAAACAATAGATACAAAAACTTCAATTAAAGAAATAGCACCAACTAAAGGTTATTATGTAGAATTGCTTAAAGTAGAGAAACCTTCTAAAAAACAAGAGAAAATCTTAAAACAATTAGAAGACAAACTTAAAACTCAAAGCACTACACAAGATAATAAAACAATAAAAACTTATCTAGTAGGTCCATTTAATAATCAAGAAGAAGCTAATAATGCTAAAGAGAGTTTAGAGAAAGCAAGAAAGCTTTTAGATTCTCAAACAAAAGTAGTTGTTATAGAATAAAGTCTTAATACTAAAAGCTAAGAATCTTCTCTTAGCTTTTAGTAAAAAACAAACTAAATAAAACTAAGAAAAATAAAACACTAAGTAATAACAAGAAGTAAAGAAGTAAAGACAGAGAGATTTTTCCTTCTCCTGCCACCACTTAAACATTTTTATGTTTTTTTTATTTATGTTATTTTCACTTTTCAATTACTTTATTTCTTTTTAATACAAACAACAATAAAACAAAAAAAGAAATAAACAACAATAAAATAATGCTTTAAGTTCTTAAGATTAAAGAGATTAAGATAATGAATCTAAAACTTCATCTCAATTAAATCTCAATCTTAAAGTTTTATGACAAAACTCCTTAGTTTAAGTGGTGGTTGGAGAGGGAAAAGAAAGAAAAAAAAAAGGGGGGGGGGGATTAGTTTTTATTCTTTTTATAGATATAAATAGCTATAAGACAACTTGCAAAAAGCATACAAATACTAAGTATTTGCCCCATGCTTAATCCAAAGATATAAGTTCCCATTTGCTCATCTGGCTCTCTGAAATATTCTGCAAGGAATCTAGCAAGAGAATAAGCAGAACCATAAGTTGCAATCAATGCCCCCTTAATTTTTGTCTTGCTTCTTACAAAAAGCACACATAAAAAAACAACAATTCCCTCCAAAAATGCCTCGATAAGCTGACTAGGATATCTCAATTCACCCTGAATCAAGATTCCAATCGCCTGACTTATCTTATCATCTTGCACTACCCTACCAAAAAGCTCTTGATTTAAAAAATTTCCAATACGACCAAAAACATATCCTAATGGCATACTCAAAGCAATCAAATCCATCAATGCCAAAAAACTCTTATGTTTTAAAATAGAAAATAAATAAGTAGCAATGAAAAATCCTATCACACCGCCATGATAGCTCATTCCCCTAATTCCTACAAAATCACCCCTCTCATCAAAAGGATTGAAAATCTGCCAAGGTTGTGTAAGATAATACATCGTATTTGGATCATAAATAAGAATATATCCTAGTCTGGCTCCTAAAATCACTCCTACTTCAGCCCATATAAAATAATAATCCAAAGCAGTAATATCCATATTAAAATACTGCTTATCTTTTTTAATCCAATATCTTGCCATATATAATGCAAGCAATAAAGCTGTCGCATATGCAATGCCATACCAATGAATCCCAAAGCCAAATATCTCAAAGGCTATTGGATCAAAATGCATATAAATTTGATTCCAATAGTTCATATTAAAGATCCCTTAATACAACTTCAAATTTTTCACTCAGCCCAACTTCCTCAAAAAAACGTGAAATTTTTATATCATTGGTATGAATTTTTATATTCCAAGAATCAAACTCTTTTAGCTTCAATAAATACCCGACAAAATACAATTCTACTGGATGCATATGCATAAGAAAAAAACAGATAGGTTCATTTTTATCAAAATCTCTTAAAAATTCCATCAAATCGGGCTTGAAATCTAAAAAATCATTTCTATCCTTAAATTTTCCACTTAAGATTAAGCAATCGCTCACATCTTGTAACTTTTCTATTTTCATAATATTTCAAACTCTCTTGACAATGGAACTTTAAAATCATAATCAAAAATCTTAATCCTGCTTGCATGCAACATTATACGCTTAGATTCTATTCCTCCATAGAGTTTATCTCCAACAATGCTATGTCCAATACTCTTTAAATGCACTCTTATTTGATGTGTTCTGCCTGTTTTAATCACTGCCTTAACTAATGTTTTTTTTCCCACAACTCCAACAGGCTCAATATCTGTAATCGCACTTAACCCCTCTTTACTGATTTTACTCTTTGCAAAACCCTTTTTAATAGTCAATATTGGCTGATTGATTGTTATTTTTTCACTTATAAAACCACTTACTAAAGCGTGATATTCTTTATAAACCTTTTGCTCTCTAAAGGCTTTCTTTGCACTTATGTGAAATGGAGTATTTTCTTTTACAAGTAAAATCACGCCACTTGTTTCTCTATCAAGACGATGCAATAACACCCACTCTTTAAAAAAACTTGCTAACTCATAACTCTCTATAAAAGGAGGCTTGTTGATGACCAAAATATCCTTATCTTCAAAAATAACTTCTGGTTTTTTTATCTTTTGAATCTCAAAAATGGTATGTTCTGGAAATTCCGCCCTCGCAAGAGTAATTTTTTTTCCATTAAAACTCACCATTCCCTTATCAATCATTTCTTTGGCTTTTTTATGAGAAATATTTTCTTGAATACTTAAAATCTTATAAGCCTTATTCATCAACAAAATTCTCCAATAAAATATCTAATTTTTGACTTTGATTTTTAATCTTTGAATGTGGTAGTGTTTCATACTCAAGAAGCCTTTGAGTTAGCTCCAAATCATCTTGCACAATAATATACCCTTCAATACAATCAAAAAGTGCATATTGGTTAAAAATATACGGACCACTTAGAAGCTTTGTCTCAAAAAATGCTGGCTCTAATGGATTGTGACCGCCCACTTTAACAAAACTACCACATAAAATCACAATATCTGCAATGCGATAAATATTATTTAAATCACCCAATATATCAAGCAATAATACATCGCTTTCTTCGTCAATTCCATCTTGAGACACCCTTGATACTTTTAATCCCTCTAGCATTTCATATACATCATCAAATCTCTCAGGATGTCTTGGAGCAAGAATTAACAAAGAATGTGGATAGGATTTTTTAAACTCCAAAAAAGATTTTAAAACTAGCTTTTCTTCATCTAAATGTGTGCTACCAGCGACAATGACTAGCTTATTTGGCTTATTGTATAATCTTGTAGGCTCTATCTTTGTAAAGATTTTTAAATTTCCAAAAACCTCAATATTTTTTGCACCCAAATGCTCCAATCTCAATGCATCATTCTTGCTTTGTGCAAAAACCTTATCAATAAGTGCAAATACCCTTGCATAATAAAATCTAAATTTTAAATACCTATCATAAGAACGATCCGAAATTCTTGCATTTACCAAAAAAGTCTTAGCGTTTAAGGTTTTGGCTGTAAAAAAAAGCATAAACCAAAGTTCAGATTCTGTAACTACAAGCGTTTTAAGTGAAGTAAGATGAGATTTCCATAGAGGAAGAAGCAATTCAAAAGGCAAATAAAGAACTTGAAAATTTTTCTTACTAGCAAAAATCTTAAGAGCCAAATCAAAACCTGTTTGCGTGGTCGTAGTTAATAAAATATGTTTTTCTTGTTCTAATAATTTTGTAAGTATTGGCTCTAAAGATTTGACTTCGCCAAATGAACAAGCATGAAACCAAATCTCTGTATCTTTTGATGGTGTTGCTTGAAGATAAAAAAATCTAGCAAAAAGAGAATGTCTATATTTTGTCTTCAAGCTTAATATAAAAATAAAAGGAAAAAATAGGAGATAAAAAACTCCTAAGAATAGGAGATAAAAAAATCTAAAAGATTTCAAAATTAACTTTCTATATAAAGAATTCTTCCGCAATGTGGGCAAGTGACAATATCATTACTTTGTTTTATTTCTGCAAACACACGATCATTAATTCTGATGAAGCATCCTCCACAAGCCTGTTTTTTTACAGATACTACGCTTGTATTTTTTGCCCATTTTCTAATTTTTTCATAAAAAGTTGCAAGTTTTTGATCAAGATTTTCATACATTTTTTGTTTTTGAACAAACAAACTCTCTTGTTCTTTTTTTATTTCTTCAATCTCAGTAGCAATACGCTTTTCTTCTTCCATCACTTCAGAATCAAGGTTTTTGCATTCATCTTGCAAAGCAAGAATACAAGCATCTTTAGCCTCAAGCTCCTTTTCTAACACCTCAATGTCTTGATTTGCTTTTGTAAGTTGCTCTCTTGCAAGCTCTTCTTCGATATTTAAAGCCTTAAGCTCTCTTTCTGATTTTACTTCATGATGTTTTTTTGCAATATGCTCCAAACGAATACCAGTATCTTCAATAAGGGTATTTGTGCTTCTAATTTTAAGGTTAATCTCTTCTTTTTGCTCTTGGATATTTTCAATCTCTTGTTCTTTTAGCGTCTTTTCTTTGAGCATTCTATCAAGCTTGGATCTTTTTTCTAATATTTTTGGCTCCAAAGCATCGATTTCTTTATCAAGGTTTGCTACTTCAATTAGTTGTTGTAAGTGTTTGTTCATCATTTTTCCTTATAAAAAAGTAAATGGATTTTTAGAATTTGTAATTATAGCTTTATATCCGTGTTTTTGCAAAACTCTTTGAAGAATTTCTCCAAAAAACCTCTCGCTTTCATAATGCATTATATCTATCAAACCCACATTTAAAGCTTTTGCCAACATCGCATCATGATATTTAATATCCCCTGTTAAAAAGCAAAAATTTTGTTTGTTTTTAATCTTGGAAAAAAGAGAAAAACCAGAGCCACAAACCACACCCACTCTTTGAATCTTTGACTCCATCTCACAAAACTTAATATATGGTAGTTTTAGGGCATTTTTAACTTGCATTGCCAATGTTTTGATTTCTATATCCTTGACTTCTGCATATGCAATGCCACCTTCTTGATATGCTTGCTTAAAACCTAAAATCTCTTGAGCTACATAAAGATTTAGATGGGAGATATCAAAACTTGTATGCATAGCAATCAATGCACATTTTTTTTCAATAAGCTTTTGAATAAACATACTTGGATAAGTAGAAAAATCAAGGGTTTTAATCCCCTTGAAAATTAAAGGATGATGCACGATCAATAAGCTTTTTGGTTTTAGATTTTGCAATACTTCAGAATCTACCTCCAAAGCTATAGCAATCTCATCTACCTCATCCTCTAAGCTCCCTATTTGCAAGCCGCCATTATCCCATTCTTCTTGATTCTCAAATGGGGATATACTCTGCAAAATCTCATAAATCTCTCTTACTTTCATACTCTAAAAATCCCTTATTCAATCTTATAAATTTCTTGCAACCTTATAATCTGGGTCATCTAGTTCATAGACACAATATTGCTTGGCTAATTGTAGTGCATTTTTACAATCATCACTCAAGTGTCTTAATTTTAATTTCTTACCTACATCAAGATATCTTTTTGTAAGCTTATCAATCGCATCCACACCACTACTATCCATAACCCTAGCATTACTAAAATCAATTACAACTTCTTGTGGATCTTTGGCTACATCAAAAAGATCATAAATAAAACTCGCACTAGATCCAAAAAACAAAGGACCTTGAAGCCTATAAACCTTAATACCATCTTCTTGTATAAAAGAGCTAGCTTGAATCTTGGCTTGTTGGTAGGCAAACACTAAAGCAGAAATAATCACCCCCATAATCACAGCAACCGCCAAATCAAAAAACACTGTAACCAAAGTCACCAAAACTAGCACCACAATATCTGACTTTTTCATACTTTTAAGTCTTGAAATACTCGCCCACTCAAAAGTCCTCAATGCTACAACAAACATAATTCCCACCAATACCCCCATAGGAATTTTTCCAATAATCTCAGGAATACTCACCACAAACAATAAAACAAAAACAGCACTCATTACACTAGATAATCTTCCCCTACCTCCGGAGGTTGCATTGATGATTGTCTGCCCTATCATCACACAACCACTCATAGCACCAAAGAATCCACAGACACCATTTCCTATTCCTTGAGCAACGCATTCTTTATTGCTATTGCCCCTTGTTTTTTGCATCTCATCCATTACTGAAAGCGTTAGAAGAGATTCTATAAGCCCTACAAGCGCAAGGATTAAACTATATGGCAAAACAATTTTTAATGTCTCTAAACTCAAAGGAACAGAAGGTAGTGAAAAATGAGGCAACCCTCCTTTAATATCTCCTAAATCCGCGATAGTCTTTGTTTCAATACCAAAATAATATGCCCCTATCCCCAAAAATACAATTGCCACAAGTCCCGCTGGAATTGCTCTTGAGAGTTTTGGAAAAACAAACATAATAAGCATTGTCAATCCTACCAAAATATAAAATCCCATCCCCTCATTTGAAAAAAATTGTAATTGGGAGCTAAAAATCACAATCGCAAGCCCATTTACAAACCCAAAAATCGCGGTTTGAGGTATCATACGAATATATTTTCCAAATTTCAAAACACCAAATAATATTTGCAATAAACCCGCAAATATTCCTGCAAGCAATACATATTCTGTGCCATGTGATAAAGATAGACTTACCACCACCACAGCCATCGAACCAGCCGCCGCACTAATTAACCCTGCTCTACCTCCAAGCAAAGCTGCAATCAAACCTAAAATAAAAGCTGTATAAAGCCCTGCGATAGGATCAAACTTTGCTACCAAAGCAAAGCCTGTAACCTCTGGTATGATTGCTATAGAGCTTATCAACCCTGCTAAAATTTCATTTTTATAATATTTAATTTGCATAAAATCTCCAAAAAGCATTTTTCAAGAAATGCAATCTTTGATAAATCTCTTATCTATCCTCTAGCTACCACTACAAGCAAGGCTTATTATTTTTGTAAGTTTTGATTATTAAAATGCGATATTTTAACTCAATAATGCAATATAATACATCTTTCATCTCAAAAACCAAAAAAGAAGGTAAAAATGCATTTTATCGATAAGTATTTTAAAATCACAGAATCTAAAAGTAGTATAAAAACAGAAGCTATCGCGGGTTTTACTACATTTTTATCCATGCTTTATATTGTCCCTGTGGCTTCTTCTATCCTCTCTGATTCTGGTATGCCAAAAGATGCGCTCATCACAGCAGTAACTCTTGCAACCATCATTGCAACGCTATTAAGTGGTATTTGGGCTAAAGTTCCTGTAGCAATGAGTGTTGGAATGGGATTAAATGCTTATTTTTCCTATGGTATGGTAAAGGGTATGGGGCTTTCTTGGGAACAAGCACTTGGTGTAGTCTTCCTCTCTGGAGTTATTTTTTTGATTGTTTCATTAACAAAGCTTCGCACTTGGCTTATCAAAAGTATCCCATCTGGTTTAAGATTTGCTCTAGCAGCAGGGCTTGGGGCTTTTATCTGTGCGATAGGACTACGCTCTTTAGACATCATACAAATCTCCAACGACGGACTTCCTGAGCTTGGCAACCTCAACTCTACAAAGATTTGGATAGGACTTTTTGGTGTAGGTATTATTTTGTTTTTGAGTGCCAGAAAAATTCATGCTTCATTTCTCATAGGTATTATTATTTGTTCTTTATTGGGCGGTGTCTTTGGACTTGCTTCCTTGCCACATCAAATCATATCTACTCCTGCATCTATTGCACCTATTGCTTTTAAAATGGATTTTATAGGGGTTTTTACCCTTGCTTTGATTCCTACAATCATCTCTCTTTTAATCTTAGATTTATTTGATTCCTTAGGCACTCTTGCTGGAGTGGGCGCAAAAATAGGGCTTTTTCAAAATAAGGATAACAAAGGAGACAAAGTGCTTGAGAAAACCTTGCAAGTAGATGCAGCCGCAACTGTGGTTGGTGCTAGTCTTGGTGTCTCTACTACCACAAGCTTTTTAGAGAGTACAAGTGGTGTGAGCGAAGGAGGAAGAACTGGACTTACTTCTGTATTTTGTGCATTATTTTTTACTTTAAGCTTATTCTTATTTCCCCTATTTGCTGCAATTCCTGATTTTGCCATCTACCCTGCCCTTGTAGTTGTCGGTGCAATGATGTTTTTAGAAATCAAAAATATAGATTTTTCAGATTTACCCATAGGGCTTGGAGCATTTTTTGCCATCGTGCTTATGCCACTTACTTATTCTATTGCTAATGGTCTAGCAGGTGGATTTGTGGTATATATCCTTACATCTTTAGCACTAAAGCAATATCATCGCATCAATCTTGGAGTTATTATCCTTGGGGTTTTGAGTATCTTACCCATTATCGTTCATGGAATTTTCTTAAAGGGGTAAATTTATATTTAACTCTTTTTCAAGAGTACTAGGAGAAATAATTTTTACATCAGAAAAATAAAAACCCTTAAAATTCCTATAATCTGACTTTGTATTCTGTTTTTTATTAGCACCTCCCTTATTATCAAATATACTAGCAAGATGCTCTCTACTATCTTCACTTACAACTAAAATAAACTTGGAATTTTTTCTAAAATTAGAAAGCTTTTCATCTTTATAATCTAAATAAATTATTACAGAATCGGAAACTTTTTTTCTAATATCACTCTCATTAACATTGCCACTTTTGAACTCTATAAAAATCAGGACATCTGCATTTGGTATATAGAGTGCATCAACTGATTTTAAGTCATATCCTGTTGGATACCCAGTTTTATGAAGATTGCTCAAATACCATCCCTTAAAACGATCGAAATTCACAACCTCTAATTGAGAATCTGTCATATACTTTTTATATTTTTTTCCATTAATCTCTTTTTCATACTGCGAAGTTTTCTTTAGGGTATAAATAAACTTAGAAAACACTTTATCGTTCTTCAAGCTCTACTCTTTTTTCTTCCAAAAGTCTAAAAGGACGTGCTAATTTTGCATATACAACACTTGTATCATGCGTAACGTCTTCTACCACTGAGGTAAACTCATCTATTTCTTGAGCAAGATAGTATTTACACTTCTCAACTTTATGCTCTCTTGAAAAAACCTCAATCGCATTTAAAAAATATGGGCTATGGGTATTGATCAAAATATGAAGTTTTAAAGCTTTTTGCAAAACTACAATAATTTCTGCTAACTTTACCTGCCATTCTGGATGAAGATGTATCTCTGGTTCATCTAAAATAATCGTCCCATTTTCTTGGATAAACCCATTTTGAATAAGTGTCTTAAGAATCATAAAAGTTTTCATTCCTGTTGAAATACTACGAATATTAAGCTTTGCTGGATGTTTTTTTGAAGAATAATAAAAATCATTATTATTCTCCTCCATTTCCCCTTCACAAACCTTATTAAGAAGTTTTACAACCTCTTGTAATTTTTCCTCGCCCATAATCTCATCTAATAAGCCTTTTTTTTCAACTAGACTTTGTTTTAGCAGTTTCCTATGATTTAACTCCAAATCATCATCTAAAAAAATATCAAGCTCATCAATCACAAAAGGATCATCAATATAAAAAACTTGTTGCAATAATTGAAAATTTTCAATTGACTTAGCAGTATTTTGCTGAAAATGTATAGATGTTATTTTATTTTTTATTGTCAAGGCAATACTTGCATCACTGGTATTTTCAAAATAAATATTAGAAATTTGATCATTAAATTCTGTTTTTAAACCCTTAGTTAACAATTTCAGAATAACTTGATTATCAGAAATCTTAAGTTTCTCTACAATTCTTCCAAATTGAGAATCTTGAATGATTTTTTCTAGCACATCAATCTTACCACCCCTAAAATTATTTGAGAGTGCAGATAAACAAATTGCCTTGATCTGTTCTTCTGTAATTTGCTCTTCACGGCTATAGATTTTCAAAATTTCCGTTGCAATTCTACCTACAATTGAATGGTGAACAAACATGTTTAATATACTATCTCCAATCTCCCATAATTGACTTCTCCAAGTAAAAATTAGTTCACGTATATCATTTTTTAAATTGTTTACTCTTTCTGCTTCAATCCGTCTATTAATATTACTTAATGCATTAAATACTCCAAACAAAGCCTTGCCAACTGTGCTTTTGCCTGACCCATTTTCCCCTGCAATGACAGTAATTGTTTTGATTTCTACTTCAGCATCCCTAAATCTTCCAATATTTTTTAATCTGATTTCCATTTTTAAATATTACCTATTTTATTTGTTTCCTTGTGATTATAGCAATTTTTATTCTTTATTTACTCCTTTATCCTATCTCCACACTCTCCCACAACCCCTTAAGCAACTCAATATAATGGGGTTGTTTGGTGGAGAGGACTTTGAATGTAGAGAGGATAGTGCAAAACTCCTCTTTGTCTATCCCATAGAGTTTGGCGATGAGAATGTCGTTGGTGGCTTTGAGGGTGAGGTAGGATTTCTCACTTTGAGGGATTGAGAGGCTCTCTCCCCCTAGCCCATAGCACCCTTGATACTCTCCTATCTTCACCCAATCCTCCGAGCCAAAGAGAGAAGAGAGGACTTGAAAATGTCCTTTTTTGTCATTGTAGAGTTGAAGGGCTAGGGCATTGCGTGTGATAGTGGTGTAGAGGGGAGAGTTGCGGATCTCCTCTGCTGTGGGTTGAGGGAATGGGATACGCTCTAAATAAATCTTATTAAAGTTGATTTGCACCATACTTCGCACCACAAAATCCACCACCATAGAGTTAAACACCCCTAGAGCAAAAGCAATCTTCTCTATCTCCACACTCTCAATCTCTATCTTCTCTTCTATCTTTTTATAATATTTTGGGATATTTGCATACATACTATCTTGGAAGCCACACCCTTGAGGAATAAGGGTAAAAATCGCTGTGCGTTCGTTAGTATCACACGAAATTTTTCTAAATCCTAAGCGGATAAACTCCCTATCATAAGCGATAAGCTCTAGGGGAGTAAGAGAGTATTTGGAGCAAAAATCTGCAAACTCTTTCTCACTCATCTCTATATCTTGCTTGAGGCGATAAAGCTCTTTGCTCGATAGTCGTTCATCAAAGCTTAAGGGATCAAGAAAATACTTTGGAGGGGCAAACTCACAATCATTTTGATGAATCATCTTACCCTCATAAAGCGGGATTAGCCCCTCTTGGCTTGATTCTATAAACAAATCTTTATCAATAGAAGAATCTAGCTCTCTACGAAAATCTAGCCACTCCAAAGAGAGGGGAGAGAAAGAGGAGTAGAGGCGGAGAAGGATTTTTAGAGTGTCCTCACTTCTGACTTCAGGCAAAGAGAGTTGGGTAGGAGAAAGACTAACAATCTCTTGAAGAGTGAAAGAAAGAGGCTTTTGGGTATAGAGAGAATCTGCCTCTGTAAGATAGGACATTGTTTGGATTATATGGTTTTTGGGAGAAGGACAAGAGAGTATTTGCATTAGAGCAAATTTGTAGCTTCTATGAATATCAGGGAAGATTCCCTCACGATTTTCAAAGCTATAAAAATACTTGAGCGTTTTTTCTTTGAGGATATAGGCCCTCAGTGCTAGACTTCCCTCCTCATACATCAATGCACTTGGCAAGACATAGTTGAGAGAGGCGTTGGGGGAGAGCAAAGAGAGATTACGCTCGACAAAGAATCTAAAAAGATTGCCATCTCCACTGCCACGATTGAGGGGATAGTGGGCTTTGTAGTAGGAGTTTAGAGCCTCAATATAAGACTTTTGGCTATCATAGAGGGATTTGATATAGGGTTTGGAGAGAATGTCAAGTTTAAGTGTCTTTTTCTCACTTGCTTTTTTTGTGCGATAATCGCTGACAAACTGAGGGAAAAAGTCATCATCACTAAACTTTGTCTTATCCCACGGCGGATTTCCGATGATACAATCAAAGCCTTTTCTATGAGAGCTAAAGACTTCAGGAAATGCGATTTCATAGTGAAAAAATCTGTATTTTTGACTTAGCTCAGAGATAGTGGGGTGCAAAGATTCAAAAATGGGATTTGGAGAGATGATACCCTCAAGATAATCCATCTGGTTGCCTTTGATTTGAAAATTTTGATTTGCATCTAAAAAACTTTGTGCTGTAAGAAAGTCTAGAGCTAAAGAGAGTATATGAAGCTTGGGGGCTATCTCTTGAGTGTAAATAGTCTTGCTCTCTTTGATCTCTTCTTCTGTGGTATCTTTGAGGGCATTGAGTTTGGGGAGAGTTTGCGTGAGGGCTTGGAATTGATCTAGAAAATCTTGATAAAAGAGATTTTCATCAGTTTTTTCTTTGTAAAAGGTTTCAAATGCTTTTATGTTTGATCCTACAAGGGCATTTCCACATTTGATGTGGTGCTCAATAAAGCTTAGAGGTGTGCCAAAGATAAAGCTATCAATCCAAAGAGAGAGTTTGGTAAGCTCAATGCTAAAAGGATTGAGATCTACTCCATAAATCATACGCTTAAGCAAAAGACGCTTTATTACATCACTTTCATCTACTTCATAATCTGTGATATAAAGAGCAGTGTTGGCCTGAATGCTTGCTTTTTCTCTTTCATAAAATGCCTTAAAGCTTTCAAACTCATCAAAATGTGTGATGATATGCTCTGTGATAGTGTTGAGTGCTTGCACTAAGAAATGTCCGCTTCCACAGGCGTTGTCTAGGATTTTATAATCTAGAATATTATCATCTGTGATTTGTAAGGCGTGGGTAGCAAGATAGGAAGTGAGCGATGTAGGAGTATAGAAGCTTGCTGTGGTTTTTCTAGAGTTGCTTGTATTTTTGAGATAAAGCTCTCCTTTAGGATAGAAAGTATTTTTGGTAATTTTGTGTTTTTTGGCAATGAGCTCAAAATCATAGGCATCAAAATAGCCCTCAATACTCTTACTTTTTCCATCAGAATAAATAAGATAGTAGGTATCCTCTTTAGTAACTTCAAAAAAATATGAGAGCAATCCTTCATAAATTGTCCCTAAGTGAGTAATGGATAGAGTTTTATAATCTCTTTTAAAATCTTTATTTTGAATCCTTACAACAAAAAAAGCCTTTAGAATATGATGCAAGGTTGCATTATCAAAAAGTTTGGGGGTTTGTAATAATGGGGCATTATTGGAATCAAAAAGTCCTCCATTAAAGATTGGCATATCAAAATTTGGATCCCCTTTATCAAAAACCCTAAAAAGATTACTCAATCTTCCAAAGCCACTATAACTCTGAGAATCTGAGATAAGGTTTTCAAGCAGATTTGAGATTGAAAACTCGTTGTTATAGCAAGAGTGTTTTTTGAGAATAGATTCGAATTTGTCTTCAAAATATGCAATGAAAAGTAATCTAAAAACAAAATACAGCGTGTTTTGATAAATATCCTCTAAGGGTTTATCTTGGTGCTTTGCATAGATGGTTTTGCCAATGATTTCAAAAATAGAATCCTTTCCATCAATGCCATAAATCAAAGATTTAAGATCATCTTCAATTTTTGTTTTGGCATTGGTGTTTTGAGTGAAGAGAGTTTGGATAGGTTGAGGGCTGGTTTTGATGGGGATAAAATTTTTGGCATTGAAGATGAAATAAAAATATTTAAAAGCCTCTAAATCATCATTTTGGAGAATTATTTCTAGATTGACTTCATAAAAAATCTTTTGGCTGGAGAGCTTAGAATTGTCATAAAGTCGCCAAAATCTCCCATTTGTAAGAAATCCAAAATCAAGCTTAAGATTGCTAAGATAACGCAGGATTTGAAAATGTGGATTGTCTTTGACTTTTTTGTTGTCAATTGCGACATTGTAGGCTTTGGATTCTAAAATCACACTAATATGCTCATTACTTGCAAGACGGGAAGTTTTGGTAATTTTCTCATAAGATTCTTTAGCCTCTTTGGAAACAAAAAGTAAAAAATCAGGCTTTTCTAGTTTGCCTTGAATCATTTTTTCTTCTTGGCGAATTGTATGCCAACTTAAGATTTTTAAAACCTCACTAATAAAATCATCTTCAAATTGATGTTCATTTTGAGATGTAAACTTTGATATATCATAAAGAATTTTAATTTTAGAGAATATTGGAGATAAATCCAAAGAAAAATCATAAAGCTTTGGGAATTCCTCTTCTAGGGTGTAGGTAGTAAAAAGATTGTTTGAAAGAAAGTAAAAATCTTGCATAAAAAGCCTTGCTCATAGAATTGGCAAATTATAACCCAAATCCTAGATATTTTTATACAATACACACTATGAAACCAATCAAACTTATAGCAATTTTAGGATCTAGTGGAAGTGGAAAAAGCGAGCTTGCATTAAAGCTTGCCACCTCTCTTGATGCGGAAATTTTTTCATTAGATTCTCTGAGTATTTATAAAAAAATAGATATCTTATCTGCAAAGCCTAGTAAAGAAGAAATGGCTATTGTCAAGCATTATGGCATTGATGTTTTGGAGATAGATCAAGAAAATAATGCATTGATTTTTAAAAACTTACTTTTAGAGGCCATCAAGCAGACAAATAAAAAAATCTTACTTATTGTTGGGGGTAGCAGTTTTTATCTCAAAGCCATCATAGAGGGATTAAGTCCTATGCCAAAAATATCAAAAGAGATAAAAGAAAAAGTTGCCCTTATCAAAAATCCCTATGAGGTTTTATCGCAAAAGGATTTGGATTTTGCTAAAAATATCAAACCTCAAGATACTTATAGAATCCAAAAAGGATTGGAGATATTTTATAGCACCCACACTCCCCCATCACTCTATTTTAAAAAAAATCCTCCCGTAGGTTTTGAATATCCTATTGATACATTTTGCATTGAGATACAAAGAGAAATCTTAAGAGAGAGAATTATCAAACGCACACAAATGATGTTAAAAAATGGTGGAATAGAAGAAATACAAAATCTTTTAACTATTTATCCAAAAGATTCTCAACCCTTTAAGGCAATAGGCCCAAAAGAATGCATAGAATTCTTGGAGCAAAAAATAAGTTTTGAGACATTGGAAACACAAATCATCACGCATACAATGCAACTTGCAAAGCGTCAAAAAACTTTCAATAAGACACAATTTAAAAATATTGCTTTTTTTCAAAAAGATGATTTATTTGATGAGATTCTAAGACTTTATTAGGCATAATCAAAAAATTAAAAAAATAAAGGATAGAAAAAAATGTATGCACTATTGAGCGTAAGTGATAAAGAAGGAATTGTAGATTTTGCTAGAGGACTAAGAGCACTTGGATTTGAAATCTTAAGCACTGGGGGAACTTTAGATTTATTAAATAAAAATCAAATTGATGCAATAGATGTTAGTAGCTATACACAAAGTGAAGAAATGTTTGATGGTAGAGTAAAAACATTGCACCCAAAAATACATGGGGGTATTTTATACCAAAGAGCCAAAGAAGCTGATGTCGCCACAGCTAAACAAAAAGGCATTCAAGCCATTGATATTGTATGTGTAAATCTCTATCCTTTTAAAGAAACCATAGAAAAAACTGATGATTTTGACACTATTATTGAAAATATTGATATTGGCGGACCTTCTATGATAAGAGCTGGTGCAAAAAATTTCCAAAGCGTTTTGGTTATCACAGATAAAAATGACTATACCCTTGTTTTAGAAAAAATAAAAAATAAAGAAAATACTTTGGATTTTAGAAGAGAAATGATGATAAAAGCTTTCAATCATACAGCAGAATATGACGCTATGATTGCCAATTATATGAATCAAAGATTCCATAATGGTTTTGGTCAAAAAATCTTTATAAGTGCCAATAAGGTTTTTCAAACAAGATATGGGGAAAATCCACACCAACAAGGTGCATTTTATGAATTTAATGAAACCTATAAGAAACATCTAAAGATTCTCAAAGGGGAAGCAAGTTTTAACAATCTCACTGATATCAATGCGGCAATAAAACTTGCTTCTAGTTTTGGAAGTGCTAAGGCAATAAGCATCATCAAACATGGTAATCCTTGCGGGTTTGCAATCAAAGATAACTTATTAGAGAGTTATAAAGAGGCTCTTAGATGTGATAGTGTTAGTGCTTATGGTGGTGTGGTAGCTATCAATGGGGTTGTTGATGAGAATCTTGCCTTAGAAATTTCTAAAACTTTTATTGAAGTCTTGGTAAGTGCTGGAATCACAGAAGGAGCATTGAAAGTTTTTGAAAATAAAAAAAGAATGAAAATTTTTACCTTTGGTGATGGTATCTTGCATCAATGCAGAGATGCTTATGATTTTAAGCGTATAGAGGGTGGTCTTGTCTATCAACAAAGTGATAAGGTGCTATTAGAAGAGGTAAGAAATGCGCAACTTATGAGCAAAATGCCTGCTTGCCAAAAAACACTTCAAGATTTGGAAATTGCCTATGTCATTAGTGCTCTTACAAAATCCAATTGCGTAGCATATGTCAAAAACCAAGCATTAGTAGCTATTGGTATGGGAATGACTAGCCGTGTAGATGCCTCCTATGCAGCTATCAAAAAAGCAAAAGAAATGGGGATTGATCTTAAGGATTGTGTTTTGGCCTCAGAGGCATTCTTCCCTTTTAAAGATAGCATAGAGATGGCTGCAAGCATAGGTGTAAAAGCTATCATCGAGCCTGGTGGAAGTATCAGAGATGATGAGGTGATTGCTTGTGCAAATGAAAATAATATCGCCTTATACTTCAGTGGAATACGACATTTTTTACATTAAACTACTTGATATAGCCATATTGCTTTAGAGCATTGACCATCTTTGCAAGAATTGGTCCTGCATTGCCCCCGCTTTCTCCATGCTCAATAAAAACCGTGATTGCGTATTTTGGGTTTTTATAAGGAGCATATCCTGTCATCCAAGCGTGAGAGCGATGGTAATATGGCAATTCACTTTCCTTAATACGCACCTTAATATTTTGAGGAATACTCACTACCTGAGCAGTTCCTGTTTTACATGCAATAGGCACTAAAGAATCTAAGGTGGATTTTCTAGCAGTTCCACCTTGTGCATTACAAGCCTGATACATCCCTTCTTGAATAAATTTAATTTTTGATTTTTGAAACTCATTAAGTACATCTTTGATTTCAAAATCACTCGGGATATTTTCAAAAGATTTTGCAAAATGAGGAGTAGGCAATAAACCTGATGCCATCAATCCTGTATATCTAACAATTTGCATTGGCGTTACCAAAAATGAACCCTGACCTATTGAAGTTACAACCGTATCTCCTAAATACCACGGCTGACCTTTTGACATTTTCCACTCTGGACTCGGCAAAATACCCACAAATTCATTTGGCAAATCCACTCCTGTTTTTTGCCCAAAGCCCATCTCATTCAACACACCTGCAATATTTGTCATCCCCGCTTGTTGAGAAAGCTTATAAAAATACACATCTACAGATTCTCTAATAGCCTTAATCACATCACTTTTCCCATGACCACCAGCTTTCCAATCCCTAAATTTTCTTCCACCAAGCTCAATATACCCTGGAGTGTCAATTAAGGTGCGCTCATTAATTCCAGCATATTCCAATAGAGCCAAAGCCATACCCATTTTAATAACAGAACCTGGTGCATAAAGCCCATTTACAAGTTTATTCAACAAAGGGTTGGAT
Organism: Helicobacter anseris; assembly: GCF_003364335.1. Lineage (GTDB taxonomy): Bacteria > Campylobacterota > Campylobacteria > Campylobacterales > Helicobacteraceae > Helicobacter_H > Helicobacter_H anseris. The sequence continues at coordinate 17,512 of NZ_NXLX01000012.1, forward strand.
AAATCCTCCTGCAAGGCACTCCACTTTGCATGGCTAATACCCCCAACAAAATCATTTAAATTATATTCTGGATAACTCCCTGCAGCTAAGATCTCTCCACTCTCAATGTCCATCACAATTACAGCACCATTTTTGCCCAAAAAAGCCTCATCAGCAACTTTTTGCAATCGCATATCAAGGGTAATGACTAATTCATTTTGGCTTATGCTATCCTTCTCATATCTTACTGAAACTACACGATTATGAGAATCTACTGTAACAACTTTTTCTCCAATCTCTCCTTGTAAAAAGCCATTATACTTTCTCTCAATACCTGTCTTTCCCACAATGCCTGTATATTTACTCACCATATTTTTTGCTATATCACTCTCATCACTAGCGCCAACATAGCCTATCACATGAGATGCACTAGAGTTAAAGGGATAATAACGCCTTGATGTTGGCTCTACAAAAATGAGGGGATTTTGAATTAAGTAGGCATATTCTTTTTGCATTTTTTCATACTCAATAAACTTGACCACTTTGATAGGAGTATGATTATATGATGATCTCTCTCTCATATAATTTTTTACAATATCTTCAGGATTTAAATCAGGAAAATATTTTAAAACAAATTCAATTTGTTCTTTTAACTGCTGATTTTTTAAATGAGGATCAAAAGAAATAGAAAATCCTAACTGATTAATCGCAATCAAGGTTCCATTTCTATCTTTTATCAATCCCCTAAAAGGAACATCAATATCTTTTCTTGTGATATTCTTTTGTGCTAATTGAACATAATACTGATTGGACTGTATACTAATAGCAAAGATACGCAATAATAATACAATCCACACAAGGACAAAGATAATTACAATTAAACGGATTCTAAAACTTATCTTTTCCATATCACCAACACACTCTCGCACAATACATACCATAGAATAATGGGGGTAAAAACAATAGGCATTTGATGATTAAAAATAGTCAAACTCTGCAAAACAAAAAAATAAAACATATAAGGCAAAAAAACATAAATTACCCCAAAAAACCTGCTTTCTTCTTGCAAAATCAACCCTATTTTTGAAACCACAAAAGACAAAAAAATAAAAAGTAAAAATAAAAACCCTATATTGTTAGATTTTTCCAATTCAAAAAAGATACACAAAATTAAAACCACAAAAGAACCAAAAAAATTAGCATCCTTAAAATCTTTTATATACTTAGTAAATAATAATCCAAGCAAAGGTGGTAGAAAAACATAGATATTGCTTAATGCCAAATAACAAACAAAAGTCACTAAAATAGCAATATTAACTAGTATGTTTTTAGTAGTGCTATTTCTTGACATGTCGGAAAATGTTTGCATGCAATACAATCTGCCCATATTTTTTGATAAGGAATTTTTTCTTTTTGGATTTCTTCAAAACCCAGATGCTTGAATAAATTTGGCCTATATGTTAAAACCAAAAAATTACTAATTCCTAACTCTAGCCCCTCTTGAATATTTTTCATCACTAACTCTTGAGCAATCCCCCTATTGCGATACTCTTGTGTTACTATCAAGCTTCTAATCTCTGCAAGAGTTGTGGTATAAATATTTAAGGCACAAAAACCAATGATTTTATCTTGAAATTTTGCCAAATAATATGAACGGATATTTTTACTCATCTCTTCTTTGCTTCTTGGCAATATCAATCCTTTTTCTACTTCAGGAGCAACAAGCTCAAGCATTAGATCAATATCCCTTAGGAGCGGTTTTTCATAGGTTATCATTACCCAACACTCTATTTAAAATCATTTGTCTAATCCTCTCCTTTGCATTATAGTTTTTTTTAAAAATTTTATCATCAACGCTAAGCATAAGAGCTTTTTTTTGCTCAAGCAATCCCCTTTGATTTGATGTGATTTTATCACATTTGGTATAAATTTTTAAGATATCCTGATCTGCACGACAATTTGCCTGTAAGATCTCAAATACTTTTTTATCAATATCTAAATTTTGATGTCTAGAATCAATTAAATGAATAAATAGCTTTATTGAAGTGCGAAATTGTAAAAAATCCCATAGATTTGCCTCCCACTCCTCTTTTAGTGTTTTTGACACTTTAGCATAACCAAAACCAGGGAGATCCACAAAACAAAGATTAAAATTTTGCCCTTCCTTATGCCATATTGTTTCAAAAAAATTGATAAGCTGTGTTTTTCCTGGTGTAGAAGAACTTTTTGCCAGTTTTGAGTGATTTAAAATAAGATTGATAAAAGTACTTTTTCCTACATTACTTCTTCCAAGCAATGCAATTTCAGTAACCCCTATTGATGGACAAGAAGACAAATCTTTTGCCGAGGTAATAAAGCAAGATTTTTTAACCTCTATCATTTTTTTGTTTCTTCAAGATTAAAGATAAGTTTTGCAGGTTTATTAGCTCCGCCAACCACATTGACATAACCCGTTTTATTATTCAAAAAAATTTCCTCACCTTTGATGGTATTCTCCCGACCTTCTTCCTTTACTTCTGCTTGTTTTTTAAGATGATATTCTCCGGTAATAGCATCATAACTCAAAACATTTGCTTTACCATGCATTCTTCTGCCATCTTGTGTAGTAACCACAAAAACAACTCCTCCCTCTGCAATCATTTTTGCAAGCTTTCTATTAGAATTAGTGTATATCACTACCTTTTTTGCCTCAAGCTTATCAGCTCCTTTTGTAATTTTTACATTTCCCTCAACAATGCTCTCACCAGTTTTCTCATTGCCTGAAAATCTATCAGCACTCACCTCAAGTAACTCAGAGCCAAAAACTACACATACACATAAAGCTAATAAAAAAATCTTTTTCATTATTTTCCATCCTCTAAAAGGATTTTTGAGTGAATTTTTTGTGCAAAAATCATGGAATTCTTCCTATCATAAACAATATTTTCCCCCAAAACCTTACCTTGTTGCCCATATAAAGAAAAATTACCCTTACCCTTAAAAATCTCTCTTGATAAATTCAACACCCCAGCTTGAGAATAAAAAGAAAAACCATCATTTCTTTTGTAATCTACCCCATCATAAAAGCTATAAATATCCTTATTGCGATGCACATAATTACTATGGATACTCTCAGAGAGATTATTTTCTAACATTCTACTTAGAGTTACATTTTTAAAAATTTCATAATCCTTATATTGCGTAGCATCTTTTCCTTCAATCAATGTATCTATAATGTCTTTTTTCATTTGATGCATCACAAAATAACGCACATCAATTTTTGCTATATCCACATTATCAGCATCAACAAATACATCATTGTGATTTTTGAAAAAAAATAACGAAAAAATAGTAATAAAAAAAAGCACTAAAAAAAAACATAGCATGGAATTATTTTTTAAAAAGCTCAAGAATCTTCCCCTCCAAGCCATCTTTATGAATAATATAATCAATCGCCTCTCTCACAGCTCCATTGCCACCACTTCTTTTTAAAAAAATATCTGCATACTGCTTTAAAACCTCTTGTGCATTCAAAGGAGCAAACCTCAACCCGCATACCTCAAACATAGCAATGTCATTAATATCATCACCAACACAAGCCACTTGTTGTGGTTGCAAGTTGTATTTTTGCATTATCTCTAAAGCCTTTTGTCTTTTATCTTCTATTCCTAAAAAACAATCCATAATCCCCAAATCCCTAGCTCTAGACAAAGTGCTTTGAGAAAATCTTCCTGAAATAATGGCTACCTTTTTGCCAAGTTTTAGCCAATAAGACAAACCCATACCATCTTGCACATCAAAAGTCTTAAACTCCTCTCCTGTTGGAAGATAATGCAACTTCCCATCTGTAAGCGTGCCATCTACATCTAACAATAAGAGTTCTATCATAAACAGCCTTTTGTGCTTGGTATTGAAATTTGTGAATTTCGCATTAAGGCTCTACGCAATGCCACAGCAAAAGCTTTAAAAGATGCTTCTATGATGTGATGCAAATTTCTACCTCTTTTTAAAGTGATATGAACACTTATATTAGATTGCATACAAACTGCTCTAAACCACTCCTCTACAAGCTCAACATTAAAATCCAAAATAGCACCTTGCAATATTTTTTCATCAAGATCTTTCCTAGCTAAATCATAAAACAAAAAAGCTCGATTGCTTAAATCAATATCACATTCCACACAAGCCTCATCCATCACCACACTTGCATTTCCAAAACGCTCAACACCATTTAAAGGATAGATGCTTTCTCTTAAGAGCTGCCCAATAACAATACCACAATCCTCGACACTATGATGATAATCCACATCAATATCTCCTAGGCACTTTAGCTCCAAATCAATCAAAGAGTGCTTGCTAAAAGCCTCAAGCATATGATCAAAAAAGGCAATTTTTGTATCAATGCTATAACTTCCAGTTCCATAGATTCTTATTCCGGCTCTAATATTTGTTTCTTGTGTTTTTCTTTCTTGAAAATTCATTTTTATTCCCTCACAATCACAGGATTTTCTAAATCATTACTTATGCCAAAATCATTTGCCTCATCTTCACTACGAAACCCTTTAACAAAAACACGATAATATTCACCATCTTTTTGGATTTCTACGCTATAACCATTGGTATTCTTTTCAACCAAAGTATCATATCTCATTTTTGTTTCCTTGGCTCCTTCTTCTCTCTTAAAAGTCCCAACCTGCAAAGAAAATTTTCCACCCTCAATGGTTTCTTTAGAATCTCCTACCTTAAATTCATTGGCAAGCTCGCTAGAAGACTTCTGCAAATCTTTTTTAAACTTTTTTTCATAATTTTTTGCAACTAGACCGCCAAAACCAATCACTTCGATTCTAACCTGTGTTGTTCCCTTATCAACCATACCAATATCATGGGCTGCAACATTGGATAAATCAATAATACGACCATCTACAAATGGTCCCCTGTCATTGATTCTTACAATAGTAATTTTGCCATTCTCTTTATTATACACTTTTACAATTGTATTCATAGGTAATGTTTTACTAGCTGCTGTATGTGCATACATATTATAGACTTCACCATTTGAAGTCTTTTTATCATGAAAATTTGGTCCATACCAACTCGCAATTCCATCAAAAATATCTCCAATATCCACACGACTTGGATAATACCATTTTCCTGCAATCTTATAAGGACGCATTGTGGCTCTTTGAATAGCTGCAGATTCTCTCATACCATTCATCATTGAAGAATCTTGATTGAAAATATCTGAAGGGATATTACCTCCAGAAAAACTTTGTTTATAATCACCATAATCTTGATTAGAAAAATTGGAGGTATAACCTCCTTTATTTTTCCATTCTTTGAAGTTCTCATATTCCTTAAAAGCTCCAACACCTCCCTTATAAGAACTTTGAGGAGCACAGCCAAAAAAAAATAGACTCAAACCAATAATGCTCAATCTTCTCAATAGCTTCCCTTATTGGCAAACTTTTTCATTTCTTCCTTTATTACGGGTATAACAATTTTTTGCTTTACTTTTAAAGATATTTTGCTCATTTGATTAGCATTTTTGATTTGCTCAATACTCACTTTATACTTCTTTGATAAAGCATAGAGCGTATCGCCTTTTTTAATCTCATGCAATATGAACATTCTATTTGGATTTGCATCAGGAACATAAGCCTGTCTAAAATATGAAAGCTTTTCATAAGGTATATAAACAGTATAATCCCCTTCACCTGGTGGTAGAAAATCATACCTAAATTGCTTATTGTATTTTTTTAAATCCACTAAAGACATGTCTAGTTGTTGAGCAATATATTCCAACATTGTTCCTGATTTGATTTGCACGCCTACGATACTATCGCTAGCACCACGATTTAAGAGATAATTTTTATTACTGCCTTGTAATCTCTCATAATTATTAAAGGCTAAAGACATTTCTAGAATCATGCGAATATATTCTCGCGTTTCTCTTGGGAGATATTTTTTTTCCTCATCTAGCAAAACTTCAATATCACTACTTCCTGCTTTTTTTATCGCATTTTTCAATCTACCAATCCCACAATTATAAGCCATAGCAGCCAAATACCACTCCCCAGTATTCTTATAAAGATATCGCAAGTATCTAGCCGCTGCTTGAGTGCTTTTAATAGGATCTCTTCTCTCATCAATATACTCATTGATTTGCAATCCCAAACTCTTTGCAGTTTTAGGCATAATTTGCCAAATACCAGCAGCTTTTTTAACACTATATGCTCGAACTGAAAATCCAGATTCTGCCATCGCTAAAAATAAAAATTCTTGAGGTATTCCAGCCTCCGTCATAATAGACCTTAAGACAGGAATAAACTCATAACCATTGTCAAATTGCTCTAGAAAAAAATCCCATCTAGCATACAAACGATTGGGACTTGCAACATTTTTTTCCTGTAATTTTGTTAAAAAACTACCGCTAACACCAAAAGAATTTAAAATACTCTCACTATAACGATCATGGCTTAAATGATTAAAATCAGCAAATACAGGCACTAGTGTTATGAAAACTAGGTAAAAAATCTTATTTTTAATCACTCTGCTCCTTTTTGCACTAAAGCTGATATTTTACTTTTTTTTACTTAACTAAAATCTAAAACTTAAATAAATTTTTAGCATTTTGTGTTGTTAATTGCTCAATATCCTCAGGCAAAAGATTCAAAATATCTGCTATTTTTTGTGCTATTATTGGGATATAGCTTGGCTCGTTTCTTTGCCCCCTAAAGGGAACAGGTGTAAGATATGGTGCATCTGTCTCAAGTAACAATCTATCTCTAGGTATCTTTGGTAAAATTTCTACAATCTTTCTTGCATTATTAAAAGTACAAACGCCACCGATTCCATAGTAAAAACGATCCGAAAGTTTTAATAAAATTTCATCAGCATTAAAACAATGCAACACACCCCTTGCTGTTGGATATTTTTGCAATATCTCAAATACATCATTACTCGATTCTCTTACATGCAAGATAAGTGGTTTATCAAAATCCAAGGCAATTTGAATCTGCTCTTCAAACTTCTCTTTTTGTTGATTTTTATAACCCTGAATATCTTCTTCTGGCAATCTAAAGTAATCCAATCCACACTCCCCTATTGCCACACATTTTGGATGTTTTATGGAATCTAAAAAATATTTTATTTCACCCTTATGCAAATCATAAGGGTGTATTCCTACTGCAAAAAATACATTTTCTCTTTGCTCTGACAATCTTATGGCCAAATCAAGCTCCATAGGATCTGCACCAGGGATAATAACCTTATCCATACCTTCTGCTTCAGCTCTTTCAAGCACAGCATCCACATCTCCACAAAAAGCCTTATCATTCAAATGACAATGCGTATCAATAAACATTCTTTTCCTTATTTGTGCTAGAATCTAGAAGCTATTTTAACGTATAAAAATTAAGGATAAATGATGTTTAGTGGCTTAGTAAGAGAAATTGCTACTGTGAGAGATTTGCAAAACAATATCCTAACTCTGCAAGCACAATATCAACCAAAAATTGGTGATAGTATCGCTGTAAATGGAGTTTGCCTTACAGTCATTTCAACTAGTAATAATTATTTTTCTCTTGAATTAAGTCAAGAAACACAAAAAAACATTGCAATTGAAAATTATAAAAAATATGTTCACATTGAACCTGCGCTAACACTTCAAGACAGACTTGATGGGCATATTGTTCAGGGACATATTGATGGCATTGGAGAGATTGCTTCTATCAAAAATAATGCAAATCAAATTGAATTTATTATACAAGCCCCCCAAAATATACTACTCCTCTGTGTTCCCAAAGGTTCAATCAGCATCGATGGGATAAGTCTCACTCTAACTGCTATTTATAAAGATAGCTTTAAACTTGTTATTATTCCCCACACCTATAAAAATACACTTTTCCATACCTATAAGATTCGTCAAAGAGTTAATATAGAAACAGACATGTTTGTGCGTAGCATCTATCACCTATTAACACGACAGCAAAAATCAATGTCATGGCTGGATTTTGATTCTCAAGCATTAGGATTTTAATGCAAAAAGCAGTAGCACTTGCTTATAAAAAAAATCAAGATAATGCACCAAGAGTAATTGCATCAGGAAAGGGATTGTTGGCACAAAATATCATTACAAAGGCAAAAGATTTTAACATACCTCTATTTTGCAATAAAAATCTTGTTGATTCCCTTTTAGAAATACAAATTAATGAAGAAATTCCACAGATACTATACGATGGTGTAGTAGAAGTATTTATATGGCTCAATAAACTAGAAGAAAAAGCACAAATGAGCAGGTAACCTGACCCGCTCACTAAAAATTAAACAAATTCAATAACTGCCAATGTAGAAGCATCTCCTCTTCTTATTCTTGTTCTTTGAATTCTTGTATAACCACCATTTCTATCTTTATACTTCGGCGCAATCTCTGTAATTAACTTTTTTGTAGCTTTTTTATTCTGCAATAAAGCAAAAACTGCTCTATGTGTATTAAAATCTGCTACCCTTGCTACAGTAACCAATCTTTCAATATAAGACTGTAATTCCTTAGCTTTAAAAATACCTGTTTCTATCTTGCCATGCTCAATTAAAGCAATAGCTAAATTCTTAAGAAGAGCCTTTCTATGAGATGAAGTTCTTCCTAATTTTCTATAATCATGACCGTGTCTCATTTTCTATCCCTTAAGCCTTTAATTTTAAAATTTTTTTACTAAGCGCTGCTTTTTTATCTTCTTCCAATTCAGTACCCACAGGATAACCAAGTTCTTGAAGCTTATCAGCAATTTCATCATAAGATTTTTTACCCATATTTTTTACATTTTTTAAATCATTTTCACTCATTAAAACAAGTTCACCAATATAGCGTATTCCTATTCTATCAAGACAATTAAAGCATCTTGCACTTAAATTCAAACTATCTAATTTAATCATCAACTCTTTAAAATCAAAATTATCCTCTACATTTGCTTTCTGAGCCATTGGTACAGAACTAATATCGGCACCAAAAATACTCATTTGAGAATGCATAATAGCAATAGCTTGCTTAAAAGCCTCATATGGATTTACTTGCCCATCAGTCTCTACATCAAAAATAATTTTTTCATATGTAGGATCATCCTCTACCAAAACATTCTCTATTTCATATACTGCCTTTCTTACAGGAGTAAAATACGCATCTAATGGAATATAATCTTCTGGAATTAAATTTCTAATATCTTCACTAGGAACATATCCTATACCCTTTTGCACAATAACAGAAAAATTTAAAGTCGCATCTTCATTAATAGTAGCTAATACAACATCTTGATTTACCACATCAATTTGTTCATTAGCCAAATGCGAACCTGTTAGATTCATAGGTCCTTTGAAAGAATAATTCAACACAACACGATCTTGAGAATCTGTATCCACCTTACTTAAAAAACGAATATTTTTTAAATTAACAATGAATGGGGAAACATCTTCAACAATCCCTCTAATGGAATCAAACTCATGAGAAACTCCATCAACTTTAAGCGCAATTGGAGCAAAACCAACAGAACTTGATAGCAATAACCTTCTTAAAGGATGAGCCAATGTTATAGCATAACCAGATTCAAAAGGATAGGCCACCACTCTTACCTTATTTTGCCCCAATTCCTCTACCTCTACAGTCGTTGGAATATAAGGTGTAGTTTTAATAGTCTTCATTATTCACTCCGATTATTTAGAATATAGCTCTACAATTAGTCTTTCCTCAATTGGAATAACAACCTCTTCTCTCTCAGGATATCTTGTAAAAATACCAAATCTTTTATCCTTATCAACATCAACCCAAGGAGAAATCCCTGTCTGTGAAGTCAATTCAATTGCACGAGTAATTTGAGGATTTGACTTAGTGCGTTCAACTATCTCAATTTTTTGCCCTTGCTTTACAAAGAATGAAGGAATATTTACCTTTTTACCATCCACAAGAATATGTCCATGTGTCACTAATTGACGAGCAAATCTCCTTGTAGTAGCAAAACCCATTCGATAAACTACATTATCCAATCGTCTTTCAATCAAACGAATGAGATTCTCTCCCGTATTTCCTTCCAAACGATTTGCTTCAGAAAAAATAGCTCTAAACTGTTTCTCAGAAACTCCATACATTACTTTAGCTTTTTGTTTTTCTCTAAGCTGCAAACCATATTCTGAAATCTTTCCTCTCTTCTGACCATGTTGTCCTGGTCCATAAGGTCTTTTATCTAAAGCACTTTTACCTGCTAATCTTCTCTCGCCTTTTAATGCAAGAGAAACTCCAAATCTTCTTTCTAACTTTTCAACTGGTCCTCTATATCTAGCCATTTCTACCCCTTATACTCTTCTTCTTTTTGGAGGTCTGCAACCATTATGAGGTAATGGAGTTACATCCTTAATCCACAATACTTTAATACCTTCAATTACACCCACGCTCTTGATGGCAGTTTCTCTACCACTACCAGGCCCTTGAACCTTGATACCAACCTCTTTAATACCATGTTCTTTGGCTTTCATCATAGCACTCTCAACAGCCTGCTGCGCAGCATATGGGGTAGATTTTTTAGAACCTTTAAAACCAAGACCACCAGCCGTAGCCCAACAAATAACATTCCCCATTTCATCCGTTACGGTTACATTTGTATTATTAAAAGAAGCAGAAATGCAAACAATACCTTTTGCTATATTCTTTTTAACAACACGTTTTTTTGTTGCTGAATTTCTTTTTGCCATTTTCTACCTCCTTATTTGCTACCAACTGTCTTTTTCTTGCCCTTTCTAGTACGAGCATTATTTTTTGTCGTTTGTCCACGAACAGGCAAACCTTTTCTATGTCTCAAACCACGATAATTACCCAAATCCATTAGAGCTTTTATATCCATCTGAACTTTTTTTCTTAAGTCACCTTCAACCATATAACTTTCTTGTATTTTTTTTGCGATCGCCGAAACTTCATCTTCGCTGAGATCATTAACTCGCTTATCAAAAGAAATATTTACAGCATTAAGAATATCTCTTGAAGTTTTTAATCCAATACCATAAATATATGTTAGAGCATACTCTACTCGTTTCTTTTTTGGCAAATCTACACCAGCAATTCTAGCCATATTTTATCCTTGTCTTTGTTTATGCTTAGGAGTGGAACAAATCACGCGTACAACTCCTTTTCTCTTAATGACCTTACATTTGTCACACATCTTTTTGACCGATGGTCTAACTTTCATCTTTTACTCCTTTAATGCACAACGGCATTTTTTTATTATCCCTACAAAAGTTCAGAATAAAAGCCTTAATTATAGTATAAAAAAGTTTAAAAAACTCTTATTTATATCTAAAAGTAATTCTTCCTTTATCTAAACTATAGGGTGTCAATTCGATCTTGACCTTGTCTCCTGGTAAAATCTTAATATAATGCATACGCATTTTTCCAGATATATGGCACAAAACAATATGTCCATTATCCAACTCTACTCTAAATGTTGCATTAGGCAATGCCTCTACAACTTTACCATCAATTTCTATTACATCATCTTTTGCCATTTAAACCTCCGTTAATATCCTAGCAAAGCCATCCACAATAGCTACAGTATGCTCATAATGAGCTCCATTTAACCCATCTTCAGAGACTACACTCCACTTATCACTTAAAATTTTTGGAATGCCACTGCTCACACATACCATAGGTTCTATACAAAACACCATTCCATTTCTAATTTTTGAACCCTGTTTTAAATTTACAGAATCCACATAATTCAAAATGCTTGGCTCATCATGCGGCTTTCTTCCAATACCATGACCACAATAATCCCTCAAGGGAACAAATCCTCTAGAAGTAATAACCTCTTCTATAATCTTGCTTAATTCTTTAAAATACATTCCTTCTTTTATACTAGAAATAGCAACCATTAAAGAATCCCTAGCACAATCAATAAGCTTCTTATCTTGCTTAGCAATTTCACCGACACCAAAAGTGATAGCACCATCACCATACCAACCATCAAGATTAGCGCCTATATCAATACCTACAATGTCTCCATCTTTTAAGCAGTAGGATGTTGGAATACCATGGATTATTACTTGATTAACAGAAATACAGGCAGTATTTGGAAAACCATACAAACCTTTGAATGCAGGTTTTGCTCCTAATGCATAAATATATTCTTCTGCAAGCTTATCGATCTCCAAGAGGGAAATACCTGGTTTAATAAAACCACTAATATAAGAAAGTGTCTTGCCAACAACTTGACTGGCAAGATACAATTTTTCTATTTCTTGAGCATTTCTAATAGGAATAGCCATCAAAAACCAACAGCACTCAATGTCTTATACTTACTCATATAAATTTGCGCCTCTATTTTTCTCATGGTATCAATTGCAACTTGAACAACAATAAGCACCGCTGTTCCTCCAAAATAAAAAGGAACACCCATACTTTTAACTAAAATCCAAGGTAATGTAGAAATCAAAGCAAGATATAAAGAACCAAAAAGAGTTAAACGTCCTGCAACACTATTTAAAAATTGCACAGTTCCTTCACCTGGTCTCATACCTGGTATATATCCACCCTGCCTTTTTAAATTTTCTGCAATATCTTTTGAATTAAAAGCAATAGAAGCATAAAAATATGCAAAAAATATAACCAATAAAAACATTAAAATATTGTAAACATATTTATCTGGTCCCAAAAAATCTGCAATTGATTTTAAAAACTCATTTGAAGAAGCATGCAAAATAGTAGAAGGAAAAACCAATAAGGCAGATGCAAAAATTGGAGGAATTACTCCGCTTAAATTAATCTTAATAGGAATATAGTTCATAATCCTCTTATTTTGATTTTGCATTACAACTTTACGCGCATAAGAAACCGGTATTCTTCTTTCGCCAAGTTCCACATAGATAATTGCAAAAACAGTAAAAATAATGATTAAAACAATACCTATTAAAACAAGATAATTAATTTCTCCCGTATTCACCAGTCCAAAAGTTCCCTCTATTGCAGAAGGAATGCTTGATACAATACCTGAAAAAATTATCAAGCTTATACCATTACCAATTCCTCTTTGTGTAATTTGTTCGCCAATCCACATTAAAAGCATGGTTCCAGTCAACATTGAAAAAATAGAAATAATAATAAAACTCTGCATATCTATCATAATAGCACCGCTACCAGAGTTGCCCATATTGCGCAATAAAAAGGAAACACTAATCGCTTGAACAACAGTTACTACTATGGTTAAGTAACGCACAATTTGCATATACTTCTGCATACCATCACGTTCTTTTTTCATTTTTGCGAGATTTGGAAATGTTGCTGCTAAAAGCTCCATAACAATTGAAGCTGTAATATATGGCATTATACCTAGAGAAATAATGCTTAAACGCTCTACTGCATGCCCACTGAACATATTGAACAATCCTAGAGCATTTTGAGAATTATTAGCACTTCTAAAAAACTCTTTTATCACCTCAATATCCACTCCAGGAATTGGTATATAAGCCAACACTCTATAGGCAAATAAAAAAAGCAATGTGATAAGAATTTTATTAACAATGGCTCTAGTCATCACTTACTACCACTAAAAGTAATACGATTATCTTTAATTTTAGATACCAGATTTTTCGTATTTGTTCCTATTAGTTTTATCTTTTTTATTGTTTTTGGAAATTTATGTATTCCTTGAATACTCTCAAATGTAAGCTCTGCAAGCTCTCCTAGAGATATTCTATCTGTATTGATTACATAAGGTTTATCATTTTTAACCCTAAAACCTATTTTTGGTAATCTTCTTTGCAATGGTTGTTGACCGCCCTCAAAACCTCTCTTTGCTTTATATCCAGTTCTTGCAGTCTGTCCTTTTCCACCTCTTGTAGAAGTTTTTCCCATACCACTACCTTGACCTCTACCTACTCTTTTTATATCCTTCACACTACCATGTGCAGGTTTAATATTTTCTAATGCCATTGTGCAAACTCCTTTTTATGCCTTAATTCTTGCTAGAGCATCAATAGTAGCTCTCACTACATTATAAGGATTATTTGAACCAAGGGATTTGGTCAAAATATCCTTAATACCAGCCAATTCAATAACAGGTCTTGCAGATCCTCCTGCAATAATTCCAGTTCCCTCACTAGCAGGTTTTAATAAGATTCTACTAGCATTATACTTATGCTCAATATCATGTGCAATAGTAGTACCCTTAATATTAATCTTAATAATATTTTTAAAAGCATCATCTACAGCTTTTTTAATTGCATCAGGCACTTCTTTTGCTTTACCTAGCCCAAAACCAACAAGACCATTCTTATTGCCAACAACTACCAAAGCATTAAAGCGGAATCTTCTTCCCCCTTTAACAACTTTTGTAACCCTACCAATATTTACAACAACTTCGCTAAATTCTTCTCTATTGATTTCCATTTTAATCCTTTTTATAGCGTAATTCCATTTTCTCTAAGCGAATCTGCAAAAGCAGCAACAACACCATGATATAAATAACCATTTCTATCAAATACAATCGTATTTATATTTTTAGCTTTTAATATTTCAGCAAAAGATTTGGCAATTACTTTGGCATTTTCTTTATTGTTACCCAATTGCATCTTTTTTCCATCAACACACGCTAAGGTATTATGATTTTGATCATCAATTGCTTGAGCATAAAGATATCTATTGGATCTAAAAATAGTTACTCTAGGCTTAATAGCTGTCCCAAAAATAGAGCTTCTGATTCTTAACTTTCTTTTATTTCGTAACTTTTTCTTTCTTGCTAAGATTTTATTTGTCATACTATCTACCTTCCATTATTTTTTAGCAGTCTTACCAGCTTTTCTAATAATAACTTCATCACTATATTTAATACCTTTACCCTTATAAGGCTCTGGTGGACGAAACTCTCTAATTTCAGCAGCAATTTGACCAACTTGTTGCTTATCGCTTCCCTTGATTGTAATAAGATTTTTTTCAACACTCATCTCAATACCATCAGGAATAGGATATTTTACAGGATGAGAAAAACCTAGTGCAAGTTCTAAAGTTTTTCCAGAAACAGCAACTTTATATCCCACACCATTTACTTCTAAAACTTTTGTAAAACCTGTTGTCATGCCTATAACAATATTATTAGCTAAGGCTCTATATGTTCCCCAATATGCCCGAGATTGTGGTTCTTGATCTATGGATTTAAAACTAAGTTCATTATTACTGTAATCAATCTGAACTCTTCCATATGTTTCTAACTCTTTTTGCATTTTACTGCTCTTAAACACAATTTTGCTCCCTTGAACACTCACTTCTACAGTGCTTGGAATGCTAATAGGTCTTTTTCCAACTCTTGACATTATCTTCTCCTACCAAATACTACAAAGCGCTTCACCGCCAACATTAGCCTTATAGGCTTCCTCATTTCCTATAACACCCTTATTAGTGCTAACCACAATGGTTCCATATCCATTTTTAAATCTCTTTAATTCGGTATGACTCTTATAAACCCTTCTACCAGGCTTACTAATTCTTTTAATCTCATTGATTACAGAATATCCTCTCTCATCATAAGCCAATTGAACCGAAATTGATTGCTTTCCATCTTTATCATTTACATTAAAATCTTTAATAAAACCTTTTGACTTAAACACTTCTAAAATAGAAACTACAATCTTTGCATAATAAAGATTTGTTGTATCCAATCTTCTCATAGAAGCATTTCTAATTCTTGTTAGAGAATCTGCAATAATATCATTTACCATAATTCCACTCCTTACCAACTAGCCTTACGAAGTCCTGGTATCAAGCCTTCATTACCCATTTTTCTTAAACACACTCTACATAAACCAAAATCTCTATATACAGAATGTGGTCTTCCGCAAACTTGACATCTAGTATAAGCTCTTGAACTAAACTTTGCTCTTCTTTTGCTTTTTGCAATCATTGATTTTTTTGCCATATTATCTTCCTTTTGCAAAAGGCATACCAAGCATTTCTAAAAGCTTAAATGCCTCTTTATCATTATTTGTTGATGTAACCATCGTAATATTCATTCCGTGACTCACCATAATATCATCATAAACAACTTCAGGAAACATAAGCTGCTCATTAAGACCAAAACTATAGTTACCTCTACCATCAAACCCATTTCTTGGAACACCTCTAAAATCTTTAACTCTTGGTAAAGAAATAACAATCAGTTTTTCCAAAAAGTTATACATCTGATTTCCACGCAAAGTAACTTTTACACCCATTGGCATACCCTCACGCATCTTAAAACCAGCAACAGATTTTTTTGCTAGTGTTACTACAGCCCTTTGTCCAGCAATTAAAGAAATGGTATCTGCCATATTTTGTATAATTTTTGCATCTTTGGCATAATCACCAGCACCTACACTAATAACAATCTTTTCAAGTTTAGGCAATAACATAGGATTTTTAATATCTAACTCTGCTGCAAGCTTTTGTTTAATTTCTTCGTTATATTTTCTTTTTAAATCAAACATCTCTTACTTCTCCTCGGCTTTCTTTACATTAGAAATATCCATAGGCATTTCTTTCGAAATAAAACCACCCTTAGGATTATTATCACTTGGTTTTATAGCTTTTTTTGCAATCTTGCAACCCTCAACAATCACTTGTGATGTTTTAGGTAAAACACTCAAAACTTTAGCAACCTTGCCCTTATCATCTCCAGCAATAACCTTAACCATATCGCCTTTTTTAATTTTTAATTTCATTACAATACCTCCGGAGCTAACGATACAATCTTCATAAAATTAGCATATCGCACTTCTCTACTCACAGGTCCAAAAATCCTTGTCCCAATAGGCTCTCTCTTTGCATCTAAAATAACAGCTGCGTTATCATCAAATCTTACTAAAGAACCATTTTCACGATGAACTTCTTTTTTTGTTCTAACTATAACAGCTTTAATTACCTGACCTTTTTTTACCTTACCATTTGGAATAGCTTTTTTAACAGAAGCAACAATGACATCACCTACACTCGCATAACGCTTATGACTACCGCCAAGAACCTTGATACACATAATTTCCTTGGCACCGCTGTTATCAGCAACATTTAATCTTGTAAAACTCTGTATCATTTTATACCCCTACTAAAACTATGTCTTTGAGCCTAAAGGCTTTGTTTCGAGAAATAGGTCTACATTCAATTGCAGTAATTACATCTCCCACTTTCGCAGAATTGTTTTCATCATGAATTGTATATTTTTTAAATCTCTTAACAATTTTTCTATATTTTGGATGCACAACTTTTCTTTCAACCAAAATTGTTACACTCTTTTCTCCAGCCTTACTTACTACCTCACCCTGGATAATTCTTTTATGTGCTTGTTTTTCACCCATAGCTTATCCTTTAACTATTTTCTTTTGCAGATATCGCCGTATTGATTCTTGCAATATCTTTTCTCACAACTGCTATCTGACTTGGATTTGTCAATTGCATTGTCTTAAGCTCTAATCTCAATTTAAAGAGCTCTGCCTTTTTTTCTTTTAACATTGACTTCAATTCATTAATATCTTTATCTTTTAATTCAATAAATTTCATTTTCACTCTCGCTTGTTACAATTTTTGTTTTAAAAGGCAACTTGCTTTGTGCCAAAGCCAATGCTTCTCTTGCAGTAGCTTCATCAATACCAATCATTTCATATATAATTCTGCCAGGTTTAATATTCATAACCCACTTTTCTACAGATCCTTTACCTTTACCCATCCTTGTAGCCAAAGGTTTTGCTGTCAATGGCTTATCTGGAAAAACCCTGATCCAAACCTTACCAGCTCTTTTTATATGACGAGTCATTGCAACCCTAGCAGATTCTATTTGCCTAGAATCAATTCTTCCATGCTCAAGTGCCTTAATACCAATATCACCAAAAGCCAATTGGGCACCTCTGAAAGACTTGCCTCTATTTCTGCCTTTCATCTGCTTTCTATATTTTGTTTTCTTAGGCATCAACATAGTTATTGTCTCCCTCTTCTAGTTTTTGTTTTTGGCTCTGCTGTTTCCTCTCTTTTTTCTGGTTGTATTCCTTTTTGAAGTACTTCACCTTTAAAAATCCAAACTTTCACACCAATAATTCCATAAGTAGTCATTGCTTCTGCAAAACCATAATCAATTTTAGCACGCAAGGTATGCAAAGGAACTCTTCCCTCCATATACCATTCCGTTCTTGCCATTTCAGCACCTGCTAATCTTCCAGAAACCTTAATTTTTATACCCTTAGCTCCAGCCTTAATTGCACCTTGCATAACTTTTTTCATTGCTCTTCTAAAAGCAACTCTTTTTTCAAGCTGAATTGCAACATTCTCGGCAGCTAGCTGTGCATTTGCCTGAGGTCTCTTAACTTCTTTAATGTTTATAGCAACTTCCTTCTTGATAACAGATTTTAAAGAATCTTTAACTTTCTCAATATCTGCGCCTTTCTTCCCAATAATCAATCCTGGCCTAGCAGCCACAACAGTTACACGTATTTTCTTTGCAGCACGCTCAATCACAATTTCACTGATTCCAGCATAATAAAGTTCTTTTTTAAGAAATTTTCTAATTTTGTGATCTTCAGCAATATTTGCAGGAGTATTTTGTGTTCCAGGAAACCATCTAGAAGTCCAATTTCTATTGATTCCTAATCTTAAACCTATTGGATTAACTTTTTGTCCCATGCTTACTTATCCTCACCTTTTGTAGTTTTCTTTGTTGCTTTAGTATTACCTTTCACCTTTGTCTCCTCAACAGCTTTTTGCACTTTTTTTTCTAAAGGTTTTGGAGCAATTTCCACAAATACATGAGAAGTTGGTTTTCTTATCGGAGTAGCCCTACCTCTAGCTCTAGGCATAAATCTTCTAAGCACAGGACCAGCATCAACTCGACAAGATTTTATAATCACATTCTGTGCATCAAAACCACCATTAGCTACAGCAGAAGCTATTACCTTTGCAATTACTTTAGCAGCTTTGTTTGGAGTGAATTCCAAGCTTGCAATCGCAAGTTCAGCATTCATACCTTGAACTTCTCTAGCAATCAATCTTGCTTTTGTAGGAGATAATCGAATATATCTTAATAATGCTTTACTCATCAACAACCTCCTTATTTACCTATCTTTTTCTGGACACTACCTTTATGTCCCTTAAAAGTTCTTGTTGGTGCAAACTCTCCCAACTTGTATCCTACATGATTTTCTGTGATATACACAGGAACAAAAACTCTACCATTATGAACATTGAATGTCAATCCAATCATATCAGGCAAAATTGTACTTCTTCTTGACCAAGTTTTAATAGGTTTATTATCCTTAGTTTCCTTTGCCTTAAGTACTTTTTTTACTAAATAATCATCAATGAAAGGACCTTTTTTTACTGATCTTGCCATTTTTTATTCCTTATTTTTTCTTTCTTGAAATAATGAGCTTATCACTAGCTTTTTTCTTTCTTGTCTTATAACCTTTAGCAGGAGTTCCCCAAGGAGAAACAGGATGTCCACTAGAACCAGTTTTACCTTCACCACCACCATGTGGGTGATCTACAGGGTTCATAGCACTACCTCTTGTTTGAGGACGTATACCTCTATGCCTATTTCTTCCTGCTTTACCAATGTTGATATTAATAAAATCTTCATTGCCAACTACACCAATTGTAGCCATACATTCACCTAAAATATATCTCATTTCACCGCTAGGCATTCTAATAATAGTATATTTACCTTCTCTACCCATTATTTGAGCACTAGCTCCAGCACTTCTAGCAAGCTGACCTCCTGCGCCAGGATGCATTTCTATATTATGCACAATTGTTCCAACAGGAATATTTTTTAATTTCATTGCATATCCTGTTTTAATATCCAAGCCAGATTCTGCAGCAATCACAATATCTCCAACCTTTAGGCCACTTGGCTGAATGATATATCTCTTATCTCCATCAGGATAACTTACAAGAGCAATTCTACAATTTCTATACGGATCATATTCAATTGCTGCAACTCTGCCTTCAATATTGTATTTATTACGCTTAAAATCAATAATACGATAAAGCTTTTTAGCACCACCTTCTTTATGTCTGCTTG
Source organism: Helicobacter anseris (assembly GCF_003364335.1). Lineage (GTDB taxonomy): Bacteria > Campylobacterota > Campylobacteria > Campylobacterales > Helicobacteraceae > Helicobacter_H > Helicobacter_H anseris. The sequence continues at coordinate 37,533 of NZ_NXLX01000012.1, forward strand.
TTATACGACCATTATTGTTTCTACCCGCTGTTACAGGAAGTTTAACCAACAACTTTCTCACACTAGGTTTTGCAGTAATGTCACTAGAATTAAGACCGGACATAAATCTTCTACTAGGTGTATAAGGTTTATATGTTTTAATTGCCATCTGTCACTCCTTAAACTGCTAGCGAATCTATCTTCGCACCCTCTGGGACTTTTACATAAAATTTCTTAAAAGAACTTCTTTGCCCAATCCTACCTCTAAATCTCTTTACCTTACCTTCTTGCTTCAATGAGTTGATTCTCAAAGGAGTAAAACCAAAATAATCCTTAAAAACTTGTTTTAATTGATTCTTAGTCACCTTACTAGAAGTTTGCACCACTAAAACTCCGCTCTCTTGAAGAGATAAAGATTTTTCAGTATAAAGAATTGATTTTATATCTGTTATATCTGCCATATTATCTCCTTGTTACTTATTTGCCTGAATAATTTCATCAAAAACTGCTTTCTCCATAACAACAGATCTAAAAGCAGCAACCAAATAAGCATTTAATTCATTTGCATCCACAAGATAGCAATCTTTTAAATTTCTAAAAGCCAAAAATGTATTCTCATTACTCATTTGAGCAACAAACAAAACACTTCTTTCATTTAAAGTCTTAAACATACTAAAGGCATCTTTTGTTTTTCCGCTTGCAACCTCTACAGAATCTACAAGATAAAGCTTGCCAGCTTCTGCTTTTTGTTTCAATGCAAACTCTAATGCCAATCTCTTTTGTTTTTTATTAACCTTTAAATTATAGTTTCTATTGTTACTAGGTCCATGAGAAACACCACCTCCAACAAATACAGGAGATGTTATACTACCAGCTCTAGCTCTACCACCACCTTTTTGACTCCAAGGCTTTTTTCCTCCTCCACTGACTTCACCACGATTTTTTGCTTTTGCAGTATTACTACGCAAAGAAGCTAGATAAGATTTAATATAGAGATAAAGATTATGTTCTTTAATCTCATTATAACTTTGTGGCAAATCTATTTCACTACTCTTTTTAAGTTGTTTATCCAATACTATTGCTTTGCTCATTATCATTCACCTTATTTTATAATTTGAATCTTGCCATAAGCTCCAGAAAAACCAGCTACAGAACCTTTTAATACCAAAATATTACTTTCTTTATCAAATGAAACAATCTCATTTTGAGCAGTTACTGTCTCATTTCCATAATGTCCTGCCATCTTTTTACCTGGTTGCACTCTACCTGGCCATTCTCTATTACCAATAGAACCCAATCTTCTATGAAATCTACTACCATGAGCAGCTGGACCACCTTGAAAATTCCATCTTTTCATCGCACCACTAAAACCTCTACCTTTTGTTTTAAAGGTAACCTTTAATCTTTTTGCAGTTTCTAAAGCGCTCATATCCAAATCGCCAGCTTCAGTATTATTTACTTGAAGAGTTGCAAAACGATTGAATTCTTTGCTGAGATTAAATTTTTTCTGCTGACCAGCAATTGCTTTATTCATAACTTTTCCCTTAGAATAAGCAACCAAAGCTTTTTTATTCTCATATACTTCACACACTTTAGCATTTAAAACTCTAAGTAAAGTTACTGCTATACTTTGTGTTTCAATTGTTCTACTCATTCCAATTTTTTCTACCAAAAATTCCATCACCTAATCCTTACTTGCCCATCTGTGTAACTTCAACATCAACTTCTGGAGCTAAATCTAATTTCATTAAACTATCCACCGTATCTGGTGTAGCAGACATAATATCAATAATTCTACTATGCACTCTGATTTCAAATTGTTCTCTAGAATCCTTGTTGATATGTGGAGAACGCAAAACTGTATATCTTCTATTTTTAGTTGGCAAAGGAATAGGTCCCTTAATATCTGAACCTGTTCGCTTTACAGCCTCAACAATAGAAGCAACAGATCTGTCTAACACTCTATGATCATAAGCCTTTAACTTAAGTCTAATTTTTTCCATGAAAATATCCTTATTCAAAAAAGAACTCATCGCAAAACGATGTAATTACCAAATAAAATGGAAGTAAAATTCTACTAAAAAAAGAGTACAAAATCAATTATTTTCCTCTATTTCGGAGCTTTATCTAAAAAATTATTTCCTTTTTATAAGGAAATAATTATAAAATAATCTTTTTAGTATTACTTGCATATAGCATCATATATTAAGCAAAAAAGAGGGTATATAAATGAGAGAAATAAAGCATATTCTTGAAGAAAAAATACAGCATCTACATTTACTACCAAGAAGATTTGGAATCAAAAAAGGGAAAAATATCCTATTTGGTCCTCCAAAAAGTGGCAAAACATCTTTATCTCTCTTTATATCAAAAACCCTTAAAAACACCATATATATTGATTGTATAGATCCAAGAAATGATATAGATAATTTAAAAAATCAAATTCTTAAGTCTTTTTTAGAAAAAAAGATAGATTTACTTATACTAGACAACTACAAACCAATATTTATTTTGCCAAATATTGAAAATATTCTTATTATTCTTAATAGCAAGCAAATTCCCTCAGATGACCTACAACTACAAAATTTTTCTCTCAAGAGTATCATGCCATTGACTTTTGAGGAATACATCGGGTTTTCTAACTCCTCTGAAGATATCAATCAACTTTTTAATCGTTTCATAAAAGATGGCAATTCTCCAGAAATGCTCCATAGTCTAGAATTTCAAAAAATTTCCAAAAAACAAAATAATATGAAATTATTCTTTCAAGAAGATTATGATTTATTTGCTCTACTCTTACAATTCCAATCTCAAAAAATTACGGTTAATCAATTTTACACATACTCCAAAAGATTCTTGAAAGTTTCAAAAGATAAAGTCTATGCCCTATTAACGAGATTACAGAATAATCATTTTATTTTCCTAATACCTTGCGCAGATTCCATAAATAAAACAAAAAAATTATATTTTTATGACTTTTCACTTCCTTATGCACATTCCCCAAATCCCAACTTTCAGGCTATTTTTGAAAATATGGTTTTTTTAGAACTTTATAGCCAATACCAAGAACAAATATTTTATAGTCAAAATGCACATTTTTGCATCAATGAGACTATTTTTTTTGCAATTCCCTTCCCAAATCAACAAAATATTGACACTATTCTAAAAAACAATCCCTATAAAAAGATTATAATCATAGCAATCAACAAGATTCAAAAATCACAATGTCAAGTGATTGATTTTGTAAGTTTTGCCCTAAAGGAGTATGTAGATTGATGATTTGCGGCATTGATGAAGCAGGTCGTGGAAGCCTGTGTGGAAGTCTATTTGTTTGTGGTGTAGCCTGTGATAATCATATGGCAGATTTTTTAAAAGATTCTGGTGTCAAAGATAGCAAAATGCTCTCAAAAAACACAAGAGCTCAGTTGAGTTCTATTATTCAAAATTCTCCCAATATTTTTTTTATTGTAATAGAAAAAAATGCTCAAGAAATCGACACAAAAGGTCTTAGTATATGCCTCAAGGAATCTATACTAGAAATTATTCAAAAACTTCAACACCTTGTTAAGGATTTTTATATTGATGGCAACACTATCTTTAATATTCAGCCAGAAGCATCAATAAATCTCAAAAGTATTATTCAAGGAGATAGTAAAATTCCACAAATATCAGCAGCTTCTATTCTCGCAAAATATGCAAAAGATAAAGAAATGGAAAAACTCAATCAAATATACCCTGCATACAATCTTATCAACAATGCTGGATATGGGACAAAGGAACATTTAGAGAAAATTGCTATATTAGGACAAACTCCTCATCATAGAAAAAGCTTTGTTATAAAATCTCAGCAAAAAAATTTAAAATTATTTTAGACTTTGTAATGTTTTTTTAAAATAAAAATCAATACAATATTCTCCTTAAATATCAATTATAAAATCAAGGAATAAAATGGCTCTAGCTTTAGCTTTAAAATATCGCCCTATTACCTTTCACGACCTTGTTGCTCAAGAGAGCGTTACCAAAACCCTCTCTCTTGCTCTACAAAATAATCGCATAGCACATGCCTATCTTTTTAGTGGTCTTAGAGGTAGCGGTAAAACAACATCTGCTAGAATATTAGCTCGTGCATTACAATGTGAAAAAGCCCCTATAGGAGACCCTTGTAATACTTGCGAAAATTGTCTTCAATCTCTTGAAGGCAGGCACCTTGATATTATTGAAATGGATGCAGCTTCTAGTAGAAAGATAGACGACATCAGAGGATTGATTGAACAAACACGATATGCTCCAAGTTATGGAAAATATAAAATCTTTATTATCGATGAAGTACATATGCTTACAAAAGAAGCTTTTAATGCTTTATTAAAAACATTAGAAGAGCCTCCAAGTTATGTAAAATTTATCCTTGCTACAACAGATCCCCTTAAACTCCCAGCTACAATTTTAAGTAGAACACAGCATTTTAGATTTAGAAAAATACCTCAAAAGCATGTAATACGGCACCTTTGCCAAATATTAGAAAAAGAAAATATTACATACGAAAATGAAGCTATTGAAATCATTGCAAGAAGTGGTAATGGAAGTTTAAGAGATACACTCACTTTAACAGATCAAGCCATCAGTTACTGCAATCAAAACCTTACAAGAAATAAAGTAGCAGAAATGCTAGGAGCAATAGATCCTGCGGTCTTAAATAATTTTTTTCAAGCAATTGCCTCAAACAATCAAGAAGAATTGCAACACATTCTTGAAGTTTTTGAGGAATATGAAGCAGAAATGATTCTAGATGAGATGATGCTTTTTCTAAAAGAATTATTCAAAGGGATCAACGAAAAAAATACACTCCTTGCAATTCCTATGCTAACTCTTGATAGATACCTTCAAATCATAGCTCAAGCAAAGAATCTTTTAAATCTCAATTGTGATGGTGGTTTTGTTTTGCTTCTAACAAGCCTTAAAATGCAAGAAGCTCAAAAATATACTCTTATCAATCAAGAAATCAAACAACTAGAGACCAATTTACAACAAAAAACAATAAATACAGCACCCCTAAATACAAGCAATATTCAAGCATCGCAACAAAGTCAAAACACTTCTCTGTCTTTATTCAATCAACTTATTAAGAAAATTTATGATCGCAATATTACTTTAGGGGAAATTTTTGAAAAAAATATTACTTTTATAAGTTTTGAGAATCAAACTTTAACCTGGGAAAGCAAAGCATCTTCTGAGGCAAAGGATCTACTTAAAGAAAACTATGCCACGATTAAAAATTTTGCGCAAGAAATTTTTGGAATAGAGACTAAAATCCTATCCCAAAATGCTACAAATACCACACCACAAATACAACAAACCTCTTTGCCTCAAGATTTAGAATCAAACAATCATAATAACCAACAACAAACCGATCACAAAACGCTAGATTTTTATACAAGAAACCAAAATACCATCCAGAATATGCAACAATATCTTCCAATCAAAGAAGTAAAAAGAGTTAAAAATGTTTGAGAAAAAATTAAAGGAAAATGAAATAGGAGAAATCTTTAAGATTCTAGATAAAGCCATTGAAAATAACACGCGCATTATCTTATTACAAGGTGATTTAGCAAGTGGCAAAACAACATTAGTACAACAATATATAAAAAGCAAAAATATAAATCTCCAAGCAACATCGCCAACATTCAATCTCGTGCAACAATATGACAATTTCTATCACTACGATCTTTATCACCATAGCTTGGAAAAATTTATCAATCTTGGTTTATTAGAACAGCTAGAAGATCAAAACATTCACTTTATCGAGTGGGGCGAAGATGGTTTAGCCAATATTCTAAAAAATAGTGGGTATAATTACCTCACAATAAAGATTACAAAAGCACAAAACTATAGAATCTATAAGGTTATACAAAATGGATAAACTTGTCGCACAAAATCTCAGCAAACAAATTAAAAAAAATCTTATTGTGCGAGATGTTTCCATAGAGGTAAAAAGTGGAGAAGTTGTAGGCCTACTTGGTCCAAATGGTGCTGGAAAAACAACGACATTTTATATGATATGTGGGCTACTCAAGCCTACTGGTGGCAAAGTACTCCTAAATGACAAAGATTTATCAGATGCCCCATTACATCAAAGATCTAATATGGGTATTGGTTACCTACCTCAAGAATCTAGCATTTTTAAAGATTTGAGCGTTGAGGATAATCTCAATATCTCTGCAGAAACAACTTTTAAAAACAAAAAAGAAGCTCAAGATCGTATCGAAGAAATGCTTCAAGCATTTAACATAGAGCCCATCAGACATCGCAAAGGCGTAAGCCTAAGTGGGGGAGAGAGACGTAGAGTAGAAATTGCTAGAGCTCTTGTAAAAAATCCAAAATTTATTTTATTAGATGAGCCGTTTGCTGGTGTCGATCCTATAGCTGTTATTGATATTCAAAAAATTATTCAAAAATTAGTAACTTTAAATATAGGTGTTTTAATTACTGATCATAATGTTAGAGAAACATTATCAGTATGCCATCGAGCCTATGTAATTAAAAGCGGAACTTTACTAGCTAGTGGTTTAAGTGATGAAATCTATGAAAATCCATTGGTGCGTAAATATTATTTAGGTGAAAACTTTAAGGTATAAAATGGCAGCACCAAAAATACGCCAAAATATACAAGTTAAGGGAAAATTATCCAATACACTAAAAAATTGGCTTCCTATTTTACAAAGCAATATTTTAGAGATTGAAGAAACCATCAATGACTTTGCAATAGAAAATCCTTATATTTCTATTCAAAGCTCTATTACTCAAGATTTTAGTTCCAAACTCAAAAAACCCCATCCAAATTCCCCGGTAAAAAATGCCATAAGTGATAAAATAGAATCCCTGAGTATTCAAGAAAAAGGCTTATATCAAATTTTAGAAGAACAGATCACTCCACCTCTATTCCCAACAGAAATTTCTCAAAAAATTGCACTAGATATTATTGATAATATAAATCAAGAAGGTTATTTTGATGCAGACACAAAAGAACGAGCATCTCATCTTGACATTGATGCTGAACAATACGAACGCATTAGACAAAGATTTTGTTTTTTAGAACCAAAAGGCATAGGTTCTAAAGATATTAAAGAATGTTTATTATTCCATCTACAAGATGCTGAAAATATTAGTGATGATCTCTATGATCTATCCTCACAAATTATCAACCATCTTGACAATCATACTCAATATAAAAAACACCCCCTTTATTATCAAGCATTAGATCTTATAAAAACATTCCAAACGCCTCCTGCAATATCTTATATGGAAGCAGATTCTTGCATTATTCCAGACATTCTTGTGATAGAAGAAGATGGAGAAATATCTGTAATGCTAAACGATGATTATTATCCTCAAATTACTATTGATATACTTAAAGTCAAACAAAATGACCAATACCTAAAAACAAAGCTTAAAGAAGCAAAAGATTTAATAGATGCACTTGATATGAGAAAACAAACACTCAGAAAAATTGGTCTTATGATTGTGGAATATCAATATGACTTTTTTATGGGAAAAGATATTAAACCAATGAAACTTAAAGATTTAGCAGAAGAGTTTGGACATGCACCAAGCACCATATCAAGAGCCATATCAAATAAATATTTAGAATGCAATAGAGGAATATTCCCTATTAAAAACTTTTTTACCACTGCAATTGATGGAGATACAAGCAATGCGTCAATCAAAGATTTCATTAACGATTTGATTAAAAATGAAAATAAACTCAAACCTCTTAGTGATTTAAAAATTCTAGATCTAATTGAGGAAAAATTCTCTCTAAAAATAGTAAGAAGAACCATCACAAAATACCGTAAACAGCTCAATATCCCAAGCTCCAGCGAACGTAAAAAGAACTATGCCATTAGTGCGCAATAAATAAGCTCAAACATCACTCTAATAACTTAATTACTTAGATAATGAAAATAACACTATAA
>NZ_NXLX01000013.1 GCF_003364335.1 Helicobacter anseris
ACCTCACTCATTACTGATATGAGCCAGTTATTTCTTAATACTGAGAGAATGAATTTCAGTGGTATTGAAAACTGGAATGTTAGTAATGTAAAGAATATGTGTGGAATGTTTCGTAATTGTGATCGTTTCACTTCAGATTTATCTAGGTGGAATGTCAGCAATGTAGAAAATATGGCATTTATGTTCTGCTTGTGCAATAACTTCACTTCAGATCTCTCCAAATGGGATACTAGCAATGTGAAGGATATGCAAAGTATGTTTTATCGTTGCAATAACTTCACTTCAGATTTATCTAAATGGAATGTCAGCAAGGTAGGGGATATGTCTTATATGTTCTATGATTGCTATGGCTTTAATGCTGATTTATCTAGGTGGAATGTTAGCAATGTAAGAGATATGCATAGTATGTTTTCTAATTGCTATAGCTTCAATGCTGATCTTTCTAAATGGAATGTCAGCAATGTAAAGACTATGGCTTATATGTTCTGTGATTGCAATAACTTCACTTCAGATTTATCTAAGTGGAATGTGAGTAATGCAGAGAATATGCAAGGAATGTTTTGTAATTGCGATAGTTTCACTTCTGATTTATCTAAGTGGAATGTCAGCAAGGTAGTGGATATGTCTTATATGTTCTATGAGTGCAAAAATTTCACTTCAGATTTATCTAGGTGGAATGTTGGCTATGTAGAGAATATGCGTGGAATGTTTCATCGTTGCGATAACTTCACTTCAGATTTATCTAGGTGGAATGTTGGTAATGTAAGAGATATGGCATTTATGTTCTGTGATTGCGATAACTTCACTTCAGATTTATCTAGGTGGAATGTGAGTAATACAGAGGATATGGAAAGAATGTTTTATCGTTGCGATAACTTCACTTCTGATTTATCTATGTGGAATGTTGGTAATGTAGAGAATATGCAAGAAATGTTTTCTAATTGCAATAATTTCAATACTGATCTTTCTAAATGGAATGTCAGCAAGGTAGAGAATATGCAAGAAATGTTTTTTGGTTGCAAAAATTTCACTTCGGATTTATCTAGGTGGGACACTAGCAAGGTAGGGGATACGCGTGGAATGTTTGATGATATTCCAGGATATATCAAGCCAAATTGGTGTAAATATTAAATCCTTTAAAAAGGACAGATTGAGCTTTAAGTTGAGTGCTTAGACACTTTAATGACTATTGGAAAGCAATAGATGAGTTTTCCAATAGGGAAGCTCTCTTTGTTTTCGCACATATAAAGGATAGAAAATGGGAAATAGATGTGTAATTTACAAAGAAAATGAAGAAAAAGGAATTTTTTTGCATTGGAATGGTGGTAGAGATACAGTAGAGCCAGTATTAGAAGTAGCAAAAGAATTAGGATTAAAATATGATGAAATCAAAACATTATTTAGATTTTTCGTAGAACCTGATTTTTCTGATTATTCAATATTAGACAAAGATAATGGCGATAATGGTGTTTATATCATCAATGATGATTTTAAAATAGTTGAAAGGCTTTATAACAAATACTCTGAGCAAAAATCGCACGATCCTAAAAGAATAAAACTTCTTGTAAAAGAATATTATCTTTTGACAAAAGCGATAATTGAACATATTCAAAGTAACGGTTATATAGTTAAAACAATTAAAGCGAGTATTTGTGGGAAAGAGGCTTCAATAAGGATTGATACTGAATGGGATTGTAATACAAATTCTCACAGTTATACTTTTTCGATTGAAGGAAATGTTTTTGGACAATTACCAATAAAGGACATTTCGGATAGATCTCCTATTGATATTTCGCATTTTCTTGCACATAAAATAATAAATGTTTTTTATGAAAAAACAGAAATAATAAAAAGCAAGATTAAAAAAATTCCAAAAGAACAGATCGACAAAAAAAGAATACTAGAAGAGATCATTTCTGATGAGGATTGTTTGTTTTATTGTCAGAATACAAATATTTTGTATTCAATGGTAGAAACTGCAGGAGTAATTAAAATGGTTTCTGAACAAGGTATCCACAATAATGAGATTTTTGAAAAAATAATCATAGACAAAATTGCCTATGAAAAAGATCACATTATTGTTAATGATTTAAAAGGTTTTGTTTATCTGTTTTTAATTCTAAAAAAATATTAATTTGTTAATCCGCTGTAGGTGGGAAGATTTTTGTTTTTCTGCCTACGCAGATTAACTCATAAAATCTTCCTTATTTTATTTTGAAAAATAATTAAGGAAAAATAATGAAAAAGTTAGAAAAAGTTAGAAATATATTAATTAAGGGCAATATTTACGCATTAGCACCATATGCAAAATGCCAAATTAAAGATAATACTTTATTCGTTAAAATAAATCACACTAACTATACAAAAGACTTAAGTTGTGTAGGAATTGATTGGAGATCTATGGAAAGTTTGATGGAAGATGTCGCAGAACATTTCTATTTATTACAAGAAAATGATTTCCGTTTTGATGATGATGAATTTAATGAAATATGGCGTCCTTTAGATCAATATATTAAGAGAGTTGATACACCATATTATTATAATTCCTCAGAATTAGAAAGTTATTTTGATTACATATATTCTTTGTTTAAAGAACAAATTTTGAGTATGGCTTCAAAAGAAAACTTAGCTATTTCTAGTAGGAAAGAAAAAAGTTTTTTCATTACTCCTAAAACGATTTATCCAGAAATCTCTTCTTTGAATTTCTGTAATGAAGAGGCAGAAAAGGCTTTTTTTAAAAAAATCTCTAACACTAAAGATTTAAAGAATATCATATATGATAATGCTGATACAGATGATAATACCCCATTTTTTGCTATACCGAATAATATTTTTTATCTCAATAAAAAGCAAAGAAAGGCGGTTAAAGATGTAGAAAGCTATATTGTAGATGAAAATTTTGATCTGAATGTAAGAGGATTAGTCTGTGATGTGCTAAATAATATAGGTATTGATGATCTTGATGACAGAATATTTTTATCAGAGGAAATGGTTTCTTATGTCTATAAGAATAAGAAAAAGTTTTCAAGTATTTTTAGATTAAAAGATTATTTATTAGAAAAATTGCTCCAAAAACATATTAAGTATAATAAAAAAGAACAATATGTTTATTTTGTCTGGAACGATTATAAAAAAATGATTTTTGATTTTAAAGCCGATGTTTTAGATGAGCTTAATGAAGCAGGAACTAGATTTAGAATTAGAAATTTGAAGGATTTTAATGGAAAAATAGATTTTGTTTTTGAGTTAGAATTAGCTCATACTTTGTTAGATGTTGAACAAAAAGAAAACATCTATCATTTTTCAATCAAGAAAAATTTTATAATTCCATTATTAGAAAAAGATGAATTTGATAGTTCCAGCAATTGTGATTTAATGCGTTCAGTGATTGATATTCTTCTAAGAAGAGAACGCACTAAATTAAATGGTTTTGATTATGCAATTAAACCTCATTTGAAAGAATTCTTTGTTGATGTAAAAGATTCTTACAATGCTGGAAATTGTGTTATTGGAACAGAGCAATTTATGCAAAAGTTTGGCTTAAAAGAGCAGAAAGAAATCAGAGCAGATAAGCTATTCGCTTTGGATTCAAGTAACGCTTTTGTGCGAAGAGCCATCATTGCAGCGTATCAAAAATTTAAAGAAAATGAGCAGAGTGTTTATTAAACACCATTTCATTTCGCCCCTCTGGGGTTTTTTATATTTATACCAAAGCTTATTATGGTAGGTTTTTGTATAAATATTTTTGTGTGTAGCAAAATAATACTAATCTTTTTATATGTATTATGCGTATAGATTTATACATAGTATGTGTGTAAATTAGAATATATTATGTGTTCATTATTGCATATATTATCCATTTGAAATATCTTAGTAAATGAGATAGAATACAGGAAAATAAAAGGATTGCGATGAAATACACACCAAAAACAAAAAAAGAATTAAAAACATTGTGCAATGATCTATCAATCAATCTTGGAGATATTGATACCTCACTCATTACTGATATGAGCCAGTTATTTCTTAATACTGAGAGAATGAATTTCAGTGGTATTGAAAACTGGAATGTTAGTAATGTAGAGGATATGCGTGGAATGTTCTATGGGTGCAATAGTTTCACTTCAGATCTCTCTAAGTGGGATACTAACAAGGTAATTGATATGGCATTTATGTTTTGTGATTGCAATAGTTTCAATGCTGACCTTTCCAATTGGAATGTTAGTAATGTAGAGGATATGTCTTATATGTTCTTTCATTGCAAAAACTTTACTTCAGATTTATCTAGGTGGAATGTTAGTAATGTAGAGAATATGCGTGGAATGTTTGATGATATTCCAGGATATATCAAGCCAAATTGGTGTGAATAATATTTGCAAAAGACAAAGGATTAAAAATGACACAAGAACAATTTAACGATATAAAAGACAAACTAAGAGTTTGTAGAGAAGAGAGAGGTTTAAATAAAGAAGACCAAAAGAGAAACTTTAGAGTCGATTATACAAAAGAGTTAGCTAAGTTTTTTGAGGCAGAGCGTGATAACAATCAGTATGAGATGATTAAAGCTTTATGTAATATGATAGTGGTAGCTATCAATGCAGGAGCTATTAGAAACACTTTATGTTTCAAAATCTCAAATAACTTTTTTAGCTTTGGGTTAGAGAATTCAATAAATACTATTTTTTGCACTTTTGATATTCTCGGCTACGACCCTTACAAATGCTTACTTGAAACTATCAAAGAGCTAAACTCCCGCACTGGTTCTTGGAATGAAGAAGAGGGTAAGTGGGTTGAGGATTTAGGAGCTTATACTGAGGAAGAGGCTTGGATTAAGGCAAAAAGAATAGAAAGTAAATGTGTGCTTGTATGCAGACCAAATGAAATGCTTGGAGTTCCTGAAGATACTTGGGTGTTTGAGGGAAGAGATTTAATTGAAATCAAAAAGTGGTATAAAGCAGATTATGCAAGTTGTAAATTGGAGAGTGTAAAATGAATAGTGTAGAATGTCCTTATTGTGGAGCTTATATAGATTATTCTGAATTTGACTATTTGGAAATGGAAGATGATGATTCCAGAGATTATGAATGTGGTAATTGCAACAAAGAGTTTGAATTATATTCTCATTTAGTGATGGAATATGAAGCGTATGAAAAATGAATGAATAATTAAGCAAAAAACCAAATCAAGGCTATTGTAATTTATATAGATATTTGTTTTTAAAACTAAGAGATTATATAATTGTAGTAGAGGTTGCCCTAAAGAGGTGGCTGCCTCCTTAGGGTTACCTACTTTCAAATGAAAGGAGGTAATCAAATGAAGATATTAACGGATATCTTGATAGTGATTATATTAGTTTTAATGCTAATAAGTCAAGCCTATTAAGATAAAACCTCTTAGCTCATCTCATAAGCGTGGGCTAGGAGAATATCTTCAACCTCTAGCTTATGTTTCAAAAATACTACAAAATACATACAAAATAATCATCATTATGCTTTGTAATCTACAATTAAAATGCTTATAAAAGAATATGCAATATACTCATATTTTATTACTTAATATATGTTTTAATCTAAATATATTATGCGTTATAAATTATAAATATTATTCATTTGAAAATCCATAAAATAGCCTATAAGATTACATTACAAAAAAGTTTTGATTATTAAAACTTTTTATATTTAATTAAAGGAGCAAGAATGTTACTTGATTTTTTTATCAATAATTTTAGCGTATTTTTCTATAATGAATGGGGAGTTGGGATTTATTATTGTTTTGCATTAATCCAAATATTACTTTGCATTTTTTTAATAGTATTGTTTTTCGCTTATGAAAGGTGTAAGAAAAGTAAGTATTTTATTTTTAAACATCTTATTTCGGCATTTGGTTTAATCTTTTTTGTATTCTTTACAATGTTACTGTATTCTACTGCTAGAGATAAGTCTTTAATGTATGAAAATTATTCTATAGAAAAGCTTTATTCTGAAGGACTAATTAGCAAGAAAACCTTTGATCATTTTTATCCTAAAGTTATGAAAGAGAGATTAGAGGCAGAGAAAGAAGCAGAAGCTAAGGCAAAGGAAGAGGAAGAGAGAAAAGAAAAGTGGAATAAACTAAGTGAAGAACAAAAATTAGAAAAAATCGCACAAACAAGGACAAAAGTTTTTTTGATAATTCCTTGTATGATGATGATTGTTTTTTTTGTTTATAAAATATCAGATTTTATGTGGTCTCAACATCTAGCTAATAAAATAACAAGAAAAAAAACAATAATTTCTAATATTGCTATGACATTTTTGCTTGTTATAACATTTTTACTAGCTTATTATGGATGGACATTGATCTTTCCATAGTCTCAACAGACCATTCGGGTGCTTTATTAAGCACTGACTGAGTGGTGCTCTTCAATATCATAACCTTTACCCCACTTATTTTTCATTTGAAAACATCAAAAAAATAACTTATAATTTCTAAAAATTCAAGAAGGATTAAATATGAATTTACTTGGTGCATTAACACTTGCTCCTTTTTTACAAGGTGATAATAACTATTCTAATGAGCGATCAATGACTAGGAGTCAGTTTGCAATAGAAATGGATAACATTCGCTATCAATTTTTGCAAAATATGTTAGAAGTTAAAAAAAAAGCAATTCTTTGGAAAAAAACAATCACACCAGATGAACACCCTAATAAATTATGGGAGGAATATGTATTAGAACCACCTATTTTTGATGGTGATGGCATTCGCTCCTTGATAATTCACGATAAACAGTATTTTAAAGAAGTATTAGACTATCTAAAAGAAGAAAATGCTCCAACTTCAGGTAGTTTTCCTTTTCCTAGATTTTATACAGCTGAAAAATTAGAGAGTGGAGAGATTAATTTAATTATTTTTCAAGATTCCTATGGTTACAAATGGAATGATCCTGAACGCTTTGAGGCTAAAGATCCTAATTATCTAGCTTATTTAGAGAGAAATCTCAAAGATGAGTATTGGTATGAGATTGGAATAGATACTTTTAAATTCTATAAAAAACATTTTCCAAATGATTATGAGGAATGCTATAGCACTTATGATCCATTAGAGCAAACAAGATAATCTTAGATAGGCTTTTGCCTATCCTCTTTACCGCTCCAAGTTTTTCATTCCTTGCAAGTAATTATTCGCAGCACCTTTTCCAAAATTACTATCATAAATATCTTTTTCTACTGAAAGCTTACTTCCTAAATTATTAAGAGTGTTGTATTGTTTATCAATTGTTAGTCTTAATGGGTGATTTTTTTCAATAACTTTACCCTCCTCTTCTGCTTTCTTTAATGCTTCATTTAATTTGAAATTTGACATTTTAATATCGTATGTTGTATTCTTTATGTTAGTTTCAATATCAGATAAACCTTGACCACTTCTCTTAGCAATTGCACTAGCTCTTGAAACTCCCACAGCATAAGCACTATCTGCACCAATCGCACCAAATCTTGATAATGCACTACCTACTGCACCACCTGGAGCTAAAGCCATTGCTACACCAGTTACTTGTCCTGCCATTTCAATACCAGAAGCAATATTTGCATAAGTTTCCATATTCATACCCATTTTACTTGCCACTTTAGCCATATAACTACCACCACTAGCATTTACGCCATAGCTATAGTTTCTACTCTCATTGTGAGAATAACTCACACCACTACTCATACCACCAGTGGCGTGTCCTCCTGCACCACCAGTGATATTAAAGCTATCACCATTTAGCATACCAGTGATATTTGAAGAAGAAGTTTTATAGAAGAAGTCAGATTGAGAACCACCAGCGAGTTTTGTTAATTCACCAGAGACAGATCTAATGCCAGCGTCTAATGCGATAGCTTTGTTTTGATTGATTTTATTTAGGTTAAAATCGTATCCTAAGAAGCCACTTGTTTCACCAGTTATATTCAAATTTTCTCCAGTGAGTTTTTTATATTCATCTTTACCATATTGCATTAATTTTTGCTTAGCTTGGTTGCTTAAATGCTCATAATCTCCTCTTCGTAATTTTGAAACATCATCTTGACTTAAACCTAAATTTTTAAATGTTTCTGAGTTAGCTATCGCAGATCTAATTCCTGCTTCAGTATTGCTAATATAATTTAATGTTTCCCCAGCACTTCTAGCACCCTCATTATATCCTTGTGCAATAATATTTCCTCTAGCTTCATTACTCAACACTCCACCATTGCCATAAACGCCTCTTTTGATTTCCTCATTAAAAGAAGCTAGATTTTTTGTATTATCTCTTGCCTGTTGAGAAGTATATGTGTGTTGTAGCATTGAAACAGTATCATCAAAGTTTTTTCTAGCATTGGTTGCGGTTTTGTTAATAGCTTCAATTGGAGCAGCTACAGAGCTTTGTGTAACTCTAGCAATTTTATCAATGCCATCTCCATTTCCATTGATTTCATTAAATCCTGCGGCATTACCAATAGTTTTTGCAGTTTGTAAGGAAGCATTTCCTTTTGCAACCTGCTGATAATCTCTACTTCCAAAACCACCACTAAGATCCCCAAAATTCTCTCTATTAACTTCTGCACTAGCATTGCTATCCATAATATTTTTACTTGTATTTGTAGCTGCATTATCTCTAATACCCTCTACCCCAATACGAGAAATATTTTCTCCTTGAGCTTTAGCCATACCAAGATTTTCTGCAAGTTGATGTGTGCTAGATTGTTTGATACTATCAAAATAAGCCTTGTTGTCCATACCAAGAGTTCTTTTGTTTGCATTGAAACCTGAAGAAGTAGCGGCATTAGATAAATTTTGTAAATCAGCAAGATCTTTAGCAATGCTTTTAAAGTCAGAACCAACGCTACCACCACCGCTTAAGTTATTTCCATAAGCTTCTCTCAAAGATTGACCACTTGCAATTTGGCTTTGAATACCTGCTTGTGCATTATATTGGATTGCATTCATTTCTTCATTTGTAAATCTACCTTCTTTACCAGCACCTTGCACTTGATTTGTAGAAATTCTCGCATTGTTTTCCAATCCCTGCGTATAATTTTTTCCTTGTGAAGTATTTGCAATATTACCACCTGAATCAAAAGCACCGCTAGCTACTAATCCTTTAGCACCGCCTATTTGATTTAACGCCCCACTTGTTCCTAGTGTTTTTGCCATACTTTCGCCACTAACAGAACCTAAGAAATTTCCATTTTTATCAAAAAGATTTTGTGAGTGGTTCATCTCAGCACCAAGAGTTTTGATTGAGCTTGAGGCTTGAATACCTTGAAATCTTCCACCATCATACATCATATCTAAATCTTTTTGATTGATTATGCTAGAACCAAACCCTGCGACATTGCCTGCACTTGCGATACCACTTCCAATGTATCCCCTAGAATAACTATCAATATCCCTACTTATACCCATTTTTGCAATTGCACTCTCATTATTTGCATTGATTGCGTCTATTAATGCTTTATTAGCCGCTGCATTTTCTAATCCTCTATTGACTGCATCTTGTGCTTGTGTCATTTCCCTTATTGATCCTTCCACTCCTTGTGTTCTGCCAAGAGAAGCGGTAGATTGTGCCATTCCAAAAAACATATAACCAGCACTACCTGTTAAAACTAAAGCAGGGAAGCCTAAGGCAATTATTAAGCCGACATTTGAAGCCAATTCTGCATTGGTAGCCATAAACTGATAATATTCATAATTATGGACATAATCAGTGCCTATTTTTAAAAGGTGCGTAAGAGCATTCTCT
This sequence comes from Helicobacter anseris, assembly GCF_003364335.1. Classification (GTDB taxonomy): domain Bacteria; phylum Campylobacterota; class Campylobacteria; order Campylobacterales; family Helicobacteraceae; genus Helicobacter_H; species Helicobacter_H anseris. The sequence goes on from NZ_NXLX01000013.1 coordinate 9,742, forward strand.
TTTGTGTAATTCAAAATAATAGAGTGTGCCAATGCTAAACCGCTTGGTATTAAAGCTACAGATAAAAAGCTAATTACATAAACTGATAGAACTTTAAATATCCTATTAAAACCGCCAAGTGCAGAGAAGAAAATCACAAAAGGAAAAGAAAATATAAAGACACAATTTATAATTGTAATTATAATAGGCATTGTTTCTAATGAGAAGAAAAATTTTGATTGATTGATGGTGTCGTGTAATTTTAAGAATGCAGAATTTGTAGCCTGATTAACAGAATCGCTAGCAATACCTGCACCCATTCCTAATGCTTTTGCAGCTATAGCCCTATCATTCATTATATCTAATTGCCCTCGCACCATATATTGCATATAAGAGCTTAGATTTCCCATATTTGCGTCTAATACCTCTTGACTTCCTGCCATTAAGCCATTATTCAAGCCATCTGAAATATTCATTTCAAATGCGTCGTTTATGTTTAATGAAGTTAGTAAATATTTTTTGTAAATATCCATTGCTGGAGAAACCGTAGGAACAAGATGGTTATTCCAATATTGATTGCAGCTCACATTCTTACCATCTACAAAAATAGTTGAAAAGAAGTCATTCCCCAATGCTTGTTGTGATCCAGGTAGTTTAGCTACCAAATTTGCTGGGCTAACATTTTTAATACTTCCTTTTCCCAATCCCAAAACATCAGGAACAGAGTCTTTAAAATTGCTCTTAAATGGTAAAAAGCAAGATTGAATGTAATTATCGTAACTTGACAAAAAAGCAGTTATCTCTGGCTCTTGCAAGTCTCTTATTGAAACCATCTTTTTTCTATCAATCAAAGAGAAATACTTGAATGCCCCTATATCTGTGTATTTTGTTCCATTGATTGGTGTAGAAGTCTCTTCAACGATTTTTACAAAACTACTAGAAAGATAATTTGTTAAACTAGCAATTATTGCTATAGAGATTGGGATATTTCCCACTGTTCTCAAATTTTGACCACCATTTGTATAGGTTTTATATAAAGATCTTCCATCAGCAATAGTCATTGTTACTTTTAAAGCTTGATTATTCATCGTGGCAAGCAATAAAACCACACCTAAAATATAAGCAGGTATTTTTGTTAAGAATATTCCATTGGGAGCAAAACCACTTCCAAAAGAAGCTTTTATAATCAAAACTACACAAAAGCATAGAATAATAATATCTACCATATTATTCCAAGCAGTGCTATGGTTAAAAATCATTCCAACGCTATCAAAAGCATCTACAGTAGATCTAATATCGTCATATACTACATAGGGGAAGCAGGTTCTCAAGAAAGTATCTGGATTACAAATACTTTCAGGAGTATAAGCTAGCAAAAAAGCACTAAAAGTAAAAAATACGAATAAAGTTTTCTTCATTTTCTCTTATCTTTTTTATTTTCAAGTATAATTGTATCAAAAAAAGATAAGCTTTTTTTGCGTGCATAAAGTCACTTCGCAAAAAAGAAAAGAAAAGGGAAAATATGAAAATTTCAAGTTTTATTAACAAAACAAGTATTCTATCTTTCACATTAGGTTCTTTTATCTCTGGTTATGCTATTTATTCTATGTATCAAAAATATTGTGATCAGATTTTATTAGAAAGCAATATTGAAATTAAGAAAATGCAAGAGGAATTAGATTCGCAAAAAAATTCTTTGCTTGAAAAAGAAAAAAATGTAGAAGCTACACTCCAAGAAAAAATCAATCAACAGCAAAATTCCTTTTCTGACAAAGATAATTTGTTAAAGGCTTATATTAAAGCCTTTAGCTTAAATGAACTATTAGATAAATTATTAGATCTAAAGTTTGAAATTGAAAAAGAATACGACAACGCAGTCAAGGAGATTGAAAACTCTTCAAGTTTTTCTAAATTAGGGAAAACTAGTGATTTTTTAGAACAAATTAAACAAGAAAATAGCGTTAAACAAAGAGGGATTGAAGATTCAATAAGAATAGTCAAAGAAATCAAAGAAAGAAGAAGCAATAACAGTATTTCACAAGAAGGCAATGAACAAAAAGCTCAAGATTTAAAAATTAATGATTAAGAAAAAATCTTATGAAATTAACACAAGAGCAAAAAAAGATCATAGAGAGTAATGCAGAAATTACCCTTATCAATGCCTTTGCAGGTTGCGGAAAAACTTCTACTCTGATAAATTTTTATAAACAACGACCGCAGAATACTTTTTTATATCTTTGCTATAACACATCTATGAAAAAAGAAGCCGATAAAAAATTCACAGGTAGTAATATAGATGTTAAGACCTTTCACTCTTTGGCATATTCTGCCATAGGACATAAATTTAAGGAAAAAATAGAAAGGAATGAGAAGCTCAGAGTTTCTAACTTGAAAGACTTTTTTCCAGAATTGGAACAATATGAAATAGATCTTTTATTAAAGTCTTTTACTTACTTTATTAACTCTAATCTTGGTGAAAATGAATTTCATAAAATTAGTTTCAATATTGGAGGTTTTTACACAAAATATCTCCAAAAACTTTGGAATCTAGTGTGCAATGAAAATAGCTCTATTCCATTTGAACAAGATTTTTACCTGAAAATTTACGAGCAATGCAATTATAAGTTAAATTACGATTATATTTTGGTAGATGAGGCTCAAGACTTAAACCCTGTAATGCTATCTTTAGTGATGAAACAAAAGGCTAGAAAAGTATTTGTGGGAGATACTTATCAAAAAATTTATGGTTTTAGAAATTGTATTGACGCACTCAGTGATTTAAAGAACTTAGAGAATGCAGAAAGTTTTTTTCTAACACAGACTTTTAGATGTCCTCAAGACATCGTTGATTTAGCAAATCAATATTTATTTTTGGCTAATTCTCAAAAGAAATTAATAACACAAAAAGAAAAAACCAATGAAACTTGGAGTGAAACAGAAAGATATACATTTATCGCAAGAAATAATTCCACTATTTTTCTCTTTTTAGCAGAAAATCCTCATCTAAAGATCCATTTTTTTGGTGGAGTAAAAAAATATAATCTAACTGATATTGCCGATATTGCTAGAGTTTTTTCAACAAACGAAAAAAGCAAGGAAAAGATTGTTAATCCTCTTTTTAAAGAGAAATTGAATACTAAAGAGAAATTATTAAATTTTATAAAAGAAAATCCTGATGAAATAGACATATCCTCAAAGTTATCTGCATTTTATATTGCAGTTTCAAATGAAATCAATATTTTTAAAGTGATTAGATCAATCCATCATTACAAAGAAAACGAGTGCGATGTGATTGTTACCACAGCACATAAATCAAAAGGTGCAGAATGGGATAGAGTAGTATTGGCTAATGATCTTTTAAAGGTTTCAATGAGAGACAAAATCCCAAGCGAAGAAATAAATCTTCTTTATGTGGCAATTACAAGAGCAAAAAGTCTTTTGAAAAACTCTGAGCCTTATGATATATTTTCTTTACTATCAGATAAGCCAAATCAAAAAGAAGTTTTAGAAGAAATTAAAAATAATATTTATCAGATTTAAGCGAGGAACTATGAATACAGAAGATAATCCGCAATACAATGAAAGAGAGGCTGAGAAAAAAGAGCAATCCGCCTACAATATCAATAATCAAAAGAAAAAACATCTAAGATTTATTATTAGGATTCTTATCTTTATAGTCATTCTTGCTTTCATTAGTTTTTGTGTAGCAGTTTGGAATAGAATGAATGCACTTTATCAAGAAAATTTAGAGTTTGCACAACAAGAGAAAGCTCAAGAGGCAACAGAAACTTCAAATTTTGATAATTTTAATTTATACAGCACAGCCACAGACGCAAAAATAGATAAATTAGAAACGAAACAAGAAGAGCTTAGCAAGCTCATAAAAGATAGCACAAATGACATCAAAAATAATTTTAAAAAGCTTGAAGACAATGTTACAAAAAATATTGAAGACATTAAGAACAAAACAGAAAAAAGGCTAGATAGGCAAGAAAAAAATATTAATGACTTCATTCAAGATCAAGAGAAAAAAAATCAAGATCATAATAAAGATATGAATAAAATTGAAGAAATAGAAAAAAAGATTGTTCAAATGTTTAATGATCTTGCATTAAAAAAATCAGACAAAAAAACAAATGATAATAAGCAAGGTGGGAAACCATCATCAGGAGATTTTACCGATACAGATCAAAATGATGAAAATGAAAGAACAGCCTCTTTTAGAATTCCTATAGAAGTAGAGGATATACCATTAGATCAAAATTCTATAGAGGAAATCAAACAAAAAACAACACATTCTATTAATATATTTGCTTCTACTGCACAAGGAATTACAATTACTGGTGGAAGTGCCACTGTTATTGGAATGGGGAGACAGCAAGATTTACCAATTCAAATCAAATTGACACAAGATATGATCGCTGCCAATGATAATACAAAGAAATCAAAAGGTTGTTATGTCTATGCTTCTGGCGTAGGAAATATGACTGATAACACAGTAAATATACGACTTACTAAAATCTCTTGTATTTTTGAAGATAAAAGCGGACAGCAATATATTGCAGAAGGACCAATAAAAGGTTGGGTTACCGATGAAAATGGAAATAATGGTATAGGTGGTATTCTTGTTACAAAAGAGCAAAAGATTTTTCAAGCTGCATTACCTCTAGCACTCTATCAATCAGGACTAGACGCATTATCAAAATTAGGCTCTACCACTTTACTTAGTGGATATAGCACTACTAGCTCTAATTTATTATCCTCTGTAAATACAGGACTAACATCAAGTGGTAATACTACGATTAATCGACTTACCACTATTTATGAGAAATACCTCCAAGCAATGAATCCAGTTGTAAATATCAAAGCAGGAAGAGTTATTAGTATTCATTTTGTAGGTGGAGAAATTCTTCAGCTTGTTCCATTTAAGGCTCAAGAGGAAGAAAGCAATGGGGTTAATATTGATAAAAAAGAATACTCTACAATGGGTGATAAATATAATTACGATGATTATGATTATATTTTTAATAAAAATAGCAAGAGAATAGACAAAGAAGCTTCTCAAGAATATTATTATGATGACGAGGAGGAATAATGAAAAAACTAACTTTTCTTTTTTTAAGCCTTTTGTTTGCTTTATTTTTTAATGCCTGTTCTATTGGAGATATGGCTACAGATTGTGATAGTAATGGTTGTAATTATAGAAGAGCTGGATTATGCACCGATGCTTTTTCATTATTAAATGAAGATCCAGATGAAATTGAAAAACGAGCTTACAAAGGGGTTAAATGCAAAGACAGATAATTTTTTTATTTATATTGTTTTTTACTGGCTGTTCTACAAAAACAATCATAGTTGATAAACAAGACTATCAGAATAGATACAAACCAGTGATTGGCACAAGAAATAACGACGCAAGAACAGCTATTGATTTTGGAATTGTGCAAAAGATATGGATTGCACCTTATAAAACATCTAATGGTTCTTTAATTGGTTCTCACGACATCTATATCTGGATTAAGCGACCTGATTTTATTCCTGGAACTGCCATACCAAGCTCAAAAATAAGAAAGGGTGTTCCTACAGAAACAAATACATTGCCATTTACTCTACATAGCGGAGAGATTGAATACAAAAATAATTTAAAAGATGATAAGACAATTTCTGATTTTGTTAATTATGAGAATAAAAACACGACAAAAAGCATAATGAAAAGAGTAAGAGAACAAGAGGAAAAAATCAATAAATCTATGATGACAAAGGAAAAAACAAAATGAAAAATATTTTTTTTACAGCCCTTTTAATTGGAAATATCTTGTTTGCAAGCGATGAGAATGTCATTGGAATGGCTGAGATTAAAGAAGCGATAGGAAAGCTAATAGAACAACAAAAAAAGCTTCAAGACAAAAATGAGGAAATTGCAGACTTATTGAATGAATTTAAAAAAGAAAAAGAGAAGCAAGATGATGAATTTAGAGCCTTTAAAAGTATATTTCTGAAAGAAAAAGAGAAGCTTATTAGCAATAACCAAAAAAATCAAGAAGCGATAAAAAAGCTTAGCAATGCAATAGAAAAAGTGCAAAAAGAGCTAGAAAAAAATGCTGATGAAATCAGGGATTTTGGACAAAAAATACCTAGAGAAATTCAAAACAAGATAGATAACATCAGGGAACTAGAAAAAACAAAAATACAAGAGGAAAAATACAGCAAAGATCCTCAATTAAAAAATGAAAAAGAAAAGATTATGCTTTTTAATAATGATGATACAAAAGAATATTTTTTAGAAAGAATAAGAAAGCTAGAAAATCAAGTGTTTGATTTAGCAGAAAAGCAAAAAAACTGCGAATGTTATATAAAAAGCGAGAATGATAAATGACTGAATATATAGTATTAGCAGTTGTAGGAGTTATTGTATTCTTTATTCTAAGAAATCCAAAAAACATAGAAAAGATTAAAAAAATATTTACAGAAATTATTTTGGATAAATTTTTATTACCAGAATTCAAACTTGACCACAATGCAATCAAGAAAAGCTCTATTCAATTATTGAAAGATACCTCTACTTTTTCTGACAAAATTTTATTGAGAAGCTATTCAAAACCAGAGAATTGTGATATAGATGATTTTGGTATCTTTTTCTTATGCACTGGTAGAATGGGCATTGGTTTTGAATTAACAATGCCTCCAGTGGCAACAAACTCAATCACAGATAATATTAGAGATACGATCCAGAGATTTGATGATATTAAGGATTTGGTAGTTGAAATTAAAACTATTTCCTCAAAAAATGTAGATTGGTTTTGTAATAATATTGAAAAAGTTTCAAAGTGTAATAGCAAGGTGGGCAATGCTGTTATTCTGAAAAAAATAAAAGAAGACCATATCAAAAAAATAAGGCGTTGGACTGATGAAGAGAGTATGAGTGAAAAAAAAGGACTAAGATTTTTTGCAAGAGATTTTAGAACTTTTATTTTTTTCTTATTTCCAAAAGGCTACTCACAAGAAAAAATCAAAGATCATTTTGGAACAATTAAATCAGCAATTCCTAATCTAACTGGTATTGAACCCCATTTATTAGTTGTGCTATATCACGAGATTTTAAAAAACAATTACACAGAAGCATTGCACGACTTACATCAACCAATTAACAAACAAATTGCAAAAGGTATCGAAGTTGATATATCTGATAGAAATGGGGTAATAAAAATTGGAAAAGAGAAATTTGCTCGTGTTCTAACAACAAATCGCTACCCAATTCACACAACAGCAACAGATATTCAAAATGCTTTTTTTGATTTTAATGGATTAAAGGAATATCCAATTACTGGTTCTTTTATGGCTTCTTTGGTATTACATTTTGAGAATGCAAAAAAATTAAAAAACCAAATATTAAAAAAAGCTACAAAGAATGTAGGTTCTATTGGTTCTTTTATGGAGAGTAAGGAGGGAGGAAAACAAGCCTCTACAAATCCTAATCTTAAAAATGTGTTAAATGAAAGCAAAGACATAATAGAATACATCAATGATGGTGAAAAAATCGCAGAAGCATTTTATTCTCTCATTATTTTTGAACCTAATCAAGATAGATTAAGAAAAACTTGCGAGAGTATTAAAAGGAGCTTTAAAAATATTAGTTACGGTGGCTGGGAGATTGAAGAAGAAACTACCCCAATAACTTCATTTATGACTTTTATTCACTCACTGCCTTTAAATTTTGATTTAACTACGAAAGATTTTATCAATCGTTACAATCTCTTTTTTTCAAGCAATATCTCTGCAGTAATGCCAATACTTGGAACTTATAAAGGTGATAATAAACCTGTATTAAAGTTTTTTAATCGCACAGGACAAGTTTGTGGTATCGATTTTTTTAGTGGTGAAAATAATTACAATGTAAATATCATAGGACAATCAGGAACTGGTAAATCATTTTTAACAAACTCTATCGTTTTGGCTTATTTACAGGCTGGAGCAAAACTAACAATCTTTGATATAGGTAAGTCTTATAAACCTCAATGTTCTTTAGTTGGTGGAGAATATATCGTTTTTGATGGCACTAAGGATATTTGTTTGAATTTCTTTACTTATGCAATTGAGGAAAAAATCTCTGTAGAAAGTTTAAAGGGAAATGATTATCTAACATTCTTGAACACCAAAGTAAATATTAGCTCTGTATCAAAAGAAGGGTATATTCATATGCTCTCTGATGATACTTTAGAGAGTTGTGTGAAAATTATTGGTGCAATGCTTAATACAGATATTCAAATAATGACTGCAGGAGTGCAAGAAGAGGTATCTTTAGCAAAAAACATTATTGCAAGTGCTCTTTCTTTGGCTTTTGTAAGAAAAGGTAAAGACGCTGGAATGATTGATGTATCAAATGCATTAACTACGCTTAAAAAAGATATAAGCAATGAAGAAACGCTAAATATCATTGATACAATTATCACTGGTATTGCACCTTATTCCAACAAAGACCAAATCTATTATAAGTATTTTAATGGTGCAAATAATATTAATATTCACTCTGATTTTACTTTAGTTGAAACAGAAGAAATTGCTGGTAAGGCAATTTATAATGTTATTTATTTAGCAATGCTTGAGAGAGTTGTGCAAGAGTGTTACTTTGATAGAAGCAAGCAAAAAATTGTTATTTTTGATGAATGTGCTCCATTATTAAGACACCAAATCGTTGCACCATATCTTGATGACGCTTCAAGAAGATTAAGAAAATATAATGCCTCTATGATTACAGTTACACAAAATCCAGAAGATTTTGAGGCAAACCCTAGAGCAAAGGCAATATGGCAAAATAGTGATTTCAAATTGTTGCTTCCAATCAAAGATGTAGGACAATACTTCCAAAATGATAGGATACTCTCAAATTTAAATGATTATCAAAAAAGCTTATTAGAAAGAACAAATTCATTTTTGCCAATTTATAGTGAAATTACTTGTTTTGCTGGGAAAATTACTGAAATTCTAAGGCTTAAAGTTACACCAATGGAATACTCTATTTTTACTTCAAAAGCAGATGAAGTTAATAAACGATTAGAATTTCAAAGGAAATATAGCCTTAGTGAAAATCAAGCAATATTATTTTATGCTTATTTCCTTGAAGGAAATTTTAGTGAGAGTGAGATTTTAGAAAAAGTAAAAAAAGAAACCACTAAAGAGGATACGACCTTTTGGACTGGAGTTTTGAGAAAAGCCATCACAAATAAAAGCGTTATTCCTTTTGCACAGCCCATCTTTAACTCCAATCAACAGATTATTAGTTATGAATTCTTTTTAAAGATTGAGGCTACCAAGCAAGATAGCCCAGAGCTTTTTGGTTTAAATCATTTTTCTGATATTGCAGTAGAACAAAAACTCTTAACAAATCTACACAAGCAATTATTTTCCAAAAGTATTAAAATTGCCAAAGAAAAAAATCTTGGTGCTGTTTCATTCAATGTCGATAATTCAGAAATCAATGAAAATTATTTTTCTTATATGGGAGAGATTTTCAAGAGTTATGATAATGGCGTGGTAATTTTAGAGATTAATAGCGGTTTTTTACGAGAGAGAAACTTAGAAAATATTGATAGCTTTATTAATGCTTCAAAAGAATATGAAAATGTGCAAATTGTTATATCTGGGGTTGATTTGGATTTAAATTTGGAAATGATACAAAGAATTAAACCAAACTCTATAAAAGTAGATGGAGAGCTAATCAAAACTGCTATTAAAAGAAAAGATCAGACTGATTTGGAGAAACTAAAATTATTTGTGCAAATTGGCAATACCTATGGAATTGGTATTGTAGCAATGCACATTGAAACTGAAGAAACTTTTACTTTTGCGAAAGATGTCGGTTTTGATTATTTTCAAGGATACTATCTTGCAAAACCTGAAAAAGCCGAAGAAATAATTCAATACTAAGTAGGAAAAAATGCTAAAAAAATTATTTGCTTCTTTTAAAGATAAAAATACTGTTGGTGGATTAGAAAAAAAGATTATTAAAAATCATAAAGACATTACTTCCATTAAAAACGAACTTTCAAAAGTAAAATTTGGAAACAAAAAATCTGTTTTGCAAGAAAAGCTAGGAAAACTCTCAAAAGAAAAAGAGAGGCTTGAAGATGAATTATTGAAATTAATAAATAAAGATTGTTTATATCTAGGACTATCCGCAGATTTTGATAATCTAAAAAATGGTTTAGAATTAAAATTAGTAAAGTGGGAAGATGTAAGTAACCATTGCCTTGTTTTAGGAACAACAAGGGTTGGTAAAACAAAGCTAATGCTAAATATTATCAAGCAAAATATCCTAAGAGGCGATAACATTATTGTATGCGACCCAAAGAATGGTATTGACTTAGAGGTTTTTAACAAAATGATAGAGTTTGCTGACAATGCCAATAGGATTGATGAGTTTTTATATGTCAATCCTTTTATGCCAAATGCTACGGAATATTTCAACCCTATCTTTAATATGTCTGATGATGAAGTTGCTTCTTTGATTTCCTCTATCCTCTATCCAGGTGAGGACTCAGATTCTAAATTTTATAGCGGACACGCAGAAACAATTCTAAAAGCACTTTTATATGCTCTAAGCTATCTTGAAATGAACACTGATCCAAAAAAAGAACTCAAAACACAAATAATAAAAGAGCAATGGCATATTTATGAAATGATTAAAACAAAGAATTTAAAGATTGATGAAAATAATTCCAAAGATGTTTTTGATAAGATCGAGACACAAATCATTAATAAAGAACTCGGAACAATTCCAATTTTTAATAGGAGCTTCTTAACCTTTAGAGATATTTTGTTTTACTTGGACAAAGAAAAAATCAAGCTCCTAAAAACTTCTTGTGAATCTATTCCACCAATAGATGAAAAGACGGCTTCATTAAGATCTCAGGTGCTTATTCAAATTGATAAATTTTTACTCTTACCAGATGAATTTAATAGCAAAATTTCATTAGCTTTGGTGAATTTCCTCTCCTCCCTTTCCATAGGAAGCTTAGGAGATATGCTATGCACGATAAAAATTAATCCAATTGCAGCAAGACTATTTAACAATGAAAAAGGATTGATTTTATTAATGCACCCAGTGCCAATGATTGCAAAAAAGACCTCAGAACACCTTGTTAAGGTTATCTTAAAATCTCTTGAAAGTATCTATGGTGGAGTATCTCTAACTGGTAGAGCTGTAAATAATAGGAGGCTATATATTCATCTTGATGAAGGTGAAAGTGCTTTATATAAGGGTGCTGAGAGTATTCTTAACAAAGGAGCTGGATTGGGACAAACTATGCTAATTTATACTCAATCAGACGCTGACTTATCTCACAAACTAGGAGAAACACTTGCAAAGGTTTCAAAAGATTCCCTCAATACCACTTTTATTTTTAAGATGAATGATGTTTCCTCTAAAGAAAAAGTTGTAGAAATGTTTGGACAAAAATACATAATGGAAAGCAATGTTATGTATAGAGAAGGGGCTAGTGCTACAAGTTTTAGCAATACAAAAAAGAATTATTTAACGACTTCAAGCATAGATAAATTAGGCGTTGGTGAATGTTTTTTTATCAATAAGGATTCTAAAAATAAGCTATTTTTACCCTTTATTTCAGGAGTTGATACTGAAAGATGTCTCGTAGTTACTGATTTGAGAGATGAGGAAAAAATAACTAAAATGCTAGTAGATTTAGAAAATAGGAACTTGGGAGTTTAAAAATGCGTCCTTTAAAAGAAAGAATACAAAAACTAATAGAAGCACTAGATACAAGATTATTAGAGAGAAAAACTCTTATTCGTATCTCGATACTAACTATTTTTTCCAAACACCATATTATGTTATATGGAGTGCCTGGCGTGGCTAAAACCTTTGCAATTAATAATATTATCAAGATTATTGACAAAGAAGTTGCTTGGCAGATTACAATGTCAAATGAAACTGGACTTGATGATTTAATTCCAGAGCCTCAAAGAGAAGCTCAAGAAGTTTTAAATGATCCTAGATGTATCCTCTCGCAAAGATTTATTTTCTTAGATGAAATGTTTAAAGGCACTCAAAACCTACTAAACGCCCTCTTGCCAATTTTAAATGAAAGGGTGTATCAATTAAGCGGTAAAAACTATCCTTTAAAGTTAAATACTGTTTTTGCTGCTAGCAATGAGATACCACAAGATGATTTTATTGAACCCTTTAGAGATAGGATATTGTTTTGGTTTGATGTTAAAAGACTAGCAGAGCAAGAAAATAAATTAAAATATTACAAAGAAGACTTTACCGCAGGAAAAGAGCTTGAAGAGATTTTTACTATCGAAGATATTGAAGAGGTTAATGAATATATAGACAAAACAAAAAGTTTAAAAATGAATGAGGAAATCGCAAAACTCTATGAAAAAATTATAGTAGAAATACTAAGAAACTCTATTTCCTTATCTGATAGAAAATCTGGAAGTGGTTTTATCATTAAAGCCTTAAAAACATCAGCTGTGTTAAATAATAGGGATAAGATAGATCATAGCGACCTCCTATTAATGAAACATTGCACCTGGACTGATTTAGATCAAAGAGTTTTAGCTTTTGAAGCAGTTGAACGCTGTATTTTTGGTTCTAAGGCGGCTATACAAAAGAATATTATCAGTTTGATACAAAATTTTAGAGATTTAACTTCAAGGACAACGCCAAAAATTGCGGACTTAATAGAACTTATCGTATTTTTAGATTTTACTAAATATGATGAAACTTTAAAAATCTTAAAAAATTACAATCAAGAAATACAAGACTTTGAGAAAAAATTAAATGAGCTTTTGACAGATAGAGAGGAAAAAGAAGCAATATTTCAAAGCTGTCTTGATAATGTATTTATTGCAGATGATGTTTATCAATGTGCTGCACCTTATAAAGAAGAAGAAGTCATTGATATGATTGATGAGCTTGTTACATTATTTGAGATAGAAAAAAACAATATTCAAAAGAAAATTGATGAATTGGATAGTTACGATAAATACCATCTTGCATTTAATCAAGCAAACTCATAAAAGGATAACAAATGAAGATTATACTTAGTTTTTTACTAGCTTTTTTTACTTTATATGCTATTGACAATAAAAACAATGTAGTTAGCAAGGGTTATAATGCTTATGAGGATATTGAAACACCTTCTCCATCAGATGTATTTCAAGATATTTTAAAAGAGTTAAAAACTCAAACAGCTATACAGAAAGAAATTTTAGAGATACTCAAAACTACCACAGGCTTACCAAAAAAAGTGGTAATAAATGGCAAAGAATGTATTGAAAATTCTAGTGCTGATTGTTTTGTTATGCCTATAACTGGGGACGCATTAAAAATACCAGTAATGAGAAAATGGATAGAAAATCCAAGTGTTGAGAATGCTTTAGAGTATTATAAATGGCAATCAAAATATCTAAATCATACTTTTAATGCAGGCTATTCTCTAAACTTCGCTTCTATGAAAATTCCAAATCCTTTTATCGGTGCTTCTCCTGTAATGCAAGGTGGAAATAATGACTCCTCATATCAGCAAAAAGAGCAGTTAGATAAAATCATTCAGAAAAATGCAAGGAATCTAACACTGCAAATCCTCTTAGGGAAAGATACTTTTGATATTGATTACACAGTTAGGATTTTTGATATATACAAAGATATTAAATCTTTAGGCGTAGATGTTAAATTTGTTTTTAAAGATCAAAAGTCTTTTAATCTCTTTAGAGAATTTCACTACAAAGCACCAAACAAGGAATACAAAAAGAATTTTGATAGCATATCTCAAAAGGACATTATTATTGATAGTGAATTTTTTGATAAGATGAAAGTCCATCTCACTCCAATTTACTTACTATCCTATATCAATGAAAACAACGACAAAAATATAAATGAGGTTATCGGTGCTGGTAGAGAAAAGCTAGATACCATAAGGAAGAAAATTCAAAACTTCTTAATTCTTTTCAATATTTCCAAACCTAGTGAATTTAATGATCAACAAAGCAGTGATATTCCTATCGACAAGAATATAAGAGAACTAGAAGAGGAAAATATTATTGAAAAAAATAGTGAAGAAGGAAAAAGAGCTAAAGATTTTAAAGAGTTGTTAGAAAAAATGAAAAAGGAGAATAATAGTGCTAAAAAAGATTTTTAATCTAATTTTTGTTTTAATTTTTGCTACATCAAATACACTTGCTGCAAGTGGTTTAGATGATTTTTGGAATAGTATGAAAGAGGGGTTCAATAACTCTAAATTCGGGCAATTTTTTAATGATAGAGGTTGGAGTAATTTTACAAATTCTACTTATAACCAAACAGGTGATAGTTATGGAGGTTCTTATATTGGTGGAAGTGGTAGTTTTAGATTCTCTGATGATCAATCTTCCTATAAACCCTGGATAGATTGGGAAGCCCCAAGTGTAGAAGCAGATTGTAATGGTTTAAAATTTAATCTAGGTTTTGCTTCATTGGTTGATTTTGATGATATTGCAGAAAATTTAGGGAATGTAGGAGGGGCAGTTATTTTTGGTATCCTTGTTGCATTGATTAATTCTCTACCTACACTAAATCAAGCATTCTCACAAATTAAGGCTCTTGTTCAATACATTCAGAACTTACTAAGAAATGCCTGTAATTTCTCTAAAAACATTGCTTCAGATCTCATTAAACAAGGACAAAATTATTTAAAAGACCAAGCAAGTCAGCCTGACGCAGGATTTGCGATGAAAACTGCCAATATTTTTGCAAATGGGCAAGACTATCTTAGCAGTGCAAACAATCTTGTAAATACAACAGTTAGTGAATATAAAACTAAATTCCTTAATGCTGTGAAGGGTAAAAATGGTGGTGCTTCAGATACTGGTAAAAAACTATCAAATGAATATGAAAGAATGGCGGAATCTTTTTACCGTGTAGGTTATTTCCCTAGTATTTTGATAAGTCAATATTTACCAGAAAATGATGTTATTGCTAAAAAAGTTGTTCCTCTTACCATAGCAGATATTAGTGTTAATGGTTCATTGGATCTATCCTCTCCAAAAACTTTCTATCTTCTTGCTGTTAATATTGTAGGAGATCCAGAGGGTATGTCAGCTAATGCATTAGCAGATCTGCAATTCTCAAAAAATGGAAAAACAATCGTTGATTTCAATAATGCAATGATTGCAAATGGTAAGGTTGATAGCTCTTATGATCAAATTAGCAATCATTTTGCAGAAGAGAAATTTGCTCAAGAAAAAGGCGATGTTAAATTATCACCTCCTACACCAAATGTTCTTGTAGGTGGAAAATCACAAACATTCTTACACGATTTGCTCTATGGCACAACAAGTAAAACCATTAAAATAGACTCTCAAAAGATTGCCTATGCACAAACAGTGTCTAAGTCAAACAAAGTCTATCAAATGTTTAGAACTCTCCAAAATCAAGGTAAATCTCAAACAGTTAAATGGGAAGGATTAGAGACTGAGAGCTTAAAAGCAATCGTATGTATTTTAAAAAGAAGCTCAAGCAATACAAGAGTAGCTAGTGTCGTTTATGAAGACGCCAATAATGTTAGTTGCAATGGAAATATATCTAATAGCTCTAGCACTAATGAAAGTTTTGCTCTAATTGCTCCTGATTGGGCGGTGAAAATTAATGAAATTGTTTTGTTTGCTTTAGATTATTTGAAAAATAAACCTACCTTCTCAGGAACAATGGACGGAGAAAGAGCAAAATCTTTAGCTATTTTACTTGCAAAGCAAAATGCTATATACTACGCCCAATTCTTGATGGACAATATTAGAAATATTTATGAAAATAACACCACTAGCATAAAATCTGAAAGCATTAAGAATAAAGATAAATTGATGAATGAACTAAGAAAATACAAAAATGACTTGGAAGAAGAGTTGGAAAAACAAATCAATTTACTAAATAATTTTGAGACTATGTATGACAATGCTGGTAAAAAGAAAAAGGCTCAATCTATCCAAAAATAAAAGGATTTGAATGAAAAAAAAGATATTGATATTTTTGTTGTTGGTATGCCAAATGCATACCAATCCATTTGATAAAATTAATCCAAATGAATTAAATGTTTCAGAGATTACAGCAGAAGATATTCAAAATTTTTTTAATTCAAACAATCTACCAATTCCACAAAAAGATATTATTGAGGCTCTTTTATATGAGATAGGTGATGATAAAAAAGGAATTGCTCAAGACTTAACTCGCTCATTAAATGCATTTTACAGAGCTTTCCAAAGTGATTTTAACCCTATTGCTAGTATGAAGCTTGGATTATATGCTTGGAGCGTGTTCAAAGATAAAAAAGATGAAAAAAATTACAGAGAAATCTCTACATTTTTTAAAAGCATTAATAAAACTCCTGATTATTTTTTTCTAAATGGTTTTGAGAAAAATATTCAAAAAGATAACTCTAAAATTGTTTTAGATAATGGATTTTTAGGAGGAGTATTCCTAGTAATGACTTCAAAATTCGATAAGGCTATTGAGATTTTTCAAAACAGAAATCTAGTTGATGAGCCAAGAGTGCAATTATGGACAGCTTTTGCATTTTTAGGATTAAATAATAAAGATTTTGCAAATCTTTTTTTAGATAAGGCTTGCAAAAATCCTCTAGCAAATCAAAATATTAAAAATTTTTGTGCAGATAAATTTAAACGCTATTAAAAATGAAAAAACTCCTCATTGCCCTACTCTTTTGTTATTTAGCCACTTCAAAAGAATGTATTATTGAATATGATGTTCTTTATACTATTGCGAGTATTGAAAGCCACCCTAAAAGAAATATTGGTTATCCATTTATTATTAGCTTTAATAATAAATCAGACTTCCAAAGAATTAAAAAAGAAAAGATACTGCAAGACCTAGACATTGAAATCCTTGATAATCGTAGTATTGATTGTAAGAGTGTAAAAACTTGTTTTACCGCTTTGAATTTATTAGTTAAACAATCAATTGAAAATCTCGATCTAGGAGCATTTCAATTTAATTATAAATATGTTGATTTTAAAGACAAAACACATTATTTTTCACTCAAACATTCCTATTACGAAGCTTGCAATATTTTAATGAAATTGGCAAAAAAATATGGTTGGAGTATGGAAACACTGGCTAAATATCACTCTTACACTCCTAAGGTTAATGAGAAATATCAAAAAATAATTGAGAGGCGTTATAATGAGATTTTGGCTACTAAATAGTTTTTTCTTTTTAAGCATTGCTAGCTGTATAGATTTTCTAGGCACATTTGGTGATACTTATGAAATCTTAGAGGAAAATGGGCAAGATTACATTGAAAGAAAAATGAGGGAAAAAGATTTTCAAAAGCAAATGTTGGAAAACGCTCAAGATCAAATTAAAAAAGCTACAAACCCTATGCACCTTTTACCTTTATGTATGAAAGATGGAGAGAAGACTATTGATTTTGAGGAGATGATACAAAATGAAGCTAGGAGAAGACAAATCGATTTAAATGATCCTGTCAATAAAGCAAAAATTGCAAGTATTTTTAGTGTTTTTAATATCCATTATCTTATTCTTGATGTTAATGATAATAGACAAGTTGCCTACGCAAGAGAAAATAATTTTAAAGAGCTAATCGTTTCTAATGGCTATGTATATGATAGCAGGCTTGAAGATTTTGTGGAAAAATCTTTTGTGCTGCCCAAGCATATGATTAAAGATTTTTCATTGCAATGCGTGCCTACAGCACTCATTTTTGATACAAAAACAAAAAAACTACTTATAAAGGAGATTGATGTTTCAAAAAGAAAATAAAATTAAGCATATTTTAGCTTTTTTTCTTTGCAGTGCTTTAGTTTTTGCTGATACAGAAATTGCTGGAGGGAACCCAGTTAAAGATGTATCCTATGAGGATTGTAAAAAAAGCACAAAACAAGATACTTGCCAATGTATTACTCTTGCCACTAGAGAAACTGTTTGTTCTATGGCTTCCATACCAGTAGAAGACGCAGCTACTCAAAATCAAAAGTTTGTTATTGGTTGGAATAAAGTTACTCTACCCTACACTGATATGCAAAAGAAAGTTTTTGAAAAATCTTTTGCCTCACTAGATAATTCTTCTTATAAAACAAATAAAGAAATGATAGCTTCAATGTATCTTGCGGAAGAAGAAAGTCTTGATACTTTTAGAACAAAAATTAGAGAGCAAATAGATTTAGATATAGGAAAAGAAAAAGACCCTACAGGTGATCCAAATGCAACAGAAACCCTAGAAGATGTAGTTAAAAGAATAAAAACAAGCAATACAAATGCTTTTTTAAAAAATATGGCTACACAATACTCTAATCAGCTAAAAGAGTTAGAGCAAAACAACGCCAATACTTCAGCTATTGATTCTGGAAATGTTATTTTAAACTTGATTATTAAGGCTGTAATGGCATTAAGTGGTATGGATATAGGAGATAGCACCAAAAAAGCAATCGAGAATTCTTATATTGGCAAAGTTAAGCTGCCTTTTTGTATTGTTAATCGCTATTATGAATTTGATTTAAATGAAGACAAGGATACAATAAAAACTCAGATACAAACAGATAACTATGATAGTGCTTTATCAGGAACTGGTTTTAATTTTGGGACTTGGAATTTACCCACTTCAAGTATGGAAAAGAAATCCTACAATGGACTTTTTAAACTTGGCACAAAAGTGAATTTACAAGGCTTACTAGAGGAAGATAGCAATGGAGAAACTTATCAAAACACAATGATTATTAATGCCTTAATTGGCAATGAACTCTCTTGGGCTACTAGTATGGTAAATCAGTCTTTTATTTATGATCAATATGCAAATGTATCAGCTACTTTACAAAATCCAGTTGTAGAAAGTGGCACTGGATTAAGAAAGGTAATGATTAATCGTGGAGATTTAAGAAATTCGGCTTTAAATATGTTTAATGCAGGGAGAAGTCTTTTAACTGAGCCTACAAGAGAGAGTTTTAAAATCAATTGCACACCTACGATTATCTCTCAAAAAGGATCTAAAGTTTTGGTGCAAGAATATGATATTCCTAGACCAGGTGATAGTTGTCAGAGTGATGAAACAGCTTATTGTCCTATCACAGAGTATAAATACTATGCTAGCAATGGACAAGAAGGAAAAAATCATAATGTGTGGCTAACAGTAAGTTTTCCAAGAGGACTTACAATGCAATGCTCTGCGACAGAGTATAGTAAAAAGGTTCAGTGTCCTGG
This sequence comes from Helicobacter anseris, assembly GCF_003364335.1. GTDB lineage: Bacteria > Campylobacterota > Campylobacteria > Campylobacterales > Helicobacteraceae > Helicobacter_H > Helicobacter_H anseris. Next base: position 28,949 of record NZ_NXLX01000013.1, read on the forward strand.
ATTTATTAGTGGAAAAAATTGCACCATTCGCTGGAGAGATTGCTATACTCTAAAAAAATACTATGATTATGCAGTTGATGGTATAAATAGCAATGATAATCGCTGTATTTACTCCAAACGATATAACAATTGGAGTGATAATAGTGATGATATGCAATATTACACAGGATTTCACGATTTAGTTTATACCAGTGAGAGTAATTGCAAGGCTACTGGAGCATTATATTAATTTGCAAAAGTAAAGAGCCTTGTATATAATTGCACTTTATTTTTAACAAAGGATTTTTTAATGAAAAAATTAACTTTAATAAGTTTAGCACTTGCTTCTTTTTTAGTAGCTCAAGAAACAAGTGATGTTATTTTAGAAGCTACCAAAGAAGAGAGCAAACCTCAAAGCCTAGAGATTAAACCTTTAACTTCTAAAAATGGATTTTTAGTAGGAGTAGAGTTAGGACTTGGTGGAGGAAGTGGAGAATTAAAAACTCAAGAAAATTACTCTATTGGAAATGTTTTTTTAAATTCAAAACCATTTATCTTTAATGGAAAAATCTTTACAGGTTATCAAAGATACTTCTCTCAAGACAATAAGATGGGATACAACGCCAAAGTTAGCTTTGGAAGTGGGTATAACATCAGAACAGACGATTACTCTCATAATGTTTTGCCTACTGGGGATATTGAAAAACTTCCATATGGCAATGAATATAATTTTAAAAACTCTTATGTGCCATTATCTTTTGGAATTGAAGCAAACTTCTTGTATGATTTTTGGGAAAAAGGAGAGCAGGTTTTAGGAGCAAGCATTGGGCTTGGATATAGCTTTGTATATGGAATAAATACAGAGATGTATATGGTGAATCAACCAGAGAGTAGAGAAATTTTTGATAAATATTTTACTGATAAAAACATCTATTATTCTTTAATCTCTCCAAAGATTGCATTGCATTACTACTATGGCAAACATCAAGTAGAATTAGGCTTTAGCTTTGATAAGGCACTAGGTGAGAGTGTGAATAAAAATAGCTATGTCAGTGCAACAGAAAATATAGACAATACTATCACCACCAAACCAAACTACTTTTACACATTCTCTTTGAGTTATGCTTATAGGTTTTAAGAAGTTTTAGGTAATTCTTAAATAACATCTTTGAATTTTAGGATTATTTACCATATTGGTTTTTAATCCTCTTAATCAAATTAAACAAATACTAATCAATTAGTAGTCGTAAATACATACAAAATAATCATCATTATGCTTTGTAATCTACAATTAAAATGCTTATAAAAGAATAAGCAATATACTCATTTTTTATTACTTAAAATATATTCTTATTTTCATATATTATGCGTTATAAATTATAAGCATTATTCATTTGAAACAACGCAAATATAGATATATAATAACATTGCAAAAAAAATAAAAGGATTGCGATGAAATACACACCAAAAACAAAAAAAGAATTAAAAACATTGTGCAATGATCTATCAATCAATCTTGGAGATATTGATACCTCACTCATTACTGATATGAGCCAGTTATTTCTTAATACTGAGAGAATGAATTTCAGTGGTATTGAAAACTGGAATGTTAGTAATGTAGAGGATATGTATAGTATGTTCTCTGATTGCAAAAACTTTACTTCTGATTTATCTAGGTGGAATGTTAGTAATGTAGAGGATATGCGTGGAATGTTCTATGGGTGCAATAGTTTCACTTCAGATCTCTCTAAGTGGGATACTAACAAGGTAATTGATATGGCATTTATGTTTTGTGATTGCAATAGTTTCAATGCTGACCTTTCCAATTGGAATGTTAGTAATGTAGAGGATATGTCTTATATGTTCTTTCATTGCAAAAACTTTACTTCAGATTTATCTAGGTGGAATGTTAGTAATGTAGAGAATATGCGTGGAATGTTTGATGATATTCCAGGATATATCAAGCCAAATTGGTGTGAATAATATTTGCAAAAGACAAAGGATTAAAAATGACACAAGAACAATTTAACGATATAAAAGACAAACTAAGAGTTTGTAGAGAAGAGAGAGGTTTAAATAAAGAAGACCAAAAGAGAAACTTTAGAGTCGATTATACAAAAGAGTTAGCTAAGTTTTTTGAGGCAGAGCGTGATAACAATCAGTATGAGATGATTAAAACTTTGTGTAATATGGTTATTGTGTGCGTGAATGCAGGAATGGATTTTTGTAAGGATAGGCTAAGGCTAAAAAGAAACGCTCATTCTTGGGGAGTTAAACTTAATTTGACAAGACCTATTGTTTGGAGTCCTTTTGAAGAGAATATTGTAGCTATTGAGTCAATGGGATACGACCCTTACAAATGCTTACTTGAAACTATCAAAGAGCTAAACACACGCACTGGTTCTTGGAATGAAGAAGAGGGTAAGTGGGTTGAGGATTTAGGAGCTTATACGATTGAGGAAGCATTAGAAAAAGCGAAAAAAATATACAGAGATAAAGATGAAAAGGTATATGACATTATAAAGGAAGAAACCGATAATATTTTTAGCATTCAATGCGAAGTAGATGAAGGATATTATGAAGAAGTTATTTTTAATATATGGTATAAAGCAGATTACAGCAAGTGCCAAAGCAATTTGCAGTAATTTAAAATAATTAAAGTGGTTTTGTTAAAAATCTATATCGTAATTTTTATACATATTATGCGTATAGATTTATACATAGTATGTGTGTAAAATACTACATATACTATGTAACAAAATAAAATCAATCACAAAAAAACCAAATCAAGGCTATTGTAATTTATATAGATATTTGTTTTTAAAACTAAGAGATTATATAATTGTAGTAGAGGTTGCCCTAAAGAGGTGGCTGCCTCCTTAGGGTTACCTACTTTCAAATGAAAGGAGGTAATCAAATGAAGATATTACAGCATATCTTGATAGTGATTATATTAGTTTTAATGCTAATAAGTCAAGCCTATTAAGATAAAACCTCTTAGCTCATCTCATAAGCGTGGGCTAGGAGAATATCTTCAACCTCTAGCTTATGTTTTAATACTGCAAAATACATACAAAATAATCATCATTATGCTTTGTAATCTACAATTAAAATGCTTATAAAAGAATATGCAATATACTCATATTTTATTACTTAATATATGTTTTAATCTAAATATATTATGCGTTATAAATTATAAATATTATTCATTTGAAAATCCAAAAAATAGCCTATAAGATTACATTACAAAAAAGATAAAAGGATTTCAAATGCCAAAGAATAAAGGTGATATAAGAAGCCACCCAGCTTATAGGATATTGTCTAATATTAAAGCCTTTTGCTATAACAAAAATATGAAACATTATAAGAATATAGGAGCTAAGGGGATTGGAGTTTGTGATGAGTGGAAAAATAGTTATGCGGCTTTTTGCAAATGGGCAGATGAAAATGGCTTTAAAAAAGGAGAATGCACTTTAGCCAGGAAAGATCTAACCAAAGATTATTCACCAGAGAATTGTTTTTTCAAAAAAAGAGAAAATAAAACAGAACGAAAAATCGTAAAGCTAGCAAATGAAAAAATGTCAGCAAGATTAGATATTGGAATTGGGCATTTCAATAGTAGAGAAGAAGCTTCAGAAGCTAGAATAAAGTATCTTTTCATTTTTGAAACAATAGTTAAAAATCTTGATGTTTTGATGAAAACTGATAAGGTTTTTGGTGATGAAGAAAAGGAAAATATTATTCAAGCAATAGAAAAAACACTTGCAAAACAAAAAGTTATTATTGCAAGAGAAATCAATAAAAAAAGCGTTGAATACTTTTTTGTGTATTCCAATGAAATATTGGATTTTGAAAGTTTTTTAATTAAGAAGTTTGATACAGAGAAAAAAGTAAAAAAGCTTTTTGAAAAAAATGACTTTTTAACAAATGCAATCGTTGAAAAACCAATTTGTGCAACAAATAAAGAGATGAGAAGAGTTATTGATAGGCACATTGCAAAAGATATTTTTACTTTTACTATTGATAAAAAGTGGGAAAAGAGTGAGAAAAAAATACATCTTAGAGGAGGAGGGCTAAAACAGTAATAAAAACTATATCAGGCTATATTTAGTATCAAAAATAAAATAATGCATAAAAAATTATATGCATAATACATATTAAATTATACATATTATTAAAATTCAACAAAAATTCTGCTTTTTAAAAAGGAGATTTTGATAGTTACCTTGTATAAAAATGTCTTTTTTTTTAAAAAAAATGCTATAATTGTGTCTTAAAGTTTTTATAACTTCACGATTTTTCGTGTTAGGGTTCTGTCATTTTGTGTATCACTATGTATTACATAGGCAAAAGCATTACCTTGCTTGTTAGAAGCAAAACTAGATCCGCCGCTTGGGCAAAATACACTGATTGTCTGGATACGACTTCTTTGTATAAGATAAGGCTCTCAGCCTTTAGTTAGAATGATAAGAATTTACTCGCAAGAGGAAAAAAGAAAAAGAATTTCCTCTCGCAAAGAGTGGATTCTTAATAGACTTTTCTCCTTTTACGAGTGAATTTTTATTCACTTGGTTCAAGTTTAGTTGGTTTTTAAAAACCTAATTGAATGCTTTTTAAGCTAGAAAGGAAAAAAGAAATGAAAAAATACACACCCAAAACAAAAGAAGAATTGCGAACATTGTGCAATGATCTATCAATCAATCTTGGAGATATTGATACCTCACTCATTACTGATATGAACAAATTGTTTTTTAATACTAAGAGAATGAATTTCAGTGGTATTGAAAACTGGAATGTTAGTAATGTAGAGGATATGGCATTTATGTTCTTTCATTGCAATAGCTTCAATGCTGATTTATCCAAATGGGATACTAGCAATGTGAAGAATATGGCATTTATGTTTTATTGTTGCAATAGCTTTACTTCTGATCTCTCCAAGTGGGATACTAGCAATGTAGAGGATATGTCTTATATGTTCTGTTGGTGCAAAAACTTCACTTCAGATCTCTCCGATTGGAATGTGAGTAATGTAAAGAATATGTATAGTATATTTTCTAATTGCAATAGCTTCACTTCAGATTTATCTAGGTGGAATGTCAGCAATGTAGAGAATATGGCATTTATGTTTTATTGTTGCAATAGCTTTACTTCAGATCTCTCCAAATGGGACACTAGTAAAGTAAAGACTATGGCTTATATGTTCCGTTGGTGCAAAAACTTCACTTCAGATCTCTCCGATTGGAATGTGAGTAATGTAAAGAATATGTATAGTATATTTTCTAATTGCAATAGCTTCACTTCAGATTTATCTAGGTGGGATACTAGTAATGTAAGAGATATGAATAGTATGTTCTATTTTTGCAATAGCTTCACTTCAGATCTCTCCAAATGGGATACTAGCAGTGTTAAAGATATGGCTTATATGTTTTCTAATTGCAAAAATTTCACTTCGGATTTATCCAAGTGGGATACTAGCAAGGTAGAGACTATGCGTGAAATGTTTTCTAATTGCAATAGCTTCAATGCTGATTTATCCAAATGGGATACTAGCAAGGTAGAGAATATGCGTGGAATGTTTGATGATATTCCAGGATATATCAAGCCAAATTGGTGTGAATAATAAATCCTTTAAAAAGGACAGATTGAGCTTTAAGTTGAGTGCTTAGACACTTTAATGACTATTGGAAAGCAATAGATGAGTTTTCCAATAGGGAAGCTCTCTTTGTTTTCGCACATATAAAGGATAGAAAATGGAAAATTTAGAAAAAATATTAAATGATTATGTCGTTGCTACGCTAAAAAGTAATAATTGTATAGATTACAAGGATTCTTTTGAAGTGCAATCTTTTATTAGGACTGCTTTGAAATATCAATTAGATCCTTATTTAAAGGATATATATTTGATACCAACAAAAAAATATAGAAATGTGAATGGAAATAATGTGTTTGACGGATACACTTTTCAATCTATCGTTAGCTATCATAAATATGTTGAGGCAGCCCAAAACACTGGATTATTAAACGGTATCTCTAGTGAGTATTTTTTTGTAAATAATCAGCTAGAAAAAATCGTCGTAACAATCCATAAAAAAGGTTGTGAAAAACCATTCCTACATACTGTTTATTTGGACGAATATGTTCTTGATACTAAGATTTGGAGAACAAAGCCTAAAACAATGCTAAACAAGATTGCTCTTGTTCAAGCACTAAGAATAGCATTTCAAATTCGGTTGCCATACATTTTTGAGGAAATCGAAAACTGCGATAATCCTAATGCGAGCGTTGATACAACCCCCATTGAAAAAGTTAATTTTTATGATTTTGAAAAATACTTTAATTCCATAGGAATAGGATTAAAGCTTGTTGGCAATTTTGTTGTTGCCTATGGCATTGGAGATAAAAATCTTTATACACAATCACATATTTTGAAAAGTAATAACTTTGTATTTGACAAAGAAGTTGGTATTTGGAAAAAACACAAGGAAAATTTTTCTTTTGAAGCAAAAACTATAAAAACGGTTCAAAGTCCTAGCATTGCTTTTATCAAAGATGGTTTGGAAAAAAACAAGATCGATTTTGACTTCAAAGTCATTAAAGGAATTGGTTATTTTTCTGTTCCATTGAAAGATAATGAGTTAGACAAAGAACAAAGAAAGTTTTTAGATGATTGTTGCTTTCATTTTTATGAAAATAAGTCTTTGTTTGGTTTAAAAATTGAAGGAGCGGCATAATGGAATATCAAACCTTATATCAAGGTGCTGAGGCTAGTATTGCTCTATTGCAAAAATATGGTTTTAATTTTCATAAAATAGGATCAAGATATTTTTTTGCATTACGAGATGAAAGAACACCATCAGCTACAATTAATCAGAATGGTTCTATTCACGATTTTGGAAGTGGTTTTCACGGAAGCGTATATGATGTTTTAGAAATATCAAATAAGCTACCATCTGGTATGAGTAAGGGCGAAGCTCTGAAATTTGTTAGAGAAGAACTGTTTTCACTTATTGGAGTAGATTTAAAAATTTATAACTTCTCAGAAACTAAGAATAATGCGAATAATTCAAAAAAGATACTTGATTTAGAATGGTTCAAAAAAACCTTTTTAAGTGAAAATCTTTTTAAAGAAGAAGCTTATCTTAGGCTATTGAAAAAAACAATCACAAGCACCAATGATATGGAAAAAATCTTTGAAACTGCAAAAAAGTTTCATATTGGATACTCAAAGCCTTTTGGCAATGATGAATACGATAGATTGGTTATGCCAATTTTAGATTTTGAAAATAATATTGTTACGCTGTGGAAATATAACCCTTTTGCCCCTAGTGAAAAGAAACTTCTTTTTTTAAAAGGAAGAAATCGAGGAGCGTTTAATACTCAAGCACTCAAAGAAACAAATGAGCAAATAGTTCTTGTTTGTGAGGGTGAGAAAGATGTGTTGAATGCTTATGCTAGAAATTTAGTTGCAGTTACACCTGGTGGAGCTACATCTACTTTTAAAGAAGAGGTTTTACCTCTTTTTAAGGACAAGAGAGTTTTATGTATCGGAGACTATGATGATGCTGGAATGAATTTTAACTTCAGAAATGCGTTGTTATTGCGGAAATATACAAAAAAAGTTTCAGTAGCAAATTGGAATTGCAGTGTTTCAAAAGAAATGCTTTTTAAAGGTTTTGACCTTAGCAATTACTTTGAGATGAAAAAAGGCGTTGCCTAAAAATATAAAAAATTAAAAAAAATCAAGGAGATTAACAATGTTTAACAAGGTAATTTTATTAGGAAATTTGACAAAAGATGTGGAATTAAAGCATTTGCCAAGTGGTATGGCTACTTGTATTATTAGTGTTGCGACAAATCGTAAAACAAAAAAACAAGATGGCAGTATTCACGAGGAAACTTGCTTTATTGATTGTAAGCTTTTTGGAAGATATGCAGAAATTGCAAAACAATATTTGATGAAAGGCTCAAGACTTCATTTGGAAGGCAGACTTACTTATGAAACTTGGACAGATCAACAGGGAGTAAAAAAATCAAAACATATTATCGTTTGTGAAAGTTTAAGGCTTATTGATAAGATAGCTCAAAACTCTACACAGCAAACACCACAGAATAATCAAGGTGTTATGCAAGGGCAAATGCCTCCAATCGATATTAATGAAGATGAAATTCCTTTCTAATCTTATATCAAACTTCTAAAAAAATTATATTGCTTCAGCCCGAGTTGGGAAGATTATATGAAATAACTTCCCAGCAGGGTAGTTATCTCTATTCTTCCTTATTTAATTCAATCAGAAATTTAAATAAAGGAAAAAAAATGAAAACAATTTTATTAAGTGCAGAAAATATTTTAGGTGGTTTATTTCAATTATTCTCTAAAGAAGATATGGAGAAAAAGTTTTTTGAAAAGACGCTTGTTTTTGAAGACAAAGATTATCAGGGTAACCAAGTTATTTTGAGAATTAATGCTTTCAATCGTCCTTGCTTAGAGCAAATCGATAAAACAACAAATGAAAAATATTCTGTTCAGTTTTTTGGAGAAAACAGAACAGAAATCTTTGCAGAGGCTTTATCCGAGTTTTTATTATGGCTAAAAGATTTTTCTCTTAGAGAAAATGAGTTAAAAGAAGACGGAAATGTTGGAATTTATCCTTTGATTGAAGAGGAAAAACATAGTATTAAAGAAACACTTTTTTAAGGGGAACAAATGAAACTAACACTAGAAAATAATTTTGAAGAAATTTTTGCTCAAGGATTAAAAAAACATTCAGAAGAACAAACTCTAAAAACACTTGGAGACAGAAGTCTGTATGTAGGAAGTAGCGATGTTGGTAATTGCTTGAAAAAAGTATGTTTTTCTAAAGTTTATGGAGAAGAACATAATACCAATCAGTTACTTATCTTTGAGAGAGGGCACTTGGCAGAAACAATTATAAAAAATATTCTTTTATCTCAGAAAATTGAATTTGAGGAGCAAAAGACAATAAAAGGAGAAGATGAATTTAATTTCATCAAAACCCATATTGATTTTTATATTCCTGATGAAGATTTACTTATAGAGGTAAAAAGCTCAAACACACTTCCTGATAATCCATATAACTCTTGGATACAACAAGTTCAGTTACAAATGGGTATTGGCAAAATTTCAAAAGCAAAAATTATTTGCTTTGATTTAAATAGTGGAAAATATAAGGTTTTTGAAAATATTCTTTTTAATGACTTTATATTCCAGAAGTGTCTTGAGAGAGCTAGTAAAATTTATAATTTTCTGCAAAATAAAGAGGAAATGCCAAATGGTGAAATTACACAGCTTTGTGCATATTGTCCATTTAGAGATAGATGTAGCGAGTTTTGTAGTCAGAAAGCAGTTGTAGATAAAAGTATGATTGATTCTATTATTGATTTGAAAAACAAAGAAGCTGATAAAAAAGCTTTGGAGGAACAAATCAAACATCAGAAAAAGATTGTGCTTGATTTTTGCAATAATGCAGATGTTAAGAAAATCGTTGAAAAAGATCTAAGTTTGACTGTGTGTAATTATCCTGGCAGAGAAACAATTGATATAGAAAAAGCAAAAAAAATACTTCCTCAGAAGCTTTTAGACATCTTGGTTAAAAAAGGTGAAGCTACTCAGTTTTTGAGAATATCTTAGTATTTATGCTTAAAAGGAAAAAATATGGAAAAAATGCAAATAAAAAAATTAATTATGATTGCTTTAGGTTTTGAGGAAAGCGTTGAGCGAGAAATCCAAAACATCAATGGAGAAATATCGTTTATGAGAAGTGCTTCTGATAATAAAGATAGTTTTAATAGTTATTTGGAGCAAAAAAAAGGCAGTGTCTTTTCAAAAATTGCTTATGCAAATGAATTGTTAAGTGAATTGAAAGAAGAAATTGATCTTATTGCTCAAAAAACTAGCTTTAACAATGTAACCGAAGAAACAAAGCAATCAACCGAACAAGATAATGAAGAAAAATATAGTCTTTCTGCATTTTTTAGTTTTGAAAACAAAAACAAAAATGAAGAAATGGTTAATCTATTCAGGCAGAAACTCTCGGAGTTTGGCTTTTTTGATGTTAATATCAATATCACAGAGCAAAAAGAACAAGATAATGAAGAAGTTTTTCTTTTTGAAGCTTGTGCCGTTTATGAGTTTTCATATAGAAAGGATAAATTGACAGACTATGAAAAAGATATGAGAAAAAAATTAAGTGAGAATTTTAAATCTTTTAAAGATCTAAAAATTTTCTAAATTTGTTAATCCGCTGTAGGTGGGAAGATTTTTGTTTTTCTGCCTACGCAGATTAACTCATAAAATCTTCCTTATTTTATTTTGAAAAATAATTAAGGAAAAATAATGTTTAATTTAGAAAAAATAATAAATAACATCAGAGATTTTGATGATAACTTTGGAATTGCAAGAGAACATATTGAAACAAAGTCATTATCTGATTTTGTTAATAATAATTCTCAAGTGATTTACTCAGAACTACAAAAAGCTCTGAATACCAGTTTTTCTGGTTTAGAAAATCCTGAGAAGTATAGAAGAATTGCTGAAGTTTTAAAATCCCTAGATATTGTCCCATATCCGAGACAAGCTAGACTAATTGCTGCAGCTATTGAACACTTCTCAAGAGAAAAAAATCTTCTTATTTCCTCTGAAATGGGAACAGGTAAAACTTTGATGTCTATATCTATTGTTTTTACTTATATGTATTTACATAGAAAATCTGGCAATATTGCTTTACTTTGCCCAAATCACTTAAAAAAGAAGTGGGAAGATGAGATTAATAAGATTTTTGGAAAAAGCTTTAAAAATATTGAAGTGATTCAAGTAAAAAATGGTGCAGAGATTTTAAAGTTTAAAGGAAAAGAAAATAAAAACACCATTAGGTTTTTTTATCTTTTCTAAAGAAACTGCTAAATTGGGTTACCTATTGAGCGAACCTATGCCACCAAAAGTTGATATTACTGCATTCTCTGCTGAAGATAAAACCCCTATATCTTGTAAATGTCGCTATTGTGGCACTGCATATTCTTTTGAGGAATTGGAAAAGAATAGGCTTAAAATCAAAAGCAGAGTTTTTGACAAAATATGCAAACATTCAAAAATAACCCCTATTGAAAATTTTAAGGCTGAAAATTTAACTTGCCAAAAATGTTTATTGCAAGAGAATGCAAAAAAATCAAATTATAGTTTTAAGCACTCTTTGCAAAATAAAGGTTTTTTAAAGACCTCTTCTGCAAGAAAAGTAAGTTTTGCTAGAGCAGTGAAACAGCTACCAAAAGGATTTTTTGAATTCTTCATAGCTGATGAAGTGCATCAAATGAAAGGCGATACTGGTATTGGAGAAGCATTTGCAAGAATATCTATTCATTCTAAAAGAACAATAGGCTTAACTGGAACTCTACTAAATGGCTATGCTTCAAGCTTATTTTACATTTTGTATAGACTTTTTCCTCATTTGATGAAAAAACATATCAAAATTGATTATAAAAATGGAGTTAGCAAATTTGTAGATAGATTCGGTGGTTATGAATATGCTATGAAAAAAGCTGAAAAAGACGAAACTGCTAAGGGTAAAATTGTTAAGAAAAGTGAGAATTTAATTAAAGCTTCTGAAAGAGCTGTTATCAATCCGATAATGATTAAAATTCTTTTAGGATATATTTTGTTTTTGAGAATTGATGAGATGAATATTCCTTTGCCTGATTATTCTGAAAGCATAATTACTGTCCCACTTGAATCTGAAATATCCAGACCTTATGGTAATTTCATTGGTGAAATGCTTGACGCCATAATTATTGGAAAAAGCTCACTGCTTGGTGCTTTTTGTAATTATGGACTTTCTATACCAGATAATCCATCAAAAATGGTTGAATATTGCTGTAAAGATGGAGAAACTTTTTATTATTATCCAATAGTAGATGAAAACTACATAACCAATAAAGAAAAAGAATTGATAAAAATTACTAAAGAAGAGCTGTCCCAATCAAGGAAGGTTTTGATTTACTGCACTTTTGTTGAAAATCTAGGTAGATTAGAAAGCATATTGAGCAAAGATGAAAACTTTTCAGGACAAACAATTAAGGTATTATCTAGTGATGTTCCATCTGAAAACAGAGAAGAATGGATTAAGAAAAATCCTTGCGATGTGTTAATTACAAATCCTAAACTTGTTGAAACTGGTTTAGATCTTTTGGAGTATCCAACCATCATCTTTTACCAAACTGGTTATGAAACTTCTGTTTTAAAACAAGCTAGTAGAAGATCTTGGAGGATAGGGCAGAAAAATGAATGTAAAGTTTATTTTTTGACCTACGCAGATACTGCACAGCACAAGTCAATTAGATTAATGTCTAAAAAAATTAAAGCTGCTAATGATTTAGAGGGGAGATTATCCACTGCTGAGGATTTAGCTTCTTTAGAAGAAGAAAATAATTTACAAAAAGCTCTTGTAGAAGCTCTTTTGAAAAAAGATAGCGTAGAGTCTGGAGATGATGTTTCTAAATGGACTTTTACTCCTCGTGAGTTAGATAATTTTGAAAGATTTTTTCAAGATGAAGTTAAGAAAATATCTCTTGATTACGAATTCTTAATGAAAAAAGAGAAAGATGATGATAAAAAAGCTGATGAAAATATCCAAGAAATCTCTTTGGTTAGAACTACTCATAAAGAAGAAATATACACAGAAATGGAATCTTTATTTAAAGATGAAAAATCTGAAGATGAAAGTATGAAGTATGTTAGGACTATCGAGGTAATGGATAGAAAAACAAAAAACACATATGCACAATTAGTGTTTGATTTTTAATAAGGATAAAAAATGGAAAATATAGAAAGAAAAAAATTAGGGCAAGTTGTTTATGATAAAACTTCGGCAATGCTATTAGATTACCTAAAGGTAAAAGGAAAAATTGTATTTCTACAAATTTTTGGACAAAGTCAAGTTGTTAGAAGAATTTCAAGAAAGATACAAGTTTCCTCTACTAAGGGTAAAAATAGTGAGGTTCAGTTTTTCTTTAACACAGAAACAGGAGAAAGCACCTATGGTGTTTTTGATGTAGGCTCTAGTGGATTTTTTTGTAAAGATGTAGATCTTAATATCTATCAAAATCACTCTGCTTTTCTGTTGGCAAAAACTGCAGATATGGAAAATATGAATTCCATATTCTTTTACAGAGAAAAAAATGATTTTGAAGCTTTTAAAGAATGGATTTTTCAATTACCTATTCCTATTCCAAAGGAAGATGATTTTTTGTTTGTTTTAAAACAAATTCTCACAGAGTTTAATCTCATTTCTTTTTATAGCTCTTTTTACAAACAAGTTTCTGCAATTTATGCAGAAGAAAAGTTATTTAATAATAAGTTTGCGTGTTTGAGAAATTGCATTGAGCAAATTTTGAAAAACTAATTTACCCCCAATATACAGGGACATTAAAAAATCCCTGTGGGGTGCTTTTTTTGTCCTTGATATTGAAAAAAATAAAAAATATAAAGGATAAAAAATGGCAAGATTAGAATCAGATTTGAAGTTAGGATATTATCCAACTCAATTAAAAACACTAGAAAAAATTTTTGATAAATTAATTTTTACACAAAATGAAGAAGATAAAATCAAGGTATTAGATCCTTGTTGTGGAGAAGGAAATGCTTTAGAGCTAATTGGTAAAAAGCTGAATGCAGATACCTATGGTATTGAATTGCACGAAGGAAGAGCAAAGGAAGCTATGCAAAGAGTAAAATTTTTGCTAAGTGGCTCTGCACTTGAGGCAATTATTAGCGGAAAGGCTTTTGAGTTTATTTACTTAAATCCACCCTATGGAACTTATTTCTTAGATGGAAAAGAGAAAAAGCTGGAAGAAAGCTTTATTGAGCGATTTTCTAGTTTCCTTGCGGTTGATGGCTATATGTTATTGGCTATTAGCAAGAATTCTTTATCTTCAAAAACTTGTTTTCCTCTACTATCTAGCATAATCAAAAACTCTTTAAGGGTTGAAGATGTGTTTTTTGATGAAGACAATGAGGATTACAAAAATTATGGACAATACTTCATTTTGTTCAAAAAAACTATAAAAAGCAAAGAAAAAGTTAGTGATCTTATCACTGCTGAAAAGCTTTTTGCAGAAATTAATTTTAGAAATGCAAAAAATATTGACACTATTGAAAAAACCTACAAACTAAAACCATCAGGAAATAAACTTTATAGATTTATTTCTTATGATGGTTTAAAAGATTGGCAGCTAGACGCAAATTTAAAACAGAATGAATACAAAACCAAAGAAGTATTAAATGAGCTTACAAAAGAAAACAACTCTTTGCTCAATACTACGAGTATTGAAAATCCAAACGATGGACAGACAATAATTCTAATGCTTTCAGGTTTATTGGACAATCCAATTAACAATGTTCTGATTAAAGGAGAAACTGCTAAGAAAAAAGTTTGTGGTGATGAAAAAGCTTCAGATTGTTATTTATCCACTCTCTTTGCTTTTGATATTCAAGAAAAAAAATACTTTGAGCTTATATAAAGGAGTTTTTATGAAAGTTAAAAAGGGTTTTTATATTGATATTTTCAGCAGAGTTATGAGAAAACTAAATAGCAGCAACGAAAAAAACTTTAACTTTTTGAAAGAAAATGTTTTTTTTGACAAAAGAAGACATTATTACTCGGTTAAAGATGTTTTTGGCAATAAGCTGGAGTATAACTTAAGAAACAATACTATTTCTTTACAATTCAAGCAATATATAAGTAAATATGGCGAGAAGATGGATAGAGAAATTGTATATGATGTTATGGGTGAAGATAACTATAAAAAAATTAATTTAGTAGTTAATGGGGATTATTTAGATGGTATCGACAAAGAAAAAGTGCTTGGAGATTAAAACCTTTCGAGTTAATAAAGCCAATGTTGATGTCAAACAAATAATGCCAACTAAGCATTTTTTAGAAAAGTGTTCTGAAAGAGGCATTAATCTTCTACCACTAACAAATATAAATAAGAATGTTAATAATTTAAAGATAGGCACTAGAGGCTTGTTTTGCTATGAAAATTTTATTTATGTTGTAGATAGAGTTTCTCATTCAAAAGCTATGCTTATTACAGCCTATCATATGAGAGATAGCCAAGAAAAAAGATTTTTTGCTGACTGATTAGCAATTCTTTTTCCCTCCTTTGGAGGCTTTTTTGAGATTTTGTGTTTCAAAGTTTCAAAAAAACCACTAAAGATTTTTCTCATTTGATTTTCACTAATAATGAATTTACAATTAAGAAAAATTTTACAAAAGGAAAAAAATGTCAAAAGTTAGAATGTCTCATAATCCTGATTATGAAATTTTTATTTCCGAGTTAAGGAATTTTGCTATGAGTTTTTTACTGCCAGAAAATTTTTCTGGTTTTACAGATTTTGTTTTTAGTGGAAAAAAACAAGTTTGTTATTTTTACTTCCAAGAAAAAGGGAAAGAAGAAATACGCACAGAAGAGATACCACTATCAAGCTTGTTTAATCCGCCAGAAAGTAATAATATGGTAAAGGCAAGTGGCTTAGATATGCTTTTTAAAGAAATAGCAAGAATAACTAATTTTAGATTCTTAAAGTTAGAAAATCCTATCGAAAAAAGAGGTTTTGATAGTGATCTTGCTTATTTGCTTCCTGATGAATTTTTATCAAAAATGCCTAGAGGCAAACTATCTGATGGAGCTATGGATATGTTTTGTGATATTTGCAATACAGAATATGGCAAAACAATGAGTTTTTTCTTTCATAGCGATACTTTGATAGCACAGCCAAAAATTATTTCTTTGGAAGCTTTTTACTTAGGTTTTGCGAATAACAATGAATGCAATGTCTTTATAAAAGATAACAAAAATGAAAGAGAAAATATGAGCAATTCTTTATTATCGTTGTATCTTTTTTACAAGGAAGATACAAATTTGATACCTTAGGTAAAGAAAGGGGATTTTCTTTCTTAAAAAGAAAGATAAAAGCCTTAAGAAAAAAAAGATAAGAAACCTAAGGTATCTCACATCAATTAAGAAGTGAATTGTAATTATAACAAAAAAAGGAATAATATGAAAATATACTCAATAATCCTGATTATGGTGTCTTTTCTAGGAGCTACAGAAGAAAAAAATACAGCAGATGAAGTGTTTTTTGTATTTTTAGGAATTATCGCTATATTTGTTTTTTTATTTGCCACTAGCTTTAAAAAACATAAAAAAGAAGAATTAAAAAAATATATAAAAAGAAATAGTGTTAATCAAAAAGGGCAAATACAACCAAAAAACAACGAGGAATTAGCGATTTGGTTGAGAGATTTTGCTGGAAATTGCAAAAATATTGATACATCTTTAATCACTGATCTCACTGGTTTTTTTATTCCTTTTTCCAAAGAACCAAATGAATTTTTTGAGGGGATTTCTGACTGG
>NZ_NXLX01000014.1 GCF_003364335.1 Helicobacter anseris
AGAAGTATGAAGAATAATAATTAAAAAAGAAATTAAAAGTATTAATTAAAAGTATTAAAAAGTATTTTTAATTAAAACTAAGCAGAAGAAGAAAACAAACAAAGATTTTTCCTTCTCCTGCCACCACTTAAACATTTTTATATTTTTTATTTTATTTTTTACTTTTCACTTTATAATTTTTTTGTTTTAAACAAACTAAAACAAAAAGAAATAAAACAATACTTTAAGCTTAAAAGATAAAAGAGAAATAACAAAACTCTTTAATCTTAAAATCAAATCTTAAAGTTTTATAACAAAACTCCTTAGTTTAAGTGGTGGTTGGAGAGGGAAAGAGAATGAAATGTATTTATGGGGTTTTATTGAGGGATTGTTTTTTTAAAAAAAGATAAATAGCTTGTATTTCCTCATCAGTGAGATAGTATTTTGGCATTACGCCTTTATCTTGCAGGGTTTTTGTTTTAAATGTTTTAAAATCAAGCTTTGTAATATCTGGTCCGCGCAGAATTTTTTGTTTATCTTTTTCTTTATAAGTAGCAATAACTTTTCCTTTTCCATTGATTCCATGACATTGTATGCAACCTATACCTCTTGGATTTTTATAAAGTTCTTGCCCATATTCTTCTGTGGTAATGAAACTATCTTCTTTTGCATAAGATAAAATTATCAAGAAGAACAATATACAGCCTCTTTTCATTATCTCCCTTTATATGCTTTTAATTTTGTTTGTATTATAATAGAAAAAACATTTTTTGGGGTTATTGATGGTGCTTTTAGATGGTAAGGCTTTAGCAAGAGCGCAAGAAGAGATAATGAAACAAGAAGTAGAGGTATTGCATCAAGAGGAGATTGTGCCTACTCTTGCGGTAATATTAGTGGGAGATGATGCTGCAAGTGCATCTTATGTGAGTATGAAAACAAAAGCTTCGCACCGTGTTGGTATTGATTCTATAACTTATGCTTATCATAAAAATATTTCTCAAGAGCAATTGCTAGATGTCATAAAAACACTAAATGAGGATCAAAGAATAGATGGCATTTTGGTGCAACTTCCCCTGCCTTCTCATATCAATACGCAAGAGATTTTAGAGGCTATTGATTTCAAAAAAGATGTTGATGGTTTTCATCCTTATAATATGGGTCGAATGCATGCAGGTATAGAAACTTTTTTGCCTGCTACGCCTATGGGAGTGATGCAGTTATTAAAGCATTATAAGATTGATGTACTTGGAAAAAATGTCGCTATTGTTGGAGCTAGTAATATTGTAGGAAAACCTCTTGCTGCCTTGATGTTGCAAGCTGGTGCTACGGTTAGTATATGCCATATTCACACAAAAGATGTAAGTTTATTTACAAAACAAGCTGATATTGTTTGTGTAGGCGTTGGAAAACCAAATTTGATTACTAGCGATATGGTCAAAGATGGGGTGATTATTGTAGATATTGGAATCAATCGCCTAGAAGATGGGAGATTGGTAGGTGATGTAAGCTCAGATGTATCTTTAAGAAGTAGTTTTTTTACTCCTGTTCCTGGTGGTGTAGGCCCTATGACAATATCTGCACTTTTGCAAAATACAATTCAAGCATCAAAAAATAGAAAGAGGTAGAGAAAAATGAATTTTTTAAAATTTTTGTATCGTTTTTCATCAACTTGGACAGGAACGATTATTATAGTTTTGTTGTTTATTTTTTTTGTTGCTCAAGCTTTTGTGATTCCATCAAGATCTATGGTAGGGACATTATATGAAGGTGATATGCTTTTAGTAAAGAAATTTTCCTATGGAATATCTTTGCCAAGAATTCCTTGGATTGATATTCCCATTATGCCAGATATTCATAATAATGGACATTTGATTGCAGGAAAACAACCTAGTCGCGGAGATATAGTTGTTTTTATTCCACCACATCAACAAAAAGTGTATTTTGTAAAAAGGAATTTCGCAGTAGGGGGAGATGAAGTTTTATTTACCCAAAAAGGCTTGTATTTGCATTGTTATGAGGGCAATGAATTTATGAAGCAGAAGTTTCCTGATCTAGAGATGATAGAATTTGCAGGAAAAATATTTGTGCTAAATCCTTATATGAAAGAACATAAAGGTATTGTATATGCAAAAAATAACGCAACCTTTAATATTATGAAAAGTTTAGTGAGTGGTTATAACTATAATTTTGGGTTTGATGGTGAGAATCCAAGTGTAAATAAAATTGCAATGCAACCCATCAATCTTAATGGTTATGAGGCTTTTTATAAGCAGATTCCTCAAGGTGAATTTTTTATGATTGGTGATAATCGTGATAATAGTGATGATTCTAGATTTTGGGGAAGTGTGCCTTATGCAAATGTTATAGGGACTCCTTGGTTTATTTATTTGAGTTTAAATCTAGAAAATAGTCAAGAAGTAAATGCCTCAGAAAATCCAAAAATGAGATATACAATCCGATGGGATAGAATGTTTAAAAGTATCAAAACATTAGAAGCACAAATACAATAATGAGTTTTTCTAGCATAGATGTTATTAAGCTTTCTTGTAGTGTTTTAGCTTTTTTGATTGCAATTATTGGACATGAAATAATGCATGGATATGTTGCAAAGTATTATGGAGATGATACGGCAAGTTTAGAGGGGAGATTGAGTTTAAATCCTATAAAGCATATTGATATCATTGGCTCTATTATTTTGCCTTTGATGCTTTTTGTCGCACAAGCTCCATTCTTATTTGGTTGGGCAAAGCCTGTGCCTGTTGCTATGGATAGAATCTTGAGAAATCATGGCTATATGCCTGCTGTTTATGTGAGTTTAGCAGGTATTTTTTATAATCTTGCTTTAGCGCTAGTGGCAAGTGTGATTTTAAGAGAGTGTGGAAGTCTGGATATTGATGATTTTTTTAGCTCCTTGTGTATATTTTTTCTTTATCAATTGGTGATTTATAATGTTGTATTAGGTATTTTTAATTTGTGGCCGATTCCACCTTTAGATGGTTCGCAAGCTCTATTATTTTTATCACTCAAGTTTGGTTTTGAGAATATTGTAAATTTTTTAGCAAAGATACAAAATATTGGAATCTTGCTCATCTTTTTAATCTTGGCAACCCCATTGTCTAAAATATTTTTTTATCCTATAAATTTTTTGCTAAAATTTTTGCTATTTTAGGAGAGAGAATGAAAGTTTATTTAGCAACAGATCACGCAGGGATAAGGCTCGCTGATATGGTAAAAGATTTTTTACTCAAAAGAGGGATTGAGGTTGAGAGTTTTTTACCACAAGAAGCAAAAGTGGATTATCCAGATTATGCACAAAAAATATGTAAATGTGTTTTAAATGACGAGGGAAGTAGAGGGATATTGATTTGTGGCACGGGCATTGGTATGAGTATCAGTGCAAATCGTTTTAAGGGAATCCGTGCTGCTTTATGCACAGATGCATATATGGCAAAGATGACAAGAATGCATAATGATGCAAATGTGCTTTGTTTGGGTGAGAGATTGAGTGGATTTGGAGTTGTAGAATCTATATTAGAGGCTTTTTTGGATACAGAATTTGAGGGAGAAAGACATTTGTCAAGAATCCAAAAAATTGAATTAGGTGGTTGTTGATGTTTGATAGTAATTTAATGAAATGGTTTTTAATTACTGTATTTATTTTATTTGTGCTATACATGGCGATTAAGACATTGTATTTTAAATCTGTGGCTGAAAAAGAAGAAAGAACATCAGCTTCTATGAAATTAACATTACAAGAAGCAGAGATATTGATACAAAAGCATCAATTGCAATTGCAAAGGGCATTGGGGAATATTGACTTGCTTACTCAAGAATTAAATAATCTTAAAAATGAGCTTAAAACGCTAAAACAAAGAAATACGCAATATCGCGTAGAAACAGATAAATATAAAAGTCGTATTAGAGATTTGGAGCAAAAGATAGAGGCCTTACTATGAGTAAAAATTTATTATATTGTGAGGATTTTAAACAAAAGCTTTTAGATTCCATAAGGCAAATACAAGATTATCCTAAAAAAGGGATTTTATTTCGTGATATAACTACCTTATTAAATGATAAGGAATTATTTTCTCTTTTGATAGACAATTTGGCTTTAAGATATAAGGAATATCATCTTGATTTTATTGCTGGCATAGAATCAAGAGGATTTATTTTTGGTAGTGCATTGGCTTTTGCTTTGGGAGTGGGCTTTGTGCCAATTAGAAAAAAAGGTAAGCTCCCTGCTAAAGTATTGCAAAAAAGCTATGCTTTAGAGTATGGAGAAGATGTAATAGAAATACATCAAGATGCCTTTAGGGATAAACCTAATGCAAAAGTTTTGCTTATTGATGATTTAATTGCTACTGGAGGGACGGCTCAAGCAAGCGTTGAGCTTATAACAGAGGCTGGTGGAAATTGCGTGGAATCTTGCTTTTTAATTCATTTGACTGCACTTGATGGTTTAAAAAAGATGCAAACAAAAGTATTTAGCGTATTAGAGGTGTAGATGAAAAAAAAAATTAAATGGGTTGTATTTTTTTGTATTTTTTTGGCATTTGTAATCTCAGCATTTTTATATGTAAAGCATATTGATTTTTCATTAGAAGAGTTTATTATTGAAGCTTGGAATAAATATGTAGCAAGTTGGGGATATGCTATTTTATTTTTTTGGAGCGTTTTAGAAGGGGAATTGGGCTTAATTTTTGCAGGGATTGCCGCTCATACTGGACATTTAAATGTTTGGATTGCAATTTTTATTGCCGGTTTGGGTGGTTTTGTGGGAGATCAGATTTATTTTTATATTGGACGCTTAAATAAGGGATATATTCAAAGGCATTTTGCCTCACAAAGAAGAAAATTAGCTCTTGCACATTTATTGCTTCAGAAATATGGCTGGCCTATTATTTTTATTCAGCGTTATATGTATGGTATGAGAACTATTATCCCAATTAGTATAGGCTTGACAAGATATAGTGCTTTGAAATTTGCTATTATAAATCTTATCAGTGCGTGGATTTGGGCGGCTATTACTATACTTCTTGCTTGGATTTTGGGAGATCAAATACTAGAAATTTTAAAATTCTTTAAAAAATATCCTTATATTCTTGCAGCACTAATTATTATTTTTATCAGTGGGATATTGTGGTATTTTAATACGAATACAAAAAAGATTGATAAAAAGATTCAAAAAATACAAACACAACTTATGAAGGATAAAAAATGAAAAATATTTTAAGCATTGTGGCAAAGCAAACAAAAAATAACCAAACAAATGCACAAGCAAGTGTAGTTTTTGTGGTGGATAAGAATCTAAAGCACCATTTTGTCAATGAGAAACAATTAAAAGAGTTTGATTATAAGGGAGAGGGTGTTTTTTTTGTTCAAGAAACAAAAACGCTTTATATTGGGATTGAAAGAATAGATTCTGATTGCTTGCGTGAAGCGGGATGTGCTGCTGTGCGTTATTTTAAGAATCTACATTATGAAAATTTTAAAATAGGGGTTTATGGAGATGATAAATGTATGTATGCCCTTATTTTGGGAATGTATTTAGGGGTATATCAGTTTGATAAATACAAGAGTAATAAGAAAGAAGGTGTATTAAAGCAGATTTTTATTGTAAATGAAGGATATGACAAAAAATTCAAGTTACCTGAAGAAGATTTAATGATAAGAGCACAGATTGTTGCTCAAGCAATGAGTGATGTAAGAGATGTGGTAAATATGATTCCTTATGAAGCAACCCCAGAATTTTTAGCAAAGTGGTCAAAGCAGATAGCAAAGACACATAAGCTAGAATGCAATATTTTGGGGAAAAAAGAGTTAAAAAAGGAAAAAATGAACGCATTTTTAGCTGTAAATCGTGCTTCTGTTAATGATCCGTATTTGATACATTTAAGTTATAAACCCAAAAAAGCAAAAACAAAAATTGTGCTTGTTGGCAAGGGATTGACTTATGATTGTGGTGGTTTGAGTTTAAAACCATCGGATTTTATGGTTACGATGAAAGCAGATAAGAGTGGGGGATGTGCTGTTATTGGAATCTTGCAAGCTGTTGCATCATTGAAATTGCCTATAGAGGTTCATGGGATTGTTGGTGCTACAGAAAATATGATTGGTGGAGATGCATATAAGCCAGATGATGTGTTGTTTTCAAGAGAAGGAAAGAGTATTGAAGTAAGAAACACAGATGCGGAAGGAAGATTGGTTTTAGCAGATTGCTTGAGTTATGCACAGGATTTAAAACCTGATTATCTGGTTGATTTTGCAACGCTTACAGGTGCTTGTGTCGTTGGGCTTGGTGAATATACAAGTGGTATTATGGGATACAATAAAGACTTAAAAGATCGCTTTGAAACATTGGCTTTGCAAAGTGGTGAGCTAGTAGCTCAATTACCTTTTAATAAGCATTTAGAAAAACTTGTAGAATCAAAAATTGCAGATATTTGTAATGTGGCAGGTTCTAGATATGGTGGTGCAATTACAGCAGGTATCTTCTTGGGTGCTTTTATTCGTAAGGAATTTAGAGAAAAGTGGTTACATATTGATATAGCTGGACCTGCTTTTGTAGAGAAAGATTGGGATGTAAATACCTATGGTGCTAGTGCTGCTGGTGTTCGTGCTGGTATAGAATTTATCAATGATATTGCTTTAAGGGGGTAAAATGGGATTATCAATTGGTATTGTAGGGCTTCCAAATGTGGGTAAATCTAGCACTTTTAATGCACTAACAAAGGCACAGAACGCACAATCAGCAAATTATCCTTTTTGTACCATCGAGCCAAATCGTGCTGTTGTTGAGGTGCCTGATGTAAGGTTGGCTGAATTATCTAAGATTGTAAAACCAGAGAGAGTTTTGCACTCGATGGTAGAATTTGTAGATATTGCTGGGCTTGTTAAAGGAGCAAGTAAAGGAGAGGGATTAGGGAATCAATTTTTGGGAAATATAAAAGAAGTGGATGTGATTTTGCATTTGGTGCGTTGTTTTGATGATGAAAATGTTACTCATGTAGAAGGAAGTGTAAATCCATTAAGAGATATCGAGATTATAGATTTAGAGCTTTTATTGGCAGATTTGGCTACTTTAGAAAAGAGAATAGAAAAACTTACAAGGCAAGCAAAAGCGGATAAAGAGGCAAAAGCTATGCTTGATATTGCATTGGAATTACAAAAGCATCTTGAGGAGACAAAACCTGTAAGAACTTTTGCAAAAAAAGAAGATGAGGGCTTTAAGATTTTAAATAAAGAATTAAGATTTTTAAGCAACAAAGAAGTGATATTTGGTGCAAATGTTTCAGAAGAATATCTAGCGCAAGATAATGCTTATGTAGATTCTTTGAAAAAATATGCAAATGAAAATAATTGCGAAGTGATTAAGTTGTGTGCAAAACTTGAAGAAGATATGGTTGGTATGGAAGAAGAGGAGAGAAAAGAATTTTTGGAGAGTTTGGGTTGTAAAGAAGGGGGATTGGAGCAAATTATCCGCACAGGATTTTATAAATTAGGCTTAATTAGCTACTTTACTGCTGGTGTTAAAGAGGTGAGATCTTGGACTATTAAAAAGGGAGATAGTGCGCCCGTGGCAGCTGGAGTGATACATAAAGATTTTGAAAAAGGTTTTATTCGAGCAGAGACAATTAGTTATGAAGATTTTATTAAATATGGTGGAGAAGCAAAGGCAAAAGAGGCTGGTGCTCTAAGGGTTGAAGGGAAGGATTATATCGTTCAAGATGGGGATATAATGCACTTTAGATTTAATGTTTAAAGATAATTTCTAGGATATTAAATATCCTAGAGTTAAGATTTTATAATTTCTAGAGCCTTTAGGAAACTTAGGCATTCAAGCTGCATTCCTGTTGTCATATTTTTAAGAGTAATGGTCTTGCTTTGAAATTCCCTCTCTCCAATAATGATTGTAAATTCATGACCTTTTTGATCTGCATAGGAGAGTTGTTTTTTTAGTTTAGTAACTTCTGGAAAAACTTCTGTATTGATGAGACTGCGACGGAAAGATTCCGCAAGTTTATATGCAAATGGTAAAAAATCTTGATGTGTACATACGATAAGATTCCTTGCAGTAGTTGCTTTAGAATCTAATAATCCTAGATCTTGTAATCCCGCAAGCAATCTATCTAATCCTATTGAAGCGCCAACACCACTTAGACTTTCTTTTGAAAAAGTTTTTGTTAGATTGTCGTATCTACCACCAGAGCAAACACTACCTAAGGACTTAAGGCGATTTAGTGTTGTTTCATAAACAATGCCTGTGTAATATCCAAGTCCTCTTGCAATAGAAAAATTAACACGATAGCAGTCTTTATCCATCTCTAGATCTTGTAGAAGAGCATACATATTTTCAAGCTCCTCAATACCATTTTTTAATTCCTCATTCCATTCTTTCATATGAGCAATTTCTCTAAAGAATTCTTCTTGGTGTTGTGTTTGTTTAATGCTTGTTGTTTGCAATAATCCTTCAGCTTTTTTCTCAGAGAGTTGAAGAGTTTTTTGCAATTCCTCTTTTACTCCTTGTGCTCCAATTTTTTCTAACTTATCAATAATTCTCAATGTATCTTGTATAGCTTTTTCTTCTGTGATACCAAAATATTTACAAATACCATTGAGTATATTGCGATGATTTAACCAAATAATAAAATCATTGATACCAAGAGTAATGAGTGAAGCATAAATAACTTGAATAATCTCTGCATCACAGGCAATGCTCTTGCTACCAATAAAATCAAAATCGCATTGTGTAAATTCTCTATATCTCCCTTTTTGTGCTCTTTCACCCCTAAAAACATTGCCAATTACATAGCGTTTGAAAGGTAATCCAACCTCGTTTTTATACTGTGAAATAAACCTAGCCAGTGGAACGGTTTGATCAAATCTTAAGGCAACATCTCTTTTTCCATGATCTTGAAATTTATAAAGTTCTTTTTGAATCTCATCGCTACCTTGTTTTACTAAAATTTCTGCATATTCCAAATGAGGTGTTTCTATAGGAACAAATCCAAAACTTTCAAATACTAGTGTTAATTTTTTTAATAATCTTTCTTTAGCTATAGCTTCATCAGGTAGTCTATCTCTAAAGCCACTAAGAGTTCTTGGCGTAACTAACATAATTGCACTCCAATTGTAAGTAATTTGGTAATTTTACCCAACTTTTGTGTAAAATTCTTATAAAAAACTTAGAGAGAAAAAATGAGAATTTTGATTAGAACGCCAAATTGGTTGGGTGATGGTGTAATGCTCTCTCCAATTTTTGAAGTTTTAAAGAAAAAATATCAAGATGCTGATTTTGTTTTTGTGGGACCAAAGGTAGTATGTGATTTATATGCTCGTGATTGTAGGGTTAAAGAAATTTTTATTGATACAACAAAACAAAGCAAAAATCGTTTTTTAGCAACTTATCATCTTGCAAAGCAGATTGGAAGATGTGATATTGCATTGACATTTGCAAATCACTTTTATTCTGCTTTATTGCTATTTTTTACACGCTCAAGGGTAAGAATTGGCTATAGTGGTTTTTTGAGATTTTTTTTGTTAAATAAAATTGTTAAAAAAGTTTCTCTTAAGCATCAGGTATTATCTTATGCTAAATTATTAGAATCTTTGCAAATAGAGTTTAAACTAGATGGTCTAAAATTGATTTGCAATCCCAAAAAAAAGGATTTGAAAAAAAGTATAGGTATTAGCACGGGTGCTGCATTTGGTGCTTCTAAAATCTGGTATCCAGAATACTTTGCTCAAGTAATTATCTATTTGCTTAACAATGATTATAGGGTTATATTATTTGGAAGTGGTATAGAGGCTTATAATAATCAGAAAATTGTAGAAAATGTTCAAAAAGAAGTTTCAGAAAAGAAGTTGGAGAATTTATTGGATTTGAGCAATAAGACAAGCATACAAGAGCTTGTTGATTGGATTGGAAGTGTAGATTTATTTTTGAGTAATGATAGTGGTCCTATGCATATAGCAGCAGCCCTTAAGATTCCACTTGTTGCATTATTTGGGGCAACGCACCCTACCTATTGTCTGCCTTGGCAATATGATAATAAGATTATTATTAACAAAAACTTATCATGTTCTCCATGCCAAAAAAAAGAATGTCCATTAGGGCATCATTTATGCATGAAAGAAATTAAACCACAGGAAGTGATTGAGGCAATAAATCAACTTTTAGGGGAAAAAAATGCAAATTAATTTTTCACAAATATCGCCACTAATTAAATATAAAATTTTAAGCAATTCCATAACACCTAGGCCAATTGCTTGGATTGTTACTGTAAGTGCAAATGGGGTGATCAATCTTGCACCTTTTGCATTTTTTGCACCTATTAGCTCAGATCCAGTGGTTTTTTCTATCTGCTTTTCTCTTAAGAGCAATGGAGAATCTAAGGATACTTTTAA
Organism: Helicobacter anseris; assembly: GCF_003364335.1. Taxonomy (GTDB): domain Bacteria; phylum Campylobacterota; class Campylobacteria; order Campylobacterales; family Helicobacteraceae; genus Helicobacter_H; species Helicobacter_H anseris. The sequence goes on from NZ_NXLX01000014.1 coordinate 10,387, forward strand.
GAATATTATGCAAGAGAAAAAAGCAACAATTTGTATGTGTGATGTAAAAAATTTAAAATCTTTGCATTTAAGTTCTCAAGAGTTAGATTCTCAAACCAGTGAGGCACTTGCATTTAATATAGAATTAGAAATAAAAAATCCTCTTTATCCCCCAGTTCCAAAATTCACGCAAGCTGCTTTTATGTGTGATTTTTTTGATATATTAGAAATTGGCAAGAGTTCCAAAACTCTTTTGCTTGAAGCCAAGGAATTTTTTATTCAAGATGATTTGTATAATCCCAGCTTTGATTTTAAGCTAAAAAATATTGGTAGAGTGGGCAAGGAGTATCAAGTATCTGAGAAATATATTCATTCAAGGGAATTGCTTTAAGCTAAAATATTTCCATTAAGATAATTGATCATTTGGAGCTTTTGTATAAGATTTCTTATGGTTTGTTGCATTTCTAAATTGATATTTTGTGTTTTGCTAATTGCTTCAAAATCTTCAAAACTAAGCGAAGGGCTTTTTTTTGCTAAAAAATCTGCGGCAATTTTTTCTTGTTGAGAGATAAGATCTTCTTTTTGAAGTTTGTCAGCCAAAGCTAAAAAAGAAGGAGTATCTTTCAAAGCATCTTTAATGTATGCTTTTGCTTGTTTTATTTTCTTATAATCTTGCGATAGAGAAAAGCTATCTTCAATTTTATGATGAGAGTAAGGAGCTTTTGATGTCTCCTCTAGTGGTTCTGCTGTTTTGTTGAGGTAGATTTGATTTTCCTGGTAGCGTTTGCTTAGGACTTGAGAAAGAGAATCTTGATTGTTGTTGATAAGCATTTTGTAATCTCCTTAATAACTTAGAGATTCTAAAGCAAATGCTATTCCTTATATTTTTTTGAGTTGAGGCGATGAGAATCTAAAGACTATACAAGATAAAAAATAAATTTGGCTATAAAACACTAGAAATATTACTAAAATCTATAATATTTCTAGTAGATGAAGGTAAAGCGTGGAATTTGTTGTTAATGGTGATCTTCTTCTTGAACTAGAATTGCACCAGCAAGATAAACATATGTGAGTATCATAAATACAAAAGCTTGCAAAATACCCATAAATACCAATACAATAAAAGGTGCAACAGGCACAAACCAAGGAACAAGCATTAGCATAACTAGCAAGAACATATCATCACCTTTGATATTTCCAAATAAACGGAAAGTCAGAGAGATAATTCTTGAGATATGAGAAATAATTTCAATAGGAAACATCAATGGAGCTAGAATTTTCATTGGACCCATGAAATGTGCAAAATAGTGTATAAAACCTTGTGCTTTGATGCCTTCAAAATGATAAAAGAAAAAGACAATCAACGCAAGTACCAAAGTAAAATTCCAGTTAGCTGTAGGAGCTTCAAAACCAGGAATAATACCAATCATATTGCAAAAGAAAATAAAAATAGCAATCGTCCCTGCTAGCGGAAAATATTTACGAGCATTTTGCTCACCAATCACATCTTTTGCAATACCTAGTATCCCTTCAATTACAACCTCATAAACATTTTGCAAGCCACTAGGAACAATTTGCAGTTTTCTTGTTGCAAGTTTGCTTACAAAAATGGTGACAAGGGCACATAAAATAGTATAAAAACCAATGATAAAATCATGGTCGTGGCTAATCAAGCTAGCAAAAGTAAAAAACCTATTTTCCAACTCCATAATTTATATTCCTTTTTAAGTGTTTGTATTGAACCAAATGATAGCTAAAATAAAATAAAAGAAATATAAAATTCAGGAAGAAAGCAAGATGCTTCTTTGATATATTTTGCTATAATTTTACGCTTTATTGAATAAAAATTAACAAAAATACAAAAAGGTGTTATGATGTTAAAAAGAGTTTTATTTTTATCATTGATTTTAACAGGTTTATTGATTGCAGAGGAAGATGCTTCTAAGGAGATTAAAGAAGATGTAAAGAAAGTTGAGAAGAAAGTATCATCTTCTAGTGGCAATACTCAGACAGGTTGTGGTTTGGGTAATGCTGTGTTTAGTGCGCCAAATTCCGCAGTAATTTATGCTTTACAGGCAACAACTAATAATACTTTTGGATTACAAACTTTTGGAATTAGTTCTGGTACTTTAGGCTGCCAAAAAACAAGATTTGTTATGGATACTAGAACTCAAGAATTTGTAGCTTCAAATATGGATTCTTTATCAAAGGATATTTCTAGGGGTAGTGGAGAAAGTTTAGATACATTATTAGAGCTTTTGGCTATCCAAAATACAGAAGAATTTAAAGCAAAATTACAAGAAAATTATTTAAAGATTTACACCTCACAAAAAGTTCAAATGAATGAAGTGTTAGATAATATTTCAACACTCTAATTTGAATACTAAACCAAGAATTTTCTTGGTTTTATTTTTATGCGTTTTTTACTTATTCTTGCATTTTTTTCAGTTATTTGTAGTGCTAATGTTATTCAAAATTATATAGATGAAGCTTCAAAATTAAAGCTTAGTGAAAAAAAACAATGGCATATCCTTTTGCATATGCTTGATGATAAAAGTGAAATTAGAGATAAAAATTTTTTTTATGCTAAAGATGGTTTTAAGAATCCACAGGAAGAATTAGAAGCTACAATTAGGGCTTTTTATCAATCTATTGAATCAGTAGAGATTCCTAAGGATTTTTTAGAAGCAGATGAGGAAGTAAAGGTTATTGCCAAATCTAGACAAAAAGAAGATTATCATGCTTTATGTAGGTTTAAAGCAAGATTTCGATTTTTGAATGATTTTTTGGATTTTAAAGATTTACCATTTGTGAAATGTAAGGAATATGAAGAAAATCTTAAATATATCAATCCAAAGAGTGCTACTATTATTTTTCCTACCGCTTTTATGGGTTCTCCAGCATCCATGTTTGGACATACTATGTTGCTTTTAAATTCTGATTTTAAATCCCGTTTATTATCCTTTGCAGTTAATTTTTCTGCGCAAGTAGATTCTTCAAAAGAAAATCCCTTAAAATTTGCTTTTAAGGGTATATTTGGTGGCTATTCTGGTCAATATTCTATATTGCCATATTATGAAAAATTAAAAGAATATCAGGATATGGAGAGCAGGGATATTTGGGAAATAGATCTTAATTTTTCTCAATTAGAGGTATTGAAAATATTTGAGCATATTTGGGAATTAAGAGATATTAAAATTTCTTATTTTTATCTTAATAAAAACTGCTCTTATAATCTTTTTTGGCTACTTGAGATAGCAAGACCAAGTATAAATCTACATCAATATTTCTTTTATCAAGTAAATCCTCCAGAAACTTTATTTGCAATGCAAAAAGAGAAAATTGTTCTTGATGTTAGATATAGACCCAGTAAGCAAAATAAAATTTTATTTTATGAAAAGAAGTTGGACTTTAAATCTTTGATGTTGGCAAAAAAAATTGCAATGGGAGAGATTGTTTCCTTGTCTTCGCAGAAAGACATTGTAGATATATTAGATTTAAGTGCAGAATTAAGTGAGTTTTATTTTATTAAACAGAGGTTGAAATATGAGCAATATATTACTATTGCACATCATATAGCATCATTAAGATCAAAACTTGGGAAACCAAGCAATTTTAAATTAAAATCCCCAATTAGCATATTGGATGCTAATCAGGGTGCGAGATTTGAAACTTTTTTAATTAGTAAAAATAATTTAAGTGGCATGGGGATTTCTTTTAGATTGGCTTATCATAGTATTGATGATAATGATGTTGGTTATTTAAGAGGTTCACAAATAGAATTTTTAAAAGGAAGTGTTTTTTTAGATGCTTCAAAGCAAGGTTTTGAGCAAGTGCAAATCAATGAAGCCAAAATTTTTTCTTTAAGCTCTTTTGGAATGATTGGTGCACTTTTTCAACCTATTTCTTTTAGAATCCAAACAGGTTTTGATAGAAGTTTTATGAAAGATGCTTTGGCTTATTATATGAGTGGGGGAGTTGGTATGGCATATGCTCTTAACGATTTTTTATATTCTTATTATTTATTAGAACCTATTTTTTATATTTCAGAAGCCCCAAGGATGACCTTGGGCAATTCTCTAGGGATTGTTTTTCAAAGCCCAAGAGATATAAAAATGGTATTTGAGTATCAAAATCGTCTTTATAAAAAAGACAATGGAAGTATTTTTTCTCTATCATTTTCTTATCGCATTGTAAGAAATTTAGATTTATTTTATCAGTTACAAGCTTATTTTTTTATCAAAGAAAAAGAGCGTGTTGATCAGTTGGCTGGCGTGAGAATTTATTTTTGAAAACTAATTTTTGTTTTACAGATATAATCATGTAGGCATTCATTTTTTTTATTAAAAAATGGAAAGAAAAATCCTATAAGAAATGTCATAGATAAGGACCAGATGATAAATCTTAAAAAAGCGTGAATAAAACCTATTTTTTTTCCTTGATGATTTGTGAGTCTGATTTGTGCATATTTAAAACCAGGGGTTTGCATTTTTGCACTTAAAAAGCTTGCTGTGATAACACCATAAAGGATAAAGCATAAAAAGATTGCACCTTGATTGCTTTGAAAGGATTTTGCTCCATCTAATATGAAATAAGTCATAATGTATAGGATTGGAGTATATATCATGAAAATATCTGTTATAAATGCCTTGATTCTTTGGATAATAAAGGCACTTGCTAGGACTTGCTTTAGCAAAATTAGTTGCCTCTACTCCCAGGTTTTATTGCATGAGAACCACTTTTGCACAAAGGACAATCATTAGGTTCATACATATTAAAAATAAAGTCTTCTAAGGCAAATAAAGGGATATCATCCGGTAATTTACACTCCGGCTTTTTTGTAGTATTGCCATTTACACGCTTGCAAAAGCCTCTATTTGCTAATCCTGCATATGCTACTATGATTCCACCTTTTTCTTGAATGCATTGTGCAGATTCTAGGGCAGATCCACCTGTTGTAATAATATCTTCACAAATAAGAACTTTTTCATTTTTTGCTACTTCAAAGCCTCTTCTTAGATTCATTTTTCCTTCTACTCTCTCGGTAAAAATAAATCTTACGCCAAGCGCTCTAGCAAGTTCATATCCAGCTAAAATACCACCCAAAGCAGGAGCGCAAATGCAATCAACTTGGATTTTAGATTCTTTAATTTGGTTTGCAAGTGCTTGTGCTAGTATTTCTGCATTTTTTGGATTTTCAAGAACCTTTGCAGATTGTAAATAAGTATCAGAATGATTCCCGCTACTAAGTAAAAAATGCCCCTTTAATAGAGCATGGGCATTTTTGTAGTATTCTTCTACATTTATTGCTTCCATATTTTAAACCTTCATTACTTCATCTTCTTTGTTTTTTGCCATGTCTTCTATTTTTTTTACATACTCATCAGTATATTTTTGAATCATATCCTGTGCTTTTTTACTTTCATCTTCTGTGATGCTTTTATCTTTTTCAAGTTTTTTGATTTGATTGTTAGAATCTTGTCTAATATTGCGTATCGCAACTTTTGCTTTTTCTCCCATAGCTTTTGCATCTTTTGCAATTTCTTTTCTTTGTTCTTGTGTCATTGGAGGAAAAAAGAGTTTAATGGTATCACCATCTGAATTTGGATTTACTCCAATATTTGCTTCTTGAATAGCTCTTTCTATTTCCTTTAGTAAGCTTTTTTCCCATGGGGTAATGACTATGGTTGTAGCATCTTGAGCAATTACTGATCCAACTTGATTTAATGGTGTTGGTGTAGAGTAGTAATCTACCTTGATGTTATCTAAAATATTTACGGATACTTTTCCGCTTCTTAGGGTTAAGAAATCTCTTTTTAGTGCTTCAATACTTTTGTCCATATGGTTTTTTGTATTTGTGAAAATGTTTTCTAGCATTATTGATCCTTGTTCTGTAATAATGGATTTGTCGGTGCGCTTGGAATTTCTATTTTATTTTCCAAAGGACTTTGGGGTATGAGAGTTTTTTTATCTACACTATCTATGATACTTTTTTTGAAATCTTTGTTATAAAAATATCCCAAGGAAATGGTATTTGCTAAAAATAAAATAGCCAAGGTAAAGGTGAGTTTTGACATAAAGCTTGCTGGACCTTTTGCTCCAAAAAGAGATTCGTTGCTTCCGCTATAAACACCAAGCCCTATACTTGAGCTTTTTTGCATTAAAACTACAATGACAATGAGTATTGAGAGGACAATTTGTAGAATAAAAAGAGTATTTACCATAATTTATAACTCCAAAAACTAAAAAATAATCTGCTATTTTATCAAAAAAAACTTGATGATATGATTAAAACTCCTTATAATATATCGTTTGTTGTAATTTACACTTAGGGAGTAGATATTGTATGAAAAGAGTATTTTCTGGAATCCAGCCTACGGGAAAAATTCATCTAGGAAATTATTTAGGTGCGGTAAAAAATTGGGTAGATTCTCAAGATAAATTTGAGAATATTTTTTGTATTGTTAATTCTCATGCTATAACAGTAACCCAAGATCCAAAAACTTTAAGAGAAAAAACCTATGAGCTTGCAATGATGCTACTTGCATGTGGAATTGATCCGCAAAAATCACATCTTTTTATTCAAAGTGAAATTGATGAACATGGTGCTCTTGCGTGGATACTTGATTGTAATATAGCAATGGGTGAAATGAGTCGTATGACACAATTTAAAGACAAATCTCAAAAAAATCCAAAGAATATCAATATTGGATTATTTAATTATCCTGCACTAATGGCGGCAGATATTTTGTTATATCATGCAGATTTAGTTCCTGTTGGAGAGGATCAAAAGCAGCATTTAGAATTAACTAGAAATGTAGCTCAAAAGTTTAATCGTGATTTTGGAGAGTGCTTTAAAATCCCAGAACCATTGATTCCAAAAGTGGGTGCTAGAGTGATGGGGTTGGATGATCCTTTGGTAAAAATGAGCAAATCTGCCAATGGTGCAAATCATGCAATTTTTTTAACAGATACTCCAGATGATATTATGAGGAAATTTAAAAAAGCAACAACAGATTCTCAAGCTAGCATAAAGTTTGATGAGAATCGTGCAGGTGTCTATAATCTTTTGAATATTTATGAGATTTTTACCAAAAAATCAAGACAAGAAATAGAAGAGAATTTTGAGGCAAGGGGATATGGGGATTTAAAAAAAGAAGTTGCAGAAGTGGTAATTGAGGCTTTAAAACCAATGCAAAAAAGATACCAAGAACTTCAGCAAGATAAACAATATATCATTGGTGTTTTAAATGAAGGAAGAGATAGGGCTAAATCTATTGCTTCTAAGACTTATCAACACGCAAAAGAATTGGTAGGATTAGTGTAAGAGTAGTGAATGGTGGAGCATAGCGGGTTCGAACCGCTGACCCCAACGCTGCCAGCGTTGTGCTCTCCCAACTGAGCTAATGCCCCAAGCAAAATTTTATTATAGCATTATTCTATGGATTTAACTCTTTATAATGTTTTAAATAAACTTCATGCATAGACTTTTGTATCTCCTCATACCAATTGCTTCCAGCTTCTGGTGTAAAGGCATCCATAATAATCATTCTTGCATTACTACTTTGACTTTCAAAAGGAGAGGTATGATACATCTTTTTGGTATTTACCAACACAATTGGTTGAACCTTAAGATTAAACCTTTCTGCAAGTATTTTTGCACCTACTTTGAATGGTAAAAAATCTTCCAATCCTTTGCTTCTAGTGCCTTCTGGAAAAATTACAATAGGACGCTTTTGCTTGATTTTTTCTTCAGCAGTCTTTAATAAAAAGCTTAAACCTCTTTTATCTTCTCTATCAAGTAGAATCATTTCAGGACCCCTAAGAGCATATCCATAAAAAGGTATTTCTCCTAATTGTTTTTTGGCAACCCAACATATATTTTGTGGATGATATGCCTCAAGACATAAAATATCAGTAAGGCTTTGATGATTCATGATAATTAGTGTAGCACTTGTGTCAAAATCTCCTATTTTTTCTAGCTTGTATCCCCCTAAAAAAAACCAAGTTACACACCCTTTTCTAGCATTTCTGGCATTATTTTTATTTTTTGTAAGAAAAATAAAAAACATGATGATTGCAAGTCCAATTGCAATAAGTATGGTTGCATAAATTCCTCTAATTCTGCTCATTTTTTTCCTTTTTCAATCCATCCGATTTTACCATCTGATGTAATGATTTTATAAAAATTTCCGTGGGAGCCAATGATTTCTGCAAAAATTGGCTTTTCTACAATAAGGAGAGTTGTCGAATTATGTGTAGGTAGTATTTTGATTACTTGCTCTTTTTTTAAAATAATATCATTGCGATAAAAGATATGCCAAAGTAGATAAATAAATAATATTGCAATAAGTAATAGAACTATCTTTTTTCTATATAGAAAAATATAAATACCAATGCACCCAATGATTCCAATAATTAAAAAAAGAGTTGAATATAATAAAAAGATATTTTTAGGTCTTAAATCATCTTGACCTGCAGTATTGTCTTGAGAGATGACAATGGGAATTGTGATATTTTCAAATTGATTTTTTGGTAATGAAAAAAAATCAAAACTAAAATTAGTGTATTTTTTTGGAAAAATACAATAATAAATTCCCTTATTATCCTCTATGGTTTGAAATTCTTGTTTGGCAATGTCTGGATAGGGGAGAGTAAAATCTTCCAAATTTGCATTTTCTGCTTCTAACTCAAAAATCAAAATATTGTGATATTCATCATATTTTTTTGTTTTTGCTCTTAGAATCTTTAAAGAATCTCCAAGCACTCCGGAATATTTAGGATTAGATTTTAGATTATAGATATCTAGAGAAATTTTTGGAGAGATTGCAATATCTTGATATTTTTCATTTTGAGATATGGCAATGGCTTTTATTTGGGGCAATGAGGTATTTTTTGAGAGGATTTTATAGATATATTTTGCTTGATAGGTTCCATCTGGCTGTAGTTTCCAAGCTAATTCATCTTCGTTAAGAAGTTTAATTTTGTTTTGTTTGATAGGGCTTTCAAAATTAACACTAAGGAGTTTTGCATCAGAAAGCAATAAAAGGTTATAAGTGACCTCTATTTTTTGCCCTATATAGAAAGTTTTATTTAAGAAATCTTGAGAGGTTATATTTTTGATATAAATAATTTTAGATGGAGAAAAAGGAAGTCTGAGTTCCTCTTGCTTTTGATCATCTTGAGAAAAAAGAGTAGAAAAAATAAGTAGAAGCAATAAAAGTTTTTTCATAAATCTTACTACTCACTTAGGGATTTTAGCATTTCTAGACCTACATCATTTCCAAGGATTTTTTCAATAGCTCGTTCTGGGTGAGGCATTAGTCCAAAAATATTTTTATCTTTGTTGCATATACCTGCAATATTTTTTATAGAACCATTGGGATTATCTTTATAAGTAAGTAGAATTTGGTGATTTTCCTCAAGTGTTTCTAGTGTCTGAGAATCTGCAAAATAGTTCCCATCCGCATGTGCTATAGGCAATGTGATAGTTTGATTTTTTTTATAATTTTTTAAAAATTTATTGTCGTTATTTTGCACTATCAATTCTTGGTGTTTTGAAATAAAAGATAGATGATTGTTTCTTTTTAGAACACCTGGTAAAAGTTTAGATTCGGTGAGAATTTGAAATCCATTGCAAATACCAAGCACAAATCCTCCATTATCAGCATATTTTTTAACTGCTTTCATAATTGGAGCAAATCTAGCAATAGCACCACTTCTAAGATAATCACCATAGCTAAAACCACCAGGTATAACTACTAATTTTGTATTTTGTGGCAAGCTTTCTTGCCTGTGCCATATAATTGCTGTTTCTTGTTGGAGTTTTTCTTGATATACGTATCGCATGTCCCTTTCGCAATTTGTTCCTAAAAATTGGAGAATAGCAACCATGTTTTTACTCTTCTATCTCAATATTATAGTCTTCAATTACAGTATTTGCTAGTAATTCTTGAACCATCTTTTCACATTCTTTTATGGCTTTTTGTCTATCATTATGCGCAAGGGTAATTGTGATTTTTTTACTCATTTTTACAGATTGAACAGAAGCAAAATCTAGACTTTTTAGCGCATTTTCTATCGCTTTTGCTTCTGGATTTAAAACCCCATCTTTAAGATATACCAAAATATGTGCTTTCATTTTTATGCTCCTTGAGAGAGTATGCGTTTTAAAACTTCTTCATACGCAACTTTAACATTTCCTAAATTTTGTCTAAAGACATCTTTATCAAGCTTCTCATTTGTGTCTTTATCCCAAAATCTGCAACTATCAGGACTAATCTCATCAGCAAGGACAATTTGATTTTCTTTATTGATACCAAATTCTAATTTGAAATCAATCAATCTTAGATTGACTTTGATAAAAAAATCTTTAAGAATAGTATTGATTTTTCTTGCTTGCGACTTTAAAAAATCCAAATCTTCTTGTTTTTGTGTAATATTTAGGATTTTACAATGCTCATCATTGATGATTGGATCGCCAAGTACATCATCCTTATAATAAAATTCGACTAATACAAATGGTAGCTCTAAACCATCTTTAATGCCCAATCTTTTGCTAAGCGAGCCAGTTGCAACATTCCTTACTACAACTTCTATAGGCAGAATCCTTACTTTATCACATAATAAATGTGTAGAATCTAGAGTTTTTTTGTAATGTGTTTTGATACCATTTTTTTCTAAAAGCTCAAAAAGTAAGCTTGAAATTTTGCAGTTTAGTGCCCCTTTACCAGTCTCATTACCTTTTTTTTGAGCGTTAAAAGCAGTTAGGTCGTCTTTAAACTCTGCAATGATAAGATTAGCATCTTCAGTTGCAAAAATTTTCTTTCCCTTGCCTTCATAAATCAATTCTTTTTGTTGCATTATTTTTCTGCTCCTTTATTGGATTTTTCTATAGGTTTTATAATATTCCAGCTTTTTAATAAATCTATAGCTGTTTTGAGTTGAATATCGTTATTGATATCATTGAGACTAAGCATATCTTTTTTATCCCCAGTAGTTTTTTCTTCTTTTTTGTTATCTTTTTTAGAATCTTCACTAATTTTATCAAGTTCGTTTTGGAGATGATTTTTTAAATCAGCTTCTTTGAGTGAAAAGCCACCATCACTTTGTGGCACTGCTCCAGGATGCACTATAATATCAGGAGTTACTCCTATGGCTTGTATGGTTCTGCCACTTGGGAGGTAATATTTTGCGGTTGTGAGTTTAATTGCAGAGGTTGAATCTAGGGGTAAAACTACTTGCACACTTCCTTTGCCAAAAGAATTTTCTCCAATAATCAAAGCACGCTTATAGTCTTGTAATGCCCCAGAGACAATCTCGCTTGCACTTGCGGTTCCACCATTGATTAGAACTACAATAGGTAAATTTTCATAAGGTGCTTTGCCATTGGCTTTATATTCAATATTTTCATTTTTAACCTTGCCTTTTTGAGAGACAATTACTCCATTTTTAATGAAAAGTTCTGATAATCCAACAGCTTGATTGAGTAAGCCACCAGGATTATTGCGTAAATCTAAGATAATACCATCAAGTTTTCCTGCTTTATCTAGTGCATTTTTTACAGAACTTGTGACATTTTTATCAAAAGAATTAACACGCACATATAAGAAATTTTCATTTTCAATTTTTCTAGTATGCACAGATTTAACTTGTATGATATCTCTAGTGATTTTAAAGTCTAGGGGTTTTGGAGCATTTTTTCTATAGATTGTAAGCTCAACAGAGGTTTTGGGTTTTCCCCTCATGAGATTTACTGCATCATCAATGCTCATATTCAGTGTGCTCTCATTGTTTATTTTTAGGATAATATCTCCGCTTTTTAATCCAGCTTTTTGTGCAGGAGTATCATCAAGTGGAGCAATAATAGTAAGAGCTCCATCTTTCATGCCAATGGTAATGCCAAGACCTCCAAATTCTCCTTCAGTTTGTGCTTGTAAATCTTTGAATTTCTTTTCTGTTAGGTAATCAGAGTGTGCATCAAGATTGGTCAGAAGACCTCCTATGGCCTTATCTATGATTTCTTTAATATCAATTTCATCTACATAATAGTTTTCAACAGTATTGATAATTTTTGTAAGTTTGTCATAAGCTTCAATTCTTTCTTTTTGAGAACTTTTTTTTGTAGCAGAAGTATCTGTTTGTGCATAAAGCACACCTAGCAGAAAGGTGATGGCAATTCCTGAGGCCAAAAAACCAGAGAGAAAAATTTTTTTCATTTTGATAAACCTAAACTAAATGTGATTTTACAGAGTTTTTAATTTGTAATTAAAAATATAGAAAATTGGATTTTATCAAAAGATGGTCAAGTTTTGTTGAATTCGCTAAAAAACATCAAGAAAATGTAATTTTAGTTTAAAAATATAAAATAACTTGACATTATTAGACTAAACTTATATAATGCCTTTCATATAAAACTTAATAATTTAAGGAGTATTTAATGAATATTTTTGAAAAAATGACAAATCAATTAAAAGAAACTTTAGATTCTGCATTGGCTCTTGCATTGCATCAAAAAAATCAAGAGGTGGATTTTGTGCATATGATTTGGGCAATGCTTAGTAATTCTCAATCTTCTTTGTATCAAGTGCTTGATCAAATGAATTTGGATTGTGCGAGCTTAAATCTTGAAGCCCAAAGTGCTGCTGAGAGATTGCCTAAAGCTTCAAGCATATCTAAAGAAAATATGACATTATCACAAGGGTTGCAACAAGCATTGTTGCAAGCTGAGGGTATGGCGGTAAAAAATGGGGATAAATTTATTGCAATTGATACATTTATCTTGGCAAATTTAGAGAATCTTAAGCAAATCTTTAGCACTAATATAGATTATTTAGAGCTTAAAAAAACTTTTGAATCTTTGCGTGCTGGGAGAAAAATACAAGATGCAAGTGGTGATGATGCCTTAGAATCATTGCAAAAGTTTGGTATTGATTTGACACAAAAGGCTATGGAAAATTTACTTGATCCTGTGATTGGAAGAGATGAAGAAATTACAAGAGTGATGCAAATACTTATCAGAAAAACAAAAAATAATCCTATTTTATTAGGAGAGCCTGGAGTTGGTAAAACAGCTATTGTGGAGGGTTTAGCACAACAAATTGCCAAAAAAGAAGTTCCACTATCTTTACAAAATAAAAGAGTGATTGCACTGGATATGAGTGCATTAGTAGCAGGTGCAAAGTATAGGGGGGAATTTGAGGAAAGATTAAAAAATGTTATTGATGAGGTTAAAAAAGCAGGAAATATTATTCTTTTCATTGATGAAATACATACCATTGTAGGTGCTGGGGCAGGTGAAGGGAGTATGGATGCTGCAAATATTCTTAAACCTGCACTAGCTAGAGGAGAATTGCATACAATAGGAGCCACAACTCTAAAAGAGTATAGAAAATATTTTGAAAAAGATGCTGCACTTACAAGACGATTTCAGCCAGTAAATTTAAATGAACCTAGTGTGTCTGAAGCATTGCAAATCTTAAGAGGCTTAAAGGAAAAATTAGAAACACATCATAATGTAAGTATTACAGATTCTGCTCTTGTGAGTGCTGTTAAACTTTCACATCGCTATATTACAGATAGATTTTTGCCAGATAAGGCAATCGATTTGATTGATGAGGGTGCTGCGGAGTTAAAAATGCAAATAGAATCTGAACCTAGTGCTTTGAGGCTTATTAAAAGAAATATTCAAAGGCTTGAGGTTGAAAAACAAGCTTTGAATATGGAGGATAAACCAAGCAATCAAGCAAGATTAGATGAGATACAAAAAGAATTAGAAGATGCAATAGAAAAAAAGAATACCTTGCAATTACAGTTTGATAATGAAAAGACTGTATTTAAGGAAATCGCACAAAATAAGAATGATATTGAAGCATTAAAAAGAGAATCAGAAATTGCTAAACGCAATGGAGATTATAATAAGGCAGCAGAGATTGACTATAGCAAAATACCTCAAAAAGAGCAAAGACAAAAAGATTTGCAAGATAAATGGGAAGCTATGCAATCGCAAGGCACATTATTGAAAAATGCTCTTACTCAAGAAAGTATTGCAGAAATTGTATCAAGATGGACACAGATACCTGTCAAAAAAATGCTTCAAGAAGAAAAGGATAAGATTTTAAATATACAACAAGAATTAAAAAAGAGTGTTGTTGGTCAAGATGAGGCGTTAAATGCCATTGCAAGAGCGATTAAGAGAAATAAAGCAGGTTTAAGCGAGAGTTCAAGACCCATAGGGAGTTTTTTATTTTTGGGACCAACGGGCGTTGGAAAAACACAAAGTGCAAAAACTCTTGCGCAATTTTTGTTTGATAGCCAAAAAAATCTCATTCGTATCGATATGAGTGAATATATGGAAAAACACGCAGCAAGCAGACTTGTAGGTGCTCCTCCTGGATATGTGGGTTATGAAGAGGGTGGTCAATTGACAGAGGCTGTGAGACGCAAACCTTATAGTGTAGTGTTGTTTGATGAAATTGAAAAAGCACATCCAGATGTTTTTAATATCTTGCTTCAAGTTTTAGATGATGGTAGGCTGACTGATAATAAAGGGGTAGTTGTAGATTTTAGAAATACTATTATTATTCTTACAAGCAATATTGGGAGCGATAAGATTTTAGAAATTTCTGACAAACAAGAGAGAGAAAAAGCTATACAAGATTCTCTTAAGGCATACTTTAAGCCAGAATTTTTAAATCGTCTTGATGATATTGTAATTTTTAATCCTTTGAATTTGGAGGGAATTGTAGAGATTGTAGATATTATGTTTGAAGATATTAGAAAGAAAGTTGCTGAGAGGGGAGTGCAAATTGAGCTTAGCAAAGAGGCCAAAGAATTTATTGCACAAGCTGGTTTTGATCCTATATATGGTGCAAGACCTCTAAAAAGAGCATTATATGAAGAAGTAGAAGATAGATTGGCAGAAATGATTCTAGAGGATAAGATAAAAGAAGGTGATACTGTAAAATTTGATTGCAAAGATGGCGAGATACAAGTAAAGGTTTGTTAGTTTTTTTTGATAAAAAAAAGGGGGGGGGGGATTAGCAATTGAGAGATTTTTTTGTTTTTACTCCAAGTTCTTCAATTTTTTGGAATCTAGATGTGAGATTTCCTTGTCCTGTTTGTAGTTTATTTTCCATATCATCTTTTGCCTTTTGTAGTCTTTGTAGATGCATTTTGATATCTTCAAAGCTTTTGAGCACCCCCACAAATTTCTCATGAAACTTTCCTATTTCATCGAATGCTTGTGTGATATTTTCATTGCGTTTGATATTAAGCCAAGTAATGCTAATAGTTTTAAGTGCCATAAAGAGTGTGTGCGGTGTTGTGAGATAAACTTTTTTATTATAGGCATATTGATAAATATCGCTATTGGCCTCTATTGCAAGATCTAAGATATTTTGATAAGGAATAAATAATAATACAAAATCATAAGTATCACTTTGGATTACATTATAGGGTTTTTGTGCAAGTTCATCTATTCTTTTTTTAAGATTTTGGTAAATTTCAAAGCAAACTTGAGAATCTATTTCTTGAAAATCAAAGCTATTAGGCAAACTAAACTTCGCATCAACTACAATGCTCTTATTTTTTTCAAGGTAGATGATTGCATCAGGTATATAGCTAGAGCCTTCAATCTTGAAATGTTGCTGTAATTTATATTGCTCACCTTCTATAAGTCCGCTATTTTTTAAAATGCTTTTGAGTTGCAATTCTCCAAAGTTTCCTCTTGTCTTTTTATCTCCTTTTAGTATTTGTGCAAGCTTATTTGCCTTATCCCCGATGTTTTGTGTAAAGTCAAACATACTTTTTATTTGTGTTTCAATCTTGACTTCATTTTTTACTAGCCGCTCAGAATAATCCTTAATTTGCTCTTTTAGGGGTGCAAAGATGGAATCAAGGATTTTTTTAGAATCCTCATTTATCATATTTTTATTTTGTGCTAATAAAAGATTATTTTGTGTCTGATAGTTTTCTTGGAGTTTTTTCTCAAGTATTTCAAGGTTTTGTTGATAATTTTTTTCAAGCAAGAGATTTTGTTCTTGATATTCTTGTCTTAAGCGTTGTTTTTCATTCTCAAAGTGCTGAATTTGATTTTTTAATGTTTGAGTGATGACTTTATATTCTGTAATTTGATTTTGCAAAATATCTTTTGTTTTGTTGTTTTTTATAAGCAAAAAAGAAAGTAGAAGTGTAGTGCAAAAGCATAAAATACCAATCAAAAATACGAAATCAAATGCCATTGATTAAAAAGAAAAACTACCGCCAATTTGCAATGCCATATAGCGAGGAATATAGTTGTTATATCCAGCTTTTGTTCCAATTTGGAAAGCAATGTCAAACAAACCAAGAATATTAAATCCACTAGTTAAAATCAATCCATTGTCTTGACGTAAATCTTTCATTGCTCCAATACGCATATCAATAGTTTTAAGATCAAATTTTAATCCACCGCCAATCATTTGACTATATTGTTTTTCATGACTATAGCTAAAAATTTCATTTGGCAGGATATCTGCATCAAAAGCTAGGGTTACATAAGGTTGATTATAAGCCATACCGACGCGATATTGAGGCTTTATCTGTATTTTTGTACTATCAAAATCAAATGTCGGGGTATTGATATTTTTAGCGACAAATCCAAAGGTAAGATAGCGAAATTTTGGAAGATCTAATCCATAGGTTACTCCTAAATCTACACCAAAACCATGGCGAGATTTTAGATTGGATTGAGTCTTAAAGCTAGAGATGATGCTATTGATATTAGTGTTTTTCCCAATAGTTACATCTTTTTCAAATAAGATTGCATTGAGGTATTTAAGATTGATTCCAAGATTGAGATTGGAGTTTTTAAAGAAAAAAGTCCTTGCATAGCTTAGTGGAACTTCAGAGAGAAGAAAGTTTCTTGTTGTGATACTTCCAATCTTGTCATTTTGGATTGCATAGATTAGAGAATTGTTTTCATAAGAGGTTTTATTGCTACCTGAAGTTGTGCCATCAGCATTGACCTCATAATATTGATTATTGTTTTCTATGATAAATTTCATATCTGAAATATTGCTATTTGCAGAAATATTGGAATAAAGAGAAGCGAAATATGCAATCCCCAAAGATCCAAAACTACCGCGCATAGCAGCAGGAGATAGTTGCAAGGAGATTCCATTTTGTGATGTAAAACTTAAATGATTTTGATTGAAAATATCATTTAGCGTTGTGATATCTTCATATAAGGTAGCCACCTTGTCTTTATCTAGATTATTTTGCCCTGTCCCATTTGGTTGCAATGCAGCGGCATTATCAAGCATATTTTGAAAGTTAAATTTTGTCAATCTATCAATATTTTTTTGTTGGTATCTCCCGCCAAATGTATAACCAAAACGCACTTTATTATCAATACTAATAAGTGCTGGATTGTAGTATGCACCAAAAGCAGAGCTTTCTAGTGCTACTCCTGCACCACCCATGCTAATAGAAGTATTACCCATATCTCCAAAATCAAGACCAAAGCTTAAGCTTGAGAGTATCAAAACATTAAGAACTTTCTTTTTCATCAAAAACCTCTTGTAGTTTTTATTTGGCTACCAAAACAGGAATAGGAGAAGAATTTACAAAGCTATTTTGATGTGAGTTAAATATGCGATGCAATAAAGAAGATTCGCTAGCACCAATAATAAGTAAATCATAATTATCTGCAATTTCTAAAACCACATCAATAGGATTTCCTGTCTTGAGTATTTTTTCACAAGTAATGCCCTTTTGTTCAAAGTCTTTTGCAAAAGATTCTAAAAGAATGTGTGATTGTTGCATTTCATCATCTTGGATAGCTCCGTAATCTACCATTCCACTTTCTGCATAAACTAAAGAATCTGGTAAAACATGCAAAAGAGTAAGTTGTATATCTTCTTGATTCCCAAAAAGATGAATAATAGTATTGATTGCCTGCTTGCATTCTTGTGTATCGCTTACTCCAAATAATAGCTTTTTCATTGCAATCCTTTTTAGAAGTATTGTAATTGTATCAGAAAATCAAGAAGTTGATTATAAAGTTATTTTGTAGTAAAACTCATCATATAAAGGAGAATATCAATCTCTTGGTTTTTGTGAATTTGTGTAAATTTTTCATCAAAGATTGCAAAGCTATTGCATTCTTGAAAAACACTAATGGCACTTGGGCTATATTTCCCGTTTTTATGAGGTGTAAAAATACCCCGATGATAGTTACCTAGAATGATATTAGAGCGATTGTTTTTAAAGTTGAGTTCTTCTTGGCATTTTGCTTTAAGCATTAAAGGATAAAATGCATTTGCATTACAGAGCCTTTGTAGGGTAGGGATGACTAGAGCCAAGAGATTGAGTATGGCGCTTAGAGGATTTCCAGGCAGGCAAAAGAAATAGCATTGATTAAGCTTTGCCACCATAATGGGTTTTCCAGGTTTGAGATTGATTTTATGATAATAAATATTTGCTTGATGTTTTAATAGGATTTTTTCTAGTAAATCTGCATCACCAACACTTGCACCACCACTTGTGATAAGAATCTGATACTTTTTTGAAGCAGTTAAAATTTTTTCTTCTAAGCTTTCATTGTCTTTTAAAATACCTAGATATTGATAATGGTGATTATATTGCTTGAGAATTGCGCAAATACTTGGCGCATTGATATTATAAATTTGATGAGATAGTGCATCTTCACCCACTTCTTTTATTTCATCACCACTTGAAAATACGCCAATCAGTGGTTTTTGATAAACACAAATTTTGTTATAACCTTGGGAGGCTAAAAGTCCTATATCTCTAAAATCTAAAACTTGCCCTTTTTTTGCAAGTAGCATTCCTTCTTGTTTTTCTTCACCTTTTTTGCGAATATTTGCCCCTTGGTGCAATTCTTTCTGAATGCTTAAAATCCCATCTTGTAGGCTTGTAATTTCAAAAGGTGCTATGGCATTTGCATTTTTTGGAAGCATTGCTCCAGTCATTATGCGTATAGCCTCATTATCTTGTAGGGTAATATTTGAGGCATCTTGACCTGCTAGGATTGTGCGTGTTACTTTTGGATTTTTGTAAGCAAGATTTATTGCATATCCATCCATTGCGGAATTATCAAACATTGGCAATGCTCTTTTGATATAAATATCTTGTGCTAAAATATATCCTTGTGCTTCAAAAATATCTATTTCTTGTGTATCTAAAGTAAGTTTTGGTAGATTAAAATTGATATCCAAAGCTTCCTGCAAACTAATCATACAAGCCTCCTAAAATATTTTTTCCAAAAGTTCAAATCCTAAATTTAAATGATACTTGAAATTATGCATAATTGATGGAATAATGACAATAATTACAGCAATAGCAAGAGCTATTTTTACAGGAAAACCGATTGCAAGCAAGTTGAATTGAGGATGGGTTTTCATAATCATTCCAAAAATAATATCTGTAAGCAGTATCATTCCAAGAATGGGGAATGCCATTGCAAAACCGATACTAAAAAGATTGGCAAAATTATAAACAATCACTTCAAATAAATTATGATTTGCTCCAAAATGCCCTAGTGGTATTTCAGAGAGACTTTGTGCTACAAAAGAAAAAATAAGATGATGAAAGTTGGTTTGCAGAGCAATGAGTAGGGCTAACATCATCAACACTTGTCCTACTATAGGTTTTTGCGATCCTGTAGCTGGATCATATGCACTAGCCATTGTAAGCCCCATAGAAAAGCTTATGCTATCTCCTGCAAAAGCAATGGTAGAAAAAATAATCTGCAATACCAAAGAAGCCAAAAAGCCAAATAATAGCTCCATAGCACCAGCAAGTAGAAAATCTACAATTCCTAGTTCAAGAGAAGTTGGTGGCAAGGTATAAAAAAATAAAACACTCATAAAAAAAGCAAGAGCACCACGCAAGGAAACAGGAATAAGACCAGAATCAAAAAATGGAAAAAATGCAAAAATTCCTGCAAATCTCAATAAAAGCAAAAAAAAAGCCTGTGTTTTGCTCTCTGTAAGTAGGGCAAGAAATTCCATTATATAAAATCCCTAAAAATCGCACCAATATCAACATTTCTAATTTGGATATTCTTGCATTTTTCATAAATGTTATCTGCACCATCGATAAGCTCATTTGAAGAGATTCCATGAGCGATAGAAATTTTTGCTTCCAAAAATGCACTTAACAAATCACAAACCTTCAAGAATTCTCCATAAATAGGGGAGTATTCATCACTATCATAATGTTCTAGAAGTTCTTTTGCATTTGCGCTTTTTGTAAAACATTCAATCTTATAGCGATTGCTAAATTCATTTTGTGTGAAATATTTGATATCTTCTGCGATATTATCAGGCACAATCTTTAAGATCTTTTGTGTTACCGCTTCTTCTTCTATGAGTTTGATTTGTTCATCAAGACCTCTTACGCTTCTTTTGATAGGCGAGATAATATCCCTTGTAAGTATTTCTGGTAAGTCGTGAAATAATCCACATAAAAAGTGGTTGATACGCATTTGTTTGCAAGTATGGATATCATAACTTAAAAGATAGCCACAAATTGCAACAATAAGAGTATGCCCTAAAACACTTGTTGGGGGAACTCTTGGAGTTTGGCTCCAGCGTTTTTGGAATCGCAATTGACCAAACATCGTAATAAGCTCTTTATAGTCATTAAAGAGGATAATCTTTTGGATACCGCTTAGATGGTAATGGCTTTCTACTTCTTTATCAATGATATTTTTAATATTTTGCACATCATACATAAAAGGTGCAAAATGATAAATGATGTCAAATTCCCATTTAGAAGCATAAAAATGCGCAGCCTTTAGGATTTGATTCTCAATGCAATTTGGTGGATTTTTTAGATATTGTTTCATATCTTCAAAAAAAGGATATGCCTTTAAGTCTTCTTGCATATCATTGATGACAAAATCAGCAAGCTGATTGCGATAAGTTTTTTGTAGGGTATAAAATACTGGTGGTTTGATATCTGTCAAAACTACTCGTGCAAAAAACTCAAAACAAAAATATTCAATGAGTTTTTCCCAATCAATTTGTATATTTCTTTCTTTCTCTTCGATTTTTGCAAGAATATATGCAATAACAATCTTATGTGCTTGTTTATCTAGCTCTACAAATTCTACTGGAGTGGCTTGATCATTCCATCTTCTAATAGAAGCTGCAATAAAAATTTTTCTTAAAAGTGAAGTATTGAGATTGGGTTTTTTTAACACTTTATATCCTCCTTTTATTTTGCAAACTCAACAGCTCGTGTTTCTCTAATGACATTAACTTTAATTTCACTTGGATAATGCAAGTTTTGTTCAATTTCACTTGCAATTTCTTTTGCAAGGACAATTGCCCCTTCATCATCTATTATATCTGCTCTTACAATGACACGCACTTCTCTCCCTGCACTAATTGCATAAGCTTGCTTTACGCCAAGCTTTTCAGAAGCAATTTTTTCAATATCCTGCATACGATTTAAGAAGTTTTCTAATACCTCTCTCCTTGCTCCAGGTCTCCCCGCACTAATTGCATCAGCAGCACACACTACACACGCCTCAATACTTACTGCCTCTTCATCTCCATGATGAGACATAATTGCATTGATAACAGCAGGAGGCTCATTGTAGCGTCTGCAAAGATCTGCACCTAAAGTAACATGATTGCCACCTTCTTGAGATAATACCTTGCCTATATCATGCAATAAGCCAGCACGACAAGCTAATTGCCCATTGCCACCAAGCTCTAGAGCCATAAACCTTGCAAGCTTGGCCACTTCAAGAGAATGTCCAAGTGCATTTTGTCCAAAACTTGCACGATATTTCAGCTTTCCAATCAAGCGTTGTAATTCTGGATGGATATCAGGCAAGCCCAATTCTAAGACAATTTTCTGCCCATCTTCAAATACTTGATTTTCCATTTCTTGCACAACTTTATGATAAGTTTCTTCAATAGTAGCAGGTTGGATTCTGCCATCTTCTATGAGTTTTTCTAGTGTTTTTAATGCAATAGCTCTGCGATAGAGATTAAAATTACTTAGCACAATTATCCCAGGTGTATCATCAATAATCACATCTACACCTGTAATCATTTCAAAAGTTTTAATATTTCTACCCTCTTTGCCAATAATTTTTCCTTTAACTTCATCATTTGGTAAATGCACGACATTGATAAGTCTCTCTGAAGCAAATTCTCCTGCGTATTTTGATGTTGCTTGCGCGATGATATAATTTGCTTTCTTTTTTGCTTGTTCTAGTGCCTCGTGTTCATAACGCTTTATCATTCGTGCTTTTTGCAAACAAAGTTGCTCATCAATTTTTTTAAGCAAAATATCTTCAGCTTCTTTTTTTGTAAGTTGGGTATAGGAGCTAAGCGTTTCTATGAGTTCTTGAGAGTGTTTTTTGTATTCTTTAATGAGTTTTTCTTTTTCATTCTCTTGATGCAACATCTTATTTTTTAAATCTTTGATTTTTTCTTTTTCAGATTCTATCCATAGTTTTTCTTGCTGATGTTTTTGGATAAGTTGATGTTCTTTTTCTTTAATAGCACATAATTTTTCTTGATATTCTTGTGTAATGAGTGAAGTGCTTTCTTCATATTGTTGTTTAAGCTCTATTTCTTGCTCCTTGAGCTTAATGCTTTGGTTTTGCAAAAGGCTAGAGGCTTCAAATTCAATAGCCTTAGCTTTGGCTTTAGCTTGTTCTATAATGATTTGAGCATTGGAATAAAAAATTTTTTTGCTGATAAGATAGACGATTCCTCCTACCAGAGAGCCACTTATTAGTGAGCTTACTGCAATATAAGTTATCATTTTTGTTCCTTTTGATACCAATCTTTCCGCAAAAAAGAAAATCCCCTTTAATGTCATAATTTTGCGTGAGAATTTCTTGGGAAAAATACAGATTTTTTGTTATAAAAATTATTTTTGGTTTTGCCTTAAGACTAGCAAAGAATCTATCATACATTCCTTTGCCAAAGCCAATGCGTCTAAAAGTCCTATCAATTCCTAAAATAGGCACCAACATCGCATCAATTTTTGGAATCTTAAGAGCATTATTGCATTCTAAAATTCCATATTTATTCTTTATTAAAGGCAATGAGAATTCTACTACATCAAAACTAATTCCTGTAATTTTTGGGACAAAAATCTTATAGCCTTTGGCTTTAAGCTTGAAAATTAGTGGAAAAATATTTACCTCTAAATCCAATGGGCAATAAAGCAAAATATTCTTACATTTTAAATCCTTAAATAAGTCAAATAAGGCATTGTTGATCACTTGTTTTTCTATATGATAATTTTTGGATTGCTTAAGTAGCGAGGTCTTGCAAAATTTTCTAAAATTACTTTTAGTATCCATTGTTATTTTTTTGTTTTTGTATAATTTTAAGATTTTTTAGGCAAAAAAGGAATAAGTTTTTGAGATTTTTTAGTCTGTTGCTTTTATTTGTAGCTTTGATTTTTACAGGATGTGATCAAAAAAAACAAGAGGGAATCAAAAGATATGGATTTGTCAATCAAAATAATCAATATTTTGAAATTAGAAGCAATTTTTCCTCACTACAACTTTTTTTTGATAAAAAACCTATCAAAAAAAACATCTTACTCTTTTTTTTGGATATAGAAAATCCCTTATGTCTTGAATATTTTCAAGCATTAAAAAATTTACAAGAGATGTATGCAGATTTGCAGATTCTTGCTATTAGTATAAAAAAATTTACAAGAGAGCAGATGAGTAGTTTTATTTCTCAATATCAGATAAATTTTTTGCTGCTAAACCCTCTAGATTCTAAAAATATTTTGCTAGATTTTTCAAAAAAAATAAATCCTGATGCTAGCCCTATTGCCCTACCTTTTTTGATTCTTTATCATCAAAATCAAAAAATGTATCAGTATTATCAAGGGGCAGTGCCTCAAGAAATGTTTATGTTTGATTTAAATAATTTATAAAGGACAAAAATGTTTGATTTTTTCAAAAAAACAAAACAAAATTTAAGCAATTTTCTAGGCACCAAAAAGCCAGAGATACAAAAAGATTTACTTGAGGAAGCATTGATAGAAGCAGATGTGGATTATGAAATCATTGAAATGCTTTTAGAGCACCTACCTCAAAAAATCTCTCGCAATCATCTTGAAGTAGGCTTGCAAAGATTTTTTAGAGGAGAGAGTTATTATGACAAAGTAGCACTTAAGCCCATTGATACAAAGCCCCTTGTAGAGCTTATCATAGGAGTGAATGGTGCGGGGAAAACTACGACAATTGCAAAGCTTGCAAATCGCTATAAAAATCAAAACAAAAAAGTGCTTTTGGGAGCAGGAGATACTTTTAGAGCAGCAGCAATCGATCAGTTAAAAATTTGGAGTGAAAAGATTGGTGTGAGTATTGTTTCTACGCAATATGGAAGCGATCCTAGTGCATTGGCATTTGATGCAATCAGTGCTGGAATTGCAAGGAAAATGGATAATGTTATCATTGATACCGCAGGTAGATTGCACAATCAAACCAATCTAAAAAATGAGCTTTTAAAAATCACCAAAGTTTGCTCCAAAGCACTGCAAGATCAGCCCTTTAGAAAGATTCTTATCCTTGATGGCACTCAAGGAAGCTCAAGTATCAATCAAGCAAAGATTTTTCACGAGATGTTACAAGTTGATGGGGTGATTATCACAAAGCTAGATGGCACAAGTAAGGGAGGTGCTATTTTGAGTATCATTTATGCACTTAAACTCCCAATTATCGCTATTGGAGTGGGTGAAGGTGCGCAAGATTTGATAGATTTTGATGAAGATGGTTTTATCAAAGATTTCTTGGATTCTATTTTTGAATAATGGCAAAGAAAACTTCACTTTTTGAATGCCAGCATTGTGGATACCAAAGCTCCAAATGGCTAGGAAAATGTAATAATTGTGGTTCTTGGGAAAGCTTTATTGAGCTTAAGGCAAGTCAGATACAAGACCTAAAAATTATTAGCGATACTTCTCATAACCCTCCTTTACCTATTACACAAGTAGCCTATGAAAATATAAAGCGTTTTAGCTCTACGCAAGAGGAGTTTGATATTGTGCTTGGAGGAGGGATTGTAAAGGGGGGATTATATCTTATAGGCGGAAGTCCAGGAGTGGGAAAATCTACGCTTTTATTAAAAGTTTCTGGAGGCTTAGCAAAAGAGGGGCATAATGTCTTGTATGTGAGTGGAGAGGAGAGTGCAGGGCAGATAAAAATGCGTGCAGATAGATTGCAGTGTGTGCATGAAAGATTGTTTCTATTAAATGAGATTGAATTAAACATCATCAAAACACATTTAGTAAGCAAGACATATAGTATTTGTATCATTGATTCTATACAAACGATTTATAGCTCTCAGATACTCTCAGCAGCAGGTTCTGTATCTCAGGTGCGTGAAGTAACTTTTGAGCTAATGCGTATCGCAAAAGCTTATGGCATTGCTATTTTTATCATCGGACATATTACAAAAGAAGGAAGTATAGCAGGACCTAGGGTATTGGAGCATATGGTAGATTGTGTGCTATATTTTGAGGGAGATCCTAGTAAAGAGCTTAGAATCCTAAGAGGATTTAAAAATCGTTTTGGCACTACAAGTGATGTAGGAATTTTTGAGATGAAAAGTGATGGGCTTGTGAGTGCCAAAAATGCCTCCAAGCTCTTTTTTTCTAGCAAGACAAAGACATCAGGAAGTGCAATCACTGTGCTTTTAGAAGGAAGCAGAGCCTTGATACTTGAGATTCAAGCACTGGTGAGTGAAAGTAGTTTTGCAGCTCCTAAACGCTCAGCCACTGGTTTTGATACCAACCGCTTAAATATGCTTTTGGCACTTTTGGAAAAAAAGCTTGAGATTCCACTCAATCGTTATGATGTTTTCATCAATGTAACAGGAGGGATTAAAATCACAGAAACAAGTGCAGATCTTGCAGTTATTGCCAGTATCCTTTCAAGTTTTAAGAATCGTCCATTAAATAGTGATGTGGCTTTTATTGGTGAGGTGAGTTTGATAGGAGATATCAGAGAAGTAAGTCAAATAGATATGCGTCTTAAAGAAATGGAAAACTATGGATTTAAAAATGCCATCTTATCTAAAAGACCAAAATCACAAACAAAAATCAAATGTTTTGAAGTCCCAGAAGTCTCTAAATTACTTGATTGGATGTGATAGTACCCCCCCCCCCTCATTATTTGTCAATAACTATCAAAAAAAGCAATTTTTTAATATATAATTTTTGTCTTACTTTAAAAATAAAGGGCTTAAATACTTTTTAAAGTAATTAAAAATAAAATCTTAAAAAAGGAGTTCTTGTTATGGAACAAAAATTTGATGTAATGAGGGGGGGGGGTATAGTAATTCTTTAAATGCTTCTTTCTCTTCAAAAGATTCAAAAAAATTTTTCAAACCTTTAGTTGCTAGTTCTCTAGCTTTGTTTTTAACTGCTGGCGTTGCAAGTGCTGATTGCATTGGAACTGGTAGTGGTCCTAATATTTGTTATACCTACAATGGTATGGCTAGTTCTGTTAGCACTACCGGTTTTTCTTGGAATGCAGGATCTGGGCAAGCTTTAAACGAGTTTTATCAACCCATTATAAGTTCAAGCCCCTTGGCAGAAACATTGAAGTTTAGATTTGATAATTCAAGCAGTTTGAGCAACCCCACTTCTACAGTAAGTGGAAATGCTATAACGATTGCTGCTTATGGTTATGTTAATGGTTCAAATAACACTACTTTGACCTTGGATATAGCTGATAAGGGGTTGGCTATTAATAATGGAAAGGGGACTTTGGAGTTTGATTTTGCCCCCTCATCAACAAATGGTAGTTGGAATTCAGATTTTTTAAAATACAGAAGTATGGTTTTAAATCTCACTGGAACTTCAATGTATAATGATAAGGCCACCTCCCTTGTTGGAAATTTAGTAATTAAAGGCGGTAGAGCTCAAAAATACTATGGTGAAAATCTATTTGAAGCGAATTTTACCGGAGATGTAGTGGGGAATATTGATATACAGCAAGGCTCAGGTGATGTTAGAACTAAATTCACTTTTAAGGGTGATTTGATAGGTAATATTACAGCTGATAACTATTATTCAAGCACTAATGGAGCACCTAGTGGTATTTATGGCGGAGAAAACACCTTCACTTTTAATGGTGATAAAGATCAAAAACTAGAGGGTAATATAAGTGTTACTCGTGCAGTTAATAATATTGTCTTTTCTGGATCTCATAATAACAGCATCATAGGAAATGGTGATGGATATACAATCAAAGCAGCAGGAAATGCAGCATTCCAAAATGCAACGAATAATATTACTTTTGAGGATACTGCTACTGGAACCAATACCATCACAGGAAGAATTGGTGCTGATGGTTATGGTAAAAGCTATGGAACTAACACTATTACTTTTAAAGCTGGAACAAACTCAATTACAAAAATCGCAGATGACTATGTTATTACCACTACTGGTGGAAAAAATACTATAACAATGAATGGTACAAGTGCAACAATTACAGGGAATATCCAAGCCAAAGCAGTAAATAGCACTTCAACAGAGTCGCTAAATACTATCAATATGGGAGCAGATACTAATAAAATTATGGGAAATATCTCTGCCACTCCTTTTAATGGTACGCAGGCTAATAATATCATTACCTTTACAAAAGGAGCTAGCACTATCACAGGTGATATCAATGCGATATATCAAGGAAGTGGTGCAACTAATACCATAAAAGCAAATGGAAGTTCTACTTCTCTTGCCATCAATGGCAAGATTACAGCAAATGTTGGCGGTAAAAATACTATTACAACAGAAGGTGCGACATCACTTACTGAAAATATTTTAAATAATAACACCAATGATGTGCTTTATGCATTGGGTGGAACCAATATGGTTACCCTAGCAGGAACTAATACAACCATCACAGGTAATATCAATGCAAGCACAACAGAATCAGTAGTAGTAGGAAATAATGAAGTTGTTATAAACTCTACTGGAACCAATGCTATCAAAGGTGATATAGTTGCAAAACAATATAATAAAGGAAGTACCAATACTATTAACTTTAACGCAGGAAATACTAACACCATCACCGGTAATATTACATCCTCTGGAATAAATACTATTACTTTCTCTAGTGCTTCTAGTGCTAATACAATTTCTGGAAATATCTCAGCAAGTAGTGGAACCAATACCATTTCATTTGCTGGAACATCTAATACAGTCAGTAGTAGTCTTTCAGCAAATGCTGGAACTAATACCATTACAGCAAAAAATACAGCAACAAGTGGAACTGGAAACAATAATATAACTCTTACTGTAGGAAGTGAGAATTATGATGCAGATTCAACAACTCAAACCATTACTGCAACAGGTGGAGGCACTGCAAAAAATATTATCTCAGCTGATAATCTCACACTTAATGTAAAAACTATGAGTGCTACAACAAATAGTATTAAAACTACCAATAATCAAAATATTATTGGTAACTATACTGCTGCTGCAAATGGAACTCCAGAAAGCATCACAGGACTTACAACAGGAAATATCCATATTGGAAGTGTTGAGACATCTAATACAGCAGAAGGAAAATCAAAAACTGGAGTAGCAAAAAACACTATTTCTCTCCTTGCTGGAACACTTACAATTGATAGTTTAACTGCAAATTATGGTGATAATGAAATTACCTCAAATGCAACATCTACATTTGGAACTATCAATGCAACAAATAATGGTATAAATACAGTCACTCTTAATGGAAACACCAATACTATTACAGGTAATATTTCTGTAAATGCAGGTGGAACTAACAACATCACACTAGGAAATAATACATCTAATAATAAAGTAAGCATCACAGGAGATATTAGTGCTTCTGGTGGAACAAATAATATTAAACTCTCTCAAGCTGCCCCTACATTTTTCAATATTCCTTTAGATAGTAGTAATACAGGTAGCAATGTTTCTGATTTAGCAAACTTAAAGGGTAAGATTACAACTACTAGTGGAACGAACAATATTGTCTTTGAAAACACTCTTTGGGCACCAGCTGCATTGATGTCTAATGGTAGTCTTATTATTGATTCTAATGGAGCTTCATCAGGTTTAGTAGAAACTACTAATGGAACTACAAATATTGTAGTAAGACAAGAAAAATCTGTTGTTCCAAATGGAGTAGTAGCAATCTATGGAGTAAAAACTACTGGTGGAACTACAAATATTGTAATGCAAGGTGATGTAAATGTAGGTGCAAATGTTAATTATGCTTCTAGTGGAACCACAAACTTTATCTTTGCAAGTAGTAATGATGGTGGAACAACTCCTACAGATGGAAATAAAACAAGCGGAACTGTAAATGATGATTTTTTAAGTTCTAGTAACACTGATGTAACTAAAAATAAAATCCTAGGAGTAACCTATAAAGATGGTGTAAAACTTTCTTTATTTGATTATAAGATTGATGTTTTAGATGAAAAAAATGTAAGTCTTATTGATAGATATGGTGATAGATTTACAACTCTTACTACAGATGGTTCTTTAACAAGCATTACAACAGATAGAACTAGCACTAAAGATACAATCACAGTAACAGGTCTTGTTTCTGGTTCTATTAGTGCATTAGAATCTTCTAGCACTAAAAATACTACAAAAGCTTATGATGTAGATTTAAGTAATAATTCTGCTTTTGTAGGAACTCTAGGATTGGATCCTTCTAAATCTAGCATTACTCTTAGTATGGGTGAGGGTTCTAAATTGATTTTAGCAGGTGATAAAAATAGTGCACATTCTCAATTAGTAACACTTAATCTAGGAACTCCTAGCTTTGATTCTACCCAAACTATTTCTGCAATCTTTGATCAAAGCAATACTATTGTTAATCTTGCTACAGGAGTAAATGATGTTACTAATGCTCCTAATAGAAGTGATTTTAGATTGCTTGAAATTGGATCAACATCTCCAACTACAAATACTGGTTTAGTATCTAATGCAAGTGGAGTAAATCAAGGGGTATTATTCTTGGTTTATGTGAATGATAAGGCAAGTAATGCTACTTTAGGTGGAAAAGATGCTTATGATAATTCTCATAATACAGATTATGGCTATGCATATTCTGATAGAATTCTTATCCATAATGCAGGAGATAACTCTACACAATCCACTCAAAACCTTCAAATTGTTTATGATGCAAATACTCAAGTAAGAGATATTGTCTATAGAGGTGGTGGAAGTGAAACAGAAGGTAATGTTGCAATAGCTACAGTAAAGAATCTAAATAATGCAACTAGTGGAACTAGCGGAGCAGAAAGCAATAGCGGAGTTGTAACTTTTAATCTTCAAGATACACTTCAAGGATTTGATCAAATTAGCTCTACTATTAAAGGTATTTATACAGATTCCAAAGGTATAGTAGATACTAGCAATGGTAATCATAATGACTACACTACTTACTTTGTGAATGCAGTTTCTACTGGTGCCTCTCTTGCTAACCAACAAGCTTCAGCAGCAGCTCTTGGTTCTAACTATGATCTTTATTTAGCTAATATGAATAGCTTAAATAAAAGAATGGGTGAATTAAGAGAGAATGCTAATTCTCAAGGTGCATGGGCTAGAATCTTTAATGGTATGCAAACCTCTAACTTTGCTTTAGAAACTAAAGCACTCTATACTACATTCCAAGCAGGTTATGATTATGCCTTTGGATTTAGTGGAGCAAATAATTATTTAGGATTTGCACTCTCTTATGCAAATTCTCTTACAAGCTCTAATAGTTCTATAGATATTGATGGTTCTTCTAAAGGAATTAAAGATGTAACTTCTAATGCTATAGAGTTTGCAATCTATAATGCTTATGTTCAAGATGGAGCAAGCAAAGCAACTGGATGGAAAAATGGTTTATAT
>NZ_NXLX01000015.1 GCF_003364335.1 Helicobacter anseris
TAAAAACTTATCTAGTAGGTCCATTTAATAATCAAGAAGAAGCTAATAATGCTAAAGAGAGTTTAGAGAAAGCAAGAAAGCTTTTAGATTCTCAAACAAGAGTGGTTGTTATAAGATAGACTAGTATTAAAAAGTAGAATGATTTTTCTCTTCTTCTGCAACCTTCAAACAAATATTCTATATTATTTTTTACTTTAAATATTTGTTTTAAACAACAAAAATAAAACTCCTTAGTTTAAGTGGTGGTTGGAGAGGGAAAGAGGAACTATTTGGAGGTTTTATGAAAAATCAATCGGGTCAATGTCAATCTCAAAATTTCTTTGCGAATGAAGGAGTTTTTGAAGAATTTTGATTGTTTGGGTGATTTTGTAGCTTCTTAATAAAATATGATAACGATAGATATTACCTATTTTTTCAATGCCTGATTTTCCATATCCTACAACCTCAAAAATATCTGTCTGATTTTTGATAAGAGATAAAATATTTTGCATATTACTTTTTGCTAGGTTTTCTTCTTTGTTTTCAAAATGCAAAATCACAAGTTTTGTAAATGGAGGATAGAACTCTTTTCTATTTTGCAATTCATAATCCAAAAAATCTTGATAATCTAGTAGATATTCTCTTAAAAATACCGCATTGAGACTTTGAATTACAACTTTTCCATTTTCTTTTCTACCGCTTCTTCCTGCAACTTGATAAATTAAACTAAAGGTTTTTTCTGTACATCTAAAATCAGGACTTTTTAGAAGATAGTCGATTTCTAGAATAATTGCGAGTTTTACATTATGAAAATCATGACCTTTTGCAATCATTTGTGTGCCAATGAGGATTTGGGTTTTTTTCTTTGAAAAATCACTCAATAGCTGCTTGAGTTTTTTTTCTGTGTTGGCATGATCTTTATCAAAAATCGCAATTTCTATATCTGGAAAATTATTTTGTAAATCTATGGCAAGTTGCGCTGTTCCTATTCTTTTTGAAATAAAATCAGTGGCATTGCAAGTAGGACATTTTTCAGGGATTGGCATAGAAAAATTGCAATAATGACAAAGCATCATATTTTTTTTATGATGCAAACTCATTGCCACACTGCAATATTTACACATTATTGTATTGCCACATTTATTGCAAAGAAGAGTTTTGAAATTTGCTCTTGTAGGAGCAAATATGATAATTTGCTCATCTCTTTTTAGAGTTTCTGCAATAAGATTTAGAAGTTTTTGATTCAAAACTTCAGTTGATATGTCAAACTCAATATTTTTTTTTGAATCAAAAAAAGTTCCTTTTAATCGAAAAATACTTTTTTCTTTTGATGCTAGATAGTAGCTTTGGATACTAGGGGTAGCTGATCCTAACACTACTTTAATATCTGTTTGTTTTGCTAGAAATATACAGAGGTCTTTGGCATTATATCTTGGCTTATTCTGGGATTTGTAGGCATCATCATGTTCTTCATCAACAATGATAATTCCTAGATTCTGCAATGGTAAAAAAAGCGCACTTCTAGCACCCGCAATAATTTTTATTTCTCCATTTTGCAATCGCTTTAAAATCTCTTGTTTTTTTTTGTTTGTAATCTTGCTATGCCATATTCCAACAATATCTCCAAATGCATCTTTTAATCTCTTTTCTGTTTGTGGAGTGAGTGAAATTTCTGGCATAAGAAATAATGCTTGTTTGTTTTGATTTAAAATTTTTGTAATAAGATGAAAAAATATTTCAGTTTTGCCACTACCTGTATCTCCAAAAAGTAAAGATAAATTTTTATTCTCACAAAAAAGCAATGCTTTTTGTTGCTGTTGATTGAGTGTTTTTAGATGATATGCTATTTTTGGAGATATTGCATTATCTGTATTTTTTTCTTGTGGTGTGAAGATACCAAAAGTTTCTCCATAACTTGTGCAGTAATATTGTGCAATAAAATTAGCCAATTTTATTTGTATGGAAGTGAAATAAAAATTTGTTTTTTCTACCTCTTTACATTGAAATGATGGCTTAGCTGTAGATTCTATGACAACCCCAAAGGTATTTTTATTTTTTAGTTTTAAGGCAACAATTTCATATTTTTCTAAGGGATTTTGTGATGCGTAGGTTAGCAAAGGAGCATTGGATTTTAATAGAGCAATAAGATAATAAAACATTACAATGTAATTTTTGCGATAATATCTTGTATCTGGGTATTTTGCAAGGCTTCTTTTTGGATTTTTTGTAAATAAAGCATTAGAAGTTCTTGAGTTTTGAGATTTTTATCCCCAAAAGTTTCAACAAGATCTTGTTTGATAGAATCTGCAAAATTTTTTAAATCAAGTTCAAATTGTTTGTCTTCAATTTTGATGATGAGTTTGTTGTCCATTTTTATAATACTGATTGGATTTTTTCATAAATTTTTTGCACCTCAGAATCTTTTTGTGCAATTTGCTCATAGAGTTGAGATATTTGTCTGTCTTTTTCTTCATTTTGTGTTGTGAGTGTTGTGATTTTTAATCGCAGGGCTTGTAGCTCGTTTTTTTGTTCTTGGATAGTCTGTAAGAGTTCATCAACTTTGGTATTTAATTTTTCTAATAACATTATTTTTCCTACATAATTTTTGCTTAAAGTATAGCAATTTAAATTATAAATTTTGCTCCTCTTGTATGGCTTTATTTTCAATTCTCAAAAGATCTTTAAACCATTCTTCAAAGTTTTTTGCAATTTTTTCTTTCTCTAAAAAACTCGTATTATATACTGCCCCATCTTCACAATCAATACTTACAATGGTATTGAGATATTCATCAAAATGTATAGCAATTTCTGTTTGCTTAAATAGAGGGTGATCTTTTCTATATCTTTTTGTTACACCTATGACACAAGGATAGTCATCAATATTTTCAAAACTTTCTAAAAATCCATAGACTTCATAGTATTCCCCATCATAATATCCTATATTATTTATAAATTTTGCATAATCCTTAGGAAGCGTAATTTTTAGAGAATCTTCAATAGTTTTTACTCTATTTATCATTTTATTCCTTATCTGATTCTTTTGGTATTTTAGAAGTATAGTAGAATTACAGCTTTTTTGGAGGCTTGAAATGATTTGGATTTTTATAGGGGCATTTTTTGAGGTGCTTTGGGCATTGGGATTAAAGTATGCAACTGGAAGTATTATTGGAATCTTAGGAATTGTATTGTGTGTGATATGTTCGTTTTTTTGTGCAATCCAAGCTTGTAAAAAAATGGAAGTGGGTAGTGCCTATGCTATTTTTGTAGGACTTGGTGCTGCTGCTTTAACAAGTATTGATATGTTTATCAATGGTTTGCATTATGCAAAATTATTCTTGATTTTTATCTTGTTATGTGGTGTGTTGGGTATTAAAATCGCTCAAAATAAGGAGGGGTAATGCATTGGATATTTTTGATTTTTGCTGGGTGTTTTGAGGTATTGGGTATTTTGACGATGAAAAAGGTTTCAAGCAAAAAGGGAAAAAGTTTTTGGTTATGGCTTTGTGTATTGTTACTAGTTTTTGCTTGTTCTTTATCTTTATTGTCTTTGGCTATGAGAGAAATTGATATTAGTGTAGCATATGCAGTTTGGACTGGTATAGGTGCAGTTGGTGGTGTAGTGATGGCAAGAATTATCTATCAAGAGAAAATTACCCTATTAAAAGGAGTTTGTCTTTTTGTGATTATTGCTTCAGTAATTGGGTTGAAATTGTTGGGATAAGAGAATATTTGTATAATTCTTTTTTTATTTTAAATATTTTGGGGGACTAAAATGCCAAAATTTATTTTAGATTCTAGCTATGCGCCTGCAGGAGATCAAGCTCAAGCGATAGAAAAACTTGTAGAGAGTATCAATCACAATCATCAATATCAAACACTCATAGGAGTTACAGGGAGTGGCAAAACCTATACTATGGCAAATATTATTGCTAGGTTAAATATGCCTACATTGATTATGAGTCATAACAAAACTTTATGCGCACAGCTTTATAGTGAATTTAAGGGTTTTTTTCCAAAAAATCATGTGGAATATTTCATTTCTCACTTTGATTATTATCAGCCAGAAGCATATATTCCAAGAAGGGATTTGTTTATTGAAAAAGATTCGAGTATCAATGAGGATTTAGAGAGATTGCGTCTTAGTGCTACCACTTCTCTTTTGGCATATGATGATGTGATTGTTGTAGCTAGTGTATCAGCAAATTATGGTTTAGGAAATCCTGAAGAATATCTTCAAATGATTGAAAAAATTCAAGTAGGTGAAAAGCGTAAATACAAAGAATTCTTATTAAAACTTGTAGATATGGGATATAGTCGAAATGACACTTTTTTTGAGAGAGGTAACTTTAGAGTTAGTGGAGAGAGTGTGGATATTTTCCCAGCATATAATGAGGTGGAATTTGTAAGGGTTGAATTTTTTGATGATGAGATTGAGCGTATTGCACTTTTTGATAGCATTGAAAGAAAGGAAGTAAAAAGACTTGATAGCCATGTGATTTATGCTGCAAATCAATTTATCGTAGGATATGAGCGTCAAAAAATTGCATTGCGAAACATAGAAGAAGAATTGCATCAAAGACTTGCTTTTTTTGAAAAAGAAGGCAAGATGATTGAATACAATCGTTTAAAATCTCGCACAGAATTTGATTTAGAGATGATACAAGCAAGCGGGATTTGTAAGGGTATTGAAAATTATGCAAGACATCTGACAGGAAAAAAAGAGGGTGAAACACCCTATTCTTTACTAGATTACTTTGAGCAAAAGAAAAAGCCTTATTTAATTATCATTGATGAATCTCATGTTTCTTTGCCCCAGTTTGGAGGTATGTATGCAGGTGATAGAAGTAGAAAGGAAGTGCTTGTAGAATATGGTTTTAGGCTTCCTAGTGCTCTAGATAATCGCCCCTTACAGTTTGAAGAATTCATCCATAAGGCCCCACATTTTTTATTTGTTTCAGCTACTCCAGCACAAAAAGAATTAGAATTATCTCAAGGTAATATTGCAGAGCAGATTATTAGACCCACAGGGCTTTTAGATCCTATCTATGAAGTGAGAGATAGCGATAATCAAGTGCAGGATTTGTTTGATGAAATCAAGCAAGTAATCGCAAGAAAGGAGCGGGTTTTAATCACTACTTTAACAAAAAAAATGGCAGAAGAGCTTAGTAAATATTATGCAGAATTGGGAATTAAAATCCAGTATATGCATAGTGATATTGATGCAATCGAACGTAATCACCTCATCAGATTGTTAAGGCTTGGTGAGTTTGATGTGCTTGTGGGAATCAATCTTTTAAGAGAGGGGTTGGATTTGCCAGAAGTGAGTCTAGTCGCAATTATGGATGCGGATAAAGAAGGGTTTTTGAGAAGTGAAACAAGTCTTATACAAACGATGGGGAGAGCTGCGAGAAATGTGAATGGGAAAGTAATTTTATATGCAAAAACCATTACCAAATCAATGCAAAAAGCTATGGATATCACTGATTATCGTCGTAAAAAACAGCAAGAACACAATAAGAAATATAACATTACACCAAAATCCGTGGCAAGAAATCTTGAAGATGAATTAAAATTAGAATCTAGTGCAAATCTTTATGAAAAAACCTCTAAAAAGAACAAGATTCCAAAAGCAGAGAGAGATAGTATTATCAAAGAGTTAAATAAAAAAATGCTAGAAGCTTCTAAAAGACTTGATTTTGAAGAAGCTGCAAGATTGCGTGATGAAATCGCCAGGATTAGAAGTATGTAGATTATGAAATTAGAAAAATTTGATTATATTGAGTATATAGCTAAGTTGATTGAAGATTCTTATCGTGTAAATGCATATAATCAAGAATATGTATAGTTTATTTAAATTCTTGTTACTCACTCGTTATATCATTCTGACAACCATTATTATTTAATGGTAATAAAACTTTAAAAGGAACTTTATGAAAAAAGTTATTTTTGCATTGGCATTTGTGGGGTTATTGTTTGGTCATGATTTTTCAAAGATGAGCAATGAAGAGTTGATAGGTATTGCTGGTAAGGTTGATGTAAAAGAAGTTGCAGATTATCAAATTGAATTGCATAAGAGAATCAAGGAGATGAAAAAAGCAGATGCAAAAGAATTCCATAAAAAATTAAAAGAAGCAACAGAAAAAAATACAGAAAATATGACTTTAAAAGAATTTAAAGAAAGAATGGAAGCAATTAAACAAGCAGTAGGTGAGCGTATCAAAACAATGAGCAAAGAAGAGTGCAAAAAAAGTGGTTTATGTCATTTTTATAAACACTTAGATCATAAAAAAGAAGCATGTCCTCATCATGATGATAAACCAAAGGATAAAAAATCTAAAAAAGATAAGTAATTTTTCATAACAACTTTGATTTAGTATAATGCTTCAAATATAAAAAGAGGTAATCTTATGAAAGTAGTTTTGAGGCATTATACACCAATAGAAATTTGTTCCTTATCCATTAGAACTTGCTGGCAGAGTTTTGATAAAAGTGATAATGGTGGTGAAAAAGATATGGCTTTAATTGATAGGGTGGGTAATAAAAATAAACATTCTAGTACGCTAGAACATTTGTATTATAACTTCTATATTCAGGATATTAGTCGTGCTTGTTTGCAAGAACTAGCAAG
Source organism: Helicobacter anseris (assembly GCF_003364335.1). Taxonomy (GTDB): domain Bacteria; phylum Campylobacterota; class Campylobacteria; order Campylobacterales; family Helicobacteraceae; genus Helicobacter_H; species Helicobacter_H anseris. Next base: position 6,608 of record NZ_NXLX01000015.1, read on the forward strand.
GCATAGAATCGCAAGTCTTAGCGTAAAATCAACACGATATACACTCAAAGAACTCAAAGAAGAAGAGACATTTCTACCACTTAGCGATATAAATAAAAAGCGAGCTGAAAGATTTTTGGTTTTTACTAAAAATACATTAGTTGATGAGGCATCGATACAGGCCTTAGAAAAATTACGATGCATTCTTGTAGATGGAGTATCTAATGATATTGCAAAATATGCCTTACCAGAAAGCTATAAAACAGAATTGGCTTGGAGTATCAATGCAAGGAGTTTGCAAAACTTCTTAGAATTAAGAAGCTCTAAATCAGCGCTTTGGGAGATTAGGGAGCTTTCAAATGCGGTTTTTGAAGCATTGCCACAAGAACATAAATTTATTTTTGTTGAAAAGATGCAAGATTGCAAACAATAATTTTAATCGATACATTTGGTTTTTTATTTCGTAGTTTTTATGCATTACCCCCATTAAGAAATAAAGATGGATTCCCTACAGGTCTTTTGATGGGGTTTGCAAATTTATTGATGAATGTTTATAAGGATAATAATATTGATTATGTAATTTTTGCACTTGAGGGCGAGAATAATTATCGAAAAAAAATTTATCCTCAGTATAAAGCAACGCGTCAAGAGTTACCACAAGATCTTTTATTGCAGCTGCCTATTGCCATAGGTTGGATTGAAAAAATGGGGTTAAAGAGCATTAGTATGGAGGGGTATGAAGCAGATGATGTGATTGCCTCGCTTAGCCAACATGCGGTAAAAAAAGGGTTTAATGTTGAAATTTGGAGTCATGATAAAGATTTATATCAACTTATTGATGAAAACATTTATCTTTTTGATCCTATAAAAAAAATACAAATTAGAGAGGAGCAATGCTTCTTAAAGTTTGGTGTATATCCTAAAAATTTTATCGAATATCAAAGTTTGGTTGGTGATAGTAGTGATAATATTCCAGGTATTGAAGGTATTGGTCCTAAAACAGCACAAAAAATTATTCAAAACTTTCATAATATAGACAATTTATATAACAATCTTGATTCTCTAGCAGAAGTTGTAAGCAAAAAAACAGCACAAAAAATTGAGGAAAATAAAGAGATTGTTTATTTAAGCAAAGAGCTTGTAACTTTAAAAAAAGATTTATTTGAAGATTTTGATTTTTTAAGTGCAAGGATTCCTGAAGAAAATCCATTAGAAAAAATTGTAGATGATTTTGAATATTATGAGTTTTATAAACTTTTACAACGAATAAAAAAACTTCCCATAACTACTTCTATTAAGACAATTCGTGCTAAGGGTATGGGGGGTATAGGATATATTCCTCCATCAGAATCTAAATTTTCCTTTAAATCAAATTTGCTTACCGATAAAAAAAGTCTTTTTGCATTATTGGATAGTATCCCAGATGATGCTATTGTTGCATTTGATAGTGAAACAGATTCTTTAGATGCAATTCATGCAAAAATGGTGGGTTTTAGTTTTTGTTTTGATGGAGTTAATGGTTATTATGTTCCTATTGCTCATAATTATCTAGGGGTAGGTAATCAGATTGATTTTGATAGTGCAAAAGAAGCTATACAAAAATTATTTACCCATTCTCTTATTGGACATAATATTAAGTTTGATTTATTGGTGGTTTATGGAAACTTTGGAATCTTGCCTCCAAAAAATCTACAAGATACGATGGTGCTAGGTTGGTTGGTAGATAGTGCAAGTGTTGTGGGTTTAGATGCGATGATGGAGCGTTTATTTTCACACAAGATGATTCCTTTTGAAGATGTTGTAGAAAAGAATAAAACTTTTGATAGTGTGGATATTAAAAAAGCAAGTGAATATGCCAGTGAAGATGCTGTTGCAACATATCAGCTTTATTTTAAGCTTTTAGATGTGATTGAAGAGAAAGATTTAGATTTTTTAAAAGATTTGGCTAAAGATTTGGAATATCCATTTGTTGAAATTTTGTTTTGTATGGAGCGAGATGGAATCAAGATTGATGTGGATTGGTTTGAAAATTTAAAAGTAGATTTGAGTGCTAAAATTTCTCAAAAAGAGGGTGAAATTTTTGTTCATGCCAATCAAATCTTTAATCTGAATTCTCCAAAACAACTCTCTGAGGTCTTGTTTAATAATCTTAAACTTCGAAAGGTAAGGCAGATAAAAGGTGGTTATAGCACAGATGAACAAACTTTAGAGGAGATTTATCACGATCATCCTATTGTGCCTTGTATCATGCAATACAGAGAGTTGTTTAAGCTTAAAAATACTTATGTAGAACCTTTGTTAAAATTAAAGACACAAGAAAATAGGATTCATACATCTTTTTTGCAAACAGGAACCACTACGGGGAGATTGAGTTCAAAATCACCAAATTTGCAAAATATCCCTGTGAGAAGTGATTTAGGAAGACAGATTCGAAGAGGTTTTATTGCTACTAGCGGTAAAAAACTCCTAAGTGTGGATTATTCACAAATTGAATTAAGACTATTGGCACATTTTTCTAAGGATGCAAGTTTAGTGCAAGGTTTTTGTGAAGATGTAGATGTGCATTTGAAAACCGCAGAGATGATTTTTTCTAAAGATGAGGCAAGAGAGAAGCGTCATATTGCTAAAAGCATTAACTTTGGTCTTATTTATGGTATGGGTGCAAAAAAGCTTTCCCAAACTTTAAAAATAAAAATTACAGAAGCCAAAGAATATATTGAGCGTTATTTTGCTTCATTTCCTACAGTAAAACATTTTTTAGAAGAGCAAAAAGAAATGATTTTACAAAATGGTTATGCACAAACTTTATTGGGACATAGGCGCTATTTTAATTTTGATGGAGCTACGGATTTTGTAAAGGGTAATTATTTGCGTGAAGGAATCAACTCAATTTTTCAAGGAAGTGCAGCAGATCTTATAAAGCTTTCAATGCTAAAAATCTATCAAAAATACAATAATGATTCTATAAAAATGCTTTTACAAGTTCATGATGAATTGATTTTTGAAGTAAGTGAGGAAGAGGTAGTTGAGGTTGGCAAAGATATTGAAGCAATTATGAATAATATTTATAAACTTAATGTCCCATTAAAATGCGGTGTTAGCATAGGGGATAATTGGGCAGAATTGAAATAATATTACCCTAAGGCATTTTGAGTTTTTCTAAGAGAGTTTGTGTTCCTATTTTATTTTCAAATTTATAGCCAAGGCTTTGTAGGGTTTGTTCAAGGGCTGTTATTGTTTGGATTAAATCTTCATTATGGATATATCCTAAGGTTCCAATACGAAAGATTTTTTCTTCAAGTTCTTGCTGGCCACTAGCAATAATAATATTGTAATTTTCTTGTAAGTGTTTGATAATATCTTGGGCCTTAATACCATTTGGAGGGATGATAGAAGTAGTGGCATAGCTTGCGTGTGCATCATCTTTTACAAAAAGTTCTAATCCCATAGCTCTGATGGCATCTCTTAGTGCAAATGTGTGCTTTTTATGCTTATGATATAGATTCTCAAGACCAATATTTTTGATAATCCTCAAAGATTCTAAAAGTCCAAAAATAAGATTTATAGAAGGGGTAAATGGCGTAGTATTTTTCTTTAAGGCTTCTTTGTGTAGAGAAAAATTAAAATAAAAACTTGGAAAGAGGCATTTTTTGTGTATTTCATAAGCTTTTGCACTTAGGGCTAAAAAGGATAAGCCAGAGGGTAGCATCAATCCTTTTTGAGAACCAGAAATAAGTATATCAATCCCCCATTCATCCATTTTGCATGGCATTGCGCAAATGCTTGAAATACCATCAACAATGCATAAAGATTCTGTTTTTTTAATAATTGCACAAAGAGATTGCAAATCATTTGCTACTCCTGTTGATGTTTCACTATGAGTGAGTGTGATGGCTTTGTAGGGTTTATGTAAGCTTAAATGATCTTGCAACATTTTTGGAGTGATAACTTCTCCAAAATTACAAGAGAGAATATCTACCTCAGCTCCTCTTAGCTTTGCAATTTCTGCCCATCTTTCTCCAAATTTTCCAGTCACAAGACAAAGGATTCTATCTTTTGGATTTAAAATATTTTCTAATGCCCCACACATTGCACCAGTTCCACTTGAAGCAAAGATAAAAACATCATTTTTGGTTTGGAATATGTATTTGAGGTTTGTATAGATTTCTTGCATGATAGAGGTAAATTCATCGCTTCTATGTTTGATGGGTTGTCTTGCTATTGCTTTTAAGATGGATTGAGGAATAGGTGTTGGACCAGGTATCATCATTAAGGGGTTTTTCTTTGGCATTTGGATTCCTAGTAAATTTAAGAATATATAATTTTATAAAAGAAATAGAGCTTTTGGGTTATAAGTGATGCATTTTAAAAAGATTTATATAGAGTTGAGTGATATTTGTGGATTGCAATGTAGTTTTTGTCCAAATCAAAAGGCTGTGCGAGGCTTGATGTCTCAGGAGTTATTTGCAAAAATAGTAAGACAAATAAGAGGGAAGTGCCATAGAGTTTGCTTGCATATTTTAGGAGATCCTTGCAGAATAAAAAATCTTAAAGAGTATTTGGATATTTTAAGACAAAATGATTTATCTGTGGATTTAGTAACAAGTGGTTTTTACTTAAAAGATAAAGAAAGTTTATTGCATCCCGCAATACATCAGATTGCCTTTTCTCTTGATGCAGGTTTTGATAAAAATAACCCTACAAAAGAAGGTTATTTACAAGATATTTTAGAGTTTTGTGATTTTAAAAGAAAGCAACAAAATAAGATTTTTATCAATCTAAGAGTGCAAGATACAACATTAAAAAGAATACCACTTCAGCAAATTTTTGATTTTTTTAAAAAAACAATACCCAATGATTTTAAGACTTTTGAGCGTATTAAGCTTGATGAATATATTTTTTTAAATATTACAAAAACCTTTATTTGGGCAGATTTAAAAATGCAAAATATTTGTCATACTAAAAAATGCCACGCTCTAAAAGAGCAAATAGGTATTTTATCAAATGGAATAGTAGTGCCTTGTTGTATTGATACTCAAGGAGAGATTGCTTTGGGTAATGTGAATAAGCAGAGTTTAGATGAAATATTGTCTTCTAAAAGAGCTATTGCAATAAAAAAAGGCTTTGAACAAAATATTGCTATTGAAGAATTGTGTAAAAGATGCCATTTCCCTACCACAAGAAGTAGTAACTAAACTTTTATAAAAAATGGTATGATTTTATAAGTTTTATCCTTTTAATTTTTGAGGTTTTGATGTCAAATTTATCACAAATTGATCAGGTGACAAGCCTGCATAAAAATAATGAATTGCAATTGTTTTGTTTTCGATTAGAAGAAGATAAAGATTTGTATGCTGTTAATGTTTTTAAGATTAGAGAAGTTATCAAATATGATGGAAATTTAAGTGTTGTTAGCTATGAGGATAATACACTTATTGATGGGCTTATTAGTATAAGAGATATGACTTTACCTCTAGTAGATATGCGTAAGTGGTTTCATTATGATTCTAATAATCCTCAAAGAAGCTTATTGCCATATAAAATTGAGCATTCAGAGAGACAAAATGATGTGATAATGATATGCGAATTCTCAAGATGGACTATAGGGGTTCGTATCTATGAGGCTGATAGAATTTTGTCAAAAAAATGGACAGAAATGGAGCAGAGCATAGGTATAACAGGAAATGCTCAAAATAATAAAATTGTAAGTCATACAAGATATTTTGATGGTAGATTGGTTCAGGTTGTGGATATAGAGAGAATGCTTATAGATGTTTTCCCTTGGATTGAAAAAGAAAAAGAATCTGAGATTATCCGACTAAAAAAGATTGATAGTAAAAAGACAATATTATTAGCAGAAGATAGTCCTACGATGTTAAAAACTATGGGATTGATTTTGGATAAATTGGGATTGAAACATTTTGATTTTATCAATGGTCAGAAACTTTTAGATTATCTTTTTTCCCCACAAACAAATATTGCAGATATCGGTTTAATTATTACAGATTTAGAAATGCCAGAAGTAAGTGGTTTTGAAGTTATTAAGCAAAGTAAGAATAATTCTTTAACTTCGCATATTCCTATTATTGTAAATTCATCAATGAGTGGAAGTAGTAATGAGGAAATGGCACTCTCTTTAAAGGCTGATTATTTTATTTCAAAATCAAATCCGGTTGAAATGGAAGCAGTAATTAGAGAGCTTTTATTAGGTGAATGATGGATTATTTTAAAATCCCATCTCCTTGTTATGTGCTTGAAAAGGAGCTTTTAGAACACAATCTTGAGATTTTAGATTCTGTTCAAAAGGCTAGCGGAGCAAAGATTTTGCTTGCTTTAAAGGGTTTTGCTTTTTGGAGGAGTTTTGAGCTTGCGCGTAAATATCTAAGCGGGACTACAGCAAGTGGCATCAATGAGGCAATGCTTGGATTTGAAGAGTTTGGTGGAAGAGAGATTGATAAAGATATTTGCGTGTTTTCTCCTGCATATAAGGAGGAGGAAATTGATGCTCTTTTACCCATCGCTACTCATATTATTTTTAATTCTTTTTATCAGTGGCAAAAATTTAAAGCAAAAATTGCAGATAAGAATTTACAATTAGAAAAATTGGGTTTAAAAAAGATTGAGGTAGGATTGAGAGTAAATCCGCTTTATAGTGAAGTGCAACCAGAAATTTATAATCCTTGTATCAAAGGCAGTCGTTTGGGTATTACTCCCAGTGAGTTTAAAAATGGCGTGGAAATGTATGGTCTTGATGGGATTGATGGGATTCATTTTCATACGCATTGTGAGCAAAATGCTGATGCACTTAAAAGGACTTTAGAGCATTTTATCCAGCATTTTGGAGATTTTGTTACCCAAATGCAATGGGTAAATTTTGGTGGAGGGCATCATATAACAAGAAAAGATTATAATCTTGGTTTATTAAATAGCATTATTATAGACTTTAAATCACAATTTAATGATATTGAAGTATTTTTAGAACCAGGAGAAGCAGTAGGCTGGGAGTGCGGTTTTTTAATAGGTGAAGTGATTGATATTGTTTATAATGGAATGTTTATAGCGATATTAGATGTTTCTGCAAGTGCTCATATGCCAGATTGTTTAGAGATGCCTTATCGACCTAGAGTAAGAAAAATTTCACAACATACAAAAGAAATACAATGTGATTTAGGGGAAAATGCAGGTAAATATTCTTATAGGTTTGGTGGGCCAACTTGTTTGGCTGGAGATGTAATAGGGGATTATAGCTTCGATACACCATTGCAGATTGGAGATCGCGTAATTTTTGAGGATATGATTCATTATACAATTGTTAAAAATACAACTTTCAATGGCATACCACTACCTTCTTTAGGAATGATAGATAAAGAAGATTTTAAGGTATTAAAGACTTTTAATTATCTTGATTACAAAAATCGTAATGGATAATGATATTATTGTTGGCTTAGGGGGGCACATAGATCATGGCAAAACCTCATTGATTAAATGTCTTAATGGTTTTGATGGTGATGAGAGTGCTGAGGAAAAAGAGAGGGGAATTACTCTTGATATCAGTTTTTCAGATTTAAAAACACCAAAAAGAAATATTGCTTTTATCGATGTTCCTGGACATCAAAAACTTATAAAAAATATGATAGCAGGTGCTTTTGGAATTGATGTTTTGCTTTTGGTAGTGGCTTATGATGATGGTATTATGCCTCAGACAATAGAGCACCTCGAAATTGCAAATTTTTTGGGAATCAAGCAGGCTATTTGTGTAATTACAAAGATAGATTTATGTGATGATGAAGAAAAATTAAAAGGATTGCATCAAGAGATTAAAATATTATTTGATGGTTTTAAGGATATTGCATTAGAAAAGATTGTTTATTTTAGTGTAAAACATAAGCAGTCGCATCAGGTGTTAATCGAAGTTTTAGATAACTTGTCAAAAATAAATAAAAATAGTGCGAATTTTTTTAGATATTACATTGATAGAAGTTTTACTCTAAAAGGGATTGGTAGTGTAGTAAGTGGTAGTGTAGTAAGTGGCAAGATAAGTTGTGATAGCAAGGTTTATATTTGTGAGTTGCAAAAAGAATTACCTATTAAGAGTTTGCAAATGCACAATAAAAATATTTTAGAAGCTTTGCCATCGCATCGAGTTGCAATCAGTATCGGAGGGGTTTCTAGTGGAGAGTTGCAAAGGGGTTATTTAATCACACAAAAAGGATTTTTGAGGGGTTTTGATGTGATTGATGTTGTCTTGTTTCCTTTATATGATGAGGAATTACATAATAAATCTTTTCAATTTTTTATTGGCACAAAGCGTTGTAAAGTTAAAGTATTTGTTTTATATCGTGAGAATGATAGGGTTTTTGCTACATTAAAAACTGATGAAAAGATTTTTTCTATATTTAAAGAGAAGTTTATTTTACGAGATGAGCAAAAAAATGTTGCAGGTGGAATGGTTTTAAATCCTATTGCAGATCCCATAAAAAAATCTCAAAAGATATTATTGCTTAATGCTTTGTTGCAAGAAGATTTTTTAGGTGCTTTTGGTTTATTTTCTTTGGCACATAAGCGTGGTTTTGGTCTGATATCCTCGATGCAGAGATTTGGTCTAGAGCATAAAGAAGTTGTGGAAATAGCAAAAAAGGTTTCTAAAAGTTTTTTTGATGAAAGGAATTTAGTTTTATTCCATCAAGAGAGTTTAGAGTTTTTAAAAAAAGCAATATTAGATATTTTTAATAAAAATTCATTAGCGCTTTTATCTTCAAAAACATTGAGTTTTAAGATTACTTGGGCGAGTGAGGGTGTCTTATCTTTTGTTTTAGAGGAGTTATTGCAGAGCGGGCAAATTGCAAAAAAACACAATCTCTTTATCAGTAATGTTAATAAAATAGGAGATTTACAAACATATGTTCGTGATAAAATTTATGGAATCTTACTTGATGAGGGGTTGAGTCCTAGAGCACCGTATAATATTTATGATTCTTTAGATATTGATAGAAAAAGTGGTGATGACGCTTTAAAGGCATTGTGTGCATCTCAAAAAGTAGTGCGACTGACACATAATTTATTTGTTTCTTCTTGGGCTTTGCAAAATGCATTAAAACAAATGCGAGAGTTATTGCAGAGAAATGGATATTTGGATTTAGAAATTTTAAGGAATTCTTGGGGAATTAGCCGTAAATATCTTGTTGCTTATTTAGATTATTTAGATGGATTTTCTGATATATTAAATGATTGTGGTAAAAGAGTCTTGCGTTATGCTCACTAGATAATTTTGTTATAATTAAGCTTTATATTATCAAGGATTTAAGAATTATGAAATCATTTATCACAACGCCAATTTATTATGTAAATGATGTTCCACATATAGGTCATGCTTATACTACTTTCATTGCAGATATGCTAAAGAAATATTATCAACTTCAAGGTAAAGAAGCTTTTTTACTTACAGGCACAGATGAACATGGTCAAAAGATTGAACAATCTGCCTTAAAAAAAGGACAAACTCCTCAAGCATATGCAGATTTTATTAGTGCAAAATTCAAAAAACTTTGGGATGATTTTGAGATAGATTATGATTATTTTATTCGCACTACAGATAAAAATCATATTATTGGCGTGCAAAAAGCATTCGAAGTGATGTATCAAAAAGGAGATATTTATAAGGGGGAATATGAGGGGAATTATTGTGTAAGTTGTGAGAGTTTTTTTACATCTTCACAGATGCAAGAAAATAAATGTCCAGATTGTGGAAGAGAGACTACTTTAATAAAAGAAGAAAGCTATTTTTTTGCTTTAAGTAAATATCAAGATAGACTTTTGCAATGGTATGAAACAGATTGTATTTTGCCTCGTTTTAGAAAAAATGAAGTAATAAATTTTGTAAAAAATGGTTTAAATGATCTTTCTATAACTCGCACAAGTTTTGAGTGGGGGATTAGATTGCCAGAGAGCATAGGGGATAAAAAACATATTATTTATGTTTGGTTAGATGCGTTAATGAATTATGTAACTGCTTTGGGTTATGGTAATAAAGTATTGCAACAAGATTTTTGGCAAAATGCAATTCATATTGTAGGAAAAGATATCTTGAGATTCCATGCTGTTTATTGGCCTGCATTTTTGATGAGCTTGGATTTGCCTTTACCAAAGCATATTTATGTTCATGGTTGGTGGTTAATTGATGGGGTAAAGATGAGTAAAAGTTTGGGCAATGTGGTTAATCCAATGGAGGTTGCACAAGAATTTGGAATAGATTCTCTACGCTATTTTTTAATGCGAGAAGTGAGCTTTGGTCAAGATGGAGACTTTTCAAAAAAAGCATTGATAACAAAAATCAATACGGATCTAGCAAATGATTTGGGAAATTTATTAAATCGTGTGCTTGGAATGGCAGAAAAATATGCAAATTTAAGTTTAAAATGCAACGAAGAAAATTTACCTCAGGAAAAAAAAGAAATCCAAAAAATTCTAGATTCTCTTGAATGTCTCATGTATGAAATACAACCTTCTAAATATTTAGAAGAATTGTGGAAAATATTTGTGCTAGCTAATGGTTTGGTAGCTAAGTATGAGCCTTGGAATTTGATGAAAGAAAAAAAGGAGCAAGAGGTTTATGGTCTTTTGGTTTTATTGAGCAATATTCTCATAAAAGGTGCTTTGAGTCTTTATCCTATTATGCCTCAAGTTGCTACAAAGATTTTAGATGTATTTGGATTGAGTGCAAATGCGCAAAATTATCATAAATTTATAAAAGAGCATTTTATTCAGATGGATTTAAGGCTTAAAAAAATTGATGCCTTATTCCCAAAAATTGAAATGATTGAAAAAAATGATAATCCTAAGCAAGAGCAAAAACAAAATCTAGTTGATATTGGTCAGTTTAAAGAAATTGAAATAAAAGTAGGCACGATTATGAGTGCAGATTTTGTCCCTAAAAGCACCAAACTTTTAAAATTACAAGTAGATTTAGGAGAGGGAAGGTTACGACAGATTATCTCTGGAATCTCTGAGTTTTATCAGCCAGATTCTTTGATTGGCAGGCAAGTTTGTGTTGTAAGCAACTTAAAGCCCGCAAAATTGATGGGAGAGATTTCTGAGGGGATGATATTAGCAGTCAAAGATGATAATGGCTTATCATTATTAAGTATAGACAATCACAAGGAAAATGGAAGCAGGGTAAGCTAGTGAGAATAAATCAAGTTGTAGAGCTTTTGCAAGGAGAATTGAGTAACTCTCCAGCAGTTGATAGTTTTAATAGTGTGGCTTTAAATCTATCAAATCTTAAGAGAGGTGGATTATTTTTTGCAAAGTGTTTAGATGATATTGATATGGCAATATCAATGGGTGCTTATGGTATTGTATATGACAAATTTGTTCAAATGGTGGATGCGGAAATTGCATGGATTAAGGTGCAAGATATTCAAGAATCTATAGCAAGACTTGTGCGTTTTTATCTTTTAAATAAAAATATTGAAGTTTTTTATTTAAAGCCAAGAGAATTAGAGATTTTTTCACAAATTTGTATAGATGAAAAAATTGTAATTTTTGATGGAAATCTTGAAAAGTTATTGGAGCAAATAAGTCAGGATATTTGTTATAAAGGAGTTGTGGTTGCAGATAGTGGCTTTTTAAATTTAGCATTAGATTATACAAAAAGTATCGTGCCGCAAGAAAAAATACTTACAATTCATATTGCAACATTGTTTGATATGAGGGTTTATTACAAACTTTCACAATATTATTTATTATTACCAGCATTATTTTTTGATGAATTGAGTGCAGTTGTGCATCTTTGCCAAAACTATCAGATAGATTTTGATTTAAGAGCTTTTAGAAATCTGCCTAGTGTTTTGCCAAGTTTTGTAGATCAAACACCAAAATTATTAGAATATGGTCAAAGTGAGCGTGTAGTGATTGCTCAAAAAGGTTTGAATGATTTTAGAGAATATGTAAATTATATTGCTCAGAATGGAAAATGGGGAAAAATGAAGGTTTTTGTTCCAAGAGATTGTGATTTTGACTTTGATTTTGATGTTATGTTTTATGCAAATCATGAAGAATTATTAAAGTTCATAGGTAATGAAAAATTTAATTTTGCTTTAGTTTTAGGATTGGAAAATCAGGAATTAGCAGAAATGCTTAATAAGCCTAGAGTGGAATCAGCAGCAACTTTATTTTGATGCAATTTAATAATCCAAAGATTTATCATACCTACAAAAAGATAGAACAATTAGCAGATGTAAATGCAAATTATCTATGTGATGATGGTATTAAAATTACATTTGATACAACAAAACAAGAAATGCAAAAAATTCATGAGTTAGCAATAGAGCTAAAACCTTGGAGAAAGGGTCCATTTTTTATCAATGAGCTTTTTATTGATAGTGAATGGAGAAGTTTTATAAAATGGAATCAGATTGCACCTTATGTAGATTTAAAAGATAAAGATGTTGCAGATGTCGGATGTAATAATGGTTATTATTTATTTGAGATGCTAAAGCAAAAACCAAGAAATTTAATAGGATTTGATCCTAGTGAATTATTTTTTACACAATTTAGCTTCATCAATCATTTTATAAAAGCGCCGATTATATATGAGCTATTGGGTGTTGATGATTTAAAAGACTATGGTAGAAAGTTTGATGTAATTTTTTGTTTAGGTGTTTTATATCACAGAAGCGATCCAATAAAAGCTTTAAAAAGTCTTTCTCAAAGCCTAAAGGATGGCGGAGAAATCATCCTAGATACATTGATTATTGAAAATGATTTGGAAATATCATTAACGCCAAAAACAAGTTATGCAAAAATGAACAATGTATATTTTATTCCATCTATTGCTGCGTTAAGAGCTTGGTGTTTTCGTGCAAATTTAGAGTTGGTTGAGATTTTGAGTATCAAAGAGACTACAATTCAAGAACAAAGAAAGACATCTTGGATTGATACCTTAAGTTTAGATTCCTTTTTAAATACAGAAGGAAATCTCACGATTGAAGGCTATCCACCACCAAAAAGAGGTTATTTTAAATTAAAAAGAAAAGTTAAGGGAGATTAAATATGCAAGATCAAGAGCTTGAGACAACGATTTCTTTAATCAAACCAGTAGATAAACTTGTAACTTGTACAGGAATAAATGCTGATTTTTGTGGAGAGTTGATAAAGATTTCAGAAAACACAGCAGAGGTAGTTTATACTACCTCTTCGATAATGCTTAGTGATGATAAGGCTATACATTCTGGTTTCATATTTGGTTCAGCGGCATATGCAGCTTTGTGTGCTATCAATAAAAAAAATAGTATTATCATTTCTTCTGAAACAAAATTTTTAGCTCCTATTGAATTGGGACATGAAATTTTATTTAAGGCAACTGCATTGCAAAATGGATTTAAAAAATGTGAAGTAAAGGTAGAGGGTTTTTTATTGGATATAAAAGTATTTGAAGGGATGTTTTATATAGCTATTTTTGACAAAAAGCTTTTTAAATTAAAATTTCAAGGAGAAGAAGATGGAAAATGAAAAACCAAGTTATCTTTATGGTATCTTGTTTGTAGCAGTAGTGGTTTTTGCTTCACTTTATTTTGCAGGCCTAAAAATCGTGCAAGATTTGCATATTTCTGCATTATTGATAGGAGTTATATTAGGCGCTTTACTTTCCCCTGTATTTAGAAAAAGCAAAAAAGATTTAGAGTTGGGTGTTACTTTTAGTGCAAAAAAGCTTTTGAGATTAGGAATAGTGCTTTATGGATTTAAGGTAACTTTAAATGAGATTAGTGGTATTGGGTGGAATGGCTTTTTGATTGCGCTGATTGTTGTTGTTGCAATTATGGCAATTGGTTTTTATGTAGGTACTAAATTTTTTGGACTTGATAAAGATGTTGCATTGCTAGTTAGTGGAGGGAGTGCTATTTGTGGTGCGGCTGCTGTTTTAGCTTTAGAATCTTCTATAAAATCAGAACCTTATAAGGGTGTTATTGCTGTTGGAACAGTAATAATTTTTGGGCTTTTGGCAATGTTTTTATATCCTTTGCTTTATTCATTGTTTTTAAATCAGTACTTAAGTGAAAGTCAAATGGGGATTTATATTGGTGCAACATTGCATGAGGTGGCAAATGTGGTAGGAGCAGGGGGTGCAATAGGGGATAGTGCGAGTGCGAGTGCCATTACAGTAAAAATGATAAGAGTGATTTTATTGGTTCCATTATTATTGTTGATACCCTACTTAATGATGCAATCTCATCATGTTGGCAGAAAAAGAAGTTTGCATATTCCTTGGTTTGCATTTATGTTTTTAGGCGTGGTTATTTTAAATTCTTATATTTATTCTCTTAGTAGTTTTATATTAGATCCACAAAAAGTTACAAGTATCATTGATGGATTAAAATTTATTTGTGATCTTGCGCTTATTTTTGCCATGTCTGCATTAGGATTGCAAATTGATATTAAGAAATTTTTGAGTTCTGGAGGAAAAGCTTTTGGATTGGCATTTTTTCTTTTTATTATTCTGCTTGTGGGAGGATTTTTTCTTACAAAATTATTAGTATAAGTGCAATATAATGTTTTTTACTCAAAAATTAGGAGATAAATCATGGAAATAATTAATCAAGAAAAATATGAAAAAGAATCAAAAAATGGCTTAGTTGTTGTAAATTTTAGTGCTCCTTGGTGTCCAGATTGTGTTAGGATTGAACCTATAATGAAAGTCTTAGAAGAGGAATATAGTAGTATTAAGTTTTTTAAAGTTGATATTGATAAGGATGAAGCTTTAAAAGATTTATTGCATATTAGAAGAATTCCCACTCTTTTATTTTTAAAAGATGGAATTGAAGTATCTGAGAGATTGGTAGAACCAGATAATAAAATGCCAATCAAGCAAGCAATTGAAAATATGCTGGCTTAAAGTATGAAAAATTTTTCTTTTAGGGGGGGGGGGATTGCATAATAGCCCCTTCTTCTCTATCATTATTCCTGTTTATAATGCCAAGCCTTATATTGCAAGATGTTTAGAATCTTGTATCAATCAAACTTTTTTTGATATAGAAATTATTGTTGTTGATGATTGTGGTAGTGATGAATCCATAGAAATAGTAGAGGAATATACAAAAAAAGATAAAAGAATTAAGATTTTGCATAATAAAGAAAATCTAGGAACATTTCATGCAAGAGTTTGTGGTGAGAGATATGCCAATGGGTTTTATATACTGCATATAGATTCTGATGATTTTATAAAGAGTGTTGCTTGTGAAGAGTTTTATAAAACAATACAAAGTGATTATAATACAACAGGGATATATGCAGATTTTTGCTGCTTTAAGGTTGAATTCTTACCAAAAGGAATATTTAAAAAAACTCCTTTATATATTAGAGATATTTTATATCAAAAGGAAATTTTAGAAAATTTTTTAATTAAAGCATCTTCTCCTCCTGTTGTGATTTGGAACAAAGTTTATAAGAGAGATTTATTAAGAAAAATTGATGATTTTATAAGGTTTAATTTTCAGAATTTGTCAAAAATTATAATGGGCGAAGACTTGTTGAAGTTTTTCTTTATTGTAATTTTTTCTCATAAGAGCATAGGTCTTAATAAAGATTTGTATGTGTATTGTGATAATGAAAATTCTGTTACAAGAAATATAAATAGTGAAGCAAGAGATAAAAGAGTTGCTGATTTAAAATATATTCTTACTTTATTTGATAATTGCACGAGATTAGATTTATTACAAGAAAAGCATATTCTTTCAGCCATTAAAAAAATTAAAAATATTTTAAGAAGCTCAATTGAATTAGAATATCGCTATGATACATTTTATTTTTCCTACTTGAAAGCTTGCATTAAATCTCTTTTTTTCTATAGAAAATGGAAAACCTATGTGCGTATTTTAGTGTATTTCTTAAGTTTTGGAAAAATAAAGTTATAAAAAATCAAATGGTGTGCTGAAGAAATATTTTGTATTTTTATAATAAAATTCCAAACTTTTTGCCTGTAATTTTAAGATATTTTGAGTAAAAAGTTTTTGGTTGAGGTATTCTCTAGCACTATCATTATCTACTCCATAAAGAGGCTCCCCAACAATGGGATATCCAATGCTAGCTAAATGTAATCGAATTTGATGTGTTCTACCTGTAATTGGGGTTACTTCAAGTAATGTTGAATTTTCAAAATGTTTTAAAACTTTGATTTTTGTTATTGCTCTTTTACCCATTGGGTGTATTTGTGATCGTATTCCTAAATCCTCTTGTTTGGTTATAGAGTTGGGGTTTAATATTGGCAAGTCTATGATTTGATTTTTAAGTAAGATGCCATTGATTAAAGCAAGATATTTTTTCTTTACTTGATTTGTTTCAAAAAGTTTTTTTAAAATTACTTCGCTTTGTTTGTTTCTGCTTACAAGAATAATTCCATTGGTTTCATAATCCAAACGATGGATAGGATTTGCGTCTTTACCAAAAGTATCTTTAATGCTATCACAAAGGCTAGGGTGAGAAAACCTACCCTTTGGATGTGTAAGGAGATTTGATGGTTTGTGATAGAGTGCAAAGTCTTGATGAATAAAAAATGGCTCTAAGGTCGCTTTGGGTTCAAAGATTTCAAGTATTACTTCACCAGATATAAGATCAGATTTGTGTATAGGATTTTGATTTTTATAATAGATTCGCTTTTTATCTATGATTTTTTGGGCTTCTTTGTTGGTGCATTTTAGAGTATTTTGCACAAATTGAAATGCTTTAGTTGGAGAGGTGATATAAAAATCTTTTTTTATAAAGGGCATTTAGAGATTTCTTTAATTAAGAGCATAGGGGTTTTTGAATATAAAGATTCTTGAATGCAGGCAATAATATCCACTTTTTCATTTGAAGCAAAAAAATCTTTTGAAAAAAAATGCATACCATCAATTTGATTCTCAAAAACTAGTTTTTGGTGCATATCTTTGATACTTTTGCTTTGAGATATTGTGAGATTTTTGATTAAAAATTGTGGTGGGAGATTCCCCTGTCCATAGGGTTCAAAGCTTTGTAAGAGATTAAGCA
Organism: Helicobacter anseris; assembly: GCF_003364335.1. Lineage (GTDB taxonomy): Bacteria > Campylobacterota > Campylobacteria > Campylobacterales > Helicobacteraceae > Helicobacter_H > Helicobacter_H anseris. The sequence continues at coordinate 23,606 of NZ_NXLX01000015.1, forward strand.
AATCTTTGTTGATTTCTTTTAATTCTATTTGCCCTAATATAGCGGTATTTTCCTGTTGGGTTAGGGGATGATGGTTGCTAGCAAATATATCGCAAAATTTATTAAGATTCTCATAAGGTAAGCTTAGGCCGATAGCTTGAGAATGTCCCCCAAAATGTAAAAATAATTCTTGATAATGTAGAAGTGTTTGAAAGATATCGATTTTCCCATCACTCCTTCCGCTGCCTTTGAGAATTTGATTTTTTAGAGTAAAGACAAAGGTAGGTTTTTGGTAAATTTCAACAAGTTTTGTAGCAATTATTCCCAATACCCCTTCATTCCAATCATCTTTATAGGCTATGATACAATGAGAAGTTTGTGTGATATGATGTTTAGATTCTGTGAGTATGGTTTGGACAATATCTTTTCTTTCTTGATTAAGGGATTGGAGCTTATAAAAAATCTCTTTTGTTTCTTCTTTGGATTGTGAGAGAAAAAAATCACATACGATTTTGGCATCTGCGATTCTTCCAGCACTGTTTAATAAAGGGGTGATAAAAAAACTTATATCTTGAGCAGTAAATTTTTGGGATTTTAAGAAGGTTTTTAGTAGTAAATCGCACTGGTTATTTGAATTTCTAAAAACCTCAATACCTTTTTTTACAAGTATTTTATTGATATGTGTAAGAGGCATCATATCTGCTATGGTCGCTATGGCTACATATTTTAAGAGTTCTAGCAGAGATATTTTTAAATCTAGTGCTATTTTGATAGCATTGCAAAAATACCAAGCAACCCCTGCACCGCAGATATTTTTTTGAATAAAATCACAATCAATTTGTTGGGGATTGATAATTGCATCTGCTAAGGGGAGTTTTTCTTGAGTTTCATGATGATCTGTGATAATGAGCTTAATATTTTTATTTTTGCAATATTCTCCTACTTCAAATGCAGAAATACCATTATCAACAGTAATGATTACATCACAGGGATTTTGTTCAATGAGATGAGGTTTTATACCATACCCATCAGAAAAACGATTAGGAATACAGTAGTTCACATTTTTGTAACCAATGATTTGAAAAAAAGACATCATAATAGTGGTGCTTAAAACACCATCAACATCATAATCTCCCACAACTAGAATTTTATGGTTTGCTTGCATTGCTTCTTTTACGATTTGCGCGGCTTTTTGTGCATCCTTTAATTTATGAGGATGAGGCAAGTCCTTGAGGGATGAAAAATTATCACCCTTAAAGCGTTTTGAGAGTAATAATTTGATTGTTTCTTTAGTAAGAAGGTGCATTACTTTTTAAATTGGAGTGCAGATTTTACAAACGCAAGAATAATAGCATTAGGATTCTTTAATCTTGAGGTAAATTCTGGATGGAATTGCACTGCAACAAAGAAAGGATGCTCTTTTATTTCTACTGCTTCGATGAGTTGATTTGGAGATTCTCCACTAATTTGCATACCATTTTTTTCTAGGATTTCTTTGTATTTTGGATTTGCTTCATAGCGGTGTCTATGTCTTTCTTTTATTAGTTCTTGTGAGTGATAGCTTTGATAAATGACAGAATCTTTTTTCAAGATGCAATCATATTCCCCAAGACGCATTGTTCCACCAAGTGGGGATTTATGTGTTCGAATCTGATTTTGTCCATTTTGATCGATAAAATCTTCAATAAGATAGATTGCAGGTTCTTTTGTATGAACATCAAATTCGACGGAATTTGCATTTTTAATATTTGCAACATTGCGTAAGAATTCTAAAATTGCAAGTTGCATACCCAAGCAGATTCCCAAAAATGGGATTTTATTTTCCCTTGCATAGGTGATTGCATTGATTTTTCCTTCAATTCCCCTGTGTCCAAATCCACCAGGAATTAAGATTCCATCCACATCTTCAAGTATTTTGATATTTTGCATATCAAGTTTTTCGCTATCAATCCATTTGATATTCACTCTTGTATCTATGTTTGCTCCAGCGTGTATCAATGCTTCTGTAAGAGATTTGTAAGATTCTTTTAAATCAAGATACTTGCCAACAAAACCAATGGTAATTTGATTTTTAGGAGAGATGATTTTTTTTACTAGCATATCCCATTCATCCATATTGGGTTGTATGCAATCAAGATTAAAGTTTTTTGCAATAGGCGTAAGGATTCCTTCTTTTAAGAAGTTGATTGGACATTGATAAATGCTTTGTGCATCTTCAGCGACAATCACACTATCATCATCTACATCGCAACTTAGAGCCAATTTTCTTTTTAGTTCTTTGCTTAGGGGTTTTTCACATCTTGCAAGAATAATTTGAGGACTAATTCCTATGCGTCGTAATTCTTGGACAGAATGCTGAGTAGGTTTTGTTTTTTGTTCTCCTGCGGCTTTAATAAAAGGAATGAGAGTGACATGAATACTTATGACTTGATTGCTTCCAAGCTCATGTTTCATTTGACGCATTGCCTCTAAGTAGGGCATACCTTCAATATCTCCTACAGTTCCACCAAGCTCTACAACTAAAAAATCATTCCCTTTAGCAACATTTTTAATCCTTGCTTTTATTTCATCTACTATGTGTGGGACAACTTGAATAGTTTTTCCAAGATATTTTCCTTGCCTTTCATTTTCAATAACTGAAAGATAGACTTGCCCTGTTGTAAAATTATTGGCTTTTGTAAGGCTTGTATCTAAAAAACGCTCATAATGTCCAATATCTAAATCTGTTTCTGCACCATCAGCAGTTACAAAAACTTCCCCATGCTCAAGGGGGCTCATCGTTCCAGGATCTACATTGATATAGGGGTCAATTTTTAAAATAGAAACCTTGAAACCAGAGGATTTTAAAAGTGTGGCAATAGAAGATGATGAAATACCTTTACCCAATGAGCTAAGCACACCACCTGTAACAAAGATATATTTTGGTTGCATATGTTTTACCTTTTTAGTTAAATGAACAAAATTTTTATGCAATAGTATAAAAACCCTTTTTAATTTTTAATAAAGATTTAAATTTTTAGCATAGAATCCATTACATTTTTAGGTATTGGAGTGAAAATGCTACTTCTTTTGTCTTTGGTTTTTGTATTTTTGTATATTTTGCCAAAAATAATTGTTGATTTTTTTCAAATATCTTTTATCAAGAAGAAAATGCAAGAGCAAGCAATTATTTTAAACCATGAAGATTATCAAAATGCAGGCTTATATGCAATTGAGAAATTGAAATTTTCTATTTTTTCATCATTATATGAGTGCGTGGTGTTTTTTTGTTGGATTTTTTTTGGTTTTATGTTTTTGCAGGATTTTATAGGAGGATTTTTTGAGAATGAAAGGCTTTATAGCCTTGCTTTTTTACTCACTTTTTTGCTTTTATATACATTGATAAATTTACCACTTTCTTATTATCTTTCTATGGTATTGGATAAAAAGTTTGGTTTTAGCAAGATGAGTTTTGGTTTATTCCTCAAAGATACCTTGCAAGGTTTGGTGTTGTTGATAGTATTTGGGGGTATCATAGGGTATGTGCTTATTTATTTAGTATCTTATTATAAGTTTTGGTGGCTTTATGGCTTTATATTTGTATTTTTTGTTATCGTGATTATCAATATGATTTATCCTACACTAATTGCTCCAATTTTTAATAATTTTACCCCTCTTGAGGATGAGAGTTTAAAAGAGAGAATTAAAGGATTATTAGAGAGTGTTGGTTTTGAAAGTAAGGGAATCTTTGTGATGGATGCGAGTAAAAGAGATGGAAGATTGAATGCTTATTTTGGTGGATTGGGTAAGGTTAAGAGAGTTATTTTATTTGATACTTTATTAAAAAAGGTTAGCACAGATGGACTTTTGGCAATACTAGGTCATGAGTTAGGGCATTTTAAACATAAAGATATCATTAAGAATCTTTTTTTCAATGCTATTTTTTTATTTATTTTGTTTGTTTTTATGGGATGTTATACACAAGATTTATTACAAAATATTGGTTTAGATGGCAATAGCGGTAGTATTTTTGCTTTTATTTTTCTTGTGGCTTCTGTTCTTGGATTTTGGTCGATGCCAATTATAGGTTATTTTAGTCGCAAGGCAGAATATAATGCAGATAAATTTGGGGCAAATTTATCTAGCAAGGCAACTTTAGCCAATGCTTTAGTGCGTATTGTTAATGAAAATAAAGCTTTTCCTTATTCACATTCTTTGTATGTGTTTTTTCATTACACTCATCCTCCACTGATTGATCGATTAAAAGCATTGGATTATACATTTTGATTGTTTTTGAAGCTTTAGCTTGGGGGAGGAGTGAATTATCTTCCAAAAAAGGGATAAGAGGGGGATTAGAGAGCGAGCTTTTGTTATCTCATATTCTTGGTGTAAGTAGAGAATGGATACATACTTGGGGACAAAGGGAAATTCCTTTGGATTTATTTCAAAAATATCAAGAAGTAATATATAGGCGTCAAAAAGATGAACCTTTAGAGTATATTACAAATCAAGCTAGTTTTTATTCTCAAAATTTTTTTGTTGATAATCGTGTATTGATTCCAAGGCCAGAAACTGAGATTTTGGTAGATAGGGTAAGTTTGTTAATTGAAAAATTTCATATAAAAAAAGTTGCAGAAATTGGAGTAGGGAGTGGAGTTATTTCTATAATTTTGGGTTTAAAATTTCCACACTTAAAGATTATTGCAACAGATATTTCAAAAGATTCTCTTGAAGTGGCTAGAAAGAATATTTTAAGTTTTAAAGATGAGGCATCGCATATTGTTCAACAAATTGATTTGAGGCATACAAATTTATTAGATGGAATCAAAGAGGATTTTGAGCTTTTAGTATCAAATCCACCATATATTGCAACAGATTATCCATTGGAAAATAATGTGTTAAAAGAACCACATTGTGCTTTATTTGGTGGAAAGAATGGGGATGAGATTTTGCTAAAAATCATTCAAGAGGCCTCAAAAAGAAAAATCAATTTTTTATGTTGTGAGATGGGATATGATCAGAAAAAGAGCTTAGAAGGGGTTTTGAGTGCTAGTGGGTTTAAGGCAGATTTCTATCAGGATTTATCAAGTTTTGATCGTGGATTTGTAGCTCAAAACTTAATGTTTTGAGCCTCCATCTTTGTGCAAGAAATAAAGTCCTAATGATAATGCAAGAATTGAGAGTGCAAAATAAATCATATCAATTGTATTTTTTACATCCATATTTAAAACTTTTGAAAAAAAGGCTACAATCAAAGCCATTACAATGACTTTTGCAAGTTTATCTTTGAGCTGATCTAGTGTGTGGATTTCTAACACTTTTATATTGGATAATTCTTTGATAGATATTTTTGAGATAAAGAGCTCATATAAACCAAAAGAAAAAATCATTAAAACTACCGCAATAAGATATAAATCAATAGAGCTAATAATTGCATTTAATAAAAGATTGTGAATATCGTGTCCTGCGTGATTAGAATCTGTATAGTAATGTAAAGTTTTTATCCCAGCATCAATAATATCCCAACTTGCAACTACAAATAAAAGTATCGATCCAACCAAAGAAAGAATAACAGCTAGCAATACAATCAGTCTTGCATTCCATAAAATTGTTTCAAAAAAAGTTTTCACCTCTATCTCCTTAATCCAAATAAAGCCAAAATTTTAGCACAACTATTTAAGAAGTATTTTGCAGGAATTAAATAAGAATTAACTTTTTAATATACAATGAGGATTATCTCACAAAAAGAGGCTATAAATGGGAACAATTACTTTAATAAATAATGAAACAGGAAAGAGTTATGAATTTGATTTAATTGATTGCACAAGGGGTCCAAAGGCGATTAATTTTTCCAAGCTTTTTGAAACAACAGGAATCTTTTCCTATGATCCAGGGTATGGCTCTACTGCTGGATGTGAATCTACAATTAGTTATATAGATGGAAAAAAAGGAGAATTGCTTTATAAGGGCATACCGATTGAAGATTTGGTGATGCATTATAGTTTTAGTGATATTTGTAAATTCTTGATTAGTGGAGACTTGCCAAAAAATGAACAAGAAAGTTTGGAATTTGATTTGGAGTTAAGACATCGAGGATTTTTGCATGAAAAATTAAAAAGAATGTTTGATGTTTTTCCAGATAGAGCACATCCAATGGCTACATTATCTGCGCTTGTTTCAGTATTATCTACTCTTTATGTAGATTATAAAGATGAGGGAGATACAGATGATTATCAAACAATGGCAAGAAGAATCATAGGCAAGATTCCTACAATGGTTGCTTATTGTTATCGCAATTCTGTGGGAGCACCATTTATCCAACCAGATATTAGCAAGAGTTATATTGAAAATTTTCTTTATATGCTAAGAGGTTATCCTCATTCTAGATTGAAGCATACAATTTATGGAGAGCAAGAGATTAGCGAACTTGAGATAAAGGCTTTAAATAAGATTTTAATTTTACATGCAGATCATGGGCAAAATGCTTCAACTACAACTGTAAGAAATGTTGCTTCTACAGGGGTGCATCCTTATGCTGCAATTTCATCAGGAATCTCTGCATTATGGGGTCCTGTACATGGAGGTGCTAATGAGAAAGTATTGAGACAATTAAATGAAATTGGTGATGTAAAGAATGTAGATAAATTTATTGCAAGGGCAAAAGATAAGAATGATTCTTTTAGGTTGATGGGATTTGGACATCGTGTGTATAAAAATTATGATCCACGAGCAAAGGTTTTAAAAACTCTTAAAGATGAGCTAGATCAGCAGGGTATTAAAATGGATTCTTATCTAAGTGATATTGCACAAAAAGTAGAAGAGGTTGCATTGAGTGATGATTATTTTAAAGAGAGAGGCTTGTATCCAAATGTAGATTTTTATTCAGGGATTATTCTTACAGCACTTAAGATTCCAACAGAACTATTTACTCCAATTTTTGTAATGGGAAGAATGCCAGGATGGTGTGCTCAATTGATAGAACACAATAAAAATCCTCATGCAAGAATTACAAGACCTAGACAGGTGTATTTGGGAAAATAAAGTAGAGAAAAAAAGGAGGGGATGAAAGCAGGGAGAGGAGTTAATTCCCTACTTTTTCAATAATATTCCAAGGTAATCCTTGTTTATTTAATTCTTCCATAAAAGGATCAGGATCAAGTTGCTCTATATTAAAGACACCAGGAATATCACCCCAAATGCCTTTGCAAATTAGCTTTGCTCCAATTACAGCTGGCACCCCAGTAGTATAGCTGATAGCTTGAGCATTTACCTCTTTATAAGCTTCTTGATGGTCACAAACATTATAAAGATATACAGTCTTATCTTGACCGCCTTGAGAACCTACAATATAACAACCAATGTTTGTTTTTCCTATCGTTCTGCCTGCAAGAGAAGCTGGATCTGGAAGTAATGTTTTTAGGAATTGTATCGGAACAATTTTATTTCCTTCGTGCTCTATCTCTTTAATACCAAGCATTCCTACATTTTCAAGACATTTCATATGAGTAATATAGTTTTGTGAAAAAGTCATAAAGAATCTAATGCGTTGCAATCCTTTGATATTTTTGACTAAAGATTCTAATTCCTCGTGATAAAGAAGATAAGAATCTTTTTCTCCAATTTCAGGATATGCCCAAACTTGCTTAATTTCTAGAGGTTTGGTTTCAATCCATTTTCCATTTTCCCAATATCTACCATTAGCACTCACTTCTCTAAGATTTATTTCTGGATTAAAGTTTGTAGCAAAGGGGTAGCCATGATCACCAGCATTGCAATCTAAAATATCTATTGTATAAATTTCATCAAAAAGATGTTTCTGTGCGTAAGCACAAAATACATTAGTTACACCAGGATCAAAACCGCTCCCTAAAAGAGCAAATATTCCTGCTTGCTTAAATCTTTCATGATAAGCCCATTGCTCTTTGTATTCAAATTTTGCAGTATCAGGATGTTCGTAATTTGCAGTATCAAGATAGTGAGTTTTTGTTTGCAAACAAGCTTCCATAATGCTCAAGTCTTGGTATGGCAATGCTACATTGATAACAACTTTTGGATTATATTTCTTGATAAGTGCTACAAGTTCTTCAACATTATCAGCATCAACGCTCTCACAAATAATTTCACCAAGATTTTTTTCTTTGATGCTTTTAGCAATACTCTCACATTTTTTTATATTTCTTGATGCAAGAATAATTTCTTTAAAGGTTTCTCTATTTTTTGCTAGTTTGTGTGCTACAACACCACCAACTCCACCAGCACCAATTTGCAAAACAGTGCTCATTGTTACTCCTCTTCTTTAAAATCTTTGAAATCATATCTAAAAAAGATACAACCTTAAATAATAACTTTAAGAGATTGGCATAAAGCTTGTAGAATCTAAAGAAAAATAGTTGAGGTGCATAATTATGTTTGTGATTACTGGTGGTGGCACAGGGGGTCATTTGGCTATTGCAAAATCTTTAGCAATGCAATTAAAGGCAAATAAACAAAAAATAATTTATATTGGTTCTTTGCAAGGTCAAGATCAAGCGTGGTTTGCTAAGAGTGATTTATTTGATTGTGTGTATTTTTTAAACACAACAGGGGTGGTAAATAAAAAGGGCATAGGTATTATAAAGGCTTTATTTTTGCAATTAAGGGCTTTGTGGGCAGTAAGAGGTATTTTTAAAAATCATGAAATTGTAAGCGTGATTAGTGTAGGGGGTTTTAGTGCTGGACCAGCAAGTATTGGTGCTATTTTATTTAAAAAAAAGCTTTTTATACATGAGCAAAATGCAGTTAAGGGAAAATTGAATGCCAAACTAACACCATTTGCTACAAATATTTTTGGAAGTTTTGAGGATAGTGCAAAGAATTTTATCAAGACTTCTTATCCCGTGAGAAAAGAATTCTTTTTAGAATCAAGGATTCGTAAAGAAATAAAAACTATAATGTTTTTAGGAGGCAGTCAAGGGGCTGTTGCCATCAATGATTTTGCCTTAAAAGTAGTTTTAGATTTGATGGCACAGGGTTTTAAAATCATTCATCAATGTGGTTCTAAGGATTTGGAGCGTATGAAACAAGAATATTTAAGATTAGGCGTGCTAGATAAAATAGATTTGTTTGATTTTGAGGTTAATTTGTTATCAAAAATACAAAAGGCAGATATTTGTGTTTGTAGAGCAGGGGCAAGCAGTGTTTGGGAATTAGCAGCAAATGGAATCCCTTGCTTATATATCCCCTATCCCTACGCAGCAGGTAATCATCAATATTACAATGCCTTGTTTTTTGAAAAAAAAGAATTAGGGAAGATTGTGGAGCAAGATAGATTGCAACCAAAAAAGCTTTTTGATTTTATTGAAGAGATGCAAGAAAATATTTTAGAAATAAGTGAAGCTTTGCAAAAGAGTATTCAAAGTGATGGGGCAAAAGAGATTGTTGAAATTATTATAAAGAATTCTTTGCCAGCATAATTTCTAAAATTTGCTCATCTGTGGCAAGCATACTTTTTGATGCAATATTGCAAAGATTCTGGATACTTTTATCCACTTCTTCATCTACAATTCCCTCTTTGCCACTTACGCGTGATTTTTCTAATGCAAGCAGAAGGGATTTAAATGCAGATTGAACTGTTGTGGATACTTTCATAGAACAGCTATTACTAGCACCATCGCACAAAATCCCACTAATATCACCAATCATATTGCAAATCCCACGAGAGATTACCTCAAAATCTTTGCTAAAAAGCCACGCAATACCTGCATAGCTTCCAATTCCAGCGGTGGTAACCGCACATAATGCAGAAAGTTTTGGAAGCTTTGAGTGGATATAAATTGCAACAAGATGAGAAAGAAAAAGAGCACGATTTAATTCGTCTTCTTTGTTTAAATGTTTGGCCACTACAACAACAGGCATTGTGGCTGTAATTCCTTGATTGCCAGAGCCAGAATTTGTCATTGCAGGAAGTGGAGCGCCACCCATTCTTGCATCAGATGCTGCGGTAGTTTGGATAAGAATCTGTGTGGCTAGGTCAGATTGCAAGATATTTTGATTGATATATTTTTGATAAGTTCTTCCAATAGCAAGCCCATAGTCTTTTTTTAACCCCTCTTGGGATAACTTGGAGTTTAATTGGGCTGATTGTGCAATGAAGGCTATTTTTTCTTCTTCAATCTCACAAGCAAAATCATAAATTTCTCTTAGACTTAAAGTATCAAAAATTTCTAAGGAAATATTTTGGGGTTTTGGATTTTTTTGAATTAAAATTTTTTGGTTTTTTTCTAAAAGGCTAATGTGTGTATGATCTTGCTCTATAATTACTCTTACGCTATCTTTTTCATAACTCCCAATTGCTTCTATATAAAGATTAGGAACTTTTTGTTTGATGTGTAAATCTATGATTGAGACAAGTTCTTTTGCTTTTAGTACATCTTCTTGTTTTGCATTTTTTAAAACCTCAAGTTTAAAATCGCTTTTGCCACAAATGCAACCCATCGCAGCAGCAATTCTTAGACCAGACATTTGAGTGTTTGGAACATTTACAGCCATTGCATTTTTTGCAAGATTTGCTGAGACAAAAAGAGTGATTTTTTGAGGAATTTGCCCAAGTGTTTCTCTCAAGATAGCACAAGCATAGGCTGTAGATATTGGTTCTGTGCAGCCTATGGCGGGTTTTACTTCATTTTTTATAATTTGTAAGATTTTTTCTTTATCCATTTTGCCTCAAATAGTGTTTTTGAGGGATTTTACTTAGTTTTTATGATTCTGTAAAGATTTTTTGAAAAATAAAAATAGTTTCTAGATGGTGCGTGTGAGGAAATTGATCAAAGATAGCACTTTGAATGATTTTGTGCGTTTTACCTAAAAAAATAGAATCTTCTTTGAGTGTTTGAGGATTGCAAGAAATATAAATGATATATGGAAACTTTGCAATAAATTCTAAAACCTCTTTATTGGCTATTCCACTTCTTGGAGGATCTACTAGAATATGTGAAAAATTAAAAGTCTTAAGATCAATTTCTTTTAAACGAAAAAAATCTCGTTTAAAATTTAGGGCCTCTATGGTTTCTTCCCCACTAAGTCTTGCTGAATAAATATTTGCAATATGGTTATTTTTTGCATTTTCCTTAAGGATGGGTATGGCAGATTTTACAACTTCTGTGGCAAAAACTTTATGAAAATATTTTGCTAGGGCTATTGTAAAATTCCCACTACCACAATACATTTCTAATAGATCTTGTTTTTGATGTGTTGCAATGGCTTGTGATACAAAATTTATCATTTTTGCATTGATGTAGGGATTGGGTTGAGAAAAATTGCCTTCTTTATAAATATACTTTAATGTTGTGTTATCAAGTGGTATTTCAGTATTGATAAAATTTGAACCAATAACAATTTCTTGATTCTTGCTTCTTCCTATAATAGATATTTTAAGCATTTTTGCAAGTTTTGTTGCTTCTTGTTCCCATAAAGAATCTAGGGTTTTATGATAAATTAGAGTTAAGATAGCTTTATTGTTAATATTGCCCAAAAGATTGATGGCATAGAGTTTGTGATTTAAAATATCCTCTTGGAGGAGATTTGGAAGTTTTTTGATGATTTCTTGAAGTATTGGCAATAAATTTGGGCAATTATCAATGGGAATGCGTTCATTTTTGCCAAAAGTATTCATTGACAAAAAGATTTTTTCCCCATCTCTATGGATTCTAAATTCAGCTCTTGCTCTAAACCCTCTTTCTTTTGATTCAAAAATAGCATCAGGAGAAAAACCAAAAAGTTTTTTAAAAGTAGTAACTTTTTTTTGTAAAGCTATGGGATAATCATCTTGAATCTGACAACCACCACAAATTTCAAAGTGAGGACAAATCACTCTTTTTCACCATTGATAATTGTGCGTAGGTAACCATTTTCACTAAGCATAATATAAAGCTGACCTAAAATTTCTTTTTTTCTATCTTCATCTAGGAGCAAGGAATCTTCAATCTTTTGCTTCAAGATTCTCTCAATTTCTTTTGTATCATAGTCTAAATCATCAAGAACATCTAAGATGGTTTGTGCTTCAAGCAATCTGTCAATCTCATAGCCTTTTTCTTTGATAATCACGCTAAATTCTGTAGGGTGGGTAAAAAGATTGTGTCGCATTCCAAGAACTTCTTGATAAGCCCCCACAAGGAAAAATGCTAAAAAATATTCTTCCTTTGTTACATCCACATCATGAAGATAAAGTGGTTTTGAAGAATCAAAGGCAATTTCACCATCACTATCGCAAGTAATATCCCAAAGACTAGCTGATCTCGTAGGTTTTTTGTTTAGTCTATCTAGCGGCATTACGGGGAAATTTTGACCCAATCCCCAATAATCAGGCAGGCTTTGGAAAAATGAGCAGTTAAGAAGATAGCGCTCTTGCACTTGTTCTTGAATGCGGATAATATCGTTATGATTTTTGTGTTTTAAAAGTTTGATTACTTTTTTGATAATAAGATGCACTAAAACTTCTGTATTGCTTCTATCTTGCAAATCAATATATCCTAAATCAAAAAGTGTAAGCAAAGATTCCATATGATCAAGGCTATCGTGTAAATATTCAATGGCATTTTTTTCACTGATTGTTTTGTATAAGTCAAACATCTCAGCAATAAGAGGAGGATTTTTTTCTTTGAGTTTGAGGGCTTTTTCGTCATATTCTTGAGAGAATAATTCTAAAACTGGAGCAATTAAAACCGCGTGATTTGCAGAAATAAATCTACCAGATTCTATAAAGATATCTGGTTCTTTTTCTTTTTTGTTTTTTGCAATTTCTTTGAGTGAAAAGACCACATCCCCACTAAATTCACTTAAAGTATAGTTGCGATTATTATTGCCTTCATGCTGAGTATATTCTACAGCAAGACCACCACCAATATTAACCGCTGTAAGATTCTTTGCCCCCATTTTTCTTAATTCTGCATAAATATTTCCCACTTCTCTAATGGCTTTTTTCAAAGGAGAAATATCGCTAATTTGCGATCCAATATGAAAATGTATCATTGTAAATTTATGCAAAAGGTTGGATTTTTCAAGCAAGGAGATGGCTTCTAAAAGCTCTGTGCTTGTTAGCCCAAACTTGGAGTTAATGCCTCCACTTTTTGCCCATATACCCGTCCCTGTAGAGTGCAGACGGATTCTAAGTCCAATATTTGGGTGAGGCTCACCCATCTCTTTTGCTACTTGAATAATGGTTTCAAGTTCATTTAGCCCTTCTATTGTTAGAGTGATAGAGTGTCCGATATTTGCAGCGATAAAGCCAAGTTTAATCATCTCTTTGTCTTTAAAGCCATTGACAGTAATTGGAGCATTTTTGTTTGTATAGGCCATTGCAATGATAAGTTCAGATTTACTCCCCGCTTCTAAGCCATAGCTTTTACCTACTGATGAATTCATCAATGGTAGCACGAAGTGTGGCATTTGATTGACTTTTAGGGGAAAAACAGCGTGAAAATTACCTTTATATTTATAAGTTTGCATAGAATGATGAAAAGAATCAAAAAGCTTATTGACTTGTTTTTCTATCAAATGAGGAAAACGCATCAATAAAGGCCCCTTAAAGCCTTTTTCTCTTACATCTTTTACAATATCAATTAGTGCAGGCTTTTTTCCATAATTTACCTTAATTACACCATTTTCAATGATAAAATCATCATTTGACCAAAACTTTATTCCATAATCAACCATATCACTCTCTTTGTTAAAAATAAAGACAAAAATTATACATTTGATAGTTTAAAATCGTGCATTCTAACCTTTATTAAAGTTTTCTTTCTTGTAGAAAATCTAAAATTTTAGTTTTTTCTTCACTTTCATTTGTCCTAAGTCTTAAAATATCAAGATTATATTTTTTTAGGATTTTTTCTTTAAGACAATCTCTTTTTGCTTGAATGCTATCTGTTTGATGGAAAGCAACCCCATCTACTTCTATAATCAATCTTGGTTTTTTATCAATATGATTAAAGATTAAAAAATCAACATGGGTATTTCGATGTAGAGCAAAGCTTTTTTCTTCAGTATCCAATAAGCTTGTATCTCTCAAAATCATTTTAAGGGGAATGTGTGTAGCGATACCTAAGTGTGGAAAATCTTTTAAAATATCACTAAGAAGTGCATAAATGAGATTCTCGCTGTCATAAAGCGATATCTTTTTGTATTTTTTTAAAAATTCTTGTCTTGCTTGATGATAGCATTGATACAAAAGATCAAAAATAGAATAAATTTTACTCTCTTTGATATCAAAGTTATGGTATTGAATATATCTTACCAAATCCCCTATATTTCCTGTATTTAAGAAGCTTTCATCATCATTGATAATGATAATAAGTTGCTCAATTGCGCGAGAAATTGCGACATTTAACCGATTTGCATTATCAATAAAATCTGAGTTATGATTCCCAACAGTTGATAGGATAATTACTTTGTTCTCTTGTCCTTGAAATTTATCAACAGTATCTATTTTTACATTTTTATCTTTGAAATATTCTTGCAGTGCTTTTACCTGGTTGCGATAGGGTGAAATGATTCCTAAAGAACCATCATCGGTATTGAGATTATAGTTTGGAATAATATCTTTGACAATCATATCAATTTGTCTTTGATTGACTCTATCTCTTGCATGATTTCCTTTTGGAGCTTTAAATAACATAAGAGGTTTAGTGTTTGTTTCTTCAGTCATTATAACTAGCTGATTTTCATAAAATTTTTGATTACAAAAATTGATAATTTTTGGATGGCATCGATAATGCTCTTTTAGTAGTGTCATTGGTATTTGTGGAAATAATGCAATCATAGAGGATAAAAAGCTATGTTTTTCATATCGATAAAAATCTTTTATTTTTAAATCATCAGAAATCTTTTTTATTTCTTCATACACATCACTAGATACAATGTTTGGGAGTTGCTTTAAATCCCCGACAATAACCGCTTTTTTAGCACAATTCAAAGCAAGAGATCCTGTGCATAAATCTACTTGAGATGCTTCATCTATGATAAGATAGTCATAACTAATTTCTTTGCTTAGTGAGCTAAAAATAGAATGTGTCGTGCTTAAAACCAATGGGTAGTCTTGTAAAAAACTATTTGCTTGAGATTTTAAATCTTCTATTTTGTAATGTTTGCGTTGTTGGCTACTATATTTTTGGTGTAATTTAGCATAAAAAATTTTCATAGATAAATCCGTGCTTTCTTGCATTTTAGATTTAAAGTCAAATTTTTTAAGTTTTTGCTCTAGGTTTTTTATTTCATTTGAGACTTCCATATATTTGAGAGCATAAAATCTGTTTTTAACTCTTGCTATCAATGTGTCAATTTTAATGCGAGGGTTTTTGATTAGCAGCTTATAAAACAGATTTTTTTCCTTATTCCAAAAGGTTAAAAAAGATAGGATGTAGAGAGTTTTTATTTTAAAATTACTTGATTTTTTATCATCAAAAAACTCAAAAAACAAAAGAAGTTTTAATAGTGTGTTTGAATGTTTGATTTGATTTAAAAGATTGATTTTTGTTTTTGCTTTATTTAAAGCACAGTAATCCTCAAAATGTTGTTTTTCTATCTTAATGGATGTGAGATTTTGTTTTAGAAGTGAGAGTTGATTTTGTTGCAAGAGTTTCTTATCTAAATCTTGATAGATCTTTTTTAGATTTCTGATGTGTTTTTCCCATTCTTTTTTGCTGCAATGCCAATCTTTTATATTTGGAATTTGTTTTTGATTCTCAATAAAAGCTGTTTTGTTACTATAATTTCCTAGTTTTGCTACAAAAAAATCTAAAGAATATTTTTGAAGTTTTTCTTCAATATTTTGTATTGCAGAATTATTGTTAGAAACAGCAGCTACATTACAATCTCTTAAAATAGCATTAGCAATAATATTTAAAATAGTTTGAGTTTTTCCTGTCCCTGGAGGTCCTTGTATGATACTTATGGGATTAGTGATTGCATTATTAACAGCATATTTTTGACTTATATTGAATCCAAAAGGATAGATAATGGGTATTTCATCTATCTCATTTATTGGTTGAGGTAAAACCTGATTGCAGTAATTATCCAAAAGATTTCTTGGTGAGGAGATTTCAGAATAAAAATAAGAAAGAATATTTGTATTTTCTTTATCTATAGTAGTTTCTGTATTAAAATTTCCTACAATATCAGCAATTTCTTTTAGGTATTCAAGAGTATCCACTAAAATTCCTTTTTGATTTAAAAATTCAAAATTGGAATTCTATAATATTTCCCTCTCCAACCACCACTTAAACTAAGGAGTTTTGTTATAAAACTTTAAGATTTGATTTTAAGATTAAAGAGTTTTATTATTTCTCTTTTATCTTTAAAGCTTAAAGTATTGTTTTATTTCTTTTTGTTTTAGTTTGTTTAAAACAAAAAAATTATAAAGTGAAAAGTAAAAAATAAAATAAAAAATATAAAAATGTTTAAGTGGTGGCAGGAGAAGGAAAAATCTTTGTTTGTTTTCTTCTTCTGCTTAGTTTTAATTAAAAATACTTTTTAATACTTTTAATTAATACTTTTAATTTCTTTTTTAATTATTATTCTTCATACTTCT
>NZ_NXLX01000016.1 GCF_003364335.1 Helicobacter anseris
ACCCGCCACTCCATTTTTAAATTCATCAGCTGTTTTTCCATCATTATTACTTGCAAAAATAAGGTTTGTAATTCCACTAGTGCCATAATCAATATCAGCTTCTACATTTACAGGTCCTTGCATTACAAGATTAGCTGTTCCGCCTGTTGTTTTAACAGTATAGATTGGAATAATACCATTAGTAGTGCTTGAAGCTGCTTGTCTTAAAACTAAGTTTGTAGTTCCACCAGTTGTTGTAAGAGTTCCTGAAGAAATACCTTCTAAATTCATAATATTATTACTTACTTTTACTTGACTTGGCATCCATATTTTATTTTCAAAGACAATGTTGTTAGTTCCACCATTGGTTGTGATGTTACCTGTGAGACTTGATAGAGATTTTAGTCCTTGTGTGATTTGCTCTAGTGTTGGTGTTGATATTCCACTTACAGGAGGAGTTGATGGAGTTGAAGTAGCGGTATTCTTGATAAGAATATTGTTGGCACCTTTATTTTGAGCTGTGATATTTGCAGTAATATTTCCACTCTCTGTTGCTGTGATAGTATTAGTGCTTTTAGAATTATTATTAGTATATACTGCAGTAATAGAATTTACATCAATTGTTATATTTTTTGCAGTAATAGTATTGGTAGCAACCCATCCTCCACTTGTTTCAATTTTTCCACCTGTTTTCGTGATAGTAATAGTTCCATTTTCTGCTTTGATAGTATTTGTTCCAGCATTGTTGGTAATACTACCATTGATAGCAAGAGTAGAATCTGTATTATTTACCGTAATAGTATTAGTTCCACTACTAGCACTAATACCACCAGCGATAGTAATTCCGCCATTATTTGCTATGATAGTATTAGTTCCACTACTTGTAGAGATATTGCCCTTGATATCACTATTATCAGTAACAATATTATTACTTCCACCATTTGCGGTGATAGTATTAGCTGTAAGTTGTTTAACATTGATATAGTTTGCACCTTTATTGGTAAAAATTCCATTTTCTACTGTGAGGTTTAAATTGGCTTGATATTCAGCATTACTCCAGTTTGTTGCAAAATTATCAATGAGTTTTAGGTTTTTTTCACTACCAGTAGTAATATTTTTTCCAATATAGTTATTACCAGTATTATCCGCACCTTTATTAATATCTCCTACTGTAATATTCTGAGAATTTGTTCCTTCAAAGCTTAGGATATTGATAGATGGAATTCCATTTACAAAATTTTGCCAACTTCCAGATGCTGTAATTTCTATGATTTTTTTGCCATTTTCAAAGCTCACATCTCCATTAAATTTTAAGATATTATAGACATTTGAGATACTCCAAGCACTAGCACTTTTATTAACAATACTCACATCATTTTTAAAAGTAGTAGTTCCTGTAATATCGAAAATATTTTTAACATTACTTCCCCAACCATTTGATATTCCTGTTGAAATAGAAGAAGTATTTTCAAAGGTAATTCCACTTTTTGAAGTGATAATATTATAAACATCACTATAACCCCCACTTGCATTAGCAGTAATATTATTTTTGATAATATTGTCGCTATTGCTTGCATCAAAGATAATTTTATTGATTCCGGCACTAGCATTGATACCCCCGATAGTATTTTTTTGCTCTCCGTTACTAGAAGCCTCAAAAGTAATAGTATTAGTTCCACCAGTTGTAGAGACGCTTCCACCTATAGAATTATTATTTCCAGAAAAAGTTATAGTATTTTGACCAGGAGGAGCTGCGGTAATATTTCCAGTAATGCTATTATCACCATTGGTTGCCCCAAAGGCTATGATATTTATCCCAGCATTAGCCTCTACATTCCCCTCAATACTTCCTGCACTAGAGAAACTAACACTATTTTTGGCTTGGCTTGTAGCTCCATTGGCAAGCACACTTCCTTTAATTTTTTGTCCTCCATTAGTATCTCCAAATACTACTTTATTAAAACCACTTCTACTATTTCTTCCTCTTGCTTCAATATTGCCTTGTAATGAACCCTTTGTAAAAGTAACATGATTCCCTCTGTTTTCATCTGGAGGGACATTACCATATCCTGTTCCATAAGAAATGATATTTCCTTTCATTACAATAGTATCCGCAGATGTGGTGGCACCATTAAAACTTACTTCATTTTTTACAAAGTCATTGGCATTATCTGCATTTCCATTTTGAATATTACCAGTGAGTTTAGTCTCATTATTAAAATTTATTTTTAAAGCTCCAGCATTATAACTTCCATTCCCAATACCACCAATATTTGTTTTTACTTCAAGACTAGAAGCATTAGCTGATTTATCAAAAGTAATAGTTGCATCCGTTGTAGATACACCATGCCGAATATTAGTAATAGTCAATGTATCTGAAGCCTTAATAGTGGCTTGCCCATTTGTAGCGGTAATAATCCCATCAATATTTGCACCCTGTTTAAACTCAAGATTGGTATTACCTAATGCATTTAAAGTTACATTTCCCTTAATCCCTTTGCCTCCAAAGATTCCATTGAAGGTTTTATGAGAATAATTTTCACTAGTTCCATTATAAGAGCCAGTTACAGCAAGATTTCCATAGAAAGCATAAGTGGTGGTAACTCCTGATAAATCCATTGTAAAGATTCTATCTGTATTATCATTTTCTGCTGTCCACATATCTACTGTAAGAGTTCCTGTGCCATTACTACCCATTGCTATACCACTAGTGGAATAAAAGATAGTGTCTTGTCCTAAATCTAATTGACCTTTATTGCTAAAACCATTAGAATCCCACTTATTTTCACTACCTGTAAAATAAAGTTTGAATTCATTTTTTACACCACTACCACTATCAAAAGAAAAACCTTTATAACCATTACTTCCACTTATGCTTACATCTTTAAAAGTTACATTGTTACTATTAAAATTAATAGCTTCACCTCTATTACTACCACTAACCTTATAGAATCCTGTATCATTAGAACTAGCAGCATTGATATTACTAGCACTTAAAAACAAAGCTAGAGAACTAGCAACTAAAGGTTTGAAGAATTTTTTTGAATTATTGTTTGTAGAGAAAGAGGTATTTAAAGAATTATTTGTATCCCCCCCCCCCTGTAGCAGTGAAATATTTCTTTTCATCTATTAACTCCTTGTTTTTTAGCTTAGTAAATTTAAAAACGGAATTTTTTCATAAAAAAGTCAAGTTTTTGTTAAGAAAAACAAAAATATTTCAAGGGGGGGGGGGGTATTAGAATCTTATGAGATAGTGTATATTTGGGTATTTGCGAGATTTTGAAAAAATTTGAAAAATACACTAGATTTAGTTTATATGTATTTTTATGTTATGATTTTAGTATTTTTGCTAGATTTTTTGTAATTTGGAGTATGATTGAGAAGTTTTGCCATATTTTTTTGTCTTATTTTTTTTGCCAATGCCTTTGATATGGATATCTCCTATGGAAAAGAAAAAAAGAATCTCTTTTCTATTATCACACTTAAAGCAAAAAAAGACTTTTTATGTGAAAAAATTATGCGAAGTATCAATGCGGATTATATAATCCAATGCAAAATAGATGCAATACCAGAAAATGGCTTTTTACCATTTGAGACAAAGTTTTTCAAAATTTCTTATCAAATGGAAAAACAAGTCTTTATCCTCTCTATCTATCCAAAAAAAGAAATAGAGCTATTTTATATCCCTGATGATATTCAAGAAAATAATCTCTTTTTTGAAGAAAAAAAATCCTTGAGTAAAACTTGGCAAATCGTAGGCTATGAAAAAAACCTTCCTTTTTTAACAAAAAAAGACAAAAATCAAAAAGGAATTAACTTTCCTATTACCTTAGGAAATCCTCAATTTAATTATGTAGATGAAATCAATATTGATAAAAATCCCCTCAAAGCTAGTGTTGGTGCAGACTATGCTGATTATCTAAAAATCAAAGATTTAATGAAGCAAAAATACTACAAAACCGCTTTAAATGCTATTAGCTCTACTTTTAGAAAATTCCCTAATACTTTTTTTGCTAAAGACTTATTATTTTATCAAATTCAAGCTCTCTATCATCTCAATCTTGTTGATAATGTGCTTGAAAATGCACCTGCTTGGATCAAGCAATATCCATCAGACAATGAAGTCCCAGAAGTCTTATATATGCTTGGTAATACTTATGCAAAGATCTATTTTCCTACAGAAGCAATGCACTTTTATAAAAGAATCATTGAAGAATATCCTGAAAATCGATTTACTCCTCTTGCAAAAATGCAAATTGCAAAAACACTTTCTGAAGGCACCAATATAGGAATGGCTAGAATCTATTTTTCTCAAGCCTATCAAGAAGCAAAGGATTTGGATAGTGTGACAGATATAGCACTAAACTGGGCTTTTTTTGAAATCAATACCAATAATGCGCAAAATGCTAGAGATTTGATAGATAAAATTTTAGAAGCTAATCCTACTTTTTTTACCCAAAATCCTGAACAAACCAAAAACACCATCATCTATCTTAGCGAAAAACACATCTATGATAGTGCTGCAAAGATTGCAGACTACTATTTTCATCACACAAAAGATGATGATAAAGTGCATGAAGAACTTGGCTTTATGCTAGGCGAGCTTTATGAAAAAGCCAAAGATTACGACAAAGCACATAGCAGCAATCTTGCTTTTATCAAAGAATATGAGAGTTTTCCAAAAGCAAGGGAAGTGCAAAAAAGAGATGATGCGATGCTTTTTGAAGTAAGTGGGAGTGATAGTGTAAAATTAGAGCGCTATGATTACATACTCAAAAAATATCCAAATACTCCACAAGCCACAAAAGCTGCTGAGCTTAAAACAAAGATTTTAATAAAACAGCAAGATTATGAAGATGCACTTGCTATGAAACCTTTTTTGCCAGCAAATAGCACGCTTTATAATGAAGCTTTGTTAGGAATGATAGATAAAAACATTCAAGAAAATCAATGTCAAAAAATCAACCCATATTTAATTGAAATGACAGATTTCTCAGGTATCAAAGATAAGCTTAAAGCCTTTGATTGTCTTTATAACAATAATCTCTTTACTCAAGCTTTAAAAGTTGCTCAAACAATGTTGCAAGATAAAAATAATCCTGATTATATTGCTTGGCTCTATAGAAATGCAAATACGCTTTTTGCTCTAGGAAAATACCAAGATTCCATCATTGCAATACAAGATGTTTTAAGTCTTGCAAAAAATAAGAAGACAAAAAAATATGAAGATATCTATTTTACACTCTTTTCTAGTCTTGCAAGATTGGATTTCAAAGATAGGGCAAAAGAAATCTACAATAAACTTTATGAAAATTTTAAAGATGATAGGAGAATGCTACAAGTTTATGCCACTTTGCTCAATTGGGGTGATGCCAAAAATACCACAACGATAGTCTATGCTAAAAATCTCATCGCTCTACAAGAGAGATATAAAACACAAGATTTCACACCATTTGTGGAATTCAAACTTATTGAAGCACTCTCTCAAAATAATCAAACACAAGAAGCTTACACCATAGCACAAGAGCTTGTAAAAAAGAATCTAAGGAGTATTGATTTGCAAAAAGCTTTTTATATCAAAGCAGATTTAGAAATAAAACTTAAAGAAAACACAAAAGCTCTTGAGAGTTTAAAATCTTGCATCAATATCCAAGAAGATTCTACTTGGAAAACACTCTGCAAACAAAGCCAAACACTTTTCAAAGGAGAATAAATGAGCATTTTTAGAGAATATGACATTCGAGGGATATTTGAAAAAGATCTCACGCAACAAAGTGTATTTGAAATTGGATTTTTTTTAGGTGAGGCAATTAAGCAAAATCATCAAGAAGAAGTCATCATTGGATATGATGCAAGGGTGCATTCTATTACTCTTTTAAAATGGCTCAGCGATGGACTAAGACATCAGGGAATTAAGGTTTTTTGCATAGGAATGGTGCCCACTCCTGTAGCCTACTTTGCGACTTATCAAAAATTTGATTCTTTGGAGTGTAAAAATTCTATTATGATTACTGGCTCGCACAATCCTCCAGAATACAATGGTTTTAAGATTACTATCAATCAAAAACCTTTCTATGGAAAGGCTATTCAAGAAATAAGACAAAAGATTCAAAATAGCAATCTTATCTATCAATCTTATGATGAAACTATATATTCCATTGATGCTCTAAATTGCTATATTGATTTTCTTAGCAATCACTTTAAAAAACTTCACAACTTTGCTTATGAAGTAGCCTTAGATTATGGTAATGGCGTAGGAGCATTAGCAATGCAAAAAATTTTAGAGAATCTAAATATAAGATCTATACATCTTTTTGCACAGCCAGATGGAACTTTCCCTAATCATCACCCTGATCCTAGCGAAGAGAAAAATCTTGAATTTTTACAAGAAACAATGAAAGATAAAAACATTTCCATAGGACTTGCCTTTGATGGAGATGCTGATAGAATTGCACTGCTTAGTGCAAATCATTCTTTTAAAGGTGATGAATTGGCAATTTTATTTGCCAAACAAATAGAATCTAGTGGAAAAAAACCTCTTGTTATTGGAGAGGTGAAGTGCTCACAAATTATGTATGATGCCATCAATGAAATAGGCTCTAGCGTAATGTATAAAACTGGCCACAGCAATCTGAAAGTCAAGCTCAAGGAATTAAATGCAGATTTGGCTGTTGAGATGAGCGGACATATGTTTTTTAATGATCGTTATTATGGTTATGACGATGCAATCTATGCAGGGCTAAGGGCTTTGGAATTATTTTTACATCAAAGTCCAGAAGAAATAGAAGCATCTATTAAAGCCCTACCTAAACTCTTTAGCACTCCTGAAGAAAAGATCCACACAAGTGAGGAGATGAAATTTACCCTTATTGAACAACTCAAAAAAAAGCTAGAAAATCCACCAAAAGATTTTCCAAAAATTTTGGAAATTGTAGATATCGATGGAATTCGTGTAATTTTTGAAGATGGCTGGGGGTTAGTACGCGCGAGCAACACTACCCCTGTGCTTGTGACAAGATTTGAAGCTAAAGATGAAACTAAAGCAATGCTATATAAAAAAGCTTTACTTAGCCTATTATCTCTCTAATACCCTTTGCATTTGGGGCTGACAAAAAGCCTTGCTTTTCTAGCTCCTCCACTAAGGTGGCTGCTTTGTTATAACCTACACTCATTCTTCTTTGTAAAAAACTCGCGGAAGTTTTTCCCGTGCTTCTAATAATCTCTTTTGCCTTTTGCAAATCTGAAGCATTGGATTTCAAGCTCTCATCAATTACATCATCTGCTATCAATTCCCTTTCTTCTAAAACAAAATTTTTGTCATATTGCACTTCTCGCTGCGCCTTGATGCTCTCTACAATTTTTTCTATCTCCGTCTCACTTGTCCAAGGAGCGTGGATTCTAATCACACCACTAATACCTGGTGGGGTAAATAGCATATCCCCTCTTCCCAATAAACTCTGAGCCCCCTCTACATCCAATACCACTCTAGAATCTATTTTGTTACTCACCTTAAAAGCAACTCTTGCTGGGAGATTTGTCTTTATCAATCCTGTCACAACATCAGCACTTGGTCTTTGAGTAGCAACAATCAAATGCATACCACAAGCCCTACCCATTTGTGCAATCCTTGTAATAGGGAATTCTGCTTCTTTTCCTCCTGTCATCATCAAATCTGCTAATTCATCAATAATGATTACTAAAAATGCAAAAGGCTCTTCTCCTATTTCTTTGCATTTCTGATTGTAATTTTCTATTGTTTTGACCTTTAGAGCACTCATTAGCTTATAGCGCCTCTCCATCTCTCTTACCGCAGAGTTTAATGCCGTGATTGCCTTTTTTGGATCAGTGATGATTGGGGTAAGCAAATGAGGTATGTCCTCATACATACTAAATTCCACCATCTTTGGATCTACCATTATTAAACGTAAGTTTTCTGGAGAATTACGATAAAGCAAGGAAACTATCATCGCATTTACTCCTACTGATTTTCCACTCCCTGTAGTCCCTGCTATAAGCAAATGTGGAAGCTTTTTTAAGTCTGTCACAAAAGGATTGCCCACAATATCCTTACCCAAAGCAAGAGTTAATGAAGAAGCAGAATTTTTAAATACCTCACTCTCTAAAATCTCTCGCATATAAATTGTTTGGACATTAGAATTTGGTATCTCAATACCCACAACATCTTTTCCTGGTATAGGAGCTTGAATACGAATAGACTGCGCACAAAGTGCCATAGCCAAATCATCACTTAGTGTAAGAATCCTACTCACCTTTACATGACTTGCTGGTTTAAATTCAAAAGTGCTTACTAGAGGCCCTGTATAAGTTCTGATGATATCTCCATCAATTTTAAACATCTTAAGCTTAGAGAGAAGATTTTGAATTTTTTCATCAAGCTCACTCTCATCAAAATCTTTATTTTGCACAGGATTTTTACCCAAAAGCTCAATACTTGGCAAAATATAATCTTTTGGTTTTTCAATTTCTCCTTTTTCTAAAGAATCTAGCAAGATTGTATTTTCACTCAATTCTTTTACTACGGCAGTTTTTTTAATACTAGCTTCATTTTTTTGTTCTTTTTGCAAGCTAGTATTTTGGTGGTTTGCTACTGCTTGCATACTAAAGACTTCTTGTGGTTTTGCTTGCTCCTCTAATTGCATAGGTTTTGCCTCTTCTTTAGCCTCTTGTATTGATGATTGAATACTTGTTGGATATGAAGATGAAATCTCTTGAATCTTTTGAGATATATTTTCTTGATGTGTTAAAGCAATCTGAGTATCACCATTTTTTAAGCGATTGCGCTCTATTACTTCTTGACTATAATCTTTTTGATTACTAGCTTGAGGAGTGTCTATAAGCCCTATTTCTGGTTTTGGCTCTTTTATATTGAGTTTAATTTCAGTAAAAACACGCACATTTGGTTGCACAATTTGCATATCTTCTTTTGGTTTTTCTTTTGCTTTATGCATAAAATCCATTGGGTTAAAAGGAAGATTTTTTTGCCTCTTCTCTTTTTGCTTTGTAGCTTTTCTATCCTGCAAGAATGCCTTAATTTTTGTATAGCAAAACACAATTTTTTTACCAAAGATATCCAAGATTCTAATACTAGTATCAAACAAAATTTTTAGAGTTTTTTTAAAATGAGAAACAGAAAGCAATAACCATGAGCCAATACTTGCAAAAAGTAGTAAAAAATATACTCCAAAAATACCTACTATAGCCTCTAAGGAATCTACCATTGCTTTTGCAAGCTCGCCTTTTTGAAACCATAAATACTGCAAACACAAAACACATAAAAATAATATCATCACTGCGATGATATTTTGCATCGCCTTTTGACTTAATGTAGGATTTTTATAAAGAAAAATCAAAAACCAGATTAAAACTAAGGGATACAAGACTGCTAGATAGCCAAATAACATAAAATTAAAAGTCCCAAGCATCTGACCAAAAGTACCTATATTTTGACTTTCCATCAAAAAGGTAATGCCCGATAAAAAAAGCAACAAAACCCCAGCAATAATAAAAACAAATAACCTTTTTATCTTAGTTCCCTTAAAGTTTTTTATGTTAAAATAAGCAAAACAAAATTATACAAAATTAAAGCTTAATATAGCGTTATCATTTCGGGTTTAAGTTAGAACCAAGGGGTTTGTTTGCACGGAAAAATCTTAAGATATTCTCTTGCTACAGGCATAGGAGTTGTATCAAATCACTCTAAAAAAATCTTTGAGTTAAGAAAAGAGAGTTGGCATGATACAAGATACCTTCCTACTGCTGGTATGCTCATAGAATTTAGATGCAATAATAATGGCTTTATTGTCAATGCCAAAGCTTCGGTATATCAAAGTTTTCCACAAGATTCGTTTATCAAAGAATCAGATTTTTGGAAAACAGAAACCGATGAAGAATTGCTCTATAAAGAACAAGAAATGCACGATTTATTAGTGCAAAAAATTTTTAAAGAAACTAATTATTTTGCTATTAAAAAAATTCCTTTGAGCTTAAGCATAGACAAGAGTATTGAGAAATATTTTTTTCAAGAACTTAGTGCAATTAACTTTGTTTTAGATGAAAAAGATGACAACAATGATAAACCCTTGCTTGATTATGTTGAAGCCAAAAGATTTTTAAATAAAGCTATTGATTATCTAATCTTTACTGATAAAAATATTACTATGGATTCCTTTTCAGATCAGTTACTTGTCATCAATAAGCTTAACTATTCATACAACTACTTTACTAAAAATATTAATCTAAATCCTCAAAAAATTTTTACGGAATTTTTCTTAGAGATTCAGTTGCATTATCGAGCAGCATTAAAAGCACAAAGTGGTCTTAAAGAAAGAATTCTAGAGCTTGAAACAAGAGTTAAAAATAGCGTAACTGAGATTAAAGGCATCTATATCAAAATGGAAAGCAAAAAGGATACAAAAAACCTTGATAGCAGACTTAAAATATTAAAAACTCGTGTAAGCAAATCTGACGAAGAGCTTAAAATCCTAAATCCTTGTTTGAAAAATCTAGAAAAAAACTTAGAAAATTTTAGACAGGCTTATAAAAAAGAATTTGAGGAGAAATTCCAAAGTTATTACACCTCTATTGTCAATCAAACAGCAAAAGTTCTTAATCTTCATGCCACAGAATTAGATGATAGTATTTGGCGTCTTGCAATGAATTCAATTCCTATCCGCAATACCTTTTTTAAACAAAATATTATTGGTTCTTATTGCACCATGACCTTTATGTGGCTTTATCTACAAAAATTGGATAAAAATAAATTAAGCCCTAATGATAAAAAAGCTTACAATCTCTATATCCAATACAAAAAAAATTATGAAAAAGTGTTTCTTGTGCTCACTTCAAATCACAAATTAGAAACTCATCTAAAAATTCAACTTATGTCAGAATCTAAGAATCATAGTGTTGTTATCGCAAAAACAAATGCAGAATTTTTCTCGCAAATCAATAGCACTACTTTTCAAACTATTTATATTGATTCTACAATGCCTATGCCTATACCAAATCTCATTGCAGAGGTTAAAAAAACAAAGAAAAATATGCAAACTAATCTCATCTTAATTCCTAGAGAAAAAATCGCAACCCTAAAAGACTAACGATTACACAAAATGCCAAACTCACAATTTCTACAATTTTTTAAATCATCGCATTTATCAAAAACAATCTCACCATCAAGAGTTTGCATTTTCTCTTCTAAAAGGTCAATTTTTTCTTGTAGATTTACTTCTTGTATTTTTTGTGCCTTTCTTACATCATAGAGATAGCAAGATATATGTTCTTTTCCCAAATTTTTTAAAGCTAACATATAGATAGGCAATTGAAAATCACAGAGTTTTTCATTAGCTTTTTTTAACTCAACATGATTGGAAAACTTATAATCTATTATGATAATTTGCTCTTGATATAAATCTAATCTATCAATATATCCTTTAAAATTTTTACTAAAAATCTGTGTTTCAAAATAAAATTCAGCTTCTAAGAATTTATAATCAGGTTGTTTAAAAGTACAAATTTCTTGCTCCCAAAAATTAGACATTTTGGCATTCTCAATTGCCACATCAAATTCTTGTTTTTTATTTTCTAATTTTATATTTTTTATCTCTTGATTAAAAAAATCCCTAACCTTTAAAATATCAAATTGTTCTTTAAACTCATTGTAAGAGCATTTTAAAAGATGATGAAAAATATTGCCAATATTAATACTAGTTTCTTCTGGAGCTTTTTGCTTTTGAATATACTTCAAATAGAACTTTCTCTTACATTCAAAAAATACTCGCAAACTTGAAGCAGAAAAGACAAAATCTTTAGGAATTGACATTTTAAATATATCTTCTTTATAGCACCTCTCTTGATTAAAACTAAAAACACTATAATGAAATTCTTTTTCTTTGATATGAAAATTTTTAGATTTAAAAAAATTTAAAAAATGCGTAGAAGCATTATTCTTCACAAAAGCTATATCTACATTTTTTGTTTGTCTTATTAGCTGATAATAATAATGCTTTTGAAGATTCTGCTTGTCTTTTAGTGTTGGCATTTGCATCGCTTTTCTTATTTTTGTATTCAAAAATAAATCATTATCCTTAAAATTAAAAATCACTTCTTCATTAAAATCCACTATAACAATCGCATCAAAATGCATACCTCTTGTCTCAAGAACTCCATATACTGGTATTTTTCCACCAGAATTATCACTGATTTTTATCTTCTCAAGCTCTTTTAAATAAAAAGCAAGCAAATCTGTAAAACTAAATTGCTTTAAAATATCAGTAATCTTATGGATATCTGAAAAAAATCTCTGATGAAATACAAAAAGCTCTTGATAGTATTCTTTGCAATCTTGCAAAATACCCTCAATGAATGCCTTAAAAGCATCTAAATTTTCAAAATCCTCTTGTTGCAATGTATTTAAAGTGCGGTAAAAAAGCGTTTTTTTAATATCAAATCCCATTGCATAATTAAAATTTCTATAAGTATCTAATACTTCAAGATATTGTATAAAACTCTCATCTGGAACAATCAAGGCAACATTTTGTAAGCCTTTTTCAAGCCATTCATTTGCCTTAAAAATTGCAAATGAAGCCTGTTCTATTCGTGATTTTAAAGGATATATTCTCATCTGCTCACATAATAAAGCATTGTTTTTTTCTTCTATTTTTTTATGTGTAAGATTGATATTATAAGTGTTATCCTCCTCAAGTTTCATACCCAAAAAATTGAAGAATTTTTGATTGAAAATATCATTTTTAAAATGCAATCTTATTTCTTTTTCTTGAGCCAAATACAATAAAATATCTTGTTCTACCCTAGAAAGCACGCCTTCAATAAAAATCTCAATCCCCTCAAAAGAATCTAATGCTTGAGTATAGATTTCAAAATCTTGATTATGATATGCATCATAAAATCCCAATCTATCCATCTTGTCATAAAAAGCCCTATAAATTTCTTGCAAAATTTTTAAATGATCTTCATAATCTCCATAAATGTCTTGATAAGGTATTTCTTCAATACTTTTTTTACTAATAGCAAGCTCATTAAAAAAACTTTCTAAAAAATTAGCACCCTCTAAATATGCCAAGAAAGTCTTATCAAAAACAAGCAGTTTATGCGTATTTTTATATTCATATAAAGTTTGTAAAAGTAGGATTTTTTTTATATAACTTGGAATCTTTTTTTTATTTTTTACGATAACACAGCACTCAAAAAACTCTCCAATAGACATTGTCTTTGGAGCAAAATCATCATTATAGTGAAGATAAAAATCACTTATAGAGCGTTTAGAGGAAAATACATAAAGCCTATTATCTATCAAAGCAATGCCTTGGCTCTTTTAATGATATTATCCTCACAAAAACCATAATGCTCAAAAAGATCATCACCCTTAGCAGAGCTACCAAAACTCTCCATCATTACCACATCATCTGCAATCTTATACCATTCAAAACTTCTTGAAGCCTCAATTGCCAAAACTTTTGTATTGCCAAATATTTCTTGCCTTTCTTTTGCATTTTGCATCAAAAATAAATCCAAACAAGGCACACTCACCACTTGAGTAGCGATTCCTTCTTCCTCAAGTTTTTTTGCACTTCTTAATGCTAAATTTACCTCACTACCACTTGCTACTAGCGTAATGCTTGCTTGCTTATTTTCTTTGAGCAAATATCCTCCACAATGAATTACATCTTGATTTTTTGGCGTGCATACTTCCAAATTTTGACGCGATAAAACAAACATACAAGGACCTTGCAATTGCAATGCAAGCTTCCAACAAGCCACATTTTCATTGGCATCTGCTGGACGGAAAACCTTTAAATTAGGCATTGCCCTAAAGTGACTGAGTTGTTCAATTGGCTGATGTGTTGCACCATCTTCCCCTACCCCAATACTATCATGAGTAAAAATATAAAACACCTTTGCATTCATAATACTAGCTATACGAATACTAGGACTGAGATAATCACTAAAAACAAAAAAAGTGGCACAAAAAGGTAGGTATAAACCATAATTTGCCAATCCATTAACAATCGCCCCCATTGCATGTTCCCTGATACCAAAATGCAAATTTTTACCCTTTGGAAAATCGCCAGATGAAAGTGTTGTATTGTTTGAAGGTCCCAAATCTGCACTTCCACCCAAAAATCCTGCTATTTTATTTGAAATTGCTTCTAAAATTTTTCCATTACTAACACGCGTAGCAATCTTTTCCCCTTGTTCAAAACTTGGATATTCTATCTTTGAAAAATCATTTTCTTGCCATTTTTGTATCTGTAAAATTGCCTGTGCATTCTCATCTTCCCAAATCTTATTTGTCGCTACCCCTCTCTCACAGACATTTCTAAATCGCATTAACACATCATCAGGAATCACAAACTTTTCATTTTCATCAAAACCTAAAGCCTTTTTGCTCTCTCTAACAACCTCAACTCCTAGAGGTGCTCCATGAGTTTTGTGACTTCCCTCTAATCCCACAGCACCTTTGCCTATAGTCGTATGCGTGATAATAAGTATAGGTCTTTTTGCTTGTTTTGCCAAAGTAATTTTAGAATCAATATCCAAAAAATTATGTCCATCACACTCTAAAACATCCCACCCCTGAGCTATAAATCTTTGTGCAATATTTTCACTCATTGCAATAGAAGTATCCCCCTCAATAGTGATTTTATTGCTATCATAAAATACAATCAAATTATCAAGTTGATGATGACCTGCTAAAGCACAAGCCTCATAAGAAATCCCCTCTTGTAAATCCCCATCTCCACAAAAACAATAAACTTTATGTATAATTGCATTGCCAAAATGATTTTTTGCATATTTTGCACCCATCGCAAAGCCCACAGCATTTGCAATCCCTTGCCCCAATGGACCCGTAGTAATTTCTACTCCCTGTGTATGTCCATATTCTGGATGCCCAGGAGTTTTAGAATCTTTTTGTCTAAAAGCCTTTAAATCTTGCAATGATAAATCAAACCCCCAAAGATGCAACAATGCATAAACTAAAGATGATGCGTGCCCTCCACTAAAAACAAGACGATCTCTATTGATCCATTTTGGATTTTTAGGATTTATATTTAAATGATAACTTAACACACTAGCCACATCAGCTAATCCCATCGCTACACCAGGATGACCACTATTAGCTTCTTGCACCATATCTGCACATAAAAATCTTAATGTATTTGCCATTCTTTGTAACATAAAAATATCATTCTGATCAATCTTGCTCATCACATTCCTTCTTAGTCTTTTAATCAAATTTTATAAATGCAATTTTGCCTTGTAAAGCTTAAAAAAATGATAAAAATATAAATTATTTTTTAGATTTTTATATCAATATTTCTTGTATTTGTTTAATATCTAAAGCAATTTGCTCTTTTAAGAGATGTAAATTTTCAAACTTTTGGTTTTCTCTGATAAAATCTACAAAAAATAAATCACAAATATCTCCATCTCTCATCTCATGAAACTCTCTCAAAAGATGCACTTCCATACTAAAATTAGAATCTGTGCTTCGTATGCCTACAAAAGTGGCACTAGGGATTTTATCTTTGCTAAATAAAGTAGCATAAACTCCATTTTTTGGAAGAAAATATCCAAGATTCTCAAGATTGATAGTTGGATAAAGAAACTTTTTTCCTATTCCCTGACCCTTAATAACCTTGCCTTTGATTTGATACTCTCTACCCAAAAGCATATTGGCTTGTCTTATCTGAGCATTTTTTAATGCCTCTTTAATATTATGTGTATGCACAGAAATCCCATTGATTTTAAACTCCTTAACAATCTCAACAACACCAAAAAATAATTTTTTAAGATCGCTGGCTTGACATTCCCTACATTTGCCAAAACAAAAATCATATCCTATGACAATTTTTTTTAAATTGATAAATGCTTGTTTTAAGAATTCTACAAATTTCTCACCACTCCAATTTTTTATAGAATCAAGACTGATTAAAAAAACTTTTTTTTGGAGCAATTGTTCTCGCAATTTTAAATCAGAGAGGAATTTTTCATCATTTTGAAAAATGATAAGAACACCACTATTACTACCCAATCTCTTTAGCAACTCTTGATGTGCCAAATGCACCCCATCAAACTTTCCAATAGCAATTTCTTCAATCTCTACATCGTATATGGAAAAAATATTCTTCATTCCCCTCCCTTCCGCTTATTTTTGATTTTTCATACCTTAAAATATCATACCCTGCTTCAATAAGATATTTTTCAAAGTTTTCTAAGGCTTTTGCAACAATCTGCACATCTTGCAATACACCTTTTTTATCCCTCTTTGCACTTTTTCCAACTTCAAATTGAGGTTTAAAAAGCAAAATCATCTCTTTGCTCATCTTCTTTAAGGAATTAAAAATTTTTTCAATGCTAATAAAGCTTACATCACAAGTAAGAAAATCATACTCGCATGATTTTTCAAAATCTCTAATATCGCATTTTTCAAAAACCCTCACACGATTATCTCTGCGCAAAGTAGAATCTAATTGATCGCTGCCCACATCCACACAATGCACTTCTTTAGCACCAAGCATCAATAAAACCTGAGTAAAACCGCCTGTGCTAGACCCTACATCTAAAATAACCTTGCCATCTAGTCTTTCCTCTTTTAAAAATCCAAACAATTTATGTGCAGCACGGCTTACAAATAAATTTTCTTGCATAAGCTCAATATTATCATCTATACCTACATCATAAGAAGTTTTAATAATTTTTTTTTGATTACACAACACACAACCATTTTTAATCAATTCTTGTGCTTTTTGCCTGCTGAGATCAAAATGTTTTGCAATAAATAAATCAATTCTCATTAAAACTGCATAGGAAGGGATTTAAAACCAAAATCAAAACTCATTGCACCCACACCTATTACCTCCATTTTCAAAAGCATCTCTCTTGATTCTAGCTTCCCAACACTTTTAAATGCCACAAGATAGCATTTGCTCCATTTATTATTTGGTTTTAAGATTTTATCAAACTCATCACTTTGAATTTCCCGCACCCAAAGAGGACTTAAGCCATTAAGCTTATAGTCAATATAACCATTTAATTGCCCTTCATCATAAATTTCTACAAAAAAATACTCTCGACCACGATATGCCACTGCATTTACATCATTTAAATGCATGGCTGTTGCAACTAATACAACTTTTTGATCTTTTAAAATCTCGCCTTTTCTGCTTGCTTGAACCTTTTTTTCTGCAACAACATCAAGCGTATAGCTATTGGAAAAAAAACTATTGCATCCACAAAAAACAAACATAAAAAAAAGAATAATAAAACAAATACTTTTTTTCAAAACCCTTACTTCTTTAAGAAATCTTAATTATTTAGTTAAAATAATAACAAAAAAATCCATCAAAAATTGGAGAGAATATGCACTTCATACAAACAGACAATTTGGATATAAAAGCAATTCAAACAATTCTAGATAAGGCAAATTTTTATCAAAAAAACACTCCTCCAAAAACCCTACAAGACAAAATCATTATTACGGCATTTTTTGAAAACTCTACAAGAACTTTAAGTAGCTTTGAAATTGCAGCCAAAAATCTAGGCGCAAAAGTTATTAGATTGGATATTTCCAAAAGCTCCACTTTAAAAGGTGAGACTATGGCAGACACTGCTGCGAACCTCAATGCAATGAATCCACACGCCATCATTATCCGCCATAAAAATGCTGGAGCTGGGGAGCATTTGGCTAGATATGTTGATTGCCCTATTATAAATGGAGGAGATGGGGCTCATGCACATCCCACACAAGCTCTTCTTGATTTACTAACAATTTCAAATCATTTCAAAGGTGATATTAAGGGAAAAAGAGTGGGAATTGTAGGAGATATCAAAAATTCACGCGTTGCTAATAGTAACATAGAGCTTTTATCACGCTTTGGATTAGATATCACTCTCATTGCCCCTCCTCATTTTTTACCAAAAACTCATTTCAAAACTACCCAAGACCTAAAAGGAAGTATCAAGAATCTTGATATTATCATAAGCCTTAGAACACAAACAGAAAGACATAATTATCAAATTTATGGTTCCTTGCAAGATTATGCAAAACAATTTTGCATCACAAAAAATATTTTACAAGATCACAATGTTATTGTTTTGCATCCAGGACCAGTGCATCACAATATTGACTTAGATGATGAAGTTTTAAAAGATCCAAGATGCAAGGTTTTAGAACAAGTTTCAAATGGCGTTTTAATTAGAATGGCTGTTATTGAACATTGTATTTTTAACTAAAATACAACCCTCTTTTTCCTAGTATTTTATATGTGTAAAAAATACACATATAAAATAAAATTTCCATTTTTTATACTTACAAAAGATAACAAAAAGTAAATGAATATGCTAGCATAGAATCTTAGAGACAAGTAAAAATGTCTTAAAAAAATAAAAAATAAGGATGGAATGTGAAAAAGATATACAGCTCTTTTGCATTATTGGCATTACTTGGGACAAGTGCACAAGCTTTTGATTATAAAGTTGGTGGTAGCGTAGAATTTTTCTCTAAAGTAGGCTTCAATCAAAAACAAATTGATGTAGCAAATAGTATCTATCCAACAGATACTTGGGGTTCTATCGTAGGTAGTGCTTATATTGATATGGATTTTCTAACTCAAGAGCAAAAAGATTTAGGCAATAGCCTTACTGGTGGTTTTGGCATTATGGCTGGCGGTCTTGTTTTTGATAACACAAAAGATGCAAGTGGGAATCCTAACTATAAGACGGCTTTCTTTGGTAGTGCAAATGGTGTAGGGAATTCTGTTGTTGCACAAGAGTATATTACAACCAATTTTGTTATTTACAATGCCTATCTTGATTATGTGAAAAAAACTAACGACCATAGAGTTGAGATTAAAGTAGGACGCTACAATAGCAAGGCTCAATTTATGAGTGGCTCTACTCAAGGTTTTGAAATTGATTATCAATACAAAGGGTTAAATCTCTGGTGGTTTAGTTCTTATGGTAGAGGTTTTGGATATTCACAATGGATGTATGATTTCTATGCACCAAAACAACATGGTAATGCGAACTATGGTATTCACGCCTTTAAACCATCTTATACATTTGATTCTGGTTTTTATATCTCACCTTTTGTATATTTCTCACCAGATTTTTATGTAGCTCCGATGCTTGAGCTTGGATTTGATTCTAATCCAAACTTTAATCAAGAAGGTTTCAGATCGCAAACCACTATCTTCTTTATGGCACCATACCATCTAGAAAATGCACAAAATGATTATCGATATCAATTTGTAGCAGGAAAAAATGGACAAACTCTTGCTATCAAGCAAAGATTTGATTACAACAATTTTAACTTTGGTGCAGGATGGTATCAAAACTTTGGTAATGCAAATGCACATATAGGAACCTATGGAAATGCTATGGTAGGACCTTGGGATTTCTGGACAAATACAGTTTATGACTTTGGTGCTCTTAGCAATGCAGTTACTAAAGATGCTAAAACAGGATATATCTTTGTTGGTGCAAGTCATGGTAAATTTAGCTGGGATATCTTAGGCAGAATGACTTTTTCAACTAGAGGTGATGAACAAGCAATTCCACTAAATCTTACATATAACTTTACTCAAAATTGTAAGATATGGCTGAAACTAGAATGGCAAAATGTTACATTACATAAAGGTTATGTCATCAATGATGGAACAAGCATCAATCCAGATGATACTAAATGGCAAAGCTATCAAACAAAAAAATCTGTTAGCTCTGATAGAAGCCATGCGATGATAAATATCTCTTATAGCTTCTAAAAATATTCCTGCTAAAAGCAGGAATATCTCATCCCCCCCCCCCCTTTTTTTTTATTCCTCTTCATCAAAACTATGAAATTCTACCCTAATACCACTCTTTAAAATTGTCGAACTTCTTGTATCTGAAATCAAAATAAATCTTACATCTTTTAAAACATTAAATGCAATATTATTGATATTTGTCTTTTTATTTAAAATATCTACAATGTGCAAGTTCCTATCAAAAAAAACAATTTTTGGTTTCCATTCTGCACTATTGGAGATAATATTCATATTGCCTCCAATATCAGAAATCTGAAGCCAATATTCTCCACTAACTTCTTTTAAATCCAAGCTATCGCCTAATTCTATATTTCTAGCATTTGCAAGTCTTGAATCAAACAATGTAACACTATATCCCCAGGCTTGATCATTTATCTTTTGCACATCATTAAAGATATATCCTCTTTTATTCATCTCTTCTAAAATAATTAAGGGGTCTATCATATACTCACTAGTAAAGCCAAAAATAATACTTGATCTCCCCTCATCATACTCTGCTTTTTTTACCTCAAAATATGAATACCCCATAGAAGCCAAAACACTATTTACAGTCCTTAATAAAAAAATAGGGCTAGTTTGTGAAGAAAAAATAATATTAACTTCTTTAGGATTATTGAATTTTAAATTTAACAATCCATTGCTCTTTAAAGTTTCTAATATTTTTTTATTATCAATAATGCCATCTTGAAAAAAAGCTTGCCGATTAAAAAAAATCTTATCAATAAAATTTTTATTTATTCTATAAGTATCCTCATTTATAAAATTCTTTATTTTATCATCAAGGAAATCACCCCAACAAATCCCAATAAAAAATAAGATAAAAAAACTAATCTTCTTGCACATGCTCTTCTTGCGTTTCTATAGAATCTGTTTTATTATTTTGCAAGTCTTGCTGTGTCTCCTCCTGCATATCATTATTATTTGATACTTCTTGTTGATTATCCTCATCTTGTGTCATAACTGCTTCTTGATTTGCATTTGTATTTGATACAGGTTCCTTTTTTTCTACTCCTAAGAGTTTTAAGTATTCTGTATAACGAATATATTTTAAGAAATTATTTTCTGTAACAAATCTAATAGGATCTCCTCCATCATATTTTTGTAATTTATTTTTGTATTTTAAATCAAATCCCTTATGTCCAAATATAACGACAGATTTCTGCGATGGTATTTTTAGCAAATAAGGATCTCTAATGGTTCGATCTTGCTTTTGCTTCGTCTCTAAATTCAATATTTGAAACCAAAGTTCTCCTTTTGGTATGATTAAAACCTCTCCATCCTTTACTTCAATCTCATTGCTAGCAATAATTTTATCAATATCAATGCTACTATTTTTCTTCTCCTCTATAGAAGTATTTTGATCTGTAGTAGTAATATTGTTGTAAATACCTTGATTTTTTACCCCATCATCAGCTTCAAATGGTTTTTCCACAATGCTATATTCCCCGCTGCTACTATCAGAGAACGTATAAAGCTTTAATAATATAAAAACCACAATCACGCAGCAAACACCAAAAGTAACAACAATAATTTGCTTTAATGCGCTGCTAGAAATACTTTTTTTAAAATTATCATACTTTTGTTTTTGTGTATCTAGCTCCAACTCTCTAATCTTATAAGTATCATTAGTCATTGCTTCTTGATGCTCTAAACGATATGCATCATATTCTTCTAGCCATTGGCTAAGATCTACATCATATTCTCTTTCTAGAATTGGCAAAAAACCTACTATCCACACTCTTTGAATCTTATCAAATCGTTTTTGGAGAATATTATCAATCACACCTATGGAAATTCTTGTTTCTGTGTTAATTTTCTTTATCCCTATTTGTCTAAGCTTTTCTAAAGCATCCATATCTACATCCTATGCATTAAAATACCTGCTGCAACAGCAACATTTAAAGAGTTAAAGCTATTGTGCATTCTAATTGATAATATTGTATCAAGTTTTGACAAGATTTTACCACCCAAACCACTACCCTCACTACCTAAAAATAAAGCATATTTATCAGCTATATTACATTGAGAGATATCCTTACCAGACATATCTGCACCATACAAGAAAAATTTTTCATTTCTTAACTCATTGATAACATCTAAAGGATTTTCAAAAATACAAAAAGGTACTTGCAAAATTGCACCCACACTACTACGCAAAACCCCCTCAATAGAAAAACTCTTAATACCGCTTAATACAATAGCCTCAATCCCCAAGCAATAAGCACTTCTAAAAATACTGCCAATATTACCGGTATCTGTAATTCCACACAATACAAGAATTTTTCTCATTGATTTTATTTCTTTAAAACTACTCTGCTCTAAAGAGGCAATCTTTAAAAAAAATCCTTGATGATTACCTCCTTTTGCCAAACTCTGTGCTTTTTTATTGTCCAACCTAATAATAGGTTTGCTGAGCTTTGAAAATTTAGAAAAAAGCTTTTTGTCTATTTCTTTTGAAAAATAAATCTCTTCAATTAAATGTGGCGCATACTCTAAAATATAACAGACACTTTGCTTACCAAAAACAATCATACTATACTCTTTTTATCAATGTTTCATAGATGCTCTTAACATCCTGATGACTTATTTTTGCTAATAATTTGGCTTTAATTTTTGGAGGTAAATCCATATTTTCTATATCACCAAAGGATAGATTCTTATGCTCGCTTTGTAAAGTAGGGGTTAAAACCAAAACCCACTCGCCTTGTAAATTTTCATCTCTTAAAAGTTTTGTCATTTCACCAGCACATGCCTGAAAATATTTTTGATTTTTTTTAGTCATCTCTTTAATTGCAAAAACCCCACATTGAGAATCTACAAATGCCACATCTTCCAAAGAATCCAAAATCCGATGGGGGCTTTCATAAAAAATAATACTTATTTTTTTATCAACACTCCCTTGAGCAACAAAAAAATCTTGCAAACATTTTCGTCTATCTTGTTGCTTGTGTGGTAAAAATCCCCCAAAAACAAAACCATCATCAATATTTCCACTCATACAATAAGCCAATACACAAGCATTACTACCAGGCAAAATATCATAAGCTATGGCATTTTCTTGTGCATATGACACCAAAGAGGCTCCTGGGTCACTTACACATGGCATACCTGCATCACTTAAAAATACAACATTTTGCATAAAAAAATCCCTTTGATGAGATTTTAAAAATTCTTGATGATTATGAGAATGAAAAGAATAGAATTCCTTTTTTTCAAAAATTTTTGGGAAATTATTAGAAATGATGAGTTTTTTTTGGAGGAGTGTAATAAGCTTTTTAGTTACTCTTGTATCTTCGCACAAAACTACCTGACTATCTGCCAATACCTCAAGCATCCTAAGACTTACATCTCCAAGATTCCCTATAGGTGTTGGCAGTAAGGTAATCACGAATTATTTCATATTATATTTTTGCTTAAATCTTTCAACCCTACCTGTAGCATCAGCAATTTTGTCACTACCTGTATAAAAAGGATGACAAAAGCTTGAAATATCAACTCTTAATTCACTTTTTGTGCTCATAACTTCGATTTCCTTACCACTTGTTACACAAGTTACTTTGCAAGGAACATATTGAGGATGGATACCTTTTTTCATTGCTTTACCTTTTTTAAAAATTAAAAATAATTAAGATTATATAATATTTTTGCTTTATTTTTCTTAAAAACTAGGGAATAAAGCGAATCTTTTGTTTTACTTCTGTATGTGTTTTTGCTATTGGAATATCATAGGTTTCATACATCACCAATGGCTGATAACCTATATAAAAAAATATGTGAGAAATTGGCAATTTACCTCCAAAAAGTCCCCATGTAGTATCAATAGGCTTCCATTCATTATCCACAAAAACAAGATTCCAAGCATGATACTCAAAATCTCTTTTTTTGGGATTAAACCCTACTCCTGTAACAAATACACTTGGAATCCCTAATGATTGCATCAAATCATTATAAAGCTGTGCATAATGCTCACACACTCCATTCTTTACCGATAAAATTTGCTCACTACTCATATGCTTGCTTACAAATTTTTCATTATATTTCATCGTATTTGACACCCATTGCGCCATAGCAATATATGCGGGCTTATCAGGATATTTTTGCAAAATATTCTTTGCAAGATTTTTTAATTTGATATTTTCTTCTTTTGGTAAAAAATCCTTTGGATTTATCTTTTTATAAAACTGATTATCAAGAGTATTTGCAATTTGTGCATTCATTTGAATAATAAAATCTTGCGCCCTAGCATTCCTAAAAATAAAAGAAGTATTATTTTGCTTTTGAAGAACTTGTGCTTTTTTGCCATCTATATCAAAGGTAAGTTTTTTTATTTTTATATCACTATCTTTAAAATATTTTGGAATAAACACATTAAGATTATCAATCTTGCCCGCACTATAAACATAATTTGTTATAGAAATATCCCAACTTGCTTCCTTAATGCTCAACCAAAAATAATCACTAAAACCATTTTTAACCCTACCCTCCCAAACAAACATATCCTTCTTTTGTTGAAATAAAGCATTCTTTGAAATCACTTCCCAATCTTTTGGTATTTCTACTTGTATTTTTGCATCAAAACTACCTGTAAGTTTAGGAATGTAAATATGCTGAACTTGCAAAAATTGCTGATTATTCAAAGTCTTGTATTGTATTTTAATTTCAAGCTTTTCATCCTTTTTGACATCAAAAATACTGAAAAACACGCGATTATTTTTTAAATAAACCTTATAAAACTTATCCTTTACACTAAACAAAATAGGCAATATTTCAAAATCTTCGCTAATAGGATAACTAAAATGAAGTTTCTTTACATCTTCTTTGGTGTTTAATATAAGAGTATTTTGAACTTTTTTTTCCTTTTGTAAAATCACAATCTTAGAATCAAATTTTTCCACACTATAACCAAATATAAGGTTACATAATAACAACACTAATAAGAAAAATCTCATATTCTCATATCCACAAGCTTTCTAATCTCAGGCATACCAGAGGTAAAAAAATCATTCTTTTGCAAACAACATAGGATTTTTTTAGAATCTATAAGCATCACACGATCACAAATAGCCTCCACAACATCCAAATCGTGAGTAACAAAAATATAACTCATCTCATAATATTTCTGCAAAGATAATAAAAGCTCCAAGACAACCTTTTGAGTATTTTTATCTAATGCTGAAGTAGGTTCATCTAAAATTAAAATCTTAGGCTTAACTAACAATGCTCTTGCTATTGCTATTCTTTGATTTTGCCCTCCACTAAGCTCATGAGGATAAGAATCTAAAATACTTTTATGCAAACCTACTTGATCTAAAATTTGCTCAATCTCCAAACTCGTATCACCAAAGACTTTAGCCTCATTTAAAGTTTTTTTGATTTTCCATCTTGGATTAAGAGAGGCAAAAGGATTTTGCAACACTATTTGAATATTTTGATAAAAGTTTTTGTGATTATACTGGTAGGAAAAATCAAGTTCTCCATAAGTTTTTAAAAGCTTCATAATTCCTAAAATCAAGCTAGTTTTTCCACTTCCAGATTCTCCTACAATGCCCAAAATTTCATTTTTAAAAAGCCAAAAATTACAAGGCAATACCAAATCGTATCTTTTATTTTTAAAAAAAGTTTTTTTATCTACATAAACCCCAAAATCTTGTGCTTGCAATACCTTCTCTTCTTTAGGTAATAAAATCTTTCTTGGCAATTTTAATGCTGCTATGAGCTCTTGTGTATATTGGTGTTTTGGATGACTAAAAATATCTTGCACCAACCCCCTCTCTACCATTTTTCCCTTTTGCATTACATAGATTCTTTCTACATAAAGTCGCACAATATTCAAATCATGGCTAATAAAAATAACACTAATTTGATGTTTTTTGCACTCTGAAAATAAAAAATCTAAAATTTGTTTTTGAATATTGCTATCCAAAGCAGTAGTGGGCTCATCACAAATTAAAACTTTTGGATTTTTCAAAATATTTTGTAATATCAAGATTCTTTGACATTGCCCCCCACTAAGCTCATGAGGATAAGAATCTAACAATCTCAAGGGAAGATTTGCAGACAAAAAAGACTGCTCTATTCTTTCTTGAATTTGTTTTTTTGATAAATTGGGAAAACTTAAAAGCAAAGTCTCTATGATTTGCTTTTTAACTTTATGCAAAGGATTTAAAGCATTAAGTGGATTTTGCGGAATATAGCCAAAAAAATCC
Source organism: Helicobacter anseris (assembly GCF_003364335.1). Lineage (GTDB taxonomy): Bacteria > Campylobacterota > Campylobacteria > Campylobacterales > Helicobacteraceae > Helicobacter_H > Helicobacter_H anseris. The sequence goes on from NZ_NXLX01000016.1 coordinate 26,030, forward strand.
TTTCGTTTTTGACAAAAAAAAGCCTCATTTTCATATTGAGTATCTTTATCTTCAATCAAATACTTTCCAGAAAAAATTTCACAACCAAGATGTTGATTTAATCCAAGCAAGGTATTTGCAAGCAAACTTTTACCACTCCCAGATTCTCCTACAATTCCAACGCGCTCTCCTTCTTTTAGATTAAAATCAATATCTAATAACCTAAACCCCTCTTGAAAACCTACACTCAATCCCTTAAGCTCAATCATTTCTTTTTAATCCTATAATGATTTTTAGGATTTATAGCATCTCGTATGCCTTCCCCAATAAATACCAATATTGATAGCAATAAAGCTATAGCAAAAAAAGCTATAATGGAGAGATGTGGTGTGCTAAGATTATTCTTACCTTGTTGCAACAATTCTCCCAAAGAAGCACTACCTACAGGCATACCAAAACCCAAAAAATCTAAACTCATCAAGGTTGCAATACTACCTGTTATAATAAATGGAATATAAGTTAGTGTAGCCACCATAGCATTTGGCAAAAGATGCTTAAAAATAATTGTAATATCACTTGCTCCAAGTGTCTTTGCAATCTTAATATAATCCATATTTCTTCCTCGCAAAAATTCTGCCCTCACTACACCAACAATACCCATCCAACTAAAAAGTAATACAATGCCCAAAATCCACCAAAAATTCGGATCTACAAAACTTGAAAGTATCATCATCAAAAACAACAAAGGAATCCCGCTCCAAATCTCAACAACCCTCTGACCCCATAAATCAACTCTCCCTCCATAAAAACCTTGAAAAGCGCCAACACTCACACCAATAATCACACTAAAAAAACAAAGACAAATACCAAACCATAGCGAGATTCTATAAGCATAAATCAATCGCGCTAATACATCTCTAGCTTGATCATCAGTTCCTAGTATATGCTTTAAAGTAGGTTTTGTTGGTGCTGGTTGTGATAAATCCCAAATAATACTATCGTAAGAATAAGGTATCAATGGCCAAACAACAAAAGCTTTTTGCAAACTCTTTTTCATAAAATCACTATGATACCTAGCCTCTGTTTTAAAAAAACCTCCAAAATCTTTTTCTGCATACTTTTTTATAATAGGAAAATAAATTTTAGAATCCTTATAAATCACAAGAGGTTTATCATTAGCAATAAAAGGCGCGAAAGTAGAAATAAAAAATAAAAACAATAAGATACAAAATGAATAATAGGCACGCTTATTACTCTTAAAATTTTTCCAAAAAGATGATAAATAGGAGCCTTTTTTTGCAGTCATTTAGCAAGAAACCTCAAGAAAAAATCCTTGAGGTTTAAAAAAATTAAGCAGGAATAACAGAAACTTTTTTTCTGTCTTTTGTTTTTTGTTGAAATTTAACAACACCATCAATTAAAGCAAAAATAGTGTGGTCTTTTCCCATTCCTACATTTTCACCTAAGTGAATTTTTGTACCTCTTTGGCGAACAATAATATTCCCAGCACGAACAAACTGAGAACCAAACTTCTTAATACCTAACCTTCTACCCGCAGAATCTCTATTATTCTGGGTACTACCCTGACCTTTCTTGTGTGCCATATCTTACTCCTTAACCTACAATCTTTAAAATACGCACTCTTGTAAAGTCGCGTCTAAAACCTCTTTTGGTCTTACTATCTTTTCTTCTTCTTTTTTTGAAAGTAATTACCTTCTTTCCACGACCCTCATTGATAACCTCTGCTTCAATCTTTGCACCAGATACAAAAGGAGTTCCAACTTTGAGATTATCCCTAGAAGAAATTGCTAAAACTTCTTCAAAATTTATCTTTGACTTTGGCTCAAGGCTCATTTTATCAAGAAGAACAATGCTTCCTTCTTGCACCTTGTATTGCTTGCCTCCATTCTTAAATATCGCATACATAGCTTTTTCCTTAATTTTTAACTATAAACTTTGAAACGCATTAAAGCGAAACAAAGTGGTGATTATAACAAAATTTCTTAAAATATTTTAACCAATTCTTGCAATACACTCAATTTCCACTAGTGCATTTTTTGGCAAAGTTTTTACTGCAATAGTACTTCTAGCTGGTTTATGATTCCCAAAAAACTTAGCATAAACTTCATTGAATGCAATAAAATCTTCCATATTTGCAAGAAATACTGTTGTTTTTATAACTTTCTCAAAACTACTTCCAGCCTCTTTTAATACAGCCTCAAGATTTTGCAAAACTTGTGTTGTTTGGGCTACTATATCCCCATTAACAAAATTACCTTCCTTATCAAGTGGTATCTGTCCTGATGTATATAAAATACCATTTAGTTCAATAGCTTGAGAATAAGGTCCTATAGCTTGTGGAGCATTTGATGTGTTGATAATTTTCATCTAAAATCCTTTCTTAATAAAATTTAGTTACAATAACTTCATAGATTGCAATTCTAGCAACTTTTTATATACATCCAAAAATACTTAAAAATAATTTTTATTTGACGATACTCTTGACAAAGGATTTTATCAATAGTTAGGGTTTTATGACATCACAAAAATTTGGAATTATTTTTGCTTGATTATCTTAAAAATTTTAACAATATCTTTAAAATGAGGTTGGTCTAGGTTTATGAGGGTTACTTTTGGCACAAAATATAACCAAATGAATTATCATCAAAACACTCTTCAAAATAAACTCAATAGTGCAAACAATAAAATCGCATCTGGTTTAAAAATCCAGCAAGGATATGAAGATAGTAGTGTTTTTAATCAAGACTTAAAACTTGATTATGAAATAAATACTCTCAATCAAACCATCGATGTTGCAAAAACCGCAGAAACAAAAACACTTAATACCGATAAGGCATTGAGCGAATTATCACAAACACTCACTCAATTCAAGGCAAAATTACTGCAAGCTGCAAATGACACACAATCTGAAACTTCTAGAAAAGCTATAGCTTCTGACCTAAAAAGCATGAAGCAACACATTGTCAATCTTGCCAATACTTCTATTGGAGGAGAATATATTTTTGCAGGTAGCAAGGTTGATAAAACACCTTTTGATTCCTATGGAAATTATTATGGAAATAATGAAACCCTATCTGCACTCATAAGCTCTAATAACCTAGTGCCCTACAACATAACTGGAGAGCAATTATTCTTAAGCAGAGATACAGATAAAACAAGACTTATTACTACCAATATCAAACTACTCAATCAAAGCAAACTGCATCCAAATATTATGGAAGCACCAAATAATAATATCCCTTCTCAAGAAGTCTTTATAACTCTTGAAGATACCATTAGAGATCTTGTTGGGGATAATGATGATAATACCAGCAATGATGGAAAAGAATATTTTTATATTCGAGGAATTGGTGTAGATGGAGTAGCCTTTAAATCTAAATTTGCCTTTGACAGAGGATATGAAAATAGAGAAAATGCCACAACAATGAAAGACTTGCTGCAAAAAATTGGTCAAGAATTTGGAAATACATCTCAAAATAAAGTTGTAGATGTTTCTTTAAATGCGTGGGGACAAATAGAGATAAAAGATTTAAGACCAGGAAGCTCTTCTATCCAATTTCATATGATTTCAAGCGACAAAGATGTAGATGATATTAGTGAGCTTTATGAAAATGGTGCAAGAATCACAAACTATGTGCAAAGTCCTTTTATGACAGATTACACACTTGATAAAATTCAATCAACAAAAGATTATTACAATCATGCACAACTCACTTTCAATACCACCTTCATAACCAATAAAAACACTTTAGCAGATAGAAATACAATGCTTGATCAAATTGTATCTCCTGACACAGATTTCCTTGTGCTAAAAAATACCTTTGGAGATGATGAGAAAGGAATGCTAAAAGTCAATGTAAAAGATACAAGCATGAGAGATTTTGTTAAAAAAATACAAGAGTTTTATGGACCAAACCTCAATGCAGAATTCACAAATGGGAAGCTTATTTTGCTAGATAAGAATGCACAAAAAGAAAATAAAAATACCGAACTTTCCTTTGAATTGCAAACTCTAGGGGCAGATGGACAAAAAACTAATGGTCTTGCGACAGACTTCAAAACTCAATATGACCAAACTTACTTTACCAATAAAGGCTCAAAGCTTATGGGCAATATTTCCCAAAGTCTCTCCAATGGAATGGCATTTGCCATAGCAGAAACAAAATTATCAGAGGTTTCTGGTAATAATATGGAAAATCAAAGCTTTATATTAAAACTACAAGATCATAATGGAGTGAGCATAAATGCCAAAATCACTCTTGATTCAAAAGGTGCATATCTACAACTACCAAATAAAGATGCAAAAAAAGAAGATTATATTATTCCTCTTTATAAACCAGATAAAGAATCTTTACAAGCCATTGAAACAAAATCAAATGAAGTCACCTATCGACAGCTAATGGATGCTATCACCATTGCTCTAAATTATAGCAATCAAGGTGCAAAAGAATTAGAACAAGCCTCACAACCTATCAGCCAAGAAGGTAAAGAAGCCTATGAAAATCTTTTAGATAAATCCAATGCAAAAATAGATGTCAATCTAGACACACAAGGAAGAATGATTATTCAAGATAAAGTTACTTCAAATACAAAAATGAAATTTATGTTTAGCAATGAAGATAGTGATGATTTTTCTTATGAGGGTATCAAAAACTCTAAAAAATCTCTTGTCTTAAATGCAAATGATGCAATCACTATAGACCAACCTCAAGTGAGCTTTTTTGAACAACTTGATAGTATTATTGATGCAGTAGATAGAGGAATCTATCGCCCTGGAAACTTTAATACCTATAATAGTGATATGCGCAATATTGGTATCCAAAATGGAATCACTGCCTTTGACCACCTAAGTGATCATATAGAAAAGATAATTGCACTCAATGGTTCTCATGGAAAAACTTTTGAAAATATCATCAGACGCAACGAGATATTAAAAACGCAAATTGAAAGTATGAAAGCAGAAAATATAGGAATTGATGTCGCTGAAACTTATAATAAATTTTCAAATCTAAACAACAACTACAATGCTGTTTTAAACTCAACCAGCAAAATTAATCAGATGTCTTTGGTAAATTACCTTTAAATAACTCACCAATAATTATATTCCACCATCATAGCACTTTTGCTTTTATCATGGTGCACGCTAAAATCTTTTTTTAATTCTCTAAAAATTTCACCCCAAGTTTTTTTCCCATAAGTTCTAGCACTCTGAGAATAATTCTTTTTAATCCAAATGCCAATATCTGCAACCAAAGATAATCCAGTTTGATTTGATGTTTCATCAATAGCTTTTTTTAGCATTCTAATAAGCTCTTTATTATTCTCTAGATTCTCAATATTATCTTTAGTATCCTGTTTTCTTAATATCTCAAAACTTGTAAAAGCACTTTTATATTCTTGTCTTGATTTTATTTCACCAAAACCAATTGCTTGCATACCCCTTGATCGTATTTCTTGCGCAAGCGGAGCAAAATCACTATCACTACTAGCAATTGCTATACAATCCACAATACCATCATACAAACAATTCATCACATCAATAACCAATTGTATATCTGAAGAATTCTTTCCTTCCCCCTTATTTTTTCTATAATGATTACCTGTAATAATATGCACGGGCTGAATAGAATATCTAATCAATTCTTTATCCCAAGATTTTAAAGCACTATTTCTCCAATCCCCATATGCTTTTTTGATACAAATATCACCTATATCAAGCAAACTTTCAAAAATATTATCAATCCAGTTATATGCGATATTTTCACAATCTATAAATAATGCAATCTTCTTCTCTTTATCCAATTGTTTCATCTACTCTCCTAATTTTACATTTGCTTGTAATGTCAAAAATAAACCATTTTGTGCTTCAAATAACAAATCCATAATTTCACTAAAAACCACATCTTGAGATAAGAATCTATCATCTTTTTGCTCTTTAAAATAAAAAGAATTGCCTTGCAATGCTCTATTTAACATCTCATATCGTGTTTTTATAATATTTAAATCATTCAAATAAAGCTCTTTTTGATCCTGAAGTAATTTTGCATCCATTTCCATCAAAAAATAATGCATCTTAAGCGTATTTTGATTTAAAAAATCAAGATACTTCAAACTATTCCTTGCGGATTTTAAATCACTTAAAATATTTTTTTCTTTTTTTGCCTCTTCCAAAGCTAGTGCTAAAGCATTGTAACAAGCAAAAAATTGTTTTTGTTCTTTTTGAAATTTTTGATGATATTTACGCAAATCCATAATTTCTTGCATTGTATAATCATAAAATACATAAAGACTTTCAAGGCTTTTTTTGATATTGGGCAAAATATCATTACCACCATACTTTGGCCAAAAAAATACAAAAGCACCAAACACAATCCCAGCACCAATTAAAATATCAAAGAATCTGTCCGCAACCAAATCATAATTTATCCCATAAGCAGTAAAAAACATCATAATAAAAGCCATCATCATAAAACTAGCCCAAAGTCCATAGGGATAAACTCTAAGATAAATAAATAAAAAAATTATAATGACAAAAATCACATAAAAAAAGAAAGTTCCTTGTGTGAGCAATACAAGCACAATACCAGCAATCAATCCACAAGTAACACCAATAAAATATTCCTTACTTATATGCTTAATACCTCCGAGATTTGGCCTAATAATAGCAACGCAAGCCATCGCTATCCAAGCTCCATGCTCAAGATGAAAAATCTCTGCAATAAGAATCGAAAACCCCAATACAAAACCATATTTGATTCCATATCTAAAAAAATTATTATTCCAACGCATCGATTTAAAAATAATGCTAAAAACTTTTTTCTTTTTCACCTCAATAAAATAGTCTTTCTCCTCCCCACCTCTACGAAAATTATCTATTTTATTGTAAATAATACGCACGATGTTTAAAAAAGATTTATCAAAATCTTCAGATGCTTCAATTTGCTTTAAGGCTTTTGTTTTTAAACGAGGAGTATGTCCTTCAAACATCTTGGCAATTTCTCTTATATTGTGAAGCAATTCCCTTTTAATAGGCGTAAAAGCTTGTTGAGTTATCATTTTATCATTATGAATTGCATTGATACACTGATAAATCTCTTCGATACGATAAAGATAAAATAAAGTCCTTTTGGTATTTTTCATAATATTAGAATCTTTAATATTTCCAGCCTTGGAACTCAAAATTTTCTTTATATTTTCTATCTGCATTAGTGTTTGATTTCTAATTGCAATAAAATTTTTATCCTTATGAAGATTTTTAATCATCAACTCCAAATCAAATAAAATACTAGGAAAATATTTTCGTATAAATTTTCCATATTTTTTAAACGATGTAAAAAATAAGATCGCTAAACCTATGATTCCACCTAAAAGCAGAGTTAAAATCTCATCATAAAGGGATACTTTTATTGCTGATTTTGCGTAAATACAGGCAATTAAACCATTTAAAATACCCATATTAAAAACTTTTTGCAAATCCAAATCATAGCTACCTACTATACCAGCACAAAATCCCACAAAAACTAGTGGTAACAAAATCCATAAACCATAAGGAGTAAGTAGTGTTAAAACGATACACAAAAAAATAGACAAAGCAATAAAAAATATAAAATAAGCCATACTTTCTTTTTGTTCAACTAAAACAACACTTAAAAAATACAAATATATAGGCATTAAAAAAGCCCATATTGCAATATTTGGTCCAAAAAAATAGATGCTAATACACAGGCTTAAAAATGAAGCTAAAAGAGTTTTTAAAGAATAAAAAAGTCCTAGATATCCAGGGTCATAGAGATTGATAAAAGCAAGAATTTTTTCTTTTATATTGTTTAAATACATCAAGCTTGTTTGCATTCTATACTAGAGCTTCTATAAAAGGGGTCAGCCTTATATCCACAACCATATATATTTGTCAGCAAATATGTTAAAATTACCAAATGAAAGATTCTAAACACATCATCTCCACAATTACTAAAAATTTTGGTTTAAAAAAGCTAAGTCAATCCCATGAGCTTGAGAAAATTAAGGTATTCCTACCCAAAAATTTCAAAGAAAATTTATTATTTATTAGTATCAAGAATCAACAAATTCTCTTTGCATTTAAAAATCCTATAATCTGCAACGAATTTAATAAGTATCTTATCAAAAATATCTCAGATTCTATTCAAGAATATCAAGATTTTTTTCCCTCCTTGCCTAAGCAATTTAATATTAAAGGATATGTTCCTCTAAATTTACTCAAAGAATTCAAAGCCCCTACACAAATAACATTGCAAATCTATCAAGAAACAGCATTGGGAAATTTTCAAAATCATTGCAAAGACAAAAAACTCCATGAAGGCTTTGAAAAAATAAGAAACAAAATTATTCAATTGCAATCAATCAAAAACTAACCCCTCCTTCATTCTCTTTCCCTCTCCAACCACCACTTAAACTAAGGAGTTTTGTCATAAAACTTTAAGATTTGATTTTAAGATTAAAGAGTTTTATTATTTCTCTTTAACCTTTAAGCTTAAAGTATTACTTTAATTTCTTTTTGTTTTAGTTTGTTTAAAACAAAAAATTGCGAGCGAAAAATAAAAAATATAAAAATGTTTAAGTGGTGGCAGGAGAAGGAAAAATCTTTTTTTGTTTTCTTCTTCTGCTTAGTTTTAATTAAAAATACTTTTTAATACTTTTAATTTCTTTTTTAATTATTATTCTTCATACTTCT
>NZ_NXLX01000017.1 GCF_003364335.1 Helicobacter anseris
AGAAGTATGAAGAATAATAATTAAAAAAGAAATTAAAAGTATTAATTAAAAGTATTAAAAAGTATTTTTAATTAAAACTAAGCAGAAGAAGAAAACAAACAAAGATTTTTCCTTCTCCTGCCACCACTTAAACATTTTTATATTTTTTTATTTTATTTTTTACTTTTCACTTTATAATTTTTTTGTTTTAAACAAACTAAAACAAAAAGAAATAAAACAATACTTTAAGCTTTAAAGATAAAAGAGAAATAACAAAACTCTTTAATCTTAAAATCAAATCTTAAAGTTTTATGACAAAACTCCTTAGTTTAAGTGGTGGTTGGAGAGGGAAAGAGTGGAACTCTACAATGTATAATTTTAAAGATTTTGTAAAATAGGGAGTATAAAGATTAGTTTTTTATACCCGCACTTATAAGAGTGTGTAAGTGGATTGCACCTTTGATGTGTTTATTGGAATCTGTAATAACAAGTAGTTGGATTTTGTTTTGTTCTATAAATTCCAAAGCCTGGTGTGCTAGCATATTTTCATTTGTGCAATATTTTGGATTTAAGTTAGCATAATGTTTCACTGAAGCATTGATATCAAAGTTTTCTTGCATCATAGCTCTTCTTAAATCCCCATCACTTAAAATCCCAAATAATTGATTATTATTAGCAAGTATGGCTGTGCCAAGCCTAGCTTCACTCATTTTAATAATCGCTTCTTTTAGTGGTATTTCTGGACAGATAATAGGAAGATTTTGCATTTGCATTAAATCTTTGATTTTTACAAAAAGTTTTTTTCCTAGGCTTCCACCAGGATGAAATGATGCAAAGTCTTGTTTTGTAAAATTTCTTGCTTTCATAAGACAGACTGCTAAAGCATCTCCAAGTGCTAAAGTTAGGGTTGTGGAACTTGTAGGTGCAGTATTTATGGGACAGGCTTCTTTGCTAACAGCAATGGGTATAAAAAAATCTCCCATTTTAGATAAAGAGCTATTGTTGTCTTTACTCATAGTAATAATTTTTGATGCTAAGCGTTTAAGATGGGGTAATATTGCTATAAGTTCATCACTTTCTCCACTATAGCTAATAGCAAGAATAATGTCTTGTTTTTCTATCATCCCCAAATCACCATGCATTGCCTCAGTTGGATGGATAAAAAAGCTAGATGTCCCAGTGCTTGCAAGTGTTGCGGCAATTTTTTTTCCTATAAGTCCGCTTTTTCCCACACCAGTGACAATGAGTTTGCCTTTAGAATCTAAGATACATTGAATAATTGCTTCCCAGTCTATAGCTTTTTTACTTGCTTCTAATAGTTCTTTAGCCTCAGATTCTAATACTTCTTGTGCAATTTTATTAAAATCCATATTCTTACCTTGAGTATGCATGCACCACGATAGTTGGATATTTTTTTGTCTTTTTAAACAAGAATTTTCTTAGCATATTTCGCAAATCATTTTCTAGCAATCTATTGTTGTTGAAAATTTCTGGTTTCAGATTTTTTAAGTGCAACTCTAATAACCCTTCAACTTCCTTGCTAAATGATTTTTCATCTTTTGGATTGATAATACCAAGAGATGTGATTTGCGTATCTTTGAGTAATTTGTGTTCAGTTTTATCAATAAAGGCCACTAATAACAACAAACCACAATCCGCCAAAGTTTGTCTTTCTGTAACTACAATATTGTCAATTTCTGTGCAAGCTTGATTGTCTATAAAGACTTTACCACTTTTTATAGATTTTACTTTGCGAATATAGCTAGGATTTACCTCGATTTGATCCCCATCTTCCATGAGATAGATATTTTTTTCTAAAACACCGCATTTAATAGCAGTTTCTTTGTGTTTTGCTACATGGTTGTATTCTCCATGCACAGGCAAGAAGAATTTCGGTTTAATAAGTCTTAACATTAGTTTTTGCTCTTCTTGTGCAGCATGACCACTTACGTGTATTTCACTAAAATCTTGATATGCGACTTTTGCTCCAGCTTTCATAAGATAGTTTAGCACCGTAGAGACTGAACCCTCATTTCCAGGTATGGCTTTTGCAGAGATGATAACCATATCTGTTGGTTTAATTTTAATATGACGATGTTCATCAGTTGCCATACGATAGAGTGCGCTCATTGTTTCGCCTTGAGATCCAGTTGTAACGATTAGAATCTCTTGATCAGGATAGTTATTAACCTCGTGTGCTTCAATGAAAATATTGTGAGGCAGCTCGATATATCCAAGCTCTCTTGCAATATCTATATTTTTTTCCATAGATCTACCAATAACTGCTACTTTTCTATTATATTTCATACCATAGGTAATTGCTTGATAAACACGATGAATGTTTGAGGAGAATGTGCTCATAATTACTCTACCCTCAGCAGATTTAAACAATGCATCAAATGTTGGACCTACACTTGCTTCAGAAGCAGTGCTACCACTTTTATGAGAATTTGTAGAATCGCTAAGCAATAGCATAACCCCTTGCTCTCCATAGTGGGCAAGACGATGAAGATCTGTAGGAAGATTGTCAATAGGAGTATGATCGATTTTAAAATCCCCAGTATGCACAATGATTCCTGCTTCTGTTTTGATAGCAAGGGCTGATGCATCAATGATAGAGTGTGTGATATGAATCCATTCAATCTCAAACTCTCCAATGCTAATGGGTTTTCTTTTTTCTACGATTTTGAAAAAAGAGCGGAATTTTTTTAATCCATGCTCATCAAATTTATTCCCAATCATTCCTAATGCCAAAGGGGTTCCATATAGCGGAAATTGAAGTTGTTTATAAAGATAGGGGACTGCTCCTATGTGATCTTCGTGTGCGTGAGTAATCACCACTCCAGCAATTTTATCTTTAATAGCGTGGATATAGCTAAAATCTGGTATTAGGATATCTACTCCATGCATATTTTCTTCAGGAAAGCTCATTCCCACATCAATAATAATGGCAGAGTTTTCGGTTTCCATTACCATCATATTGCCACCAATTTCGCCTAGTCCGCCAAGAGGAGTAATTCTTACCTTTGCTTTAGTATTAAGATTGAGTTTGTAATGAGGATTAAGACTGCTTTTTTGGATACGATTATTAGCCTCTACACCTTTTTTTAAATCTTTGTGGAATCCTAGATTCCCTCTTTCATTTACATTTTGCACTTCTCTTGTTCCATTATTGGAGCGATTATTTTCTTTATTTTGTGCCTGAGTATTTTTATTTCTAAAAGTCCATTTTTTTGGCTTTTCTTTGTTAGATTCTTCATTTTTTTCTTTTGAGATATTTTCTGCATTAGTTTCTTTGTCGCTTTTTTCCTCAGAGTTTTGTTTCTTGAATCTAGGTTTGAAAAATCTTCTTTTTTGTATTTCTGGTTTTGTATTTTCATTATTTTCCATGATATTACCTTTCTTTTTTTATTTCTTCAAAAATTTGGTGATATATTGGGCTTGATAGCTCATGAGCTCTTATATTTTCTTGTAATTTTAATCTTTCAAAAATTTTTTTTACAAAATCTTTGTTATAGCGTGTTGCAAGGTTTTTAAAAAGTTTTTTGCGAGGTGAGCAAAAAGCAGTTTTTAGCATATCTTCAAAACCTAATTGTAGAGTTTTGTTATTTTTGCACACCATAAATACTGATGAAGTCACTTTGGGCATTGGTTCAAATGCATTAGCTGGAACATCAAAAAGTATTCTTGCATCCCCAAGAGTTTGGGTTAATACACTAAGGGCACAAAAATCACAATCCCCATCTTTAGCACAAAATTTATGCGCCACTTCTTTTTGTGTCATTACGACAAATCCTTTACATAAAGGATCTTTTAAAACACCTAGAATAATATGAGTGGCAACATAGTAGGGTAGATTTGATACTAAAATATAATCCTGATTGTGTAACCAACCATTTTCTCTTTCCAGTGTTAATACATCTTGATTGATAAGCTCAAATCTACCAGATTCTAGAACATCGCTATATTTTTTTTCAAGTAAAGAACACAAATCGCTATCGATTTCATAAGCTTTTATTGGATAAAGCTTGAGTAACTCATCGCTTAAATCACCCAAGCCAACCCCAATTTCTACAATTTTTTCATTTTTGTGAATATTGGGAATGGATTGGACAATTTTTTGAACATAAATCTTATCTTTTAAGAAGTTTTGCCCAAACTTCTTTTTTGCTTGGTATTGCAAACCTTCTTCTCCAAAGTTTTGCTTGATTCTATCTAAATTTTTTATTATTTTTGTATTATTTTGGAATTTATGTTTTTGGAGTTTTAGAAAATGGAGAATCTAGCAAAGAGAATTATTCCTTGTCTTGATGTGGATTGTGGCAGAGTAGTCAAGGGGGTGAATTTTGAAGGTTTGAGGGAAATGGGTGATCCTGTAGCTATGGCAAAAAAATATAATCAAGCTGGTGCAGATGAGTTGGTTTTGCTTGATATTAGTGCATCTTTAGAAAATAGAAGCGTAATGCTTGATGTGGTAAAAAATGTAGCCAAGGAAGTTTTTATACCTCTAACTGTGGGTGGAGGTATATCACAACTTGAACATATCAATGAATTATTGCATATAGGCGTGGATAAGGTAAGTTTGAATAGTTTTGCAGTAAAAAATCCTCAATTTATCACAGAGGGGGCTAAAAAATTTGGAAGTCAGTGTATTGTAATTGCGATTGATGTAAAAAAGACATTGCAAACAAAAAGTGGTTGGAGTGTATTTATAAAAGGTGGAAAAGAAGATACCCATAAGGATTTGGGGGAATGGGCGAAGGAGGTTTGTGATAGGGGGGCTGGAGAAATTTTGCTCACTAGTATGGATTGTGACGGGGTAAAAAATGGATTTGATGTTGAATGTTTGGAGTTTATGAGCAAGATAGTTAATGTTCCTGTGATTGCAAGTGGGGGTGCTGGAAAAAAAGAAGATTTTTTGGATATTTTTAAAAAAAATGCAAGTGGGAAATCACTAGCAGATGCTGGATTGGCTGCTAGTATTTTTCATAATGATGAAATTACAATTAAAGATTTAAAAAATTATCTCTTTGAGAATAAAATTCCTGTAAGGATTTAGACATGTTTGTTTGTGCTGGCAATGGAGAGAGTTTTGATTTTGCCATTAGTATTGGGGTGGGGATTGTAGAAAGTAGTATTACACTTACGCAAATTTGCCAAAACCAAAAACCAGAATTTTTAGTTTTTGTGGGAAGTGCTGGAAGCTATGACAAAAATATAAAAATATTAGATTTATTTATTTCAGATAGTGCTACACAAATAGAAATCAGTCATTTAGAAAATAAGAGTTACACACCATTAAAAAATCAAATCAATAGCATTGATAGTGTTTCATGTGAAACTATAGATAAAATAGATTCTTTGGGATTGCCTAGAGCCATAGTGAATTCTAGTAATTATATCAGCACAGATTTTTTTTATGCTCAAAAAATGCAAGAAAAAGGAATCTTGCTAGAAAATATGGAGTTTTTTGCTGTGCTTAGTGTAGCAAAAAGATTCCAGATTCCTGCTAGAGGAATCTTTTGTGTCAGCAATTATTGCAATGCTTTTGCACATCAGGATTTTTTGAAAAATCAAAGAGAGGTGTTTCAAAAAATAGAAACTATTTTTTTATCCTGTTCTTATCAAAACTAAAAAATAAATTTTCTAACATTCTTATTTTTGTGAAATTGGCACTATTTGGACATTGTTTTACTACTTTTTGATAGATATCTTGAAATTCTATAGTCTCTACAATATCTTGACAGAATTTTTTATACATTAAATATTGCAGAATTTCTTCTTGTTTATCATAAATTGTTTTGCAAAACTCCTTTTTTATCTTGTTTATTTTAAAAAAGTTTTTTATTCTACTGTCAAAAATAGGATAGTCACTAGGATTGATAAAGTGCAATAATTTTGAAACACCGACAATAGAATTGTTTATGCTTTTTACAAGTTGGGCATAATCCTTCTCAGTAATCTCTTCCCCATTTTTTACAAGATTTAGAATTTTTATACTTTCTTGGGTATATTTTATAGTTGGAATGGTCGGCATCCACCCATAAACAAGATAGGAACCTATCGTGAAAGAATGTTTATCGATAATGTCAAGCCCTTTAAAATATTTTAAAAACTCAAAGTAACTCTCAAAATATTCCGTTTCAATACTTTGATTATTTGCTTCATTTTCTTCCAAATATTTTAAGAGAATTTCTAAAATATATTGTTCTGTATAACCCATTCTAGTTCCTTTTATTTTAAGATATTTTTGCTATTCTACCCCCCCCCCCCGCTTAAATAATGCTTAAATATTTACTAAAAATTATGATTTTCTTAAAATATTTTTTATTTTTTTGAGAATCTTATATATTGTGGGATAGTAGTAAGCTAACTTCAGATTCCAAGGAGTTTTTGAGGTATAGTCAATAAGTTTTGTGCAAAGCTTTCTTATATTTCTAGGATCTTTATCAAAAGCACACCCTCCAAAAGCATAGATTACCCTCTCTTCAATCATATTTTTAATTATGGTGTTGAGTTGATTACAAAATTTTTCTCTTTTTAAAAATTCATCCATTCTTAGAGATATGATTGCGCAAGAGTAGGCAAAACTATAATGTCTTATTTCATAAGGGGTGTGAAATACATCAATCAGGTCGTTTTGATGTGAAGGGAAGCGAATTTCTTTAGGATTTGTGGTGTTGTTTAGGGTATGTTGAGAAGTGGAATTTGGACGGATGCGATA
Organism: Helicobacter anseris; assembly: GCF_003364335.1. GTDB lineage: Bacteria > Campylobacterota > Campylobacteria > Campylobacterales > Helicobacteraceae > Helicobacter_H > Helicobacter_H anseris. The sequence continues at coordinate 6,704 of NZ_NXLX01000017.1, forward strand.
GTAATAAAAAGGTTTTAGTATAATTTGAATATTTTTTGCAAGAGAAAAGATTTGCATTCCAAAGAGAGCATCTTCAGATTCTATCCCTTCTTCAAATTTAACTTTGTTTGCCAAGCAACTTTTGACAATTCCCATTGCTACCCACGAAAAAGAAGAATATGGAAGGCTTGAGAAAATCTCTAATCCAGTATAGCTGTATTTTTCTTTTAGCTTTAATGATTTGAGAAAGTTAGATTCTGTGATTTGTTGAGTTGCTTCTTGAAAATGATTGCACCCATGCCAAATGATATCTGCTTGACTTGCTAAAGCACTATTTACACACTCCTCTACACAACTTAATTCAAGCCAATCATCGCTATCAAGAAAGTGGATATAATCAACTATCAATGGAGATTGGTGTTCAAATACTTCTAGCCCCCCCCCCCTTTTTTTCTTTATTTAAACATTGGGATAAATAATCCAATCCCATATTGCGACTTGAGCCCATACCAGTATTTTTTTTCTTTTTTATTAAAGCTATTCTTTTATCTTTATCAAAATATTCTTTTGCAATAGCAAAGCTATTGTCAGTGCTTCCATCATCAACTAATACAATTTGAAGATTCTTATAAGTTTGATTGATAACAGAATCTAAACATTCTTTTAAATATTTTTCTACATTATAAATTGGAATAATTATTCCAACGCAAGGATTTATATTTGCCAAAATCACACTCCTATCAAGTATTTACAAACACTAAAGAATAATTTTAGCAGTTTTTGATAGAATTCCCATAAAATACCCAAATTGAGTTTTTGATGAAAAATATTTATGATTATACGCAAAGTGAATTAGAAAGTTTTATACAACCAAGTTTTAGAGCTAAGCAAATTTATCATTGGCTTTATGTGCAGTATCTCCAAGATTTTGATTTAATGCATAATTTGCCAAAGGATTTAAAAGCTATTTTAAAGCAAGAATATAGAATCTCTCATCTTGAGATTATTAGGGTTGAAACTAGTAGCGATGGGACAAAAAAATATCTTTTTAAAACACAAGATGGACATAGTTTTGAGAGTGTTTTTATAAAAATGCGTGATAAAAAATTAGATGATAATGGCAAGGTTATAGAGGGAGAAAAATATACTTTTTGCGTTTCAAGTCAAATTGGATGCAAAGTAGGATGTGCTTTTTGTTTTACTGCTAAGGGGGGATTTATAAGAGATTTAAGTGCTGGAGAGATTGTTGAGCAGGTGGTGTGGTTGAAAAAAGATAATAACTTGTTGCCAGAAAAAAGAGTAAATATCGTATATATGGGTATGGGAGAACCTCTAAATAATCTTGATAATGTTGCAAAGGCCATTAGAATCTTGGGAGAATTAAATGGGCTTTCTATTTCTGCCAGAAGACAAACAATTTCAACAAGCGGGATTGCTCCTAGGATTAAGAAATTAGGAGAGATGAATTTGGGGGTTCAGCTTGCTATTTCACTTCACGCAGTTGATGATGTGCTTAGAACAAGGCTTATACCAATGAATAAGGCCTATAATATTCAAAGCATTATTGATGCATTGAGAGATTTTCCTGTAGATGCGAGAAAAAGAATCATGTTTGAATATTTGGTCATAAAAGATTTGAATGATGATTTAAAAAGTGCTAAAACCTTATTAAAATTATTAGATGGCATTAAGGCAAAAGTAAATCTTATTTTGTTTAATCCTCATGAGGGATCAGAATTTCAAAGGCCTGATATGGAGCAGGTAAAAAAATTTGCTGATTTTTTAGTGCAGAGGGGTTTGCTTGCTACGATTAGAGAATCCAAGGGTATAGATATTTCTGCAGCATGTGGACAACTTAGAGAAAAGACTTTGAGAGATGTTTCATGTGAAACTGATAGGATAGGGTGATGGAGCTTTTGGATTTTTTATTGCTGGTTTTTATTATTTGTGTATTTGCTGTGGGCATAGGGTATTATCTATTTATAGTGTTTAAAAATAGGAGTTAAGAGTGTTAGTGCATATTTGTTGTAGTGTTGATAGTCATTATTTTTTAAGTAGATTAAGAGAGCTTTATCCAGAAGAAAGGTTAAGAGGATTTTTTTATAATCCAAATATTCATCCAAAGAGTGAGCATGATTTAAGGCTTGATGATGTGAAAAGAAGTTGCAAGATGCTAGGAATTGAGCTTTTTGTTGGAGAATATGATACGCAGAATTGGTTTGATGGTGTTGTGGGTTTAGAGGATGAACCAGAAAAAGGAAAGCGTTGCAATAAATGCTTTGATATACGATTGATTGTTAGCGCACAACAGGCAAAGAAATTAAAAGAAGAAAGATTTACCACTACTTTGCTTTCTAGCCCCATGAAAGAACAAAAAATCTTGTTTGCACAGGGCGATCAGATTGCACAAGAATATGGATTGGATTTTATAAAAGTCAATGTTAGGGCTAATGGCGGTGTTCAAGAGCAGAATCTGCTTGCAAAAAAAGATAATTTGTATAGACAAAATTATTGTGGATGTAAGTTTGCCTTAGGCCAACAAAGGGATAAACAAGGCAAAATATCTCTTGAAATGATGAGTGATATTTTGCAGACAGATTCTTTGGGGAGTATAGAAGAGAGACGAGCAGAATTCCACAAAAGAGATGTTTTAGAACAAGATAATAAACCCTATTTATTAGTGCAAAGAAAATATCAAGTTTATAGAAATTTAAAATGTTTATTACAAAAACAAAATGGGGAAAATATTTTAAGTTATGCATTGGTTAATTCGCAAAGTAAAAAAAAGACAACCATTGGAGAGGTTTCTTGGCTACAACCAAAATTGGATTTAGATTTAAGTATTTTAAAGGCTTATGAGGATAAAAAAATTCAAATTGGATTTTCAAGAAAAGAGGATAGTGTATTTGTGCCTCTTGATTTTGTCAATCTAGTTTGCAAAAAGAATTTTTTAAATTTTTTAGATTTTAGAGCAAATCCTCTAAGTATAGATGAAGAATTTTTCTTGCGTCATCTTTTATGTGGATATCAAAGTATCAATCCGATTTTAATTGTAGATTCCAAATTTTTAGATTCTATAACTATTGAAATTCAAAGCTTATTTCAAGAAGAAAGCATTTTTAGAGTGACTGAACTCTATAATAAAAATTAAGCTTATTTTTGCTAAAATTAGCAAATTTTATTTTAAATAATTTGGATATTTTACTTAAGGAGCAATACAGCATGATGGATATAAATAAAATAAAGAAAATCTTACCACACCGCTACCCTTTTTTGCTCGTTGATAGAGTTGTAGAGTTGAATGCTGGAAAAGACATTAAGGCTTATAAAAATGTCACCACAAATGAAGAGATTTTTCAAGGGCATTTTCCAAATCAGCCAATTTATCCTGGTGTAATGATTATTGAGGGTATGGCTCAGGCTGGAGGGCTTTTGGCTTTTATCAGTGCTTGGGGTGAAGATTTTGAAGCTGCAAAAGATAAGATTGTTTATTTTATGACTATTGATCGTGTGAAGTTTCGAGTGCCAGTAACACCAGGTGATAGGCTAGAATATCGTTTAAGCGTTATAAAAAATAAAGGTGCGGTGTGGCAACTTGATGCTAAAGCTTATGTTGATGATAATTTAGTGGCAGAAGCTGAGCTTAAAGCAATGATTGCAGATAGGAAGGATTAGGAGAGGGTATGAGTATAGCAAAAACAGCTGTTATAGCAGATGGTGCGGTTTTAGGTAAGGATGTTGAAATTGGGGATTTTTGTGTTATTGGAGATGGAGTAAAGATTGGAGATGGAACCAAACTTTATAATAATGTAACTATTTTGGGAAATACAACCCTAGGTAAAAACAATACAATTTTTCCTTATGCTGTGCTTGGCACCATTCCACAGGATTTGAAATATCATGGAGAATATGTAGAGCTTATCATAGGTGACAATAATTTGATAAGAGAGCATTGTATGTTTAATCCTGGAACAGAAGGCGGGGGTGGAAAAACAATTTTAGGTAATGATAATTTGTTTATGGCATATGTGCATATGGCACATGATTGTATTGTTGGTAATCATTGTATTTTTGCTAATAATGCGACTTTAGGGGGACATGTGATTGTTGGTGATTATGTAAATTTTGGAGGATTATCTGCTGCGCATCAATTTGTTAAAGTTGGAGATGGTGTTATGGTAGCAGCAGGATCTTTGCTTACTCAAGATGCTCCTCCATATAGTATTGTAGAAGGATCTAGAGCTATTTTTAGGGGCTTAAATCGTCATCGTATGCGTAAATTATTTCAACGAGAAGAAATAGATTTTATTAGTAGTTTGTATAAGCGTTTAATGTCTGGAAAGGACTTGATTACAACCCTTGCAAGAGAAGAATTGCAAAATAATCCAGACAATCCTCATGTGCAAAAGATTTGTAGCTTTATTTTAGATTCTCAAAGGGGTATTCCTGTGAGACAAGGGGTTGGAAGTGAATCATAAGACCATTCAATGTAATTTTTGTGGAAAGATTGGTAACGAAAAAGAGGTGTTTATCGGGGGAGATAAGGGGGCTTCCGGAGAAGAGGCTTTCATTTGTAAAACTTGTATGGAGTTTTTATATCAAAGCTTTGCTGGTTCGCAAGATATTGACAAAGAAGAAGTTAATAATTTTGATTATATCCCTTCGCCAAAGGAATTAAAGGCAATTTTAGATGATTATGTGGTTGGTCAAGAGAGGGCTAAAAAAGTTTTTTCTGTAGCAATTTATAATCACTATAAAAGAATTATGAGTAGGGGTCAGTTAGATGATGAGGTAGAGATTGCAAAGTCTAATATTTTATTTATTGGCCCTACAGGTAGTGGAAAGACTCTTATGGCGCAAACAATAGCTAAAGCTTTGGATATACCAATTGCTATTGCTGATGCGACAAGTCTTACAGAAGCTGGTTATGTGGGCGAGGATGTAGAAAATATTTTAACAAGACTTTTACAAGCAGCAGATGGTGATGTGCAAAAAGCACAGAAGGGAATTGTATTTGTTGATGAAATTGATAAAATTGCAAGATTATCAGAGAATCGATCAATTACAAGAGATGTTTCTGGCGAGGGTGTGCAACAAGCTTTATTAAAAATTATAGAAGGAAGTGTTGTAAATATCCCTCCAAAAGGAGGGAGAAAACATCCAAATCAAGAGTTTATACAGATTGATACAAATGATATCTTATTTATCTGTGGAGGGGCTTTTGATGGATTGTCAGAGATTATTAAAAGAAGACTTGGGAAGAATGCATTAGGTTTTGGTTTTGAAAAGAAAGAAAAAATACAAGATGATACAGAGGTATTGCACATGGTAGAATCTGATGATCTTGTTGCTTATGGGATGATTCCAGAGTTTATTGGAAGATTACATGTAATTGCAACTCTTGGTGCAATTACTAAAGAAGCTATGCTAAGTATTATGACTAAACCAAAAAATTCGATTATTAAACAATATCAAAAGCTTTTTGCTCTTGATGGGGTAAATCTTGTTTTTGAAGATAAAGCATTGGAGAAAATTGCAGATTTAGCAATAGCTAGAAAAACTGGAGCTAGAGGACTAAGAACAATTATTGAAGATGTTTGCACAGAGGTCATGTTTGATCTCCCAGAGATGAGGGGATATGATGTGATTATAAGCCCAGAGTGTATTGATGGAGATGCAAAACCTCTTTTAATTAAGAAAAAAACAAAAGTTAAAGGATTGTAATGTTGCTTGATAAGATTATTGGATTGTTTTCTTATGATATTGCTATAGATTTAGGAACTGCAAATACTGTTGTTTCTGTAAAAGGTCAAGGTATTGTTATCAATGAGCCTTCAATTGTTGCAGTTAAGACAGATCGTTTTGATGGATATGGTGCTGTTTTGGCTGTTGGTCGTGAAGCAAAAGAGATGATTGGAAAAACCCCTGGTAGCATTAAGGCTATACGCCCAATGAAAGATGGTGTAATAGCTGATTTTGATATTACAGAAAGGATGATTCGCTATTTTATAGAAAAAGCACATAAGAGAAAAGCGCTTATTCGTCCAAGAGTAATGGTTTGTGTTCCATATGGACTTACTGGGGTGGAGAGAAAAGCAGTGAAGGAATCTGCAATGAGTGCTGGTGCGAGAGAAGTGTTTTTAATAGAAGAGCCTATGGCAGCAGCAATTGGTGCAGGTCTTCCTATCAGAGAGCCTCAAGGAAGCTTGATTGTTGATATTGGTGGTGGAACTACAGAAATAGGTGTAATTTCTTTAGGTGGTCTTGTAATTAGTAAGTCTATTCGTGTTGCTGGAGATAAGATTGATTGTGCAATCGTAGATTATATTCGCAAAAAATACAATCTTGTAATTGGTGAGAGGACTGGCGAGGATATTAAGATTGAGATTGGTTGTGCTTACCCACAAAATCCTCCTTTGACAATGCAAGTTAAAGGTAAGGATCAGGTTAGTGGATTGCTTAATTCTATTGAGCTTAGTAGTGAAGATGTTAGAGAAGCTATAAAAAATCAATTACAAGAAATTGGCAATACCTTAAAAAACATTTTAGAGGTAATTCCACCAGATCTAGCTGGAGATATTGTTGAAAATGGCGTTGTTCTTACGGGTGGTGGTGCTTTAATCAGAGGATTAGATAGATATTTATCAGAAGTAGTGAAACTGCCTGTCGCTGTTGGTAATGAGCCATTATTGGCAGTAGCAAAAGGAACAAGTGAGGCATTGGAAAATTTAGATCTTTTACAGAATCTTAAATATGATTGATAATGCGCTATAGACTTTTATTTGTATTTTTATTGTTTTTCATTTCTCTTATTATTACTTTTGGTCTAAGTAAGCAGACAAGAGAGGTATTTTTTAAGGTTACTGATACAATAAAAATTCATTATCTTGAGATAAGTCAGTCGCTTTGGCAAAACTATGATAGATTCCTCAATCAAGCTAAGAGCATTGCCTTTTATCAAGAAAAATATAAGCAATATCAGCAAATTGAGCTTGAATTAACTGAAACAAAAGAGCAATTAAAACAGATTTTAGATTTTTACCCACAGCTTGATTTGTATTCAAATACAGCCTTTCAGTCTGCTTTGGTGATTTCTTATGTAGATTTTTTGCAGTATGACAAGGTTTGGTTAAATACTAAAATGCCATATCAAAAAGATAAGATTTTTGGAATTATTAGAAATGGATATGCATTGGGTATTGCTGTTGTAGAAAATGGCAGATTGCTTGGGCTATTTAATGGAAATGAGCGTTGTAGCTATAGTGTTTATATTGGCGAAAAGAAAATACCAGCTACATTGCATTATTATGCTGAAAAAAAAGATTTGGTGCTAGCAGATTTTATACCTCAATATTTTAATATAAACATTGGTGATGAAGTATTTACAAGTGGGTTAGATAATATTTTTATTCAAAATATTCCTGTTGGTAAGGTGACTGAGATTTTAGATAAAAATGGTTATATTACAGCTGTGGTTAAACCTTATGCAGATGCGACCTTTCCAGAATATGTATGGCTAGTAAATAAGGATTATAACAATGCAAGAAAATAATTTTGGCATTCTTGAGACACTTTTAGATTCTGTTGAAAATAAATATCAACTTGATATCGCGATGAATTGTCTTTTAGAAATGATAGAAACAAATAAGATTTCTCAAGATATTCCAAAAAAAATACAACAAATATTTAGGGATAAGATTTTTAATCTTGTTGTTTTAAATGGAGAAGTTGTTAATAAACTTTATTTAGCACTTTATGTGATTTATAAAGATATTGCAGATAAAGATGAAAGATTTGCAAAGATTGAAAACATCGCACAAAATGCGATGTTTCAGCAAGATATGAGCAATAATGAAAATCTTATGCTACTAGAATTAGCAGTGCTTGCAAAAATTTTAGGTGGGAGGGCAAAAGAGGCTTTAGATTTTTATATACAAAAGATTGTTTTAATAGATATTCATAGTTTAGAATCTCAAAAAAGCGCAGAGTTTATTTTGCAGGCTTTTAAATATTTTGATATCCCATTTGAAACCTTAAAGGCTAATTTGCTCTTAATTTTTGAAAATTTTCAAAAATTAAACTATAAGCAAAAGCGATCGTTTTTTAATTGGCAATTGCATGTTTTTTGGAATGTCCCGCATTATTTCAATCATAAAGGATGGTTGGATTTTTATGATAAATGGAAAGAGGTGCTTTATCAAGAATTAGAAGTTTTGGATACCTCAAGTATGGATTTTGCACTTTATGTGCATTTTTTTATTTATCATATGTGTGGCAATAATTTTTCCTCTCAAGAAGATTGGCAAAAATTTAACAAAGAAATTACCCTTGTTGCAACTAATGTTTATAAAGATTTTGCCAAAAATTTTACCCTACCTATAGCGCAGAAACAAAATAGTGGTGTTATAGGAATCTTAAGAGATCGTCTGGTAGAGAATTCTCCTTATAAGGTTGAATTTAGTTTCTTAAAAACTTTGATGAAAAATAAAGATTTTAAGGACAAATATAAAATCAAACTTTATGTGATGAGCTTTCTTGAAAAAAGTGACAATGATCCAAGAATTATGAAAAGCTATCAGGATTTGGGTATAGAAGTCTTAGATATAGGTGAAGAATACAATAAGGCAGGTTATTATAATTCACACTTAGCAAAAGCATTAGCGCTAAGGGAGAATATACTAAGAGATAATGTAGAGTTTTTGATTAGTCCAAATAATGGCTATGGTATTAGTGATTTTCTTTTAGCTACACGCAGTTGCTTAAAACAATTTTTCTGGAGTCATGGCAATTTTGTTTATGATGGGGATTTTTTAGATTTAAAAATAACACATATTTGTGGGAATCAAAAAAGGATTACACATCAAGGATTTGATTTTTATGGAATCCCTGTAAAAATGGATACAAATTTCTATAATCCTGATATTGATTCAAAATTGCTTGAAAAAACAAGAGCACTTTATCCTAGTGATGTTAAGATATTTGGAAATATAGGTCGTTTGGTAAAAATTGATGATGAGACTTATTTAAAGACTATCATTACTATATTGAAAAATAATGATAATGCAGTATTTTTAGCTTGTGGTGCAGGCAATGTGGATGAGATAAAAGCCAAAATTTCCAAAATAGATTCTCAAATGTTACATCGTTTTTATTTTACAGGATTTGTTGATAGCGCAGTTTATGGTCATATTATTGATATATGGCTAGATAGTTTTCCCATGGAACAAGGGGAGAGTAGGATAGAATTTAGTGCAAAAGATAAGCCAAGTCTTATCCTCTCAAAAGAGACAAGAGAGCAAAGAGAAACAAGATTAGAGAGTTGGTTTGAAATGCATAAAGAATACATTTTGCCTATTGCTACCAAATATCAAGTGACACAACAAGAAATTTTTAATTTTTTATGCAAGGCACACCAATTTGTTGCATTTAGTATTGATGAATATATTCTAAAAGCTCAAGAAATTTTAATGCTTTCTTCAGAGGAGCTAAAACTAGCGATGTTAAAGCAAAAAATCATTAAAGAAACTAATGATTTAATAAGAGAGAAGCTTGGAAAAGATTTCTTTTTAGAGATATTAGGTAGCTAATGAGAATTTTAGTTTTATGTGCAGCAAATCCTGCTGTAAATCCTAGACCATCAAGGATGATTGAGAATCTCAAAAAATCACACAAAGTTACTGCTATGGGTTTAAATAGCACCCCTATTGATGGTGTTGAAGTTTTGAGTTATAGTGAATATAAAAAAAGAAATCTATGGCAAGAAATCGGGCTATATTTTAATGTATTTTTAAAAAAGTGGAATAAGCTCATCTTTACAAAAAATCGCTTAGAAATCCAAGTTTTTTTAAAAAAAAGAGACTTTGATTTAATTATTTGCCATGATCTTGTTTTGTTGCCCATAGTGCTTGAAAACAAGCAGAGTGCAAAAGTTTTATTTGATGCAAGAGAATTTTATCCTAAGCAATACACAAACTCTTTGAGATGGAGAATTTTGTTTCAGAAATTTAATGATTATTTGTGTGCTAATTTTATGCCAAAAGCTGATAGGGTTATTACTGTTGGATTGGGTATTAAAAAGGCTTATAAGGATTTTTATAATATAGAGAGTGAGGTGTTTTATTCATTCAGTAAGTTTTATGATATTTCACCGAGTTTGATGTTGGCTTCAGAGATACGAATGATTTATCATGGGTATGCCAATAGGGCAAGAGAGATAGAAAAAACTATCGCGATAATGGATTATTGTAGCAGTGATTTTTCATTGGATTTAATGTTGATATGTCCAGATAAAAAATATCTAAGAAAATTAGAAAAAATGGTTGAGGTTCGCAAAAAACAAGGTAAAAAAATTCGCATCATTCCGCCTGTTAGTTTTGATAATCTTATCACCTTTAGCAATGCATATGATATTGGACTTTATGCATTGCCAAAATCCAATTTAAATCTTGAGCTAACAATGCCAAATAAATTTTTTGAATATATTCAATCAAGATTGGCTTTAGTGACAATACCACATAAAGAAATGGAGTGGTTTATCCATAGATATCAAAATGGTATTGTTGCTAAAGATTATGATTCTAAATCCATCGCTCAATCTTTAAATGCTTTAAGTAAAAATCAGATTATGAAAATGAAAATAAAATCCCATAGCATAGTAAAAGCACTTAGCAATGAGCAAAATCAGCAAAAAATAAATACAATCCTAAAAGATATGTTTTTTAGAAATATAATTACAGAAAAAGTAGAAGAAGAATAGACCCCCCCCCCCTTTTTTTTTTAGTTATTGTATTTTTAGGATAGATATTACTAAAATGATAAGAATCATTTCATGCCTACTTGTATCATTTTGCGTCTTAAATAGGCGATTTTGCTTTGAAGAGGCAATTCTTTTGGACAGGTATCTTGGCAAGCAATCAGACTCATGCACCCAAAGACGCCATCATCATTACCTACAATTTCATAAAAATCTGCATCGCTTCTTTTGTCATGAGGATCAAGCATAAAACGAACAATTCTATTCATCCCAGCAGCTCCTATAAAGTCTTCTCTCATAAGTTTTGTAGCACAACTTGCAATACAGCACCCACATTCAATACATCTATCAAGTTCAAATACTTCTTGTGCGACATCAGGATCGACTTTTTCTTCTATTTTTGAGATATCAACAGGGCTATTGCTATGAATCCAACCTTTGATTCTTTTTGTCATTCCTGCAAACCATTCGCCCGTATTTACACTTAAGTCTTTTATGAGTTTAAATGCTGGTAGTGGCATTAGTGTAATAATCCCATCTTTAAAATCTTGAGTTAGGGTTTTACAAGCAAGTCTTGGTCTCCCATTTATCATCATTCCACAACTTCCACATATTCCAGCACGACAGACAAAATCAAAGCTCAAATCAGGATCAAATTTTTCTCTAATCATATTAAGTGCAATAAATATGGTCATTGAGTGTGCTTCTTGTATCTTATATTCTTTAAAGTGGGGTTTTGAGATTGCACTTTGAGGATCAAATTTTAAGACTCTAATTGTTAGGATTCTTTGTTGTGTTTGTAGTGTATTCATTGTTATTCTCCTAATCTTTGATTTTTAGTCTTATATTGAGCCAAAAGTTCAAAAGGCATCAATGCTTCTTGTAGTGCATATCTATCACCACCTTTTGCTTTGATTTCTTGAGTGATTTGTGCTATTTGGGCATCTCTTTTTTCTTTATCTGGATGAGGTATAAAATTACCCTTTGCACCATAACCTCTCCAATCTGGTGTAATTTCCATTTTCATTACATCTAATTCTTCATATTCTATGGTAGGGAGTGTTTGTTCTGGATTGCTCCAAGAAGTAAGGGTTCTTTTTAGCCAATTGGCATCATCTCTTTTAGGATAGTCAATGCGCGTATGAGCTCCTCTTGATTCTGTTCTATCCAATGCACCTTTTGCTACACATAGGGCAATTTTTAGCATTTTTGGAACTCGGTAAGCTTCTTCAAGCTCAGGGTTATTGTGAAGTTTTTTATTCTTGACTTGGATATGCTTACTTCTTTTATAAAGCTCTTCTAGCTCTTCTACTGCTTGTTTTAATCCCTCCCCATCTCTAAATACTCCGACTTTTTCATCCATAATTTCTTTCATTTTATTTTTTATGGCAAATACATTTTCATTACCATCATTGTTAATAAGAGATAAGAGATAAGCCTCTTGGTTTCTGATAAAAGTTTCAATAGTTTGTGTCTTTATCTCAAGATTTGCTTCTTGGCAATGTTTAGCAAAATATTCACCTATAATCATTCCAGCAACAGCAGCTTCGCTAACAGAATTACCTCCTAACCGATTAAAACCATGCAAATCCCAGCAACTCGCCTCCCCAGCACAAAACAATCCCTTAAGATGTGTTTCACCCTTATAGTTTGTTCGCACTCCGCCCATAGAGTAATGTTGCATAGGTCGTATAGGAATCCATTTTTCCGCAGGATCTAGACCGGCAAAAGTAATGGCAATATCTTGAACATCACGCAAGTTTTTTTCGATATGTTCTCGCCCCAATATTGCTATATCAAGCCACACATGTTTGCCATAAGGAGAATCTACACCCTTACCACTTTTGATATGTTCTAAAATTCTGCGACTTACCACATCTCTACTTGCCAATTCTTTTTTTTCTGGTTCATAATCTGGCATAAAGCGATAACCATCTTTATCTCTTAAGATTCCACCATCTCCGCGACAGCCTTCAGTCATAAGAATACCGCTTGGAACAAGGCAAGTAGGGTGGAATTGAACAGCTTCCATATTTCCTAATTTTGCAATTCCTGTTTCAAGAGCTACGGCAATACCTATGCCTTCACATATTACCGCATTGGTGGTATTAGCATAGATTCTTCCATACCCCCCTGTGGCAAGAAGTGTCCCTTTTGAGACATATGCGAGTATCTCTCCATTGACTAGATCTCTGACTATGGCTCCATAGCATTGATTATTTTCGTGAATAAGTGCAATCACTTCTTTTCTATCTTGGATATCTACCCCATGTCTATATGCTTCATTTGCAACAGCATACAACATTGCATGTCCTGTGGCATCAGCAGTAAAACAAGTCCGCCATTTTTTTGTGCCACCAAAATCTCTACTTTGGATATATCCCTCTTTTTCTTTATCTTCGGTAATGCTTACATGCTCACCATTGATGACTGCTTTTCTCTCCCCTGCTTTGATTCTAGTCCAAGGCACACCAAAGCTAGCAAGCTCTCTTATGGCTTTTGGTGCTGTGGTTACAAACATTCTAGCAACTTCTTGATCACATCCCCAATCACTTCCCTTTACAGTGTCAATAAAGTGTAAATCTTCATTATCTCCTTCGCTCATTTTTCCATTGCCAAGACTAGCTTGCATACCTCCTTGTGCGGCAGCAGAATGACTTCTTCTTACAGGAACCAAACTTAATACAATAGTATTTAGTCCTTTTTTTCTTGCTGAGATTGAAGCTCTAAGTCCTGCAAGTCCTCCACCTATTATCAATGAATCACAATATATTATTTTCATCTTTTTTCCTTTTTACAATTGCAAGATTGGGGATTTTTTCCATAAAGCTTATCATCATAATCTTTGTAGTATTGTAATGATTTATTTTCTTGTGAGATTCCAATTTTTACATATGCACCAAAGCTTAACAAGCCTAGAGTAATAAAAAATGCACCCATTGCCACTTTGATTTTTCTAAGATTTTGTATGCCCAATTTTTCAAACCATCCCCATTTGATACATAAACGATAAAGCCCTATGCTCCCGTGAAGTTCAACGGCAAAAAGCATTACAATGTATAAAATCCAAAAATGTTGATGCACAAAACGATAAGAAGAGGCATTTGGGCCTATTGTGTCTGGTTGTGTGAGAATGACAAAAAGATGAATGCTTGCTAAAAAGAAAAGCATAAAACCAGTTAGAGCTTGTATAAACCAAAGACTTGTATCGCTATGTTTCATCACATTTTTATGTGTTTTTAGAATCTTAAATTGTTTGTAACTTATGGGAAATTTTCTTAATGCCAAAAAGGCATGCACGACAAAAGCTATGATGACAAAAATTGCCACAATACTTACAATGATGGGTTGCTCTTCTTTAAAGATAAAACTACCTTCAAAAAATTTTGTAACTTGATACATCGCTTTTTGTCCCAATAAAATACTGGATACCAAAAAGAGATGTGCTATCATAAAAAGCCCTAAAAACAATCCTGTAGCACTTTGTAAAAAGTCTAATTTAGCAGGATATTTGCTTTGTTTCTTTTCTTGTGTAAAGCCCAAATATCCTTCGATGATTTTTTCATCTTGCATTCTTTGCTCCTAACAATTAAAAATGATTTTTAAGATTATAAGTATTTTTTGTGAAAACTTCCCATAAAATCAAAATAAAATTCAATGATTAAGCTTTTAAAATCAATCATTCTGCGTCTTTATTTTTTTACTTTTTGTAAATATTTTCTTTTTTTATAGTTAATAAATCTATTTTTTATCTGATAATTTTTCAAGATTTATCGTGATTAAATGTAACTATATGTTACATAATAGTAAATATATAATTTACTTTTTACTTTAATACTCATTATTTATTATTTTTTTGTTAGTTTTGAATGAAATTAAAAAGTCAAGGAGAAATTATGAAGATGTTATTTGGAACTTTTCCAGCAATGCTAACTCCATATAATAAGGATTTTAGTATCAATGCAGATGAATATATCAAGATAGCAAGGTTTGGTATTGCTCAGGGTTTAAATGGGATATTTTGTAATGGTTCAGCAGGAGATGGATTGGCTCTTAGTTTTGAAAAAAAAGTAGAGCTTATGAAACTCAGTCTTGAGGCTGCACAGGGAAAGGTGCCTGTAATTAGTGGTATTGGTAGTGTGATTTATGAAGAAACAATTGCACTTGCAAATGAAGCTAAAAAATTAGGTTTAGATGCCTTGCTCTTGCAACCACCTTTTTACTATCCTTTGAGTGAAGAAAATATGATTGAGTATTTTAGTAACATAGCAAAGCAAGTTTCTTTACCACTTTATATTTACAATATTCCTTTATTTGCCCCACCAATAAGCCTTAAGGTAGCTCAAAAATTAAGCAAGATTAAAAATATCGTAGGTATGAAAGATTCTGCTGGCTCTGCAGTTGATTTTGCGCATTTTAGTGATGTGTGTGATTTTGATATTTTTGTAGGTAGGGAGGAATATTATTTAGGAGCACTATTGAATGGTGCAAAAGGTTCTATGACTTCTTGCGGGTGTGTTTTCCCAGAAGTTATGAGTGGAATCTATCAGAGCTTTTTGCAAAAAGATTATATCAAGGCTCAAAAATTACAAAAATTCATATTAAAGGCTATACGCTTTGCTGGGACACTGCCATTCCCTTTGGGATATGCATGCTTGTTAGAAGCAAGAGGTTTCAATTTTAATAATGTCTTGAGCATTCACCCCATAGATTCTCATATCCTACAAAATATTGAAAATAAAAAACAAGAGGCAATTTCTATTATCAAAGAAATGAAAGAGATTGTTGATTTGAAGGACTTGTAAGGAGGAATGGTTATGCAGTTTATAAAGGTTAATGAGAAAGATAATGTTGCTACAGCGCTAAAAAATTGCCAAGCTGGAGAGGTATTAGGAGATGTTGTTTTATTAGAAGCAATTGATAATGGACATAAGTTTGCATTGCAAGATATTCCAAATGGTGCTCCTATTATTAAATATGGTGAAGTGATTGGAAAGTCAAGCTCTATTATCAAAAAAGGTTCGCATGTGCATATTCATAATATTGAAGGCGTAAGAGGCAGAGGAGATCAACAATGCTAAAAGATATAAAACTTATGGGATATAGAAGAGCAGATCAAAGCTTTGGTTTTAGAAACAAGGTGATTGTTATTCCTAGTGTGCATTGTGCTAATAAATGTGTAGAAAAGATTGCAATGCAAAATCCTGAATGTGTTTATATTACACATCAGCATGGGTGTTCTCAATTAGATTATGATGCAGAACAGACAAAAAAAGTGCTTATTGGACATGGAACAAATCCTAATGTTTATGGTGTTTTGATTGTTGGGCTTGGATGTGAAGTTGTTCAAGCAAAAGAGATTGCAGAGAGAATCAAGCAAGAAACTCCTTACAAAGAAGTTTCTTTTTTGGTTATTCAAGAAAATGGTGGAGTTGAAAAAACAGTTCAAAAGGGTAGTGAGATTGTAAAGAAAATGCTTCAACAGGCAAGCGGTGTTCAAAAAGCTTTAGGAGGTTGGGAAGATTTGGTATTGGGGACAGAGTGTGGGGGCAGTGATGCTTTTTCTGGTCTATCAGCCAATCCTCTCTTGGGTGCTGTGAGTGATTTTGTTATAGATTGTGGAGGTAGCGTGATACTTGCTGAAACAACAGAACTTATAGGTGCGGAGCATCTACTTGCAAAAAGAGCAATAAATGAAAAAGTAAAAAATGATGTATATCGAGTTATAGGTGATTTTGAAAAACTTGTTTTAGATGCACACGCAGATATTCGTGGTGCTAATCCTAGCCCTGGAAATATTGCTGGAGGGCTTTCAAGTATTGAGGAAAAATCTCTAGGATGTATTTATAAGGCAGGAACAAGACCTTTAGTTGATGTAAAAGAATATGCTCACAAGATTACGCAAAAAGGTCTTACTTTGATGAACACGCCAGGAAATGATATTGAACAGCTCTCTGGAATGGTTGCTGGTGGATGCAATCTTTGTATTTTTACCACAGGAAGAGGAACTCCTACGGGTTCTGCGATTACTCCTACTATCAAGCTTTCTTCCAATACTAAGACTTATTTAAATATGCAAGATTGCATTGATTTGGATGCTGGAGAAATACTTGATGGAAAAAAGAGTATCGGGCAAAAGCGTGATGAGCTTTTGACATTTATCCAAAAGGTTTCAGAAGGAATGCTTACTAAGGCAGAAGAAAATCACCAAAATGATTTTTCGATTTGGCGACTTGCTACAACTTGTTAAAAAAGGAGAATACTATGGATTTAAGATTAAATAATAAGGTAGTTGTAATTACTGGAGGGCTTAAGGGAATTGGGGGAGGTATTAGTCTTTCTTTGGCAAGAGAGGGGGCGATACCAGTGATTATCTCTCGCTCTAAAAATGAAGAGTTTGAAAAAGAATTAAAAAAAGTTTGTCCCAATGGGTATGCGATTTATTGTTTTGATTTGGCAGATTATGAGGGATTAGAATCTTTGTGTAAAGAAATTTTAAATAAATATCCAAATGTTTATGCACTTGTTAATAATGCAGGTGCAAATGATAATCTTGCAATAGAAGAGCATAATATAAAAGATATTATCAAAAGCTATGAAAACAATCTTTTCCATTATTATGAACTCACACGCTTGCTTTTACCTAGTATCAAAAATAATCAAGGAAATATTTTAAATATTGTTTCTAAAACAGCAGTTACTGGACAAGGAAAAACTTCAGCTTATGCATCAGCAAAAGCCGCACAGATTGGTTTTAGTAGAGAATGGGCTTGTGCTTTTGCAAAGGATAATGTGCGTGTAAATGCAATAGCTCCAGCAGAGGTTATGACTCCGCTTTATGAAAAATGGTTAAAAAACTTTCCAAATCCACAAGAACAATATGAGCAAATTGCATCAAAGATTCCTCTAGGCAAGAGATTTACCACGATTGAAGAGATTGCAGATTTTGCGACCTTTATCATCAGCCCCAGAAGTAGCCATACAACAGGACAGATATTCCATATAGATGGGGGATATGTGCATCTAGATAGGGCATTAAATTGGGATTAAAATAAAAATAAAAGGATAAAAAATGCATACATCAAATACACAAAACACACAAATAAAAATTGCCATTATCTTGGTTACTTCTTTATTTTTTCTTTGGGGGTTAAGTTATGGGTTAATAGATGCTATGAATAAGAATTTTCAGAATCATTTGCATATTACACAACATGAAAGTGGATTTTTGCAAATGGCATATTTTGGGGCTTATTTTATTATCGCATTGCCTGCAGGGTTTATTGCACAAAGATTCTCTTATAAAATTAGTATAGTTGTTGGGTTGATATTGTATATCATAGGATGCCTTTTGATTATCCCTGCTACCAATATGGCAAGTTTTAGTATTTTCTTATTTGCTTTTTTTATTCTTGCTTGTGGTCTTGGAACACTAGAAACAAATGCAAATTCTTACATTACAAAACTTGGTGATCCTAAAAATGCAAGTTTTAGAATCAATGCAGCTCAAAGCTTTAATGGATTAGGTCAATTTATCGGACCAATGCTAGCAGGTTATTTATTTTTATCAATCACTAAAGCACCACACAATGCTACTCAGCAAGAAGTAGAGAATCTCTTGGCTCAAAATATGGGAAATGTTCAGCTTGTTTATGTGGGAATTGCAGTTATTGTAACTCTTATTGCCATTACTTTTATTTTTAATAAATTACCAGAAAATGCAGAAGGTCAAAATCAAAAAAATGCACCAATGAAAATGCCACTTGAGTGTTTTAAAAATAAGCAGTTTAGTTTTGGATTACTCGCACAATTCCTCTATATAGCAGCACAAGTAGGAGCAGGAGCATTTTTTATCAACTATGCTGTGGAGCATTATCAAGGATTGAGTGATGCACAAGGAGCGTATTATCTTAGTATTGCACTTGTGGCATTTATGTTAGGTAGAATCTTAACCACACCTCTTATGAAAAAAATCCCTAGTCATTTGATTTTGGGATGTTATGCGTTGATTAATGTTTTTGTTTGTGTTTATCTCTTTTTTGGTAGTGGCATAAGTAGTATTTTTGCCCTGATAGTTTTGTTTTTCTTTATGAGTATTTCCTTTCCTACGATTTTTGCCCTTGCTACGGATAATCTTTTGCCAAGTCAAGTGAAATTTGCTAGCTCTCTTTTGATTATGAGTATTGTGGGTGGAGCGATTATGCCTTCATTGATGGGCTTAGTAAATGATTTCTTTGGAACAAGTGCTGGATATGCATTGTTAATACCTTGCTTTTTATATGTTGCTTATTATAGTTTTTATATTGCTAGCAATAGGGGGAAATAATGCAATATAGTATTGTGGATACGCATTTTCATATTTGGGAGAGAAAAGACATCCCTATTGAATGGATTAAGCATACAAAATTTGATAGAGATTTTAGCTTTGAGGACTATCTTAAGGCTTATGAGAATATCCATCTTATTGGTGGAGTGTATATTGAAATAGATTCCAGTGATAAACAAAAAGAGTTTGCATATATTAGCAATCTTGCTAGACAAAAGAATAAAATTTTAGGGATTGTTACACATACAGATACATATCTAGAATCTATAGGAGTAAAAAAGATTTGTGGTGTAAGAGAAGTTTTGCACACTGCAAAATCTACAAAGATAAATGATAAAAAATTTTTAGAAACTTTATCTCAGATTGCTAAGACAAAAGATTTTGTTTTTGAAGCTTGTGTTTTATCTGATGATATTCCAGAGCTTGCAAAATTAGCTAAAGAATTTAAGAATCTAAAAATTGTATTAAATCATTTTGGAAATCCTGATATACAAAATCTTGAAAATTACAAAAGAGATTTATTGCTTCTTAGAGATTGTGCAAATGTTTATTGCAAACTCTCTCCAAGTGATCATTTTGATTTACAAATTTCACAAGAAAAATATGAAAAATTATTTGCAATTGTATTTGAGATTTTTGGCAAGGAAAGAATGGTTTTTGGAAGCAATTATCCTGTAAGTAGTTTTACTCCAAAAGAGTGGCTAGAGATTACTACAAAAAATCTAAAGAAACTAAAATTAAATGATTTGGATATTTCTAAAATCTATAAAGATAATGCATATCTGCTTTATTCTATCAGTTCACCTATACAAAGATTTGGGCAAGTTATCAAAGTAAAAAAAGAAAAATTAGATGAATATATTGCTTTGCATAGTAATGTTTGGAAGGGTGTAAATGATGCCCTTAAAAAATCAAATATCCAAAATTACAGCATTTATCACTATAAAGATTTTCTTTTTGCTTATTTTGAATATGTGGGGGAAGACTTTGCTAAAGATATGGAAAAAATTGCACAAGATCCTATAACAAAAGAATGGTGGAAATGCACAGATCCTTGTCAAGTTTCATTGAGCAAGACACAGCAATGGCTAGATATACAAGAAGTATTTCATTTGGATTAGGGGGATAGGATTGTGTCTTTTATGCATTTTTTACCACCATGAAATTTTTCATTTTTTAAGTATCAAAAATTATATTAAAGGAGTAAAAAATGAAAACTTATGAAAATTTTATCAATGGTGAGTTTATCCCTCACAAGGGAGAATATATTAGCGTGTTTAATCCCGCAACAAAAGAGCAAATTTCTCAAATTCCTAATGCAAGTTTGCAAGAAGTGCAAGATGCGATAATGTCTGCAAAATTGGCACAAAAATCTTGGGAAGCAAGACCAGCTATTGAGCGTGCAGGGTATGTGAGAAAAATTGCAAGTTTGATTAGAGAAAATGCAAAAATGCTTACAGATACTTTAATGCAAGAGCAAGGAAAAGTGCGCGCATTAGCAGAGATTGAAATCAATTTTACAGCAGATTATATGGATTATATGGCAGAGTGGGCTAGACGCTATGAAGGCGAGATTATCCAAAGTGATAGAGCAAACGAGCATATCTTTTTGTTTAAGCAAGCCATTGGAGTGACAACAGGTATTTTGCCTTGGAATTTTCCATTTTTCCTTATTGCAAGAAAAATGGCACCCGCACTTATTACAGGTAATACGATTGTTATAAAGCCTAGCAGTGAAACTCCAAATAATGCTTATGAGTTTGCAAAACTTGTAGCAAAAAGCGGATTGCCAAAAGGAGTATTTAATCTTGTTGGCGGTAGTGGGAGTGTGGTAGGAAATGAACTTGCAAGCAATAGTAATGTCGGAATGGTAAGTCTTACAGGAAGTGTAGAATCTGGTGTTAAGATTATGCAAGCTGCGGCAAAAAATATCATCAAGGTTTCTTTAGAGCTTGGTGGTAAAGCTCCTGCAATTGTATGTAAAGATGCGGATATAAATCTAGCTGTTGAGGCTATCAAAGCAAGTAGAATCTGCAATAATGGACAAGTTTGCAATTGTGCAGAGAGAGCCTATGTGCATTCAAGTGTTTATGATGAGTTTGTAGATAAATTCTGCAAGGCAATGCAAAAAGTAAGTGTAGGTAATACAATGAAGGGGGATTTTGATATGGGACCACTAATCAATCAAGCAGGGGTTGATAATGCACTTGGTATGCTTGAGCGTGCTATTCAAGCAGGAGGTAGAGTTGAGGTAGGGGGCAAGATTACTGATACTAGCGGTTATTTCTTCCCAGCCACTGTTGTTACAGACATTAAACACAGCGATGAGATTATGCAAAAAGAGATTTTTGCACCTATTTTACCTATTGTGAAGTTTGACACATTAGATGAAGCAATTGATATGGCAAATGATTGTGAATATGGTCTTACAAGCTCTATCTATACACAAAATCTTGATGTGGCAATGCGTGCTTGTAAAGAAATTAAATTTGGTGAGACTTATATCAATAGAGAAAATTTTGAAGCAATGCAAGGATTCCACGCAGGTTTTAGAAAAAGTGGTATTGGCGGGGCTGATGGTAAGCACGGATTAGAAGAGTATTTAGCTACGCATGTGGTTTATATGCAACACAATCTTAAAGCACAATAAAGGGTGATTATGAGAATCTTAAGACAACTATCTTTTTTTGGAATTTTGTGTTCTTTGTCTTTGCAAGCAATAGAATATAAAATTGATGGCAATGTAGTTTCAAGCACAAGAATTGGTCTTAGCAACAATAAAACTACAGATTTATCAAAAGGCATTTATCCAAACAATAGTTTTTGGGCATTAAGCTCACAGCTTGGTATTTCTCTAAAATTGCTTGATACAGAACATAAAGTTACTTTAGGACTTAAGGGGATGGTTGGAGGTGTAGCATTGGATACCACAAGAGAGGGGGCAAGTATTTTTCCTTCAAATGCTACATCAGGCAAAGATTCTATGGGGGATTTTACAGCAGTGTATATGCCTGCTTGGGGGGAGATTATCAATGCATATGTGACTTATTCTTATAAAGATTTTTTTGGCTTTAAAGCTGGTAGATATGATTTTATGAATACAGATTGGTGGAGTGGGCATAATGAAGGCGCAGAGTTTTTCATAGGAAAGGAATCTTTGAGATTTTATACAATCTATACTCACAGAAGAAGCTCTTCAAATCTTGAATGGCTTAATCATTTTGATGCTAGAAATGCAGATATCAATCGTTTTGGTATTTTTGTTTTTGGAGTGGATTCTGCGTTTGAGATTGGTAATCAAAAGCTTTCATTACGCCCTTATCTCTACTATCAACCTGGTGTTTATGTGGATCCTGGATTTAAGATTGTTCATGAGAGCAATAAAGATTTTCAAGGAGAGGGCATAAATTTCAAAACTACCTTTTTGACACTTTTTGCTATGCACGATAAAAATATTCAAAACAAACTATCTGGGCAAGATTGGGGGTATCAAGCACTCTATGATTCCAATGCCATAAGTGCATATAATCCATCAGGCTATTTAGGAAGGACACACGGAGAAGGTGGAGTAACCCTCTTTTTAAGAGAAGATATCTTTATTGATAATTACAATGTCGGAGCAGGGATTTATAAAAACTTTGGCAATGCAAATGATCTTATAAGTTCTTATGGAGATCCCACAGGATTAAATACTTGGGTTTATACACTTTATAGCACAGGGCCTACTTGGAGTGATTTTTTCTCTCAAGATGCACTTAGTGGTTTTGTTTTTGGAGGGGGTAAATATGAGTGTTGGAAGTGGGATCTCATCGGAAGATATACATACGCTCCAAGATCCAATGAAAATTCCATCGCACTTTTACTCGGCTATGACTTTACTCCTAATATCAATCTTAATTTGAGATTAGAGTGGGCAGGGACATACAACAAAGCAGGCTATAAAATCTCACAAACTTACCTTAAAGAAAATATCTACACAGATAAGAGTATGATTTTTTGGTATTTGAGTGCCAAACTCTAGGATAAAAAAATCTTCTCTAATTTTTGAGAAGATTTTTTCCATTTTTACTTGATTTTTATCACCCCCTTTTTTTATAATCCTCGCATTTTGTATCACTTCATTTTAAGGGCAAATTATGATTTCTTTTAAACAAATTACACCTAAAGATTTCAATAAATC
>NZ_NXLX01000018.1 GCF_003364335.1 Helicobacter anseris
GTCTTTAAACGCCCGTTTCAATTTAGGAAACAGAATAATACAAATTTTATACTTAAAGTTTGCTTAAGAGATGAGAAAAAAATGAAAAATGTGGTGATTATCTATAAAAAGACTTTTTCTTACGACTTATTCTCATTAAAATCTAGCACAACATATCTTAAATTTTTCATTTTTTGAATAAACTCTATTTCGTCAATAGGATTAAAACTCAAATCCAAATATCTTAATTTTTTTAAAACCATAAATTCTTTTGGTACCTTATCAATCCCCAACCCTCTAAGTGACATAAACTCCATATTATACAATTCTTGAATATTACGTGGGATTCCTATAAAGTTGCCTACAAGGCACTTATCCTTATCTTGAGTATTTATATCTATGCGATGAAGTATTGGTATATTTTTTTCGTCTGCCCATTGAATAAGTAAATTAAGCATATCAATTCGCTGTTCTATCTTATTGTAATACCCTTGTTTTTCTAATTCTTCTTTAATAAATAATGCTAGATTGAACCCGATTTTTAATTTTCTTTGCAAAAAAGAGATAGTTCGATTGCAATTTAAGTTCAATCGTAGAACTTTTTTTGCTTCTTTTATAAGTCTTTTATCTATTTTTTTTATTTGTTTTTCTATTTTATAAACAATTTTTGCTTTATCTTTTTGCTGCATATCTTCCATAATAAAAAAATCCCAATCTCTAGTTTTCAAAGATTATAACTCTTTTAAAAGGACACAAACAGTCTAGTAGCTATTTTGTTTTTTGTTTTGTAATACTCTCCATATTTTTTAAGAGATTTTGCTGAAAATTCCTGCAATCTTCTTTATTCCATGTAGAAAGTTCAAAATCTGCTTGTAAACTACATAAAAAACTTTTTATAAAATTACTATTTACAATAACGG
The DNA here is from genome assembly GCF_003364335.1 of Helicobacter anseris. Classification (GTDB taxonomy): domain Bacteria; phylum Campylobacterota; class Campylobacteria; order Campylobacterales; family Helicobacteraceae; genus Helicobacter_H; species Helicobacter_H anseris. Next base: position 900 of record NZ_NXLX01000018.1, read on the forward strand.
CTTCTTTTTCATATGAAGTAACCGCATACAATCCTACTAATACATTTTTGGCATCAAAAAATGGTTTGCCTAGCTCTCTTTGTTGATCCAAATTATTTTCCGGCAAATAAGCATAAAAAATATTTTGCTTGAAGTTCTTATCAAAATAAGTAATTTTTCTAGCCTTTATTATTTTATTAACACTAAAAGTATATTGCTTTCCTATATTGGGATACAAAAAGCCAAAATCCTCAAAATTCTGCACAGAATCTATAAAAAATGTATTCACAGGATATAAAAAAGGATTCAAAGAATAAAGCTCATAAATTCTCTTATGATAAAAACTTTGACCCCTTTCTTTACAATAATCATCTGTATATGCTACTGTTTTTAATAAGGCTAGACCTTTTTGCTCATCAATTGCCTTAACTTGCAACTTAGCGACGCATATAAGAGGTTTTGCGCTATCATCTTGCATTTTCACATAGATGTCTTTTGGATATTCTTGATGATTATAAACAAGATTTGAAGCTGTGATAAAATATCCTTCCTTTAATAAAACTCCATAACCTTGTGTCATATTACCATTATCAAAATAAGACACAATCATACCTACGGAATGAATCCAAGAGGTTGGTGCTTGTTCCTTTTGTAAATTATCTTTCTTTTTATATAAATCTGATTGCTCAATATTCTCAGAAGCAAATAGAACAACAAAAGCAATCCAAACTAAACAAAAAAATCTCAACTCTTTCTCACTAAAACAAAAATTAAGCTAATAATAAGTAGAATTCTATCACACATTTTTCTAAAGGATTAAACAACATGCGCGAAATAAAGGTTTATGAAATAAAAGATTCTGAATTACAAAAACTACAATATGCAAAAATCTATACCAGCAAAGGAGTTATGACTTTTAAACTCTTTATAAATGATGCACCTCAAACTGTAAGCAACTTTGCCACTTTAGCAAAAGAAAATTTTTATAATAACCTAAAATTTCATCGTGTAATTGCAGGATTCGTGGCTCAAGGTGGTTGCCCTCATGGAACAGGAACTGGTGGTCCAGGATATTGCATCAAATGTGAGGTAGAAAACAATCCAAATAAACATCTAAAAGGTGCCTTATCTATGGCTCATGCAGGCAGAGATACTGGGGGTAGTCAATTTTTTATCTGTTTTGTAAATCTTCCGCACCTTGATGGAGAACACACTGTATTTGGAAGCATTGATCAAAAGGATACAGAAAGCTTAAAAGTTTTAGATAGTATTAAACAAAATGATGTTATTGAAAAAATTGAAATTTTAGAATCTCTATAAATGCTAGATTTAGATTCCCTTATTGTTGAAAGTTTTATTTTTCTACTTTTAATAATAGCCTTATTGCTCTATCGTTCAAAACTAAAAAAATGAATTATTTTTCAGAACTTGAAAGAATATTATTTACCAATCAACCAAGTATCAAGATAGAGCAATTTCAAAATTTTTATGATAATTTTTTATCAAATAAGATTTATTTTCAAGAAGATTTTAAAGCAAAAATACAAGACAAACCTAGTTATCATACTTTTTGCAATATTATACACCCAACAAGAATTAGAAGACCCAAACACCTAAATAGCACAATAGCACTCGCAAAGGTTATTCATTCTATTGCTCATATTGAATATAGCGCTATTGATTTAGCCTTAGATGCAAGTTATCGTTTTAACAACCTACCATTAAAATATTATCAAGATTGGCTAGAAGTTGCCAATGAGGAAATAAAACATTTCTTGCTCTTAGAATCTATTCTAAAAGAACTTGGCTATCAATATGGAGACTTTCCAGTCCACCAAAATCTCTTTGATGCTATGCAAGCAACAAATCACTCTCTAGCACATAGAATGGGACTAGTTCATAGGGCATTAGAAGCAAATGGTCTTGATGCAAACCCCTTTGTTCTTCAGAAAATAACACAAACAACGCACCACACAAAAAACAAAATTATTGAAATACTTGAAGTTATTTTAAGAGATGAAATCACACATGTAAGCAAAGGAGATATCTGGTGGAGTTTTAGCAAGCAAAAAAATGATGATTTTTTAAGCCTCTTAAAATCCTATAATCAGTTTTCACCACTTAGCAAGGTTTTAAATATTGATGCAAGATTAAAAGCTGGATACACACTCGAAGAGTTAAAAACACTGAGCACTACATAATTTGATATTTAGCAATCTTATGTTTCAATACATCAATTTGCATACCAAGTATTTGTGCAGCCTTTTCTATATCCTTATCACAATCATTTAAGACTTCTGCAATCAACTCGCTTTCTAAATTTGCAATTTTATTGTCTGTTTTTTTGGCTTGTTTTGGCTCTAAAAACAAATCTTTTGCATCAATAATATCGCCATCACTCAAAATAGCAGCACGCTCTACAACAGATAACAACTCCCTTATATTTCCATACCACTCATAAGAATGCATTAACTCAATTGCTGCTTTACTAAAACTTTTATTTGCAAAACCATATTGCTTTATAGTTTCTTCAAGTTTCCATTCTGCTAGAGGTAAAATCTCTTCTTTTCTCTGCTTTAATGCAGGAATTTGTATTGGAACAGTCTGTAACCTAAAGAATAAATCTTCGCGAAATTCTTTATTTTGTATCTTTTGCTCAATATTTACATTTGTAGCAGATATAAATCTCACATCAATTTTTATACTCTTTGCACTTCCCAATCTTGTAATTTCTTTTTCTTGTATAGCACGCAATAGTTTTGCTTGTAATGCCAAAGGCATTTCTCCAATCTCATCTAAAAAGATACTACCTCCATTTGCAGCCTCAAATAATCCTGCCTTAGGACTTGTAGCATCAGTAAAGGCTCCTTTTTCATATCCAAACAACTCAGATTCTAATAAATGTTCTGGTATAGCTGCCATATTGATTGCAATAAAAGGTCCATTTGCACGCAATGAATTTTGATGAATAAAATTCGCAAAAACCTCTTTTCCCACTCCACTTTGCCCCAAGAGTAAAACACTTGCATCAGTTTGCGCAGCCTTTAGTGCTAATTTTTGCACAGAATCTAATGCCTGAGATGTTGCCACAAAAGCATGTTTTTTTGTATTTATTTTTTTTGGTTTTACAGATATATCTTGCTGTGTTTTTTTAAATTCCAAAATCTTTTTTGTTCTTAAAATTGCCTCCAATAACAACTCTGGCTCAAAAGGCTTTTGAAAAAAATCTTTCACTCCTAAACGTAAAGATTCTACTGCTTTATTTAAAGTTGCATTTCCTGTAATAACAATTGCTTCATACTTTCCATTAAGGTGGCGTAAAAATTCCAATCCATCCATTTGAGGCATATTGATATCTGTAATAATCAAATCAAAAGTATCATCAAGCCCCTTTAGTGCATCCTTTGGATTCTTAAAACTTACAATAAAAAAATCCTTGATATCAGAGAAAAAAAGCTCTAAGCTTTTTCTCATATTGATGTCATCTTCTACAATTGCTATTTTCATTTATTCTCCTTAAAGACTTTAATAATCAAAAAACCATTTTGCAATGAAACTCTAATTCGCTTTGGTGGTAGTGTAAATAAAGTTTTATTTTTAGAGGCATTATTATTTGACATACCCTCATCTTTTACCTCTACACCACTTTTATAAAGACATTCCAAAACATCTTCTTTGTGATATTGCAAAAGCTCTTTTAAAAGTATATCCAAAACTCCCATTCCACTCATATCATCACCTAAAAATACATCAATACTACACTGATAAATAAAGGAGGGATTTTTTATAGATATCAATGGTTCTGAAATATTATATTTCTCACCTACTGGCACTTCATCTTTAAGCAAAAACTTATAAGAAACAATAAAATCTTTTTCAAAAATATCATCAGGCTTAAATTCAATATCAGGAACTTTGATTGGATCTGGATTTATTTGAGGTATGATAGGTTCTTTTGGTAATTCTAAAAGATAATTCTTTTGCAAGGGGGTATTTTTTAAAAAATTTGGTGGAGTAAATGGTTCTTTAATATCAGAATCTGCGAAAGAATGAAAATCAAACATTAAAGCATCCTGATTTTGAAGAACACTAGAATTATCTTTCCACATGCTATTGGCATTAAGGTATGCAATAAATAAGCAAAAAGTAGTAATACTTTTCACTTATACCAAATCTCCATCCTCACTACTATCTTCATTTTCTTTTGGACAAATACTTGCATACGCCACCTTTTCTCCAGCAACATTTACAATCTTAACTCCACTTGTATTGCGTCCTGCTTCGCGTATAGCTTCTGTATCTACGCGTATCATTTTTCCACTTGTAGTTAAAACCATCAAGTCCATATTCTCATCATTAACATTGATAACACTTACTAGCTTACCTGTCTTTGGCGTAAGCTTCATTGCAATTACACCCTTTCCTGCACGACTCTGAAGTCTATAAGCGCCTACCATAGTCTGCTTACCTATACCTTGCTCACTAACTGTTAAAAGCTTATCACTCTCAGAAACAATTATAGTTGCACCGATTACAAAATCTTCTTTCTCTTTAAATCTAATACCAGTTACCCCTCTTGCAACTCTTCCAATTTCCCTTACATCATTTACATCAAAACGTATACACATTCCTTGATAAGTAGCAATAAATAATTCTTTCACATCCTTGGTAATAATGCTTGCTGTAACCAATTCATCTGTCTCATCTAAATTTATCGCTCTTACTCCAACGCTTCTAATATTGCTATATTCGCTCAAATTAGTCTTTTTCACAATACCATTTTTGGTAAAAAATACCAAAGACTTATCACTATTAAAATCTGTAGTAGTAATTGTTGCCATAATCTTTTCATCAGTCGAAAGTTGAATTAAATTTACAACAGCCTTCCCAATAGCTGTCCTTCCAGCCTCAGGTATCTTATAAACCTTAAGCCAATAAAGCTGACCTTTATTTGTCACAAACATTATTGTATCATGCGTATTTGCTACAAAAAATGATTGGATAAAATCATCATCGTGCGTATTGCCACTTATCTTGCCCTTACCACCACGATTCTGCTTCTCATAAACCTTCAAAGGAACACGCTTTACATAACCACGGTGACTCATTGTAACAACAACTTGCTCATTAGGTATCAGATCTTCTGCTTCTATACTCTCATAATCTTCTTCAATTTCTGTAAGTCTTGGGGTTGAAAATTTAGCCTTTATTTCCAACAATTCTTCTTTGATAATTTCTTTAAGTTTTGCCTCACTACGCAAAATTGCATTTAATGCTTCAATTTGCGTTAATAACTCTGCATATTCTTGCTCAATTTTATCTCTTTCTAACCCTGTGAGACGCTGCAATCTCATCTCTAAAATCGCCTTACTTTGCAACTCACTCAATCCAAATCTTTGCATAAGAGAATCTTTAGCCTCTTCTGTATCCTTACTTGCCCTAATAATTGCAATAACTTCATCTATATGATCTAAGGCTATCTTTAGTCCTTCTAAAATATGAGCACGCGCTTTTGCTTTTTCAAGCTCAAAAATAGTCCTTCGAATAACTACTGTTTTTCTATGAGAAATAAAGATATTCAGCAACTCTAAAAGAGTAAAAATCTTGGGTTCTTTATTATTGATAGCTAATAAAATAATTCCAAATGTTGTTTCCATTGCTGTAGATTTGTAAAGGTGATTTAACACAATCTCACTCATGGCTTCTTTTTTTAGCTCAATAACAACCCTAATGCCCTCTCTATCAGATTCGTCTCTAACTTCAGATATCCCCTCAATAACCTTATCTTTTGCTAATTCTGAAATCTGCTCTACTAGCCTTGCTTTATTTACTTGATAAGGCACTTCATCAATAACAATCACATCACGAGTTTTTGTTTTTTCAATATGAACCTTAGCCCTAACTTTAATTCTTCCCCTACCAGTATTGTATGCATCTCTAATCCCCTGCTTACCAAATATAATACCCCCCGTAGGAAAATCTGGTCCTTGTATAAAACCTAACAGCTCATCAACACTGGCTTCCTTATTATCAATTACATAAACCACAGCATCAATAATTTCATCAATACGATGAGGAGGAATAGAAGTAGCCATACCAACTGCAATTCCATTAGAACCATTAACCAAAAGATTTGGAATCCTGCTTGGTAATACATCTGGCTCTTTTAGTGTATCATCATAATTGGGCACAAAATCTACCGTATCTTTATCTAAATCTCTAAGAATCTCTTCACTTGCTTGTGTCATTCTTGCTTCTGTATAACGCATTGCAGCAGCATTATCACCATCTATGGATCCAAAATTTCCCTGACCATCCACAAGCATTAGACGCATTGAAAAATCTTGAGCCATTCTAACTAAAGCGTCATAAACTGCGGTATCACCATGGGGATGATACTTTCCAATTACATCTCCCACTATCCTCGCACTTTTTTTATAAGCCGCACGAGAAGTCACCCCAAGCTCATTCATCGCATACAGGATTCTACGATGCACTGGTTTAAGCCCATCTTTTGCATCAGGCAAAGCACGACCTACAATAACGCTCATTGAGTAATCAAGATAACTCTCTTTGATAGAATCATCAATATTTATGTCAATTACACTTGTGTTATCTAATAAATTATCCATTTTTTCACACTCCCAAAATTAGATTCTATCTTAATAAAACTTAAAAAAAATATAACTCGCCCATATAACTACAAAAAAAATCAATAAAACTAATTGCACTGCACTCCCCATATCCTTTGCTTTTTTTGCCAAAGGATGTATGTCTTTGCTTGTAAAATCAATTGCATTTTCAATTGCCGAATTTATCAACTCGCCCACAATGCACAAAATACTTGGAAGCAAGAGTAAGACTTTTTCTCCCCAATCTTGACCAATAATCATTCCTAAAATACCAAAAATTATCCCCAAAACCAATATCTGCCTGAACGCTTCTTCATCTTTCCAAGCAGCCATGATTCCATCAACGGAATATTTATAGGCATTAAACAATCTTTTTAATCCCTTTTTACCCTTTTTATCATTGCGAAAATCCTGCATATCTCTTCTCTTACTTAGTAACTACTTTCATATCATAATGATTAAAAAATTTTGCCAAAAATCTCTGTAAGTCATTTGGATTTTGAAATCTATTAAAATATGTTTGTTTGAAATAAACCTCATCTTTAGAATAAAAAGAAACTTGTATTGACTTAATTTTATCTTTCAATAAATCATTATAACCTTCAATAAGATGTGTAATTTGCTGCTCATAGGGCGTATCAAAAAAACCAAAAAGCTTTGCTCCAAAGATTAAAGCTTGGGTTTGATCATCAATTATGCGTTCATATCCCTCTTCATCTAACTCTGTATCCTTTGTTTGTCTTAAAAGAGAAAAAGTTGCATCTTTTAAATTACGAGAAAATACCTTTGCTCCCATATCTTCAACAAAATATTCCGTATCCTCTAAAAAGGTTTTCAATGGTGTTTGCAAAATAATTTTTATAATATTCTTATTTGCAAATTCCTTACTTTTACGCTTAATATTTGCATCAAATGCATAGGAAACACTTTTAGCCTCAAGTTTAAAGCTATTTTGACCCAATACCACCCCCTCGCGTTTATCCAAGATTCTATCTTCACCTTTATACTCAAATTTAAAAGGCTTAAAACTATCAGAAAAATTAAATAACGCGCTATTAATTTCTATAATATCCCCTTGCGCATACTCTTTTAGAGAATCTGTCTTTATGCCCTTTAATCCAACTATAAATTTTTGCACCACAAACAATTTTTCATTATCTACAAAAACATCCACTTGCTTACTAGCACATTCATAATTTAAAAAACCTGTGCATTTAAAAGGCTGATGTTCTACCCTATAAACACCATTATTTAGAGATGAAAAATAAATATTTATTTTTTCTTCAAATTCATTTTTTACCTTTGAGCTGACATAAAGAAACAGCACCAACAATAGCCCTATAAAACCAGCACCAATGATGAGTATTATTTTCGCAATTTTTCTTTTTGACATTGAAAATACCTTACTTACATACATATTTGAAAAATAAAAGAAAAATTATACTGAAGTTTCTCCCAAAAAGGGAGAAAGGAGGTAGGCAAAAACCAATTTTATTTTTTATCAATCACTTTATAATTATATGGTGCTAAGCTTTTATCAAGTTCTAATAATCTCTTTGGTGTATCATCCTGCAATGGCTCTTCATAATATCTCTTACCATTGATCTTTACTGGCTGAGGAGCAATTTTTCTCATATCATCAAATCCCAAATTACTTGCTTGCATTTTAATACCATATTTTGCCGCAATCATTAAAACTTCTTTTTGCCCATCTTTTGCATATTGCACTCCTTGTTGTGCAATTCTATTTGCCTCTCTAGGGTTATGGAATCCTGAAGAATTTTCAGCATTCATAAAATCAGCTCTAATTTGACTTTTTCTATGAAGTTCTAAGGCAGGTTTTACTACTGCTGTTATCATAGCTTCTTGCTTAGTCTTATCAGAAATTTTTGCAAATTCTGGTAATTTTGCAAGCTCTGATCTTAAGGTAGTAATATCTTTAATTAAGCTTGCAACGGCATATTCTGCACTTCTAATATTATAGGCTGTTGTTCTTTGAATATCACGCACTTGATTCTTTAAATAATCTTCACTCTGAGAATGGCAAGATTTACAGGAACTATTGATATCTAATAAAGGAGAAGCTATAAAATGGTTAGAAACTTTTTTTGCACCCTTTCTTACATAAGGCATATGACAATCTGCACAACTTACACCATTAGCAGCATGTACGCTACCTGAGAATAACTCCGCCTCTGGATGTTGAATTTTAATTACAGGAGTTTTTGTTGTTGCATGAATAAAATCTTGAGGAAAAATATCCCTAACACTTTCATAATAGTCATCAAACATCTCAATTCTAAATGGCTGACCTTTTTTCCACATCTTCCAAGGGAAAGTAAGCTCAATACCATCTGCTTCTTTATCTACAATTTTATTACCTTCTTTTAGCTCACCAACTTCTTGATAATTTGTCTCAGATTTTACCACTACTTTTTTTCCAGTTGGATGATTATAATACTCAACGTGACATTGTGCACAAACAAGAGTTCGCATTTCTTGTCTTGAAGCCTTAATACCATGCTTAGCATCTTTTTCATAGCCACGAGATACTAGAGCATTTATAGCAGCAGGTCTTGTGATTCTTAAACTCATATCATCTGGATTATGACAATCTGCACAAGTACTTCCCATTTTTTTACCATGCACAGTGTTTTCTCCATCCATCATTTTTATGATAGTCCAATACTTCATTGTATTAAACTCAACCCATCCTAACTTTTTAACTAGATTTGGAACATTACCGGAGTGACAATTCATACACGCTCCAGGCTGTCCTCCAAACTTTTTCAATCCGTGTTCATTTAAGAAATTTTTATTGTTTCTTAGTGTATCCATCTGATCAATTTGAGTATAGTAATGACTTCGATTTTGATTGTAATCAAACTTAAATGGATATCCATCCCAAAACATTGTTAATTGGGGATATCTATTTAATTTACTATAAGGATAGCTACCTGCAAAATCTGTCGCAGTATGTGTAGAATCTTTCATCTGTAAATACATATCTAGGTGGTCTGGAAATTTCTGACCCCAAACTGCAAAATCTACATTATCATCACTTAATTCCAAAGAAGGACCTTTAGCCAATGCCTCTGCTTCACCTTTTTTTGTAGCTATATCAGCATTAAACCAAGCAATACCTGCTCCTACTATAATGCCGCATACAATTATGAAGACTAAAAATTTATTTTTCATATTTTTCTCCTCTACTCTTGTGTTAAATTAAAATCCTCTTTTATGTCCTGTATCTTTATGACAAGACACACACCTCAATGAATTATCTTGATGTTGTGCTTTTAATGTTGGATCAATAACATTTTTTACATAATCTTGATGGCAAGATATACAATTCTCCTGAACCCATTTTTGTGTATTTTTATTAGCCTCAAAATGTGCTGGCAAATTCTTATCAAAAGTGAAAGCAATCATATGCCCAATACCACTTTGTGCTTTTGCAACCCATTTTCTCACGAAAGAGTGAGGAAGATGACAATCGCCACACTGAGCTACATTTTTATGAGAACTCTTAGCATAATCATCATAAACTTCATTCATAACATGACAATTATTACAAGCGCTAGAATCATTGCTAAGATAAGATAATCCCTTAGCATTAAAAAATGTAAAACAACCAACTCCAAAAACAAAGCCTACAACAAGAACAGCAAGTATAATAAGTGTTTTTTTATTCTCCATTTTTAAACCTTTTTGTTTTGTTCTGTTGCATCCAATATTTTATAATAAGCTTTCTAAAAATTAACTTAATTTCAAAGTAAAAGTAAACAAATGGTAACAAACAAAAAATTATTTTTCTATTCAAGCAAACAAAGCCAAATCTTCAAACATACACAAATCGATTTTATTGTAACTTCAAGAGAAAATGGTTTTAGTAAGAAAGAATTTTCAAGTTTCAATTTGGCCTATCATGTCAGCGATAACAACAAATCTGTTACAAAAAATAGAGAAAAAATTAAAAATATATTTCACGCGAATAAACCCCTTATATGGCTTAATCAAATCCATAGTGATATAATCAAAACTTATCCAAATAAAAACCCACAAGCTTTTTGTCAAACTGGTGATGCAATCATCTGTAAGGATAAAAAAGTTAAGGCTATGATTATGATTGCTGATTGTATCCCTGTGTGCATTTTTGATTCTAAAAAAAATATTTTTGCACTTATACACGCTGGAAGAGAAGGATTATTTAAAAATATCATTCCAAAAACTCTTGAAAAAATGTCAAAAAATTACAGAAGTAATTGTGAGGATTTGTTAGTATTCATAGGTCCTTGTATTCAAAAATGTTGCTATGAAATACAAGCAGATATTCTCAATAAACTACAAGAACTTTTTCCAGAATCTTTTAAGCATTTTATTAGCCAAAAAAACAATAAAACTTATCTTGATTTACCGATGTTATTAAAAATACAATTGATAGCACAAGGTATATCTCAACACAATATAGAAGAGCTTCTGATATGTACAAAAGAAGAAACGAAACTTTTTTCCTATCGAAAAAGTAAAAAAACTGGTAGATTTGCACTCATAGCAAGCTTAAAATAAAGGAATTTCAAGTGACCATTCTTTACTTCACGGCTACAGGTAACAGTCTTTACATTGCTAAATCTTTTAAAAATGCCACACTTTATTCTATTCCTCAACTTTTGAGAGAAAAGAAACTTGAATTCAATGATGATGTAATAGGAATCATTACTCCTACTCACAATTTCTCTATCCCTACCCTTATCCGCCTATTTCTCCCTCAAGCTAAAATTAAATGTAATTACTTTTTTACAATCTTTACTTGTGGAGGTTCAACTTTAGGGGCATTAGATGAGTATGCAAAATTGGCACAAAAACAAAATCTTACACTGAATTATCTCAATAGAATTGCAATGATGGATAACTATCTGAAACTTTGGGATATGAGAGAGCAAGAAAAAAAACTTCCTCAAAAATATACACAAGAAAAACTAGAACAAATATTGCAGGATATAGAGAAGAGAAAGAATTTTAGGTTAAAAAGCAATATATTCTATCAATGGTTTTCAGAAATGACATATTTTTGGTGCTCTAACTTTGTATCCAACCATAAACAATTTCACATCGAAGATTCTTGCATCAATTGCAATATCTGCACCAAAGTCTGTCCTGTAAGCAATATTCTCAAATCCACTCCAAAACCCCTCTATCAAAATCATTGTATTCTTTGTCTTGCCTGCACACATCATTGCCCTACACATTCAATCACTCTCAAAGGAGAAAAAAGCAAAGAGCGTTACCGCCATCCTCAAATTTCACTCAGAGAGATTATCCAATCTAATCAAGGCTGAGATTTTTTTGTATCTTTTTAAGGATAGAAGACAAAGCCTCTAGTTCTTTGCTGCTCAAGCCTTCCACAAGGGTTTCCATCATTTTTTCATCAAGCTTTGCAAGTTCTGAAGCTATTGCCTTGGCCTTAGGAGTGAGAGTGAGAATAAAAGCCCGTTTATCAGATGGATTACAATTTCTATGAATATAACCCTTTATTGCAAGTTTATCCACAAGAGCCTTTGTAGTATTTTTATCCTTTCTAACTGCAAAGGAAAGTTCTTTCTGGGAAACCCCATCTTTTTGAAGGAGTTGCTTAATAATCACCCATTGTTCAGGAGTGATATCATACTCTGCAAATAAACTATCTAGGTATTGATATACTCTCCTTGCGCTCTGACAAATCTCATATCCTATGGTTTGCATTATTACTTACCCTAGTTTTTTAGCTTATCATCCACCATTTTCTTATAGGTTGTGAAAAATTTCTCAATCCCTTTCTTACCAACAATAAAAGGATGGGTTCCTTGAAAACTCTCATTATACACAGATTCTAACCTTGAATAACCATTATCTTGAAATAAGTGCGCTGTAAGCTCTACTGTGACCCCATATTCCTTGACATATTTTTCAAACTTATCCAAAGAGCTTCTATAAGCTTTTTGCAATGCCTTATCATTTGGAATCCCTGTACCTCCCCATAACATTGCCTCATAACTCTTGCCATTATATTTGATAGGAAAAATGAGTGAAATTCCTCCTACAGTATGCCCTGGTGTTTCTACAGAAATAATTTGCGTATCTCCTAATATAATTTTTTCTCCATCTTCAACATATTTATCCACCTTTGGCTTAGGATATTTAGGGATATTTGGTCCTTCATTATAAGAGAGCATAAACTCTGTATCTTTTTTACTCATCAATACTTTTGCTCCATATTTTTTTGCCAAATAGCTTGCTCCTCCATAATGATCACCATGCCCATGAGTAATAATAATAAGTTTAATGTCTTTAGCATCTAACCCATAAAGCTTTAGTCCCTTCTCAATAAGTTTAGCATCATTGTCATCCCACATTGAATCAATCAATACAATTCCTTCACTTGTCTTTAATGCCCAAGCTACAACGCTTTTAGTGCCAATGCAATAAAGATTGTCAAAAACTTGAGTTGGAGCTAGAGGCGTATGATCATTTAGTATCGCCAGAATCTCTTTTGGAGGAGTTGCAGGATCTTCATTATTTGCAGCACCCATTGCAAAACTAGCAATACATGCTGCACCCATTGCTACAGATAGCATCTTTTTCATTGTGTTGCTCCTTGTTTAAAATAAAATTTTCAATCTTTTAAAATAGTATGTATACATACTAAATGTATTATAATTAAATTTGACAACACAAGTCAATTATTTACCACCCTTAAATATAATCGATAAAAACATAATAGAATCAGGGGTTAAAATGCGTTCCAAAATATTAGAAAACAATCCAAATCTTAATGCAAAAAGTATTAAAGTTGTAGAAAAAATTTTAAGCAAAAACGATCTTAAAGCAAATGAGCTAAGAAAAAAATATCAAAACGATAATCTTTATTGCATCAATTTTATGAGCTCTCCTGGTAGCGGGAAAACAACCTTGCTTGAAAATCTAGCGATGTTTGAAGATTTTAAATTTGCTGTAATAGAAGGTGATTTGCAAACAAATAGAGATGCTGAAAGACTAGAGAAAAAGGGTATATTTGCCAAACAAATTGTTACAGGAGAAGCTTGTCATCTTGAAGCTAATATGGTTGAAGAGGCTTATGACTTCATGAAATCCAATCAACAACTTCAAAACTCAGAATACTTGATTATTGAAAATGTTGGGAATTTAGTCTGTCCTGCAAGCTATGATCTAGGTGCAGCACTCAATATTGTTTTGCTTTCTGTTCCAGAAGGAGATGATAAAGTGCTAAAATATCCATCAATGTTTTTATGTGCTGATGCAGTTATTATAAGCAAAGCAGATATGATTGATTATTTTGGCTTTAGAGTTTCACAAGTGCAAGAAGATATGCAAAAATTAAAACCAAATATACCAATATTTCTAACAAGCACAAAAGACAAAAATAGCTTAGAACAATTTAAAAATTTCATCAAACAAAAAAAACAAGAACGATATTTTTCGCAACATTCGTTTTAAAAGGAACAAAAATGTGTCTAGCCATACCATCTAAAGTTATCTCTATTGATAAAACAAAAAATACTGCGACTATTGAAACTCTTGGTGTGCAAAGAGAAGCAAGTCTTGATCTCATGCAAGAAGAAGTAACTCTCGGGGATTATGTACTCTTACACATTGGTTATATCATGAGCAAAATTGATGAACAAGATGCATTAGAATCTCTTAAACTTTATCAAGAAATGATTGATCAAATGGAAGAGGAATATATCGATGAAGAATACAAATGAACAACTCCTAATCAATTCCTTTAGGGATAAAAAAATAATTCTCGCTCTTGCAAAAAAAATTACACAAGAAGCACAAGCATTGCAAGAAAAACTCTATATCATGGAAGTTTGCGGAGGTCATACCCATACATTGATGAAATATGGCCTCACTTCTCTTTTACCTCAAAATATTGAATGCATCCATGGACCTGGTTGTCCTGTATGTATCATGCCAAAAAATCGAATCAATCAAGCCTATGAAATTGCAATGCTACCTGACACCATTTTACTTACCTTAGGAGATATGCTAAAAGTTCCAGGTAGTAATGGAAGCCTGCAAAATGCAAGAAGCAAGGGTGCAAATATTGGATTTTTATATTCTCCTTTTCAAGCACTTGAAATTGCAAAACAAAATCCTAATAAAAAAGTTATTTACTTTGCAATTGGCTTTGAAACGACAACGCCAATGACTGCGGCTTTATTACAAAGAGTAATTGATGAAAATATCTCAAATCTATTTTTCCATATCAATCATGTTTTAGTGCCACCACCACTTTATACTATTTTAGATTCCAAAGATAATAAGGTGAATGCATTGCTTGCCCCATCTCATGTTAGCGTGATCACGGGTTCCAAAATTTATGAACCACTCTTTGATAAATATCAAATTCCAATTGTAGTTAGCGGATTTGAACCAGTTGATATGATGCAAAGCCTACTTATGATAGTAAAACAAGCTGTAAGCAAAAAACCAGCACTTGAAGTTGAATATTCAAGAGTAGTAAATAGAAATGGGAATCAAAAAGCACAGCTTTTGGTAGAAAAATTTATGGAAACAAGAGAAAATTTTGAGTGGAGAGGACTTGGAAACATACCGCACTCTGCATTAAAACTCAAAAAAGAATATGCACAATATGACGCAGAGCTTATTTTTGATTCCCATCTAAGCAAAGAGATGATACAAGATAATCGTGCTTGTAGATGTGGAGATATTCTTAAGGGTATCGCAAAACCTTATGATTGCAAAGTCTTTGGTAAATCCTGCACCCCAAGCAATCCTCTTGGAAGCTGTATGGTAAGTAGCGAAGGGGCTTGTGCTGCTTATTTTAAATATGGGGCATTACGATAGAAGATTTACTTGAGGCTTTTTCGTATCCTCAATGCATCTTCTAGCAAATCTTTTGAAATATTTTTGCTATCAAAAATATTGATTTGTGCTTTAATAGCCTCTTCAAGAGAAATATTGTTTTCTTCTGTATCGCTCTCTGCCTCAAGCTTTTCAAATTGCTGTTCATAAGCATCATAAATCTTATTAAAATCTTCATTATCAAGTTCTAATACAGAAGCAACATCTAATAAAAACTCCTTTTTATCCTCACTCAAAACACCATCTAAATAAAGAAGCATAAGTAAGAATTCCACAAATCTCAAACGCTTTTTATACTCCGCATAGCTGAAACTTAAAAACTCCGAAGCAACATCAACCAAAGACTTATCCGTAGGTTGTTCTAAAAAAAATTCATTGGCTTTGGTGCTATCTTTTTGCATATCTGGATAAATTGCAACATATTGTTCTATAAAATTTTTTACAATTTTCTCAATTACTTCAGCATTTTTTTCTTTTTGAGGAATTCTTTTAATAATCTCTAGCATTACCCCCAATTCTGTATGAGAGAATCTCTGTATTTCCTGTCCTTCTTGAAACTCTAAGTTTTTATAAGGATCTTCTTTTGAAGAATAATCAAAGATTTCTTCACTTTCTCTTGAATTTTTTTGCATAGGATTTTTCAAATATTCTTGTAAAGTCACATACAAATAATAAACAACCACACCAGCAATAATTAAAATAAGAAATTCCATTTTACTCCCTTAATTACCAATCTCTTGAATCAAACTTTTTTTTATATTCTGCCAAACGCTGATCTTCTTTTATTTTATTGATTTTTTTCATTCTAGCTAACTCTTCTTTTTGCTTAGCCTCTATCATTTGGCGTCTTTCTTTTTTTTCTCGCATTTTTTGAATATATTCTTCTCTTTTTTCTGGAGATTGGAACTCAATTGGACGCATTACCAAAACCGATAAAACAAAGATAAACAAGGTTAATGCTATTGCCATCGCACTATCATCTCCACTAATGCGATACCACATCAAACCAATTGTTGAGGCAAAAATAAATTTTAAAAAAAGTCTCATTCTATATCTCAAGGCGATTAAATTTTTCAGAATTAGCATTATATTAAAAAATTAAGAAATTAAAAGTATAATAATCCCGCAATCAAAACAACAAAATTTAAAGGAGTTATATGCAAACACAAACAAGTCGTCGTGATTTTATCAAAAGTGTAGCTGTTGCTTCTGCGGCATCTGCCGTGGGTCTTAGTGTTCCTAGCCAACTTTTGGCACAATCCAAAGATATGCAAAAAGATTGGAAATGGGATAAAAGCGTATGCAGATTCTGTGGAACTGGATGTGGAATTATGGTTGCAACAAAAAATGGTTCCATCGTAGCTGTAAAAGGAGATCCAGAAGCTCCTGTTAATAGAGGTATTAACTGCATCAAAGGTTACTTTTGTGCAAAAATAATGTATGGGGAAGATCGCCTCACACAACCTTTACTGCGTGTGAATGCAAAAGGAGAATTTGACAAAAAAGGAAAATTTGTCCCTGTAAGCTGGAAAAGAGCTTTTGATGAAATGGAAAAGCAATTTAGAAAAACTTATGATGCATTAGGTCCAAATGGAATTGCTCTTATGGCAAGTGGTCAATATACAATTCCTGAAGGTTATGCCGCAGTTAAACTAATGAAAGGTGGTTTTAGAAGCAACAACATCGATCCCAATGCTAGACATTGTATGGCAAGTGCTGTTGTTGGTTTTATGCAAACTTTTGGTATTGATGAGCCTGCTGGCTGTTATGATGATATTGAACTCACAGATACAGTTGTTACTTGGGGTGCCAATATGGCAGAAATGCATCCAATTTTATGGAGCAGAGTAACAGATAGAAAACTTACAAATATGCAAAAAGTAAAGATTATCAATCTCTCAACTTATACCAATAGAACTTCTGATATCGCAGATATTGAAATTATTTTCAAACCTCATACAGACCTAGCGATCTGGAATTATATTGCAAGAGAAATAGTCTATAACAGACCTGAGAGTATTGATAAAGATTTTGTAAAAAATCATTGTGTATTTAGCACAGGCTTTGTTAATATTGGTTATGGAATGCGAGATAATCCAAATCATAAAGACTTCCTGCCTAGCGAAAAAGACATTGTTGCCAAACAAGTAAGCAAAAAACTAAGTGAAGATGAAGGAATTACTTTGCAATATCTTGGTTTAAAAGCTGGTGATGAACTCAAAATGGACAATGCAAAAAAAGCAGATGTTCATTGGGAGATTGGCTTTGAAGATTTTAAAAAAGCTCTTGAGCCTTATACGCTAGATTTTGTTGCCAAGCTTGCCAAAGGAGATGAGTCTGAGAGTTTAGATTCTTTTAAAGAAAAATTACAACAACTTGCAAATTACTATATAGAAAAAGATAGGAAAATTGTAAGTTTCTGGACAATGGGATTCAATCAACATCAACGAGGAACTTGGGTTAATGAACAAAGTTATATGGTGCATATGCTTTTAGGCAAGCAAGCAAAACCTGGAAGCGGTGCATTTTCATTAACAGGACAACCAAGTGCGTGTGGAACTGCTAGAGAAGTAGGGACTTTTGCACACAGACTACCTGCTGATATGGTTGTAGCAAATCCAAAACATAGAGAAGTTACAGAGAAAATATGGAATCTACCAAGTGGCACTCTTAATGCAAAAGTAGGATATCCATATCTAGATATTATGAGAGCTCTTGAAGATGGAAAAGTAAAATGGCTTTGGGTTGCTGTAAATAATCCATGGCAAAACACTGCAAATGCAAATCACTGGATTAAAGCAGCAAGAGAATTGGATAATTTTATTGTAGTTAGTGATTGCTATCCTGGAATTACCGCAAAAATAGCAGACCTTATTTTACCTAGCTCTATGATTTATGAAAAATGGGGAGCCTATGGAAATGCCGAAAGAAGAACACAACACTGGAAGCAACAAGTAATTCCGCAAGGTAATTCTATGAGTGATACTTGGCAAATCCTAGAATTTGCAAAACGCTTTACACTTAAAGATGTTTGGGGTAAAGATTATCCTGATTTAGGTTTAAAAAGCGTATTAGAAGAGGCAAAAAAGATGGGATACAAGGAAAATACCACTTTATTTGAACTACTTTTTGCAAATAAAAATGCACAAAAATTTGGCATCAAAGAACCATTACTAAAAGATAAAGATACACTAAATACAGAAGTATTTGGGGATTCTAGAAAGGTAGTTGGTAGCGATGATAAAGTATTTACAGGTTATCAATTCTTTATCCAAAAATACTTATGGGAAGAATATCGCCTCTTTGGTATAGGACATGGGCACGACCTAGCAGAATTTGATGTTTATCACAAGGTAAGAGGTTTAAGATGGCCTGTCGTAGATGGTAAAGAAACTCAATGGAGATTTAATGCAAAATATGATCCATATGCAAGAAAATATGCAAATGGCAAAGACTTTGCCTTCTATGGAAATAAAGAAGCTAGTTTATTACAAGGAAATCTAGCCCAACCTAACGAAGAGAAAAAAGCTATATCTAATAAAGCAAAAATCTTCTTTAGACCTTACATGGATCCTTGTGAAATGCCTGATAAAAACTATCCAATGTGGCTTTCAACAGGAAGGGTTTTGGAGCATTGGCATAGCGGAACCATGACAATGCGTGTTCCTGAACTTTATCGCGCTGTGCCAGAAGCACTTTGTTATATGAATGAAAATGATGCAAAATCCCAACAACTAAAGCAAGGGGATACTGTATGGGTAGAATCTAGAAGAGGCAAAGTCAAAGCACGCGTTGAAATCAATGGTAGAAATAGACCACCAAAAGGTTTGGTTTATGTGCCATGGTTTGATGAAAATGTTTATATCAATAAAGTCTGTCTTGATGCGACATGTCCTTTGTCAAAACAAACAGACTTTAAAAAATGTGCAGTTAAGGTTTATAAGGCTTAGTAATGAATCTTGGGCGTAGGAAGGCTATCAATTCTATTTTTCAAGCAATGGGATTGGTTGCTATAGGCGGTTTGGCTTGGAGTGCTTACATCTCTGAAGCCAAAAGCAATCCCTTATGGCTCTATCCCCCAGGTGCAAGAGAAAATTTTGCGAACACTTGCATCAAATGCGGTTTGTGTGTTGAAGCCTGTCCCTACTATACCCTAAAGCTTTCTACAACAGGAAATAAAGGGCTGCCTATCTTTCAACCTAGAGATATACCTTGTTTTATGTGCGAAGATATCCCTTGCGCAAGTGCTTGCCCTACAGATGCCCTAGATATAAAACTTTTGAGTTCTAATGGAAAATTAGATATCTCAAAAGCCAAAATGGGTGTTGCTGTCGTGGACACGCTAAATTGCATTGCTTATGCAGGTATTCAATGTGATGCATGCTATAGAGCCTGTCCTCTCATCGACAAAGCAATTTATCTTGAGTATAAGGCAAATGAACGCACAGGAAAACATTCTATGATTCTACCTATGGTAGCCAATGATGTCTGCACAGGATGTGGAAAGTGTGAAAAAGCTTGCATTACAGAAATAGCATCTATTAGAGTGCTACCAAGAGATGTGATTTTGGGAAAAATGGGAAGCAATTACATTAAAGGCTGGGAAGAAGCTGATGAAAAGAGATTAGAAAATGTTTCTATCAAACCAAAAACAGATTCTAAAAAGCAAGCCATTGATTATCTCAATGAGGAATTTTAAATGATGTGGTTAAAGAAAAATCGCTTTTTAATTCTAAGAAGAACATCACAAATTCTCTTATTGTTATTATTTTTTCTAGCAAATTGCTCCCTCATAAATATTGCACATAAACAATACTTAGTTACACAAGGAGATATTTCCCATTTTGAAAGTGGTGAGAGAAATCTCGCAATTGCAAATCCAAAAGAACCCCTTCTACATTTTAATATTCTAGAGGGTAATTTAAGCGGTTCAAAGATATTTGAAACTATTCCTATGAGCGATCCCCTTGCTTTTATGCAAATTTTCTTAGCAGGCGGTGCTATTAGTTTTAATACCTTACTTGGTTTTTTTGTAGTTTTGGTAATTTATGGTTTATTGCTTGGTAGAGGATATTGTGCTTTTGTATGCCCAATCAATCTTATTACAGATTTTGCAAGCTTTTTAAGAAGAAAATTTCACATTGATAATACAAGATTTTTAGCCATACCTAGAAAAACAAAATTTGCATTTTTATTGCTTAGTCTGTGTCTATCTCTTGGTTTCGGTGCATTGGCTTGGGAAATGATTAGCCCTATCTCAATGCTACATCGTGGTATTGTTTTTGGTATGGGAAGCGGATTTTTTGGTATTTTAATCATCTTTTTATTTGATTTATTTATGCTAAAAAATGGTTTTTGTGGTCATATTTGCCCGCTTGGTGCGACTTATAGCCTTATTGGAGCAAGAGCGCTTTTAAAAATTAGGCATAATGTAAAAAATTGCACAAAATGTATGGAATGTCTTAGAATATGCCCTGAAAATCAAGTATTAAATATGATTGGAAAACATGATGGCTTTGTTGAGCAAATTGCCTGCATAAAATGTGGCAGATGTATTGAAGTATGCAATGATAATGCATTAAATTTTAGTATTTTAAATTTCAAAAAGGAGAAAAAATGAAAAATAAAATTTTATCAAGTTTATTAGTAGCTACACTTTTGGGTGGAAGCTTTAGTTTATTATCTGCAAATGGTGGTGTAGAAGACACACAAATTGGATTAAGAAAAACACCCTTAAATGATGAAAAAGATGTGAAGTTACAAGATTTTAAGTTTGGAAGTGGAAGTGCCGGAGAGAGCCAAAAGATAGAGCGCTCTTATGAAAATGCTCCCCCTTTAATTCCTCATGATACTGAAGGTATGCTTCCTATCACTCAACAAGATAATGCATGTATAGGATGCCATGCAGCAGAAGTAGCACAAGATATTGGTGCAACTCCTATGCCAAAATCCCACTATTATGACCTAAGAAACAAAAAAGCTCTTACTGATGGTATCTCAGATTCAAGATATAATTGTGTTCAATGCCATGTGCCTCAAGCACAAACAAAACCTCTAGTTGGCAATAGTTTTAAACCAGATTTTAGAAATGAAAATGAAAAACATCAATCCAATCTACTTGATGTCATCAATCAAGGTGTAAAATAAAATGTCAAAAAATGCCAAAGCTCCCTTAGATGAGGGAGCAAATCTCTCTCGTCGCAAACTCTTTGGTCTAAAAAAACAAGAAACACAAACTCGCACAATTGCTAGTATCAATCCTCTTACATGTCTAGCATATCACAAAACCATTTGTTATTCTTGTCGAGATATCTGTAGAGAATATATCCATTTTAGTGGTTTATTTTTTCCAGAGATTTCACAAGATTGCACAGGATGCAATAAATGTCTTGAACTATGTCCTCAAAATGCCATTTCTCTTAAAGAAATACAATGCTAAAACATCTACTTAGAATTTTTTTTACTATTCTTTTTATTAACGCAAATGATACAGTCATCTATCCTCAAATGATTATTGATAATCAACAAGAAATTTCTTCGATGCAAATCCACAATCATCAACTTTTTGTATCTAGTATTGATGGGGAGCTCAAAATATATAGTCTCAATACCCCATCAAAAGTCCAAAAAACTATCACTTTACCAAAATATAAAGATTTATTTGACAATACCCTCACCCCAAAAATATTTAATAGCGATACCAATAATCTCAATCAAACACTTATCATAGCTACAAATGCGCATGGATCAAGAAGCATATTTTTATCTAGTGGCAATAAGATAGAAATTCTTCTTAGTGATTTAAGTTTTGCAAAGGCATTATGGATAAATGATACACAAGCAATCATAGCTCTCTTAAGCAATGAAATCTTATTGTTTGATATCCCCTTAAAAAAAATTATCTATCAAACACAAATTTCTCAAGCAAGCTTTAGTGATATGCTATTTGATAAAGATACAAAGATTCTCTATACTACTGGAGAATCTGGGATTATTTACACTATCAATCCTTTTAATGGCACTATTTTAGATAAAAATACCATCCACAAAGACAAAGTCTTTCAGATTGCATTAGCAAAACAAACACTTCTTAGCGCTGGTCAAGACAGAAAGGTAGGAATCCATTCTTTACAAAATAAAACTTCTTTAACCTTGCCATCTGATTTTCTTATATATGCAGTAGGCATAGATTCTGATGGATTATATTTAGCCTATATGAGTGATGATCTAGGGAGTATTACGCTCTTTTCTCTCAAAGATAAAAAAATTATTGCCAAACTCAAAGGGGTAAAAGAAGTAATCAACACTATTTTATTCTATCAAGATTTTATTATTGTAAGTTGTGATGGGAAAGCAATTTATTATTTCAATATCAAAGGAGTAAAACAATGAATATCTCAAGTATTATTATCAAAGCTTCATCAGAAAACTGGGAAAAAAAACTAAAACAAATCAATGCACTACCATCTACAAATGTAGAATTAGAAGATCAAACAAAAGGCATCATCATAGCCACTATTGAAGCACAAAATGCACAAGAAGAGATACAAATACTCAAACAAATCAACCTTATTGATGGAATCTCTAGTGCTGATATGCATTTAACTTATAGTGAGAATGAATTAAAAGATTGCAAAATGAAAGCAGAGGAAATCGCTGAGCTTATCGATGAAAAACCATTAGAAGAAATGAAATATTCTGGGGATGTAAATAATTTTTTGAAGTAAATCCCCAAAAGAGGGGATAAAGAATTACATTACTGGTGTAGTTCCATCTCTTAAATCTGCACCAATATCTTCTCTTTTTGTGCTTCCTGCATCACTCCATACGATACAACCATCTGTAGGACATGCACTTGCACAAGCTGGAGCATCATTGTGACCTACACACTCTACGCACTTATCTGAATAAACATAATAAATACCCTCACCTGTTGGGTTATCATCATCATCAACAATTGCTTGAACTGGGCATTCATCAATACAAGAACCACAAGCTATACAAATATCTGTAATTTTTACTGCCATTTTTTATTCCTTATGTTTTTTTGGTTTTTATAATAAAACCTAGCCGTAAGTATAGACTAATTATCATAAAAATAACTTTAATGAGAATAAATTATCTCAAAAAATCTCTAATTACCTCCACCTTATCAGTCCTCTCCCAACCAAACTCAGGCAATTCTCTGCCAAAATGTCCGTAATTTGAAGTTTTTCTATAAATAGGCTTTAAAAGATCTAAACTTTCAATAATTCCCTTAGGAGTAAGTCTAAAAATCTCTCGCACGCAAGCTTCAATTTTTGCACTATCAAATTTTGAAGTCCCGTGAGTATCTACAAAAATAGATACAGGATCTACCACACCAATTGCATAAGCAAGTTGCACAGTCGCTTTCTCACAAATACCACTTGCAACAAGATTTTTTGCCACATATCTTGCAGCATATGCTCCACTTCTATCTACCTTACTTGGATCCTTACCACTAAAAGCCCCTCCTCCATGAGGACAGCTTCCTCCATAAGTATCTACGATAATCTTTCTTCCCGTCAATCCTGCATCTCCTTGAGGTCCGCCTATGACAAATTTTCCTGTTGGGTTGATGTGAAATTTGATATTATCGCTTAAATACTGCTTTGGTAGCACCTTATAAACCACCTCTTCAATCACTGCTTCTTGTATCTGTTTTTGAGTTACATCTGGTTGATGTTGCATAGAAATAACAATCGTATCAATCCCAATAGGCTTTCCATCTACATATCTCACTGTAACTTGAGCTTTTCCATCTGGACGCAAGAAGGGCAAAATACCACTTTTTCTCTTTAATGCAAGATTTGAAGTGATTTGATGTGAAAGCCAAATAGGCAAAGGCATCAAAACATCTGTTTCTTTGCAAGCATATCCAAACATCAACCCCTGATCTCCAGCTCCAATCTCTCCATCTGCTCGATCTACACCTTGATTGATATCAGGGCTTTGCTCTCCTATACCATTAAGCACCCCTGCACTTTTATAATCAAATCCAAACTCTGCATTTGTATAGCCAATATCCTTTACCACCTCTCTAACTACATCTTGAATAGGCACATATGTATTAGTTTTAATCTCACCTGCTACCACACAAAAACCATTAGATACCAAAGTCTCACAAGCAACTCTTGCTTTAGAATCTCTCTCAAGAATATAATCCAACACCGCATCACTAATCTGATCTGCCATCTTATCTGGATGTCCTTCAGTCACAGATTCTGAAGTAAATAGAAATTCATTTTTCATAAACTCACCTTGTATTTTTAATTTTTGCAATTCTATCACTTCTTTATCAAACTTCATTAACAAAAACCATATTTTTTATTAACCTGATAATTAACTTTCAAAGACTATAATCCTAAATGATAATTTTTATCAATTATCAGTTGTTTTATAAAATTCAAACTACAAGGAGAATTAAAATGTTAGTAACAAAAAAAGCACCTGATTTTATCGCTCCAGCGGTATTGGCAAATAATGAAATCGTAGAAAATTTTGAACTATCAAAAAATCTAGGAAAAAATGGTGCAGTATTATTTTTCTGGCCAAAAGACTTCACTTTCGTATGCCCTTCTGAAATCCTTGCAATGGATCACAGAGTAAAAGATTTTCAAGCAAAAGGATTTAATGTAATTGGTGTATCTATTGATTCTGAGCAAGTGCATTTTGCGTGGAAAAATACTCCTGTAGAAAAAGGTGGTATTGGCAATGTAAGCTTCCCAATGGTAGCAGATATCACAAAGCAAATCTCAAGAGATTATGATGTATTGTTCAATAGCGCAGTTGCATTAAGAGGATCATTTTTGATTGATAAAAATCAAATTATCCGCCATGCTGTAATCAATGATTTACCACTTGGTAGAGAAATGGATGAAATGCTTAGAATGTGTGATGCATTGACATTCTTTGAAGAAAATGGAGAAGTATGTCCAGCAGGATGGAGAAAAGGTCAAAAAGGTATGAAAGCAACAGCTGAAGGCGTAGCAGAATATCTTAAAGAAAATGCAGATAAACTCTAATTCTTAAAATCTAGGGGTAATCCCCTAGATTTTTTAAACTTTTTTCAAAAAGCAAGTTTTTAAAACTACCACTCCTTGCTTATCCACTCTTCCCTCAATCTCACCCTCCCTATCACCAAGCTTGATATTTTTCACAATCGTGCCTCTTTTAATCGTGCTAGAACTCCCCTTAAGCTTCAAATCTTTTATCACTTGCACACTATCTCCAGCATTCAAGCTTACCCCATTACTATCTTTAAACATCTTTTATCCTTTTTTATTTTTTGATGAAGTATAACAAAACTTAGCGTTGATAAATCATCTTATCCTTAAGCAACAAGGCATTATCTGTATATTTTGCCCAAACAATCTCAAGTGCATAGCACTCCCCTTGTATCACTTTTGCAAATGGATAATTTTTATAATAAATCTCTCTTTGATTTGCATTTGCACATAAAAACAAGGCTTTGGCTTGAATACCTTTGATATGAGAGAGAATTTTTGTATGAGATGCGATAGTAATAGCTACTTTTGGATTTTTTAACCCAAAAATAACATGCCTAGAATCCTCATCACTTTTAATAATCAAAGCAAGATTTTTTATATCAAAAGCATAAAAACAACTTGCACCATACACCCCATTATCATCACACACACTTAAAGACAAAAGATGTTCTGAAGCTATAAAATCTTTTATTTTTTGATGCAAAATATCTCCTTTACCAAATACACAAAACCTAATTTTATCTTTCAATTTTTACCAAATTTATTAAAATTTTTTACAAAAAAATCAAAAAATTGGGGGGGGGGGTATAAGAAAATCTTAAGTTTATTTTTATTATCATTGCACTTTATTTTTTAAATTCTTTTAA
>NZ_NXLX01000019.1 GCF_003364335.1 Helicobacter anseris
AGAAGTATGAAGAATAATAATTAAAAAAGAAATTAAAAGTATTAATTAAAAGTATTAAAAAGTATTTTTAATTAAAACTAAGCAGAAGAAGAAAACAAACAAAGATTTTTCCTTCTCCTGCCACCACTTAAACATTTTTATATTTTTTATTTTATTTTTTACTTTTCACTTTATAATTTTTTTGTTTTAAACAAACTAAAACAAAAAGAAATAAAACAATACTTTAAGCTTAAAAGATAAAAGAGAAATAACAAAACTCTTTAATCTTAAAATCAAATCTTAAAGTTTTATAACAAAACTCCTTAGTTTAAGTGGTGGTTGGAGAGGGAATTATCCAAACACTCTTTTGAAAATCTTATCTACATTTTTGGTGTAGTAGCTATATTCAAAACATTCTTTTATGGCTTGTGCACCTATAAGATTCAGTAATTCTGTATCCTCTAGCAGGTATTGTAAATACAGGCTTTCCCCTTTTTCATTGAGACTTGATTTGCCTTGTTGTAAATCTTGCCATACTTTCATCGCATTTCTTTGAACGATTTTATAGCTGTCTTCCCTACTTACTCCTTTTTTTGGCAATTCTAAAAGTACTCTTTGTGAAAAAACCAATCCGCCTGTGAGATTGAGATTTTTTAGCATATTTTCTGGATATACCACAAGATTTTGGATAAGTGAGCTAAGACGATGTAGCATAAAATCTGTAGTAATAAATGCATCAGGCAAAATAAATCTCTCTACACTTGAGTGGCTAATATCTCTTTCGTGCCATAAGGCCACATTTTCCATAGCTGGGATTGCATAGGAGCGAATGATTCTACAAAGTCCTGTAATATTTTCACTTAATACAGGGTTTCTTTTGTGAGGCATAGCAGAGCTTCCTTTTTGTCCTTTGCTAAAGAATTCTTCTGCTTCATAGACTTCTGTGCGTTGAAAGTGTCTGATGGCCACAGCAATTTTTTCACAACTACTTGCAAGTAGAGCCAAATCACTCATAAGTCTTGCATAACTATCTCTTTGGATAACTTGATTGGATATTTTTGCAGGAGTAAGTCCTAGTTCTTCACATACAAGTTCTTCAAGCTCTATAGGTGTGTGTGCCATATTTCCCATAGCACCACTGATTGCTCCAACACTTACAAGAGCCAAAGTATTTTTTAAAGCATCAAGGTGTCTTGAGATTTCATCATACCAAATTGCAATAACAAGTCCAAAGGTGATAGGTTCGCCGTGGATTCCATGACTTCTGCCAACCATTAGTGTATCTTTATGTTCAAATGCTCTTGCCTTAAGATTTGTTAATAAGATTTGCACATCTTCAATAATAATTTTTAGACTATCTCGCATTTGTAGCGCTACTGCTGTATCAATGCAATCGCTAGAGGTAATGCCATAATGCACAAAGCGAGATTCTTCTCCTAGAGATTCTGCAATAGAAGTAGTAAATGCAATAAGATCGTGTTTTGTAACTTGTTCAATTTCATCAATTCTTTGAATGTCAAATTTTGCATTTTTGAGTATTTTTTCGCAATCTGCATCTGGAATGAAGCCTAATTTATTCCAAGCTTTTACTACGGCTTTTTCTACCTCAAGCCAAGCGCTATATTTGGCATTTAAATCCCAAAGTTTTTTCATTTCCTCTCTAGCGTATCTCTCAACCATTTTTTTCCTTTTTTATTGAAGTATCTAAATATAATAATAAGGATACTAAAAAAATGATAAAAGAGCTAGATTGCAATCAAGGGATATTTAAGAAAAAATCTTACTTTTTAAGATTGATTGCTTCTTTGATGAGATCATCTCCTGTTCCAAAGGCTTTTGCACTCATCGAATAGCCTCTTTGCATTAAAATAAGATTTGTTAGGGCACTGGTTACATCTGTGTTACTTGTTTCAAGGTATTTATAAAGCACTTTTCCAAATTTTAATTGACTTTGATTGTTTTCATCCCAGCCTAAGATTGGATTGCCACTGAGCGTTTTTGCTTCGCCTTGATTGCTAATTCCTTGGGAAATTTCAAACATATTGCCACCAGCTTTTCTTAACCCCTGATCATTGATAAAAGCAGCAATCCCTATACGACCCATAGGGGCACTTGCACCATTATCAAAATAAAGTGTGATAATTCCATTTTCATCAATTTTTAAATCCGTGAGCTTGCCTGCTTGTTTTCCATCTGTATCTGTTTTTGTAATTCCAGAATCTTGATAGTTAAAATTGCTAGAAACCCTATCTTTTGTTCCTCCAAAAGAATAGCTGATTTTAGAATCTTTAAAATCAAGCTCAATAGGTTTGCTTATAGGTTTATTGTCTTGATCAAATTCAATGGTGCTAATTGTTTGATTTTTGCTAATCATATTTTCACCATTTTTATCATAAATTGCAGATTTTGTAATCCATTTTTGGTTTTCATCTTTTGTGCCTGTGTTTTGGAGAAAATATTTTGTTTGTAAAATAAATTTCTCACCTTTTTCATCAAAAACTTCTGAATTTGAAGTAAAAGCACCAATATAAATAGGGTGTGTTACTTGCTTATCATTAGGATTCATTTCTAATTTGGCAGTATTTAATCCTAATTTATCAATAAATTTTCCACCTAGTGTAAGTTGCATTGGCTCTGATGATGGATTTTTGATTTCAAAAGATATGGGTTTGGTGGGGATATTTTTATCATCTCTTGATATATCAAAATCTAATCCTGTTTTTTCTTTAAGCAAGTCTTTTAAATCCTTAAAAGTTCTAAATTGATTATTGCTAGCACCATCATTTCCATATTTCAATGTAATTTCTTTGGTTTCTCCATTTTGTGTAATAGTAATACGCATATCATTGTTGATTTTTGCATCTAGAGGTTCTTTTTGAAAGTTAAATAGCGCACCTAAATCAAGGTTATCTAGATTTTCTTGATTAAAATCCCCAGAATCTTCAAATAAAAAGTCTTGCAATGCAGCGGGAGTTTTATTTGGATTGAGATTGAGTGCGATGTCAAGCTTGGTAGTCTTTGTGGGTTGATAGTTTAAATCTTGAGGAATTTTTAGAGGTTGTAGTTTATTGCCACCCAAAGCTTTTAGGTCTTCTTCTTGTGTGCTAGTATTATTAAAAGTTTGTCCTTGTATTTTTCCTAAATCCACACCATAAAGATAGTAACCGCTTGCATTTACGATATAACCATCTGCATCGCGATTAAAAGAACCATCTCTTGTAAAATAGTTTTGTTGATTTGCTTCATAGCCATCTTCAGCAATTGTCATACTGCCATTTTGATTTTTTCCTACAACAAACCATCCTTTTCCACTATAAGCAACATCAAACTCTCCATCACTAGGTTTGTAATTACCATTTTTTGTAGAAATAGCATTGCTAGAAGCACTAACGCCAAAATTATTATCACTGCTTACAGTATTTGAATTGATAGAATCAATGTGCTGGCTAAGTAGTGATTTAAACTCAGGAATATTTTCTCTATAGCCTGGAGTATTGACATTGGCGATATTATTAGAAATACTATCAAGACCAAATTGATGTGTTTTTATTCCACTATAGGAATTAAGAATCGTGTTGTTCATTTGCACCCTTCTCATAAAACTCTATTGCACTATCCATTGGTAGAATCATTGCACCCATTTTAATCATCGGCTTACCTTTATCAAAGATAATGCTATCTACAGCACCTCTACCAACTCTAGATTGTTTGTATTTATTTGTTGTTGGGCTAAGGTTGTATTCTGCACGAATATCATAACTTCCCTCAGGAACTCTTTGCCCCTTATCATCTAGACCATTCCAACTGAAAGCTATATAACCATCTTGTCCTTCCTTGCCTTCAATAGGTAAGGTGGTGATAAGATTTTTTTCTTTATCAAAGATTTGGATGGTTGGGTTGCCTTGAGATTGATGGATAGGCTCATCAAAATAAAGTGCAAAATTTACCTCACCACTACCTTGTATATTGATACCATTGACATCAGTCTCTACGATTTTACCTATCATTGATACTGCATTAAGCGCACTAATTTGAGCAAGATAAGTATTAGAATCAATACTTTGCTCCATTCCTTTGTCAAG
Source organism: Helicobacter anseris (assembly GCF_003364335.1). Classification (GTDB taxonomy): domain Bacteria; phylum Campylobacterota; class Campylobacteria; order Campylobacterales; family Helicobacteraceae; genus Helicobacter_H; species Helicobacter_H anseris. Next base: position 4,062 of record NZ_NXLX01000019.1, read on the forward strand.
TTTTTCTAGAGTGCTCTTTAAATCTGTTTGGAAAGTTTTTAGAGCATCATTAGTTTCTTTTGTGGATTGCATCGCTGCTGCCACTTCTTTCATTGTCTTTTTGTTTTCCTCTTGCATTTCAACTTGTGTTAGCTGTGCGGTTTGTGTGATGATTTTGTCAGTTTCCATAGGAGCAGTAGGATCCTGATTTTTTAATTGCTCTAAAAAGAGTTTCATAAAGGCATCTTTGTCTAGTCCATTTGCAATTTTTGGTGGTTCTGCCTTTTTTGCTTCTTGTGCAGCAGTTGCACCAGTGATTTGTGCTAAGTCAATTGCCATATTTGCTCCTTATGCGTATTTTGGCAGTGTGATTTCAAGAGAATCAAACTGCTTTTGAGAAATGTTATTTACTTCTTGATATTCTTGTAAGCTATTTTTGTTCCTTTTTTGCTGTCTTCTATCTTGATTTTGAGAAGAATTGTTTTGAGAGAAGTTGAAATCGATATTATTAAATCCTATATTTTGCAGATTCTGTCTTAAATCTATTTGATTTTGTGCAAAAAGTGTAATGGCATTTTGATTTGATGCGATGTTGATTTTTAAGTCTTTTCCTTTTTGGGTGATGGTGAGTTCTATTTTTCCAAGATTTTTTGGATTGAGATCTAAAGAGAGTTTTGTAAGAGGTGGTTTGTAGTTTTTTACCGCTTCTTTGATTTGTTGTGCAAAGCTAGAAAGCGTGGTTTTTGTAATGGTATTTTTTTCAAGAGATCCTTTTTGTGTTTGTGAGACTAATTCTTGATGATTTTTACTCTCTATCTTGCTCTCTTTGGAATCTATTTTTTTATCACTTTTTTCTTGTAATAAAAATTCAGAAGCAGATAGCATTTCTTCATTATTATCTTGAGGAATAAAATTTTCTGTAGGTAAAATTAGAGGAGATTTTATTTCGTTTTTTAGGTTTGCTTGGATTTGCTCTGTTGGATTTTTTGCGACTGCTTGTGTAGTTTTTGGTTGCTTGTTTTTGGTTGCTTGTTTTTGGTTGCTTGGTTGCTCGTTTGTATTGATGGTATTTTTTATTTTTTTTGTTTTTGGCTGTTTTGCTCCAGCAGCTGCAATTGCAGTTCCTGCAACTGCTAGCTCACTAAACTTTTTTTTTTATCTTCAGATTTTATTTGAAGAGCCTCTTGCATTATATTGGTATCTTCTTTTGTGTTTTTAATACCAAATCTATCAAACGCTTTTTGATAAGCCATTTCTCTTCTTTCATTGCGCATTTTAGATTCTACGATGCTTTTTGGCAAAGTCTTTCCTCTTTGAATTATGGCTATTTTTTCTGTTTTGCTTTCAAATTGATATTCTAATTTATTGGGTTTTTGGGTTTTTCTTATTTCTTTATCTTTTGAGCTAATCTCTTTGAGTGCTTGTGCTAGTGGCTGGCTGATTGCTGCTGTTTTGATGAGATTTGTTTGTTTTTTTTGCTCTAAAAGATTTTGTGTTCCTAAAGATTCTTGTTTTTGGTTGCTAGATTCTTTAGAAATATTTTCTTTTTGTAGCTCCATATTTTGTAAATTTAACTCTTTATCCTCAGCCAATTTTTTTACATCGCCAAGAGTTTTTGTATCTGCAATTTTTTCAGAAGCTATGGATGGAGATTCTTTGCTGACTGGATTTTTTGTTGTGTCTATATTGTTGGCAAGAGCATTTGGCGTGACATTTTGAGTTGGTATTGCTTCTTGTTTTGCTTCAGAGAGAGGGGATTTTTTTTCTGATTTTTTCTCTTCATTTTTGGGAGTATCAGTATTTTTTACCTTTTCTTGAATGAGTTTTGAGAAATTTTCTTGCTCTTTTTTGACAGCTTCTTGAGTTTGTGTTTTTTTATCTTTTACAAGTGGTGTTTTATTTTCTGCTTGTGTATTGATATTGCTAACCATTGATTTGCTCCATAGCTTAAATATGTTGACATAAAAGAAGCAAAAATAGTTCCACTTTTAGTTCTAAAAAATTCTTAAAAATATTTCAATGACTTGTTAAGTCTTTTATATTTTTTTAATTAAATTATTATTTTTTAATAAATTATTTTGTAAAATTTTGCATTCAAAAAACCACATAATTTATACATAAATTTAAAGAAGGAATAAAGAATAATGCAACAAATTAGAAATATTGCTGTAATTGCACACGTAGATCATGGTAAAACGACTTTGGTAGATGGGCTTTTAAGTCAATCAGGGACTTTTGGCGAGCGTGATCAGATTGATGAAAGAGTGATGGATAGTAATGATTTGGAAAGAGAAAGAGGGATTACTATTCTTTCTAAAAATACTGCAATAAATTATAAGGGGACAAAGATCAATATTATTGATACTCCTGGGCACGCTGATTTTGGTGGAGAAGTAGAGAGGGTGCTTAAGATGGTAGATGGTGTGCTTTTGCTTGTGGATGCGCAAGAAGGGGTGATGCCTCAAACTAAATTTGTTGTAAAAAAAGCATTGAGCTTTGGAATCCGCCCTATCGTTGTAGTAAATAAAATTGATAAACCTGCTGCTGAACCAGATAGGGTAGTAGATGAAGTTTTTGATTTATTTGTTGCAATGGGTGCAAGTGATGAGCAATTGGATTTCCCAGTAATTTATGCTGCTGCAAGAGATGGGTATGCTATCAAAAATTTAAATGATGAGAAAAAAAGCTTAGAGCCATTATTTGAGGCAATTTTGGAGCATGTTCCAATGCCAAGTGGAAGTGTAGATTCTCCACTACAAATGCAAATTTTCACTCTAGATTATGATAATTATGTGGGTAAGATTGGTATTGCGCGTGTGTTTAATGGTAGGGTAAAAAAAGGTGAGACCGTATTGCTTGCAAAAGGAGATGGGGAAAAAGAAACAGGACGCATTACTAAGCTTATTGGATTCTTAGGGCTTGCTAGAACAGAAATTGAGAGTGCAGAAGCTGGTGATATTGTAGCAATAGCAGGTTTTAATGCAATTGATGTAGGAGATTCTATTGTAGATCCTAATAATCCTATGCCATTAGATCCAATGCATTTAGAAGAGCCTACAATGAGTGTATATTTTGCTGTTAATGATTCGCCATTGGCTGGTTTAGAGGGCAAGCATGTGACAGCTAATAAAATCAAAGATAGATTATTAAAAGAAATGCAAACAAATATTGCAATGCGTTGCGAGGAAATGGGAGAGGGTAAATTTAGGGTAAGTGGTAGAGGGGAACTACAAATTACTATTTTGGCAGAAAATTTGAGAAGAGAAGGATTTGAATTTTCAATCTCAAGACCTGAAGTGATTATCAAGGAAGAAAATGGAGTGAAAATGGAGCCATTTGAGCATTTAGTGATTGACACTCCTCAAGATTTTAGTGGAACAATTATTGAGAGATTAGGACGCAGAAAGGCTGAAATGAAAGCAATGAATCCTATGGGTGAAGGATATACGCGTTTGGAGTTTGAGATTCCTGCAAGAGGGTTGATTGGATATAGAAGTGAATTTTTGACAGATACAAAGGGCGAGGGAGTAATGAATCATTCTTTCTTGGAATTTAGACCTTTTAGTGGAAATGTAGAATCAAGAAAAAATGGGGCATTGATTTCTATGGAAAATGGGGATGCTACTGCGTTTTCACTTTTTAATATTCAAGAAAGAGGAGTATTGTTTATCAATCCACAAACTAAAGTTTATATAGGTATGGTCATAGGTGAGCATAGTCGTGATAATGATTTAGATGTAAATCCGATTAAATCTAAGCATTTAACTAATATGCGTGCTAGTGGAAGTGATGATGCAATTAAACTTGTTCCACCAAGAGAATTGACATTGGAGAGAGCATTAGAGTGGATAGAAGATGATGAGATTTTAGAAATTACACCACTTAATATTAGGATTCGTAAAAAGTATTTAGATCCAAATGAACGCAAAAGAATGGCTAGAAAGTAAGGAGCGTGTATGAATAAGCTTTTAGAAGCAATGTCTTTTGCCCATGCATGTAAGGTATTTGATGAGCATAAAAAGATTCCAAAAGATCAACTATTGGAGATTTTAGAGGCGGGGAGGCTTACTCCTAGCTCTTTTGGATTAGAGCATACTAGGATGATTGTGGTTTCAGATCAGGAACTTAAAGAAGAAATGATGCCTTTTTGTTGGAATCAAAAGCAATTTTCCACAAGTTCAGAAGTAGTAATTTTAAAATCATTGGTGCGAGATATCATTGCTCCTTCAGATTATATTTATAAACTTATGGAAGAGCATGGTTATGATGAGAGATTTATGAAGCGTTTGGAAGACTTTCAAAAAGAAAATTTTAAAGATATAAGAGATTTTGAGTCTTGGAGTATGAGACAGGCATATTTGGTTGCAAGTTCTATGGTAAATTGTGCTGCTTTTATGGGAATTGATTCTTGCTATATTGAAGGGTTTGAACGAGAAAATTTGGAAGATTTTTTGGGTATTCAAAGGGAGAATGAAAGAATAGCATTGGTATTAACTTTTGGATATCGTATTAAGGAGCCTAAAAAGAAGATTAGAAAATCAATAGATGAGTTAGTAGAAATTAGATAAGGGAGAATGTGATGATTACAGTTGTAAAGAGAAGCGGAAGAATTGAGCCTTTAGATGTGACAAAGATACACAAATACACCTCTAGTGCAGTTAAAGATCTTTCTGGAGTGAGTCAAAGTGAGTTGGAAGTAGGTAGTAAATTGCACTTTAGGGATGGGATTACAACAGAGGCAATTCAACAAACTTTAATTAAAACAGCTGTAGATAAAATTGATATAGATTCTCCTAATTGGACTTTTGTGGCCGCAAGACTTTTCTTATATGATTTGTATCATAAGGTGAGTGGTTTTACGGGGTATAAGCATTTAAGAGATTATTTTGAAAAGGGTGAAGCAGAGGGTAAGATTGTTAAGGGATTGAAAGAAAAATTTGATTTAGATTTTTTAGATTCTAAAATTGATATTCAGAGGGATTTGCAATTTAATTATCTAGGTGTAAAAACTCTTTTTGATCGTTATTTGCTCAAAGATAAGCAAAATAAACCTATTGAGTTGCCACAACATATGTTTATGGCAATTGCAATGTTTTTGGCACAAAATGAAAAAGATTGTAATGAGTGGGCAGTGAAGTTTTATGATGTGATTTCAAAATTTGAAGTGATTACTGCTACACCTACTTTGGCAAATGGAAGAACTCCTAGACATCAATTGAGCTCTTGTTATATTGGAAGCACACCAGATAATATCGAAGGAATCTTTGATGCCTATAAAGAAATGGCATTGTTGTCTAAATATGGAGGCGGTATTGGTTGGGATTTTTCTCGTGTAAGGGGACTTGGAAGTTTCATTGATGGACATAAAAATGCAGCAGGCGGTGTTGTGCCATTTTTGAAAATTACTAATGATGTAGCAATTGCCGTAGATCAGCTTGGTACTAGAAAAGGAGCAATTGCAACTTATCTTGAAGTTTGGCATACAGATGTGCAAGAATTTATAGAACTTAGAAAAAATAGCGGAGAAGAAAGAAGAAGGACGCACGATCTTTTCCCAGCCTTATGGATTTGTGATTTGTTTATGAAAAGAATTGCAGAAGATTCTCTTTGGACGCTATTTGATCCTTATCAATGCGGAGAGCTTACAGAGCTTTATGGAGAGGAATTTGAAAAAAGATATTTAGAATTAGAGGCAGATGAAAGCATTTTAAAAGAGCAGGTAAGCGCAAAGGAATTGTGGAAAAAAATCCTAACGAATTATTTTGAAACAGGGTTGCCATTTTTGTGTTTTAAAGATAATGCAAATTATGCAAATCCAAATGGACATTGTGGGATTATTAGAAGTTCTAATCTTTGCACAGAGATATTTCAAAATACAGAGCCTAATCATTATGTTGTTGAAGTGGAGTTTGAAGATGGAAGCAAGGAGATTTTTGAAGAGGAAGATGAGGTTACAACAGATTTAAATATTGTAAAAAAGGCCAATAAAATCACAAGTCTAGATTCTCTTAAGGGTAAAAAAGTTTATATTGCTCAGCGTATGCAAAGAGATGGAAATACGGCAGTGTGTAATCTTGCAAGTATCAATCTTAGTAAAATTAACACAAAAGAAGATATTGAGCGTGTCGTCCCAATTGCAATGAGAATGCTTGATAATGTTATTGAATTAAACTTTTACCCTAATAGAAAGGTTAAAGCTACGAATTTAGCCAATCGTGCTGTTGGTCTTGGATTGATGGGGGAAGCAGAAATGCTTGCAACACAGCAAATACAATGGGGTAGTAATGAACATTTTGAAAAAATTGATGAAATTATGGAATCTATCAGTTATAACGCTATTTTATCAAGTTCAAATCTTGCGATAGAAAAAGGAAAATATCCACAATTTGAAGGTTCAAATTGGAGCAAGGGAATCTTCCCTATTGATGTAGCAAACAAAGAGGCATTAAAGCTTGTGGATAGGGGTGGATTGTTTGGGACAAGTTATGATTGGAATGCTTTAAGGGAAAAAGTCAAAAAAGATGGTATGCGTAATGGATATTTGATGGCAATTGCACCTACAAGTTCTATTTCTATTTTGGTAGGAACAACTCAAACAATAGAGCCAGTGTATAAGCGCAAATGGTATGAAGAGAATTTAAGTGGAATGATTCCTGTAGTGGTGCCAAATTTAAAGCTTGAAACTTGGCATTACTATACTCCAGCTTATGAAGTAGATCAAAAGTTAATTATCAAAGCTGCTGCAGTGCGTCAAAAGTGGGTAGATCAAGGACAAAGTACTAATATTTTTATTAAGCTTGATGGTAATGCAAGTATTAAAACATTGCACGAGATTTACACACTTGCATGGAAATTAGGGTTAAAATCTACTTATTATCTTAGAAGTGAGAGTCCAGAGGCAAAAGAGGATATTGCAGATAGAAGTATGGAGTGTGAGAATTGCCAATAATGGGCAATTAAAACTCTATCTTTTCTTCTTGGAGTTTTTCTATAAATTCCTTTTCATTGAGTAGGTCTATATGAAGCTCCTTTGCCTTATCAAGCTTGCTTCCAGCATCTTCTCCATAAATTACAAGATGTGTTTTTTTACTTACAGAATTTGTAATTTTTGCTCCTAAGCTTTCAAGCAATTCTTTGATTATTTCTCTTGGTTTTTGTAATGAACCTGTGAGGACGATAGTTTTATTGCTAAAAAAACCTTTAGTATTATGTGTGATATGTTGAGTAACTGTTGGTGTAAGTATTTTAAAGAGCATTTGAATAAGCTGATGATTGACTTTTCCAAATTCTAAAAAAGATTCTGTCATTTCTTTACCAAATCCATCAAGAGCAATAATTTCATCAAAATTCTTTTCAAAGCAAGCAATGCCAAAGCTTTGTGCAATTTTTTTGCTTGCACCCTCCCCAATATGCTCTATTCCAAGTGCATTAATAACTCTCCAGAGCTCTATATTTTTTGTTTTTGCAATAGATTCTAAAAGGTTTTTTGCCTTTTTTTCTTTCCAGCCTTCAAGTTTCAATAAGCTCTCATATTCAATACTATAAAGATCGGTGATATTAGAAATAATACCAGCATCAAAGAGCTGATAAACTATCTTTTCCCCAAGACCATCAATATTTAAAGCTTTTTTTGAAGCAAAATGAACAATGCTTTCTTTTACTCTTGCTTCACAAAGTAAGTTTTGACAACGAATGAAGATATCTTCTATAAGAAGTTCTTGTTTGCATATAGGGCAGTGTGTTGGTGCAGTGATTGTTATTTCTTGATGATTTCTACGCTCATAAATAGGTTTGATAATCTTGGGTATAACATCTCCACTGCGTATTACAATGACATAATCATTGATTCTAATATCTTTTTTTTGAATTTCTTTGTAGTTGTGTAAAGTGGCTCTTGAAATAGTAGCTCCTTCAATTTCTACAGGCTGTAATTCTGCTACGGGGGTAATCACTCCTGTGCGGCCAACTTGTTGTGTTACAGAGAGAATCTTTGTGATTTTTTCTATTGCTGGAAATTTGTAGGCACAAGCAAATCTTGGAGATTTGATAGTAAAACCTAAGTTATTTTGTGCTTCAAAAGAATCTAGCATAATAACCATTCCATCTAGCATCATTGAATAGCTTTCGCGCATTTGCATGATTTCTTTGTAATAAGCCTCTATAGAATGAATGTCTTTACAGAGTTTGATAAATGGTATAGGATAAAAGCCAAAGGATAGTATCTTTTGCATACTTTCAAAAAAGCTTGAAAATTTCAAATCATGCTTTCCAAATCCCCACGGAATAAAACGCAATTTTCTTTTTGCAGTAATTGTGCTATCAAGCTGCCTCATACTACCAGCAGCCGCATTTCTTGGATTGGCAAATATAGTTTCATTATTTTTAATTCTTTCATTATTGATTTTTTCAAAATCTTCTTTTGTAATAACTACTTCACCTCGTATTTCAATATCACCTAAATAGGGTATTTCTAAAGGAATAGATTGAATGGTTTTTGCATTTTGGGTGACAAGTTCCCCAGTAATTCCATCACCTCTTGTTGTCGCACTAATGAGTTTTCCATTTTGATAATAGAGATTTAAGGAAGCACCATCAAATTTTGGCGAACAGGTAAAATAGGCTTGAGGATAAGTTTTGTAAATTCTTTGGCACCATTCTTGTAATTCATCAAAATTAAAAACATCATCTAAGCTCCACATTCTTTGGATATGAGTATTTTTTTCAAAATCATCTAATGGAGGCATTCCTACTCTTTGAGTAGGGGAAGATGCAAGAATCTCTTGAGGATGATTTTCTTCATATTGCTTGATTTGATGATAAAGGAGATCATATTCTTCATCGCTTGCAATTGGATCATCTAATACATAATAGTGGTAAGCCATTTTTGTTAGTAATTCTACTTTTTCTTTGTAAGTTTGATAGTCTTTCATTTTTTATTCTTTTATATGGTTAAATCTTGCAGTTTTTTGCAATTATAGCTGAAATATAAGGCTATTTTTTGATAGAATCTGCGATAGAAAACTAGTAAAATTAAAATGAGAGTGTATGGTAAGTGGATTGCAAGAGATGCCTCATACAAAGAATGAGGCACAATTTTTGTGTTTTTTGCTAGATGATTGTCATGATGCACAAATTTATGCCATCAATGTTTTTAAGATTAGAGAAGTGATTGCTTATGATGGAGCATTAACAGAGGCAATTGATGGAGATAATACAATTGTTTTAGGGACATTGCTAGTAAGAAATGAGGCAATACCACTTATTGATATAAAGCGATGGTTACATTTTAATTCTCAAGATTTACAAAGGGATTTATCAAAACATTCTCTTGTTGATGATAAGCATTTGGTAATTATTTGTGATTTTTCAAATTGCACAGTTGGGTTGCAAGTAAAACAAGTAAAGCATATCATTCAAAGAAATTGGGAAAAAATACAAGCTAGTATGGATCATGGCTTAAAAGAAGATAGCAAGATTATCGCTACTACAAGATACGAGGATAATTCATTGGTGCAGGTTTTAGATATTGAAAAAATGGTGTCTGATGCTTTCCCTGCAATGATGGATAAAATTGAATTAAACTTAAATACCATTGAAAAAATCAAAAGCAATAAGCTTGTTTTGATTGCAGAGGATTCAAGAAGCGCAATAAAAGAATTAGAAAAAATTATAAAAAGGTTAGGACTGCGTTATTTGCATTTTTCTAATGGACAAGAGTTGCTAATATATATTGAACATTGTGATAATATTGAGGATGTTGGTGTGATTATTACAGACTTGGAGATGCCAAATTTATCAGGATTTGAAGTTTTAAAATATCTAAAAAAGAATGAGAAGACAAAAAATATTCCTACACTTGTAAATTCTTCTATGCAAAGTAGTGCAAGCTTTGAGACAGCTCTAGACTTGGGAGCTAATGGTTTTGTCATTAAGTCGCAACCAAAGGTAATTGAAGAATATCTTAGACAATTTTTAGAAAAGGAGTAAATGGTGTTAAGAACGCATTTATGCTCAGAATTGAGTGAAGTGAATATTGGAGAAAATGTTAAACTTGCTGGATGGTGTAATACCTATAGGGATCATGGTGGAGTAGTTTTTATTGATTTGAGAGATAAAAGTGGGTTAATCCAGCTAGTATGTGATCCAACTTCTCCAGCTTATAGTATTGCTTCAAGTGTGCGTGATGAGTATGTTTTACTTATAAGTGGAAAAGTGAGAGCTAGAGGCGAGGGACTAGAAAATCCAAAACTAAAAACAGGAAAGATTGAAGTTGTAGTGGAGGATTTGGTTATTGAAAATCAAAGTAAAACACCGCCTATAGCAATCGGTGATGATAATGTTGGTGAAGATTTAAAACTCAAATATCGTTATTTGGATTTAAGATCTAAAAAATCTTTTGATATTTTTAAAATGCGTTCAGATGTTTGTATGGCAACAAGAAAGACTTTGGATTCTTTGGGATTTACAGAAATTGAAACACCTATCCTAACAAAGGCTACTCCAGAGGGTGCTAGAGATTATTTGGTGCCAAGCAGGGTGCATGATGGAGATTTTTTTGCACTTCCACAAAGCCCTCAAATTTTTAAGCAACTTTTAATGGTAAGTGGTTTTGATTCTTACTATCAAATTGCAAAATGTTTTAGAGATGAAGATTTGAGAGCAGATAGACAGCCAGAATTTACTCAAATTGATGTGGAGATGAGTTTTTGCACACAAGAAGATGTAATGCATGTTGCAGAGAAGCTTTTGCAAAATATTTTTGCATTAAAAAATATTGATGTAAAAACACCTTTTATGCGTCTGCCTTATAGCGAAGCAATGGAAAGGTATGGTTCAGATAAACCAGATTTAAGATTTGATATGCCATTGTTTGAAGTAAGTGATTTGATGCAAGATTCAAGTAATGAAATCTTTAAAAAAATTGCGCAAGATACAAAAAATAATCGATTTAAGGCATTGATTGTTAAGAATAGGGACAACTTTTTTAGCAGAAAAACTTTAGCAGAAGCAGAAGAATTCGTAAGAAAGTTTGGTGCGCAAGGATTGGCATATATTCAAATGAAAGAAGATGGTGCTAAGGGTCCATTAGTAAAATTTATGTCTGAAAAAAGCTTTGATACTTTGATACAAAGGCTTGAGGCAAAGGTGGGAGATATCATTTTCTTTGGTGCTGGTGCTAAAAAGGTAGTGTGGGATTATATGGGAAGATTGCGTTTAAAAATTGCACAAGATATGGGTATGATAGATGCAAATGTTTATAAGTTTTTATGGGTTGTTGATTTTCCTATGTTTGAAGAAAATGAGGGAAAAATCTCAGCTCTTCATCATCCTTTTACTATGCCAAAAGATATTGATAATCCAGATATTGAATCTATTCAATCAGTTGCGTATGATGTGGTGCTTAATGGAATTGAGCTTGGTGGGGGTAGTATGAGAATCCATAAGCAAGATATCCAAGCCAGGATTTTTAATCTTTTAGGAATTGATTCTCATGAGGCTCAAGATAAATTTGGATTTTTGCTTGAAGCACTAAGTTTTGGTGCGCCGCCTCATGGGGGATTTGCAATAGGTTTAGATAGGTTGATTATGTTGCTTACCCAATCTAATAGTATTAGAGATGTTATTGCATTTCCTAAGACGCAAAAAGCTACTTGTCCATTGACTAGTGCTCCTAGTAGTGTAAGTGAAGAGCAGTTGAGAGAATTGCATATTAGATTAAGAAATTTAAAATAAGAGAGGTTATGATGAAAAAACTATTTTTAATTATTGGTGCTCCAGGTAGCGGAAAAACAACAGATGCTCAGATTATTGCTAAAAATTGTGATGATAAGATAGTGCATTACTCTACCGGAGATTTATTGCGTGCAGAGAGTGCAAGTGGGAGTGAAAGAGGAAAATTGATTGAGAGCTTTACTTCAAAAGGGAATTTAGTGCCATTAGATATTGTAGTGGATACAATTGTTGGTGCTATTGCTAATGCTCCTAAGGATGTGATTTTAATTGATGGCTATCCAAGAAGTGTTGAGCAAATGGAGGCTTTTGATAAGGTTTTAAAGAATCAGGATAAGGTAGAGCTTGTGAGCGTTATTGAAGTAGAAGTAAGCGAAGAGGTGGCAAGAGATAGGGTTCTTGGTAGAGCTAGAGGTGCAGATGATAACGTTGAGGTTTTTAATAATCGTATGAAGGTATATTTAGAACCACTCTCTACCATACAGGATTTTTTCCAAAAACAAGGGATTTTGAAAAAAATCAATGGTGAAAGAAGTATTGAAGCAATTGTTGATGAAATGCAACGATTTATCCAATCAAAAATTTAAGGAGTGAAAAATGCAATTAGAAAAAATTGAAATAGGTGAAAATCCAGAAAAGGTAAATGTAGTTATTGAAATACCTTATATGTCAAATATTAAGTATGAGCTTGATAAGGATAGTGGTGCGGTAGTTGTGGATCGTGTGATGTATAGTGCAATGTTTTATCCTGCTAATTATGGTTTTGTTCCAAATACATTAAGTGCAGATGGGGATCCTGCTGATGTTTTGGTATTAAATGAATATCCATTGCAAGCTGGAAGTGTAATTAAAGTAAGATTGATTGGTGTGCTTATTATGGAAGATGAAAGTGGTATGGATGAAAAGATTTTAGCTGTTCCTGTAAGTAAAATTGATCCTAGATATGACAATATTAAAACTATTGATGATTTACCTCGTATTACACTTGATAGAATCAAGAATTTTTTTGAAACTTATAAAATGCTTGAACCAAACAAATGGGTAAAGGTAAAAGAATATCAAAGCAAGGAAAAAGCTACAGAGATTTTGGATGCTGCTATAAAGGCATATAAAAAATAAAATGTATCTCATCGCACTATGCTTGCATCTTATTTGTGCGATAGGTTTTGTAGGATATGTCTTTTTTGATGTTTGTGTTTATGCTTTAGCTTATAGAAAAGAGGATAAGCATAAATGTGATGCAGTAAAAAAGGCATATACACTTTATGGAACAAGAATATTTGGCATTATTTTTATGCTACTTATTTTAAGTGGTATTTGGTTGCTTAGTTTTTATGACTTAAAAAGTATTTTTAATTTATCAAGTTATTTTAATATCTTTTTTTGGATTAAGATCTTTTTAATTATTCTTATGTTTTTGCTTACATTTTATGCCATATTTTTTATTCGAGTTTTAAAAAAAGCCGACCCATTTAAAGGTAGATCGCATCTAATTGCCTTGCTACTTAGTTTTTTAATTATAATTTGTGCCAAAATGATGCAGTATTTCACCTAATTTTTCTTTCGGAGTTTTAAATAATGCAAAATACTCAGTTGTTTTATTCTCTTGAACAAAAACCCCCATTTTTTAAAGCAATTTTTGCAGCATTTGTGCATTTAATGGCAATGTTTATAGCAGTTATTACTCCTTCTTTGCTTATATGCAAAGAGCTTGGGGTAAATGATATGGATACAGGTAGAATTATTGCAATGTCACTCTTTGCTTCTGGGATTGCATCTTTGATACAGATATATAAAATTGGGCCAATAGGTTCTGGATTGTTGTCCATTCAAGGGACTAGTTTTAATTTTGTTGCACCTATTATTACTGCAGGATTGTTGTTGAAAAATAAAGGATTGGATGATGCTCAGATGTTGGGAACTATTTTTGGCACTTTGATGATGTGTGCTTTGACAGAAATCTTAATTTCTCAATTTCTTCCTTTGTTTAAAAAAGCAATTTCTCCACTTGTTTCAGGTATTGTGGTGCTACTTATCGGGCTTAGCTTAATCAATATTGGTTTAATAAGTGTTGGTGGGGGCTATGAGGCAAAAAGTAATGGTAGTTTTGGGAATCTAAAAGATTTGTTTTTGGCAGGTAGTGTGATAGCTGCTATTATTTTTTTAAATTTATTTAAAAATTCTTATCTTAAAATATCAGCACTTTTTTTGGCTGTTGTGGTAGGGGTTTTAATTGCTTATTTTTTAGGAGATTTTTCATTTCAGATGAATTATCAATTGCCATTAGTATTTTTGCCTCAACCATTTTATTTTGGTATTGGCATTGATTGGAGTTTGGTTTTGCCTTTTGTCCTTGTATATGCTGTAACTTCATTAGAAACAATCGGAGATATAAGCGCAACTTGTGAAGTATCTCATCAAAAGCTTGAGGGTAGGGAATATTTTTTGAGATTAAAGGGTGGAGTTTTGGCAAATGGAATCAATTCTTTTGTGTCAGGTATTTTTAATACCTTCCCTAATTCATGTTTTAGTCAAAATAATGGGGTGATTGCTCTTAGTGGAATTGCGAGTAGATATGTGGGGTTGTTGGTTGCATTATTTTTGATGCTATTGGGGCTTTTTCCTGTTATAGCAAATTTTGCTTTGCAAATTCCTCAATCTATTTTAGGTGGTGCTACATTGGTCATGTTTGGTAGTATTGCTGCTACTGGGGTGCGTATTCTTGCAAAAGAAAAAATCACAAGACGCTCTATTTTAATTATTTCTTTATCTTTGGGTATAGGACTTGGGGTAAATAATAATCCAGATATTTTGCAATTTTTACCAAAGTGGGTGGAGAGTGTATTTTCTTCAGGAATTGTGGCAGGAGGGTTGTGCGCTATATTTTTAAATCTTATTTTTCCAAAAGAAGTAGTTTAATCACTACTTCTATAGCGGAATTGTCCTTTTTTTAGCACCATCTTTAATCCACCGATACCAAATAACCATCGATTTTCTACAAGATTCTTCATAAATGCACCAAATTCTCCTGAAACGCTTTTGCCAAAAACAACGCCGACTGCATCATTATGTCCAAGAGAGCAGATTGAACCGCGATTGATAAATTTAAAATCTTCATGCACCATTTTTCCTTCTAGCTCATCTGCTAAAAGATTGCCTATATATTCTCCCATTTGAGTAGCTAGCTGTGCAGTTGGGACATGCACTACTTCTTTTTGCGCATAAATTGCACAATCTCCTACTACATACATATTTTCATAATCAATGCTTTTGAGGTTGGAATCTACCTTTAATCTTCCTTTATTGCTGTGAATTGGGGAATGATATTCTACTGTATCATTTCCTTTAACTCCTGTTCCCCAAAGTATAATATTGCCAAATATTTTTTCGTCTTGATTGTTTCTAGAAATAACTACACCATCTTTATGGCATTCTTTTACACTAGTAGATGTGATAATTTCTACCCCAAGATCTTGAAGTTTTTTTGTAGCTTTTTGGCTGAGTTTTTCATCAAATACAGGCAAGATTCTCTTAGATCTTCCAATGCAACTAATTTTGACATCTTCTTGATTGAGACCATAAATTTTACACATACGTTTTATGCTATGCGCAAGCTCTGCTGTAAATTCTATGCTTGTAAATCCAGCACCACAAATGATAAATGACAGATCATTTTTATCTTTTGTAAGATGATAATCTTTAAATTTCCACTCAATATGTTTGCATAGTCTTAATGCTGCATTAAGAGATGATAGCTTGTAGGTATGCTCTTTGGCACCTGGTATATCAAAATAATCAGGCTTAAAACCAAGCCCTAGAACTAAAATATCATATTCATATATATCAAGTTTTCCAATAACTTTATTTTCTTGAGGTCTTATTTCCATAACCTTGTCTTTGATAAAATGCACTTCTTTTAAAAGATCGCGGTAGTAAATTTTTGCCTTTCTTTCACTTAAAGTCCCAATAGCAACTTTATGGAGCAAAGTGGTTTGGTAATGATAATCGTGCTTGCTAATAAGAGTAATTTGTGCATCAGCATGTCTTTTTTGTAGTGTAAGTGCTGTTTTTAATCCCCCATATCCTCCACCAAGTATTAAAATCTTTTTTTTCATGAAAAACCTCCTTAGTCCAAATAAGTTAATTTTTTTTTAACTAAATTAAAGCAAAAAAAAGCTTAGAAAAATATCAAAGTGTAAAAATATTTAACTTGCACTTTTAGATAAATAATTGAGGATACTTTTGCTTAATGTTATTTATTAAAGCAATAATAGCTTGCTGATTATATTCTTCTTCATAGTGGTTATCTTTTTCAACTTCTTTGATATAGATGTCAAGCAATTTTTCGATACTAGAATCTTTTGCACCAGCAAAGTGAAAAGCTACAGCAAGCATATCTAAGATTTCAAGAGCAAGTTCTTGATATTCTTGTTCTTTCATTTATTTCTCCTTATTGAGTATTTTAATAACTTGTTGTTTAATGTCTTCATATAAAAAACTTTCTTTAAAATTTTCTATTTTTCCGCCTGAAGCATTTTTGTGTCCTCCACCATTAAAAAAAGTTTTGCTTAAGATATTAACATCGCAATTTCCATTAGCACGTAAAGACACATTGCCTTTAAAATTTACATCCATATAAAAATCATAATCTGGATTTTGTTTTAAAAACAAATTTGCAAGCACACTAATGCCACCCATTGAATAGCTTAAAAAACCTTTTTTATCTTGGTGTGTAATTGTGCATATATCTTTTTTGGATTCTAGGAGTTTTACTTGAGCCATTGAGGTAATATTATCCATTGTTTGTGTTTGTGGATTTCCACCAAGTGCAATTTTTTTTAGGGTAAAAATAGCATTATCAAATGCAACAGGAGCATTTTGTAAGTGAATAAAATCTTTAATAGAATCTAAAAGTTTTAATTTATAGTTATGGTGCTCTTCTTCAAACATAAAGCGATTGAGTTCATTGGAGTTTGCAATTAGGCTAAGGGCTACTTTTCCAAATTCAAAACCAAAGCCCTCTTCTTTCCAAATGTCAATAGAATTTATCATTTCAACAATATCATTTAGGGTGTTTTCATAAGAAGGATTTTTAAGAGAATATTTTTGTTTTAGTGTTTCATAGGTAATTTTTGTAGCACAACGCTGTATGTCAAGATGATACCAGTGAAAATTTTTTGCACTTTCTTCGCCACTGATATGGTGATCCAAAAGACAAATTTCAATATCTTTACCTTCCATTCGCATTAAATCAACCTTCTCTTGCAAGAATTTACATTCTTGCATAGAAAGATTAAGATCAGTGATAAGTATAAGAATCTTTTGTTGTGTTTTTGTGCGGAATTTTTCTTGAAGCTTACTTGCCTGAGAATGCTGGATGCGATAGAGAATGTGATTTAGTCTTGTCATTACTTCTTTGCCATAATTGGCATTGAAAAATTCTATTTTGTCAAAAAATTCTCTTGCAATATATTGGCATCCATATCCATCTAAATCAATATGAGAGAGATGATAAACTTGCATAATTACTATCCTTGATTAAAGTTAATTTCAATATTTCCCAAAACTTCATATTTGGTATTTACATCTAATTCTGCATGACTTAATACCACTAAATCAATTTTAAATTGCTCTAATTTGCTTGCCAAAGGTCTTCTTAAAGCAGGATCTACAATTAAAATAACCGGTGCTATACCTTTTTGAAGAATCTGCATGGATTCTTCTGTGATTGTATCAAGTAGCTTTTGCATATCATTGGTATTGAGAAGCAGGGTCTTTCCAGAAGGTTGTTCGCGAAGCTTGCCTAAAAGATATTGCTCTGTATCAAGAGAGAGAGTGACAAGCTTTAAGATTCCATCTTCTGATTTAAAAATATTTGTAATAACACGAGAGAGTTTGGCTCTTACTTGTTCTGTGATAAGTGCGACATCATTTTGTAATGGGGTGGCTACATCAGTGATTGTCTCAAGTATGGTGAGCATATCTTTGATAGGAATTTTTTCATGAAGCAATTCTTGTAAAACAGAACGGATAATGCTAGGCTGCACCTTTCTTGCTTCTTCGATAATTGCAGGATAATCTTGAGCAAGACGATCAAGGATTGATTTGACCTCATCTTTTGTAATAAATTCTTCAGCATAATTCTTAACCAATTCACTTATGTGGGTCGTAATTACCGTAGATGGATCAATAATAGTATAGCCTTGAATAATGGCTTCTTCTTTATCATCAGGATTTATCCAAAGTGCATCCATACCAAAAGCAGGTTCTTTTGTGGGAATGCCTTGAATCTCCTTACCAACAAATCCTGTATTCATTGCTAAAAACTTATCTGGCATAACACTTCCATCACCAATGCTAATGCCCTTGAGTTTAAACTCATAGTTATTTGGTGGAAGTTGTAAATTATCTCTGATACGAATTTGTGGCATTAAAAAACCATAATCACTTGCAATTTTCTTACGGATTCCTCTAATGCGTTCTAGCAAATCTCCATTTTGTTTCGGATCTGCAAGCATAATGAGCTGATATCCAAGATCTAGCTCTAAGAATTCTGTTTTTAAAACCTCATCAATAGCTTTTTCTTCCTCTTTTTTAATTTCCTCGGCACTTTTTTGTTGTATTGGTTTTGGAAGATGTTGTTGTGTATTGATTTCTTTTGGATTTTTATTGATAGAGGTATCAAGTTTTGTGTTTGTCTTCTTGCTTAGCCATTTTTCAAAAATACTAAAAAGACTTTCTTTGTCTTCTCGTGAGATAAGCCAAGAGATAAATAAAAATAAAGAACCTACAAAAGCTAATGAAAAAGTCGGTAATCCTGGGACTGTGGCAAAAAGCATAAGAATTACCCCAACAATAATAAGCGTTTTGCTTTTATCTGTAAGTTGTGTAACAAGTTTGCTAGCGAAATTTTCCTCTTCATTTTGCGTAGTTCTCGTAGCAACAATACCAGTAGCAGTTGCAATAATGAGCGCTGGAATCTGCCCTACTAGTCCATCACCAATGGTTAAAATTGTAAAAGTAGCAGCACTATCGCTAGCACTCATGCCTCTTTGAAAAACTCCAATTAAAAAACCACCAATAATATTGATAATTGTGATAATAATAGAGGCAATAGCATCGCCTTTTACAAATTTACTAGCACCATCCATAGCGCCATAAAAATCAGCTTCTTGAGTGAGGGCGGCACGCCTTGTTTTTGCTTCTTCATTGTCAATTAAGCCTGCATTTAAATCAGCATCAATTGCCATTTGTTTTCCAGGCATTGCATCTAGAGCAAATCTAGCTCTTACTTCTGTAACCCTTGTAGAACCATTGGTAACTACCAATAAATTTACCAAAACCAGAATTACAAAAATAATGCTTCCAATGACATAATTACCACTTACAGTAAAGGCTCCAAAAGCGGCAATAATATCACTTACAGATTCTGCACCCTTATAGCCTTCAGTAAGTATCATTCTTGTGGTAGCTACATTTAGGGCCAAACGATAGAGTGTGACAATTAGCAAGAGTGTAGGGAAGGCGGAAAAATCTGTCGGCTTTGTAATATAAAGTCCTATAAGTATAATCAATACAGAAAGCGCAATGGAAATTGTCAAAAGGAAATCTAAAAGAAAAGGGGGAAGTGGCACAATGATAATTGCAAGTATCATAATGACAAAAACAACAACCGTTAAATCTTTAGATTGCGTGAAAGTTTTTAAGACAGACATCATAGATTGCAGTGCATTGATTTTCTTTTTTGCCAAAGATTCCCTCAAGTTTGTTATTTTTATACTCTTCTAAAATTATTGGTTTAAATATTAGATGGAAATTTTACACTATTTTATTGGATTTTTTAGTTTTTTATTGTAATATTGCGTCCTTTAAAATACCATTCAGGAGGTCATTATGGCTTTAGATACGGCGAAAAAGCAAGAGATTATTCAAAAATTTGCAAGAGATAGCAAGGATACTGGTTCTTCAGAAGTTCAGATTGCGCTTTTAACTCAAAGAATTGCTGATTTAACAGAGCATCTTAAGGCAAATAAAAAAGATC
Organism: Helicobacter anseris; assembly: GCF_003364335.1. GTDB lineage: Bacteria > Campylobacterota > Campylobacteria > Campylobacterales > Helicobacteraceae > Helicobacter_H > Helicobacter_H anseris. Next base: position 23,812 of record NZ_NXLX01000019.1, read on the forward strand.
ATTCTAGTAGATTGGGACTTTTGAAGTTAGTAGGAAAAAGGAAACATTTACTTAAATATCTTAAGAATTCTCAGCATGATAGATATGTAAAACTTATCAAAGATTTAGGAATTAAAGATAAATAATTTTTTAAAGAGGCTTAAATAAAGCCTCTTCTATATGGCTCACTTTCATCTGATTTGTTTGATAGAAAAACTTTCTTAATACTAACAGGCTTATTAAATCTTCAAAATCCTTATCGATAAATTGTTTAACATATAAGTTTGCATTATGGATAATATCTTGTGCAAGTTTTTGATTATTTAAAATAAAATCTACTTGTTCTTCCAAATTTGTAAAATCCTCATTGATTCGCAAGTAATGAACATTCTCAATAAGTTTTCCTTCCATAAACCAAGTTTCAAATTTTGGTTTTGGCATTAATGCTAGGGAATTGGAGCTCATAATCCATTTGAGATTTGTTGCAACATCATTGCCCTCAAGAGAAAGAATGAATTTATATTGTAAGTGTTCTTTTAAAGAAGCTTTTCCTTTATACCATTTTCTAAAATCTTCATTTCTCAATGAGCCAACATGTCCAGCATTTACAAGCGGATGTGAGAAGAATTTTTGCATAAAATTTTGACGATGTTGCTGATAGCATCCGCCACGAAAGAAGATTTTATTTATTTTTTGTGTGTAAGTAGGTAGAGATTCTAAAAAATCTTGCGTGAGAAATTTGAAATGTCTTTTTTTGTCAAGTTTTAGGAGAATATTATTGTTTTTAGAATCTGTGATTGGTCGAGATTTGCAAAAACTAGGGGTTTTTGTAAAATAATTGACATCTCCAGATTCTAGATGAAAGTGGAGGTGTGGATTAAAATATCGCATATATTCATAAAAATCATAGCAATATCTTGAGCCTTGTTTGAGCAAATCTCCTTTGCTGTGGATATGTTTTGATGGTAGGGCAATGGTTTGATCAAAATTGCAATAATAATTGATGCGACTAGCAATTTCTTCAACTTTTGTATCATATTTTAGGAGTAATTTTTCAATTTTTTTCTCAAGCTTATTTACTTGAGGAATAAGAAGAAAGAATATACCTTGAAGATTATAAAAAAAATTATTTGACATCTAGTGACCACTCTTGTTCTTACAAAATAAAATGTTATTTTAGCAAGTATTTAAGTAAGTGCTTAATCTTAGAAAGCAATCTAAAACTTCTTGGAAAATAAATTGCCATTTTTTGCTTGAAGGTCAGAGATGGTAGATAGTGTTGATAGAGGCTAAAGTGTTTTAAAATTTCTTTGGGAATTTCTTTGTGTTTAATTTCTCTTGCACGAATTTGAAAAAGTTGTGTATAAAGAGGAGCTTGTTTTTCTAAGATATTAAGAATTTCTTTGTCTTTTTCTTGGGTTTTGAGATTCTCAAAAAAATCGGCAATAGTAAGATAGCTTTGTAAAGAGTGGATAATTTTATCTTTAGTCATCTTGCCCCTCATGATAGAATTTTGACTTAATCTATAGGTGTAAAGAGAGAAAGGTGCAATAAAAAAATTTTTTGAATAAAGAAGAATTTGTGCAATAAATGGCATATCTTCATAAAATATTTTTGGAATAAAATTTATATTGTGAGTGAGTAAAAAATTTCTTTTAATAGCATATAGCCACACACAACCTTCATGCAAAATAGATGGATGCTGTATTAAAAATTCTCTTCCACTTAAAGGGCTTTCTAAGGATAGAAGATTGGAAGGAGTAGTGGTTTCTTTCATAAGAGATATATGAGGATAAAGTTTTAGTATAAATTTTTTTATTGTCTTTTTTAAATCTACCTGATGAGAAAAAGTGTGATTGTAGTATTTTAAAACATCAATATTTTTATTTAAAAGAATATTAAAGAGTTTTTCACACATATCCAATTCTACATAGTCATCAGAATCCACAAAGATGATATAATCCCCCCCCCCCATTTCTATCCCTTTATTTCTAGCACAACTTAAACCTTGATTTTCTTGTTCAATCAAAACAATACGCTTATCTTTTTTTGCATACTCTTTTGCTATTGCCCCACTTTTATCAGTGCTTCCATCATTGATAAGAATAATTTCAATATCCCCAAATGTTTGATTGACAATAGAATCTAAACATTTAGCAAGATAATCTTGAACATTATAAATTGGGATGATGATGGAAAAAAATGGCATAAAATCTCCTTAAGATTTTTGATGATAGATTTTTAAATTTTTGACATATATAGAAAAAAGGATGGAAAAATTTATATTGTGCTGGAAAATAAATATTTAATCTTTCTAAAATAGAAAGCTTGTCATCAAAATTTAGTAAATCTTTTTTTGAAAAACTTAATTGCTGGTGATACTTTATTTTTTGAATTGCTTTTAAAGTGTGTTGAAATGCTGTTTTTGTGCTGATGTAAAGTAATTTTTTTAGCACCTTTTCTGGGTATCTCTCTATATTGCGCTTTAGATAACAGCTTAAGGCATAATAGCTATTTGCTGATTTTATCGTTTTTTCCATATCCATTTTGCCTCGCATAATGGAATGAGGACTTGAATAGTAGTGATATTTAGGGGTGTTAGTAGTAAATATTTTTTGGGCTTGCAAAAAGGCATCTGTGCAGAAGAATACATCTTCATATAAAATATTCTCAGGAAATTTTATTTGTTTTTCTCTAAGAAAGCTATTTTTAAAAACAAAATGTGCAATGGTAGTGATAAAGAGATATTTTTTGTAAGTTTTTAGTAAAAATTGAGATCCTATTTGAGAATTATAGATACCACCTGTTGGCAGTGAATCTGTAAAATAATCACACAAAATTTGTTTAGTATCTTTGTTGTGAAAATAGGGATTAATGAGTATTTCAATTTCTTTATTTTTCAAAATATTATAAAAAGTTTCACACATATCTAATTCCACATAGTCATCAGAATCCACAAAGATGATATAATCCCCCCCCCCCATTTCCATTCCTTTATTTCTAGCATATCCCTGCCCCTTATTTTCTTGCTCAATCAAAACAATACGCTTATCTTTTTTTGCATACTCTTTTGCTATTGCCCCACTTTTATCAGTGCTTCCATCATTGATAAGAATAATTTCAATATCCCCAAATGTTTGATTGACAATAGAATCTAAACATTTAGCAAGATAATCTTGAACATTATAAAT
>NZ_NXLX01000001.1 GCF_003364335.1 Helicobacter anseris
CCAGTCAGAAATCCCCTCAAAAAATTCATTTGGTTCTTTGGAAAAAGGAATAAAAAAACCAGTGAGATCAGTGATTAAAGATGTATCAATATTTTTGCAGCTATTTGAAGTTCTTAACCAAGCTGCTAATTCTTTGGTATTTTGAGGTTGTATCTGTCCATCTTTATTAGTTCTGTTTTTTGAAAAAAATTCCCTTACTTTTCTAGCTTTTTCTCTTGCTTTACTGTCATATCCATAAAAGAGTGTAATAAAGAAAATTGCACAGCAAACTAGGATAATAGATAATTCTCCTAGTGTATTTTTTCTTCTGTAGCTCCTAGAAATGAAGTTATAATTAGTATTGTTAAAAATATTTTTTTCATTTTATCCTTTCGGCAATAAATCTATCGCTTTAGACATATCTAGTTAGCAAGAATAAGTAGAGATAAACTCAAATGGATGAGGTCTAGCTTCCCAAGGCCAGATTTCAGTTTCAAACTTAAAGCTTTTATACACTTGGATAAATTCCTCACTAAAGACATTGCCTTCTTTGAGATAATCTCTATCAAGTAGCATTTCTTCAATCGCGGTTCTTAGAGTGTGTGGCATTTGCTTGATTCCTTTTTCTCTAATCTCATCAAGGGTGAGTTCAAAAAGATTGATGTCCATAGGTTTTCCCGCATCTGTCTTCTTGTAAATACCATCAATCCCTGCCATCAAAATCGCACAAAATGCTAAATAAGGATTTGCAGAATTATCAGGGAATCTAAACTCTAATCTTGTGCTTTTGCCTTTGCTATTATAAGGGATTCTAACACTTGCACTACGATTGTTTGCGGAGTAAGTAAGGATTGAAGGTGCTTCAAAACCAGGGATTAGTCTTTTAAAAGAGTTTGTTGAGGCATTGCTAAAAGCAGCTACGCTTCTAGCGTGTTTTAAGACTCCTCCCAAAAAGTTTAGTGCCATTTGGCTTAGATTTTGGTATCCATCTCCAGCAAAAAGATTTTGCCCATTTTTCCAAATACTAATATGTGTATGCATACCATTGCCATTATCACCAAAAAGAGGTTTTGGCATAAATGTTGCAGTTTTTCCATTGAGATGTGCCACCATTTTTACAACATATTTTAGTTTTTGCACATTATCAGCTGTTTCTAAAAGATTTCCAAATTTTACTCCAATTTCTCCTTGACCTTGTGCTACTTCGTGATGCACTACAAAAGTTTCAAGTCCCACTTGATGCAAAACTTTAACAATCTCTGCTCTAATATCCATCATTGTATCAATAGGAGGAACAGGGAAATACCCGCCTTTGGTTCCAGATCGATGCCCTATATTGATACCACTCTCAAAGCTTTTGTCTCGATTCCATTCTCCCTCTTCGCTATCAATTTCATAATATTGGCAATTGATAGCATCTTTGATTTTTACGCTATCAAAAATAAAAAATTCATTTTCAGCCCCCACAAAAACCTCATCTCCAATGCCACTGCTTTTGAGATATTCCATAGCTTTTTTTGCAATACTTCTAGGGCATTTTTCATAAGGGGCATTTTTGTAAATATCCCAAATATCACAAAAAACAACAGCAGTAGCATCAGCAGTAAAGGGGTCGATAAAATAACGCACAAGATCAGGTTTTAGAATCATGTCGGATTTTTCTATGGGTTGCCAGCCTTTCATCGAACTAGCATCAAAGGGGATTCCATTTAAAAACATATCTTCATCTACGGATTGAAAGTTGTAAGCTAAGTGATGCCAAGTTCCCTTGATATCACTAAATCTAAAGTCTATAAACTCTACTTCATTTTCTTTACAAAAGTCAAAAAATTCTTGGATTTGAACGTGCATAGTATTCCTTTAAATAAGAGTGCTATATTTTATCATTTTTGGTTCATTTGGAAGAATATCTATGATGTATTTTTTTACAAAGGGCATTGCTAAGGGTACATTGTATTTTTAGGTTGGTTGTAAGGTCTTTAGGTGTGATATTAAATGTTGTTTGGAGGTTATTATTTGTTGCAATGATAAAGAGTTTTTCTTGATTAAGGATAAGGGAGCAAGATGGGGTATTTTGTGTGGCATATTTTTGAAAGATATTTTTAAGATCACTTAGAGTATTTATGTGATGTGAAAAATAGGTTTTTGTAAAATGTAGAGAGATTTCATTTTGAAAGTTTAATAAAGCAGAGGAGAGATAGGTATCACACCTTTTTTCTTTAAAGAAATTTTTTTGGAATCCTAAGGTTATTAAGATTCCAAGGATTATTATCACAAATATAAGTTCAAGTGTGCTAAAGGCTTTAAAACTTGATAGTGTTGTTTTCAAGAGGGGTGATGAGGGTTTTGGGGTATTGTTTGGCAAGTTTTTGGCAAAGAGGAGTTTGGATAGTAGAATCTATTCTTACTACGAGATTTGTTTGATTAAAATCGATAAAAACGCAATTGTTGTTTGCGTCAATTGCTTGATTTTTAGCAAGTCTGATTCCAGTATTTGTGGCAATCCATCTTGATGAGCTTAATCTTGCACTTTCCATAATCAAATCACCATTTAATTGAGTAGGGTTGATGTCTTCAACAAGATATTGTTGTTCTATAGTGCTCATAATAGTTTGAATGTCTGCAACAATAGCAGTATATTGTGCATCACTTCTTGTAAGTGAGAGTTTTGGTAGCGCAATACTTGCAATAATCCCTAAAATAACAATCACAAATACAAGTTCAATCATACTAAAGGCTTTTTGCATTTTTTTCATAGGATTGCATCTACCATGTGTTTTACAAAATTTGCAGAAGTTTTTGCAGATTTTTCTAAAAATTCATCAAAGCTGATGTCTGCATTACCATCAGCACTATCACTAATAGATCTAAAAATACAAAATGGTATATTGAATAAATGGCAAGCCATACCAACAGAGGCTCCTTCCATTTCTACGGCATCAGCTTGAAAATTTTCTATAAGCCATTGTTTTTTATCTTGATTGTGTATAAATTGATCCCCAGAAGCAATAATTCCTTCTTTGAGAATAATGTTTTGATCTTTTGCAACCTCTCTTGCTATGGTATTGAGGCGTTCATCTGTGTGGATATATACACTGCTTTCAGGAATAAAGCCAAGAGGGTGCCCAAAAGCTGTGATATCAACATCGTGTTGGCAAAGCTTTGTGGCAAGCATCAAATCTCCCACTTTTAGGTTTTGATTTAATCCACCAGCAACACCACTAAAAAGGATTTTTTGGCAACCAAAGTGTAATATCATTGTTGTGGCTGTGATACTAGAATGCACTTTTCCAATCTTGCTATAAGCAATAAAAATTTTAGAATTTTTGTAGGTAATTTCATAAAAAATATTGTTGGAAATTTGATGTGTAGTATATTGCTTAAAAATGTCTAATAATGGGGTGATTTCTTCTCTCATTGCCCCAATAATACCTATAATCATTATATCCCCTTAAAGCGTTGCTAAAAAATCTTTTAGTGATGTGGTATCTGTAATGCTGAAGGTATTTTTTTGACTAAGGCGTTTGTTTAATCCTTTTAATACATTGCCACAACCAAATTCAATATAAGCATCAATTTGAGAATCAATTTTTTGGATACTTTGTTTGTAAAGAACAGGCTTTGTAAGCTGATCGCTCAGTAAGAGAATTGCATCTTGTTTGTTGTCATAGCTATTGGTAGTTGCATTAGAAATGACAGGCAGAGAAAAATTTTCTTTTAACATTGGCTCAATCAACTTTGTAAAATCCTCAGTCATACTTGATAGGAGAGGGCAGTGGCTAGCAACAGACATTGGCAATAAAAGTGCTCTTTTTGCGCCAAGTTCTTTTAATGAACCCTCAACACTTGCTAAATCTGCTTTCTTCCCAGCTAGAACAATTTGTCCATCACCATTATAGTTAGCACACCAAATTGATTTGCCATTATTTTGTTGCTCTTGACAAAAATGTTCTAATTTTGCATCATCAAGCCCTACAATTACCATCATCCCAGCATCTTTTCCCTCACAGGCTTGTTGCATTAACAAACCTCTCTTATGAGTTAGAATCAATGCATCTTCAAAACTTAATCCATTAGCAACACTTACAGCACTAATTTCTCCTAAAGAATGTCCTAGAGCCAGCTTTGCTAATAGTGGAGATTCTTCTTGTAAGATGGAGTGTGCAATATAGCTCACTAGGAAAATTGCAGGTTGGGTATATTGGGTTTGATTGATTTTTTCATTATCCTGAAAACAAAGCTCTTGCATATTAAAACCCAGAGTATCACTTGCTAAGTGAAAAAGCTCTTTTGCAAGTTCAAAGTTATCATAAAAGTCTTTTCCCATACCTATGGACTGGCTTCCTTGACCAGGAAAGATGAAGGCATAATTCATTTGTTTCTTAATTCCTTTGTTTTTTATGAAATTTAAACATCCATTGTAGCAAAGTTCCTTTGAAATCCTTGCAAAATTTTGATTTTTTAAGTTATTTTTTATGAAACTTATCATAGAATGGTGCCTCTAGTTTATCAAGACTAGATTCTATGGCTTGGACCGGTGGGTGAGTTGGCTGAAACCACATCCCTGCTAAGGATGCGTAGCCGCAAGGTTACCGAGGGTTCGAATCCCTCCCTGTCCGCCATTATTCTTTCTGACATCCTATCTGTAAAAAATCAATTTCTTTCATCCCTTTTTTATGCTCTAGTGCAAAGGCTCTTCCCTGTTTTGTATTGATGATTTCTTGTAATTTTTTTGTATTGATATATCCTTTTAAAAAAGAGTCTTTTTGCGAGATTTTTAAAAGCATTCTAGCATATGCTATATCACCTCCATGGAATCCATCGTAGAATTCGCAATCAGTTGTATTAAGTGTAGAAGGATTAAAAAAGTTGTAAATATTTTTTTCTTTAGCATAAGAATCAATCGCATTAAGATAACTATATTGGTCTTTATATTGGTTTTGGATTGTTTTATAGATTGTTGGAGCTATTGGAGCTATATAAGTAATTACATGGATATTATGATCTTTTAAGATTTGTTGTATATGCTCAAGTTGTTTTATGCGATCAGATTCTATGGTTTGTGCATAGTAAAATGGGAACATTTGTTGTTGTAAACGATAGAAGGTATTCTCAAATTTTATATCCGCAAAATTACCTAATCCGTAAATAGTTGAGGCATAAAAAGTGGAACCATCAGAAAAACTTCCATCGGAATTGTTAATAGCTCTAAGACCCAAACTATCATAGTTGCTGTAAGGATTGGAAATAAAATTTTCTTTTAGAAACTTGGTAGATAAGGGGATTTTTCCTATCAAGAGGTATTTAAAAATATTTTTTATTTTTTCTTGAGTAATATCCTTTCCTGTGAGTTCTTGATAAGAAGCATTTTTATAATTAGGGAAAGATTTTAGGAGCCACCAAGGATCTAAATTTAAAAAAACTATTTTGGGTATATGAAAAGTTAGCATTTGCTGTATAAAAGCTTCCATTTCACTTGGTCTATTGCTACTATTTGTTGCAGCAATCATAGATTTATCAAAATAAATTTGTCTAAATAAACCAGCTCTTGAGGTTCCTATGATAACAATTTCTGGTTTTTTTTCTCTTATCATTTGAAGACGATAGGAATAGTAATTTTCATTTAATGCAGATCCATAAATAGAATTATTTTTCATCTGTCTTTTTACAATCTCTTCATAGGTATTGTTTTCGTATAAAAAGCTTAAATACTTTAAGATCATATAAAAAAATACAATAAAGCAAATTAGTGTGCCTATAAAAAGATACAGAAATTTTTTATAACTCATAAGATTCCTTAAAAATCAAAATATAAAAATTGCGTTGCTTTGTTTAGATTGATGATACATAGGGTTGCTAAAAAGATTATAAAAAATAAATTTTTATAATTTGGTTTAAAATTATCTTTTAATTTTATGGAATTTTTGAAAATTAGAATAATTATAAAAGCTAAGAAAATATAAGTTAAGAGAAACTTGGCTTCTTCTGGAGCAATATTTGCAAATGTTTCACCAAAGTGTATCCCCCCCCCCCAGCTATTTTGAAAATACTTTGATAAGAATGCTGGTAGAGAAATTCCTCCAAAGCCAAGCATTCCTTTTAGCATGGTTATGGCTCCTTCAAAAGTTTGGGCTCTAAAAAATACCCAAGTAATATTGATAAAGTTAAAAGTAATTATCCATGCAATTATTTTTGGAAGTTTAATTTTTAATTTTTTTGACCAAATATGATTGATAATAATACCTATACCATTGAGTAATCCAAAAATTATAAAATTCCATCCAGCTCCATGCCAAAATCCTGCTATTAAAAAAGTAATGATAGTTGCAATCATGGCATTAGTAAAGGATATTTGCCTAAAACTCTTTAATAGAGGTGTGTAAATATAAGCTGTAATGAAATTTGTTAGTGATATATGCCATCTTTTCCAAAAATCAATAATATTTGTGGCTTTAAGAGGAGAATTAAAATTAATCGGTAAGGCTATATTAAATAGCAAAGAGGCACCAATAGCCATATCACAATATCCACTGAAATCAAAATAAAGTTGAAAGGCATAGGAATATACACTTGCCCAAGATTCAAGTAGATTTAACACCATTCCTTTTTCTACGCTTTCATAACCCAAATTTGCCCAAATAGCAAACTGGTCAGCGATAATCACCTTTTTAAAAAGACCAATAAAAAATATGAAGAGACCCTTGGTGATATTTTCAAGATTTAAAAATTTTGTTTTTAGGCTTTTAAATTGAGGCATGATTTGCTTATGATGTAGAATTGGACCTGCAAGCAAATGTGGGAAATATGTTACAAACAAACTATAATCAATAATGCTTCTATCTACAGATAATTTTTCATAACAATCTGTTAGATAAGCAATCTGAGTGATGGTAAAAAAACTAATTCCAAGAGGTAGTACTATATGTAAAAGTGGCATATCAGTGTTAAAAATATGATTGACATTATCGATAAAAAAATCCATATATTTAAAATAACAGAGCAGTGTTATATTGAAGACTAAGCCTATAATGAACCACACCTTTCTTTTATTTAAAGAATTTATTATTTGTTGTGAAATGAGGTAGTTTGTGGTAATTGAGGCAAGAAGTAAGAATACATAGATAAAATTCCACCATCCATAAAAAAATAAACTTGCTACGATAAGATATATTTTTGCTAGATTGATATATCGAAGTCTAATAAGAAGAAAATATAAAATAAAGCTGATTGGTAAAAAAGCAAAAATAAAGACATAAGAGTTAAAAAGCATTGGTTTCCTTAGGACGCACAAAAAGTTTTAAACCATTGATTATAGCAGACGGCATAAATTTTTTAGTTCTTTTATTTTTTAAAATGCTTGTCGTAAGATGAGATTGAAGCTATATTCTATATTAAGTTTTCCAAAAAAAGTTCTCTCAAATTCAAGTGCTAGTTTGGTATTGGTTGAAAAATTATAACTTGTTGAGAGATTGAGAAACATTCTAGAATCTTTAATGCCTTGATATGTGGTTGAGGTATAGGCATCTTGAATAATTTTTGTGCCATTGTTGATTAGATCTATAGCTCCGCCAATACCACCTCTAAGTGAGAAATGATTAAAATTATATCCAGAAAATAGTGCTGTTTTTAAGTGTAGAGGGATATAGGAGTTTGCATAAAGTGCAATATCTGAAGTATTGTCTTTAAAAGTTTGCTTGCCTAAAAATCCACTTATAAGCTCAATTTGAGGTTCTAGGTAAAAATTTTTATGAAATTTTGATCTATATCCCAATTCGATACTTCCTAAAAATGCATACTGATTGTTGTTTGCATCTATTTTGATAATCTCACTTCCATTATCAATGTTTAGATTAAAGTTGTTTTTGTAAAAAAGATATTTAAAAATAGTATCAATATAAATTCCATTGTGAAATAAAATACTTCCATAGATTCCTGTTCCAATAGAGGTGATATTACCACTAGATTGTGTTTTGTCGGAGAGTTGATAAATTGCTGTGCTGATTAGCCCTCCAATAAAAATCTCAAAATTATTAAAAGCTAGATGTGCGTCATTGCCAAGTTGAATTTCATAAAAATTAGTTTTAAAATCTGTAAGATAAGAGCTTCTACCACCATAGATTCTAGCCCAAGCCCCAATTTTAGATTCCTCATCTCTAAGCTCTCCCATACGCTTAAAAAGATTATTCCATTCCATCACATAGTTGAAATATCCCTGATTGAGTGCATTGTCTATCTCTTTTGTGGCTTGTGGATTTGATGAGGTTTGAAAATAAGAGCCTTGATTGTCTTTTTGCAGATACCATGCATAAGTAGAATTTTGCACATCAAATGTAATATTAGGTTTAAGTTGCGATAAGCTTTTGTTGTAGGTTTCAAATGCAAAAAAATCTTTTTTTAATGCTGAGGCATTGGTAAGTTTAGCTAATGGTATTTTTGTATCATTAAGACTTTCTGTGGGATTGATAGAAATAGTGTTGTTTGCCCCACTTGCACTATTTGTAGATTCTATGATATTGCGATTATTGTTTGTGATATCCAAAATAAAAGTGGAGTTATTGGCACTAAAGTTTTTTACTTTGATATTGCCTCTAGATATGCTATCTGTAAAATTTGCATTTGAGGTATTATCATCTGATATATTTCCCAAAAAGATTGCGTTATTAAGATTGATGGTGGAATTATTTTTGAGGGAAATATTAGATTCAAGAATAATATTAGTATTTTTGATAGTTGTTTCGCTGAGCTGGGCTTGGTATTTGAATTCTGTATAGTAATCATCATATCTATCGCAATAATTTATGCACTGCACGCTTGTAATATTTTCTCCATCATATTTATCAAGATAGATTTTTGAGTTGCCAATATTGATTGTTGCGGTGGTTGCTGTGATGGTTTTTGCTTGGAGTGTTGTGTCTGAACTTTGATTCAAAGAAGTATTGCTAATTTGGATATCCTCAAAGATAAAAGTTCTTGATTCTCTATCACTAGCTCTTGTTGGAGAATCATAGACATTGCTATCACCTATATTTGCATAGCCATTAGCCTGTGTGACATAGTTGTGGGTAGTAGGATGACTTTGGAAAGTGATGTTTTTTGAGCTTGTGAGATTTTTTATTTTAAGATTACCATCAAAGACATAATCGCTATTTATCACTAGGTTGATATTGCCATTGAATTGTCCGTGGTAGATTTGCTGGGGATATAGGTTATTGGCATTTAGTGTGATAGTAGAGATTGTAGAATCTTTTAGATTTTGAATGTTTGCATTAATATCATTTGCATTGATGGTGTTAAAAGCAAGGCTTGCTCCATTGAGCTCAAGTGTGGCACCACCATTTCCAAAATAAATATAATTTGCATTCACTTGATTATTTTTGGTAAGAGTAATTTTTGCACCATTGATTGCATAGATAGAGCCAAAGCTAGTGCCATTTGATTGGATTTCTACTTCACCTTGCCCAATTCTTAGCTTGCCATTAGGGCTACTAGATGTAACGATGAGTTTTCCCTCACCCATTTTTACTAAAGCATCTTTTTGTTTTGTTATTGCTTCATAGGTGAGTGTCGCCCCCTCTCCTATGACAACCCCAGCATGAACAAAAGTAAAATTTCCCTTGATGCTTGAGTTTGTATTATTGGCAAAATATAATCCACTAGCACCAAGATCAGCATTTTGCTGTAGAGTAATATTGCTAGATTTCTGAAAGATGTAATCCTTGCTCTCTTTAAGCTTGCTTAGTCTTGTTGTGCTATTTGTTATGGTGTCTAGAGTATCTGTAATTTTAGTATTTTTAGAATCTACGAATTGATTGTTATTGATAGTGAAGCTTGTTTCCTCAAGAATTTGAGTATGCACGTCTTTGTATTTAGTGATTAGAGCATTGTTGATGAGTGCATAATTTGTTGTGGAGCAGGCATAAGTATCGTTTGTGGTGCTACATCCATCGCTTACCCAAGAAGCTACAGCAATAATGTAGTATTCTTTTGTAAGATTATCATAAACATAAAGAGCACTCCCACTATCGCCACCCCCAGCACTAATGGCAAAATCTTTATAGCTTCCATTATTATTTTTTGCACTTGATTTTATTTCTCCATCTTGAGTGGTAGAATAGCTATATTCTTTGAGATCTACGACAAGACCACCAGTAAAAAACTTGTTTGCATCGGCTATTTTTTTATTTGAACCATTGGTATTTAATCCTTGCATACCAGTTCCAGATCTTACAAATAAACTATATCTAGGATTGTTTAAAACTTCATTGATATTTCCATTATATGCAAAGCCTTGTCTCGCACCACTTTTTTCACTAAAAAAATCTTTATTTAATACTTCGGCTTTTTGATTGAGATTGATTTTATCCATTCTCATGACTTCAAAATCTCTTAAATTTGCATTATATGCACCAGAACCACTAGCTCCTGACCACCAATCAGTAAGGTCGTTATAAGAATCAATAACCCTTGATCGCACGCCACCAAATTCTAAATAACTACCAGATACAATAAGTCTTCTACTTGCACCAATCATATGTGAAGCAGTTAGGACATAGGAACCTCCTATATTTGCAAATTCTCCCATCAATTGCCCACTGCGGTTGGATACTCCAAAATCTATCATTTTTTCAAGATAAATAGTAGCATTAGAATCTTTTGAGGTGATTTGCACAGGAGTATTGGCTTGAAATTTGCCTTTATTGCTTGCAAAATCCAAAAAATCCTGATACCAAAAACTGTCTCCAACACTACCTGCGATTAAGATGCTTTTTATAAAACTAATTGATAATATTTTTTTCAAAACTAATTTTTAATCCTAAATATTTATTGGTTTTTCTCATTCTAGCAAAAAAACTCAGTGACTAGATATTTTTGTTAGAATTTTATCCTCAAGTGACGGGAGCCTATGGATAGGCTGAGAGTAAGCTTATAGCTTAGACCGAACCGGATCTGGGTAATGCCAGCGTCGGGAATGCTAAACTACACTATTACTACCCATCATTTGTCAATTTATTTTTTAAATAAGGGACAAATTATGAAAAAGCTTTTTTTATTTTCTTGTTTTAGTTTTTTGGGTGCAAAAACACTATCATTAGAATCTATTGTAAATACCCAAGAGGATATCAATCCAAGTGTGCAAAATCAAAAGATTCAAAATGTTATGAGTGAGGAAGTAACTCAAAAATATAATATTAACTCAACTACGCAGCTTAATAATTATTTTTCAAATCTTAGGATTTATGCACAAGGTTCTGATACTTTTCCTATGGTTTCTTTTAGGGGAGTTTCTAGTCCTGATTATTATTCTTCAGTAATCGGGGTTTATGTCGATGAAATCCCTCAAAACCCAAACTTTTTGATACAAAATCTCTCGGATATAAAGTCTATTTCTCTTATTGGCGGTGCTGAAGGGCTTTTTTATGGAGAAAATGCTCCATTGGGATTATTGGATATAAAAACAAAAAATCCTTTGAGTGGGAATTATGTTGATTTTTTTACAACTTTTTCACGCTTAAGAGAAGATATAAATGCTCAAATTGGCTATGAATTACTTCAAAATAAACTTTGGGCTAAAGCAAATTTTAGATACATCAAAGATAATGGTTTTATTAAAGATTTGCAAAGTCAAAAGATGCTAAATAGTGCTAATTCTTTTAATGTTGGCACTACTTTTTATTATCAACCCATTGAGAGTATTTTGCTCAGTGCTTCTTATAGTTTTTATCACACTTTTAGTAGAAAAGATTTTTTTCTTACTAAAAATCAAATGCAAAATCTTACTTTAAAGAGTGATGAGAATATTACTTGGGAAGAATTTATACAAGGAGAGCAAGATAAGATTCTCAATAAAACTCCTTTTTTAAATCTTTTTTCGCATAATGCAAATATTAAACTTCAATATTTTGGAGATAGTTTTAATCTAAAATATATTAGTGCTTTTGCAAAAAATGACACATTGGCAAATAGCTATCCTGGGATTTATGTCAAAGATGAAAAAAATGATGGATATTACTATAACACTACACAGGTAATTCAAGAATTGCGTTTGCATACAAATCATACAAAAAATATTCAAAGCCTTTTTGGAATCTACTATAAATTTTTAGCATTGGATAATGGTATGCACAATGTCCCTACAGATTCTGTCTTGGGGTATAGTGGTAATTGGAATGCAAAAGAAGATTTAAATACCTTTGCTTTGTATGCAAATACTTCTTTTGCTTGGAATGATTTTACTTTGCATACTGGAGTTAGATATCAGTTTTTTCACACAAGGATACAATCTTTAAGACCACCTGTTGCAGATATACTACCATATAGCAATGATGCAATTTTTCAAGCATTAAATCCTAGAATCTCTTTGTATTATCAGCCTAGTGAAATTACAAAGTTTTTTATCGAAATGTCAAATTCCACAAAACCTGGAGGTTTTTCAAAATTTCCATTTGCAGATACTGATACCATTGCATATGGTAATGAGCAAATTTATAGCCTAGAGCTAGGGAATAAGACAAGTCTTTTGCAATCTAGATTTAATCTAAAAACAATTTTTTATACAACTTTACGCACAAATACACAAAGCTATGTGGGGGTAGGGTATTATAAAAGTATTAAAAATATTGGTAGTGCTTATGCTATTGGGGTGGATTTTAAGGCAGACTATAGTAAAAAGTTTTTTTCTGGGTTTATTAGCGCAAATCTTGGAATCTCAAAGTTTGTAAATGGTGGGGCCAATAAAGGAAGTATTACTATTTTGGGGAATGAGGGGTTGTATGATTTATCAGGGCTTACTCCAAAATTTGCCCCTATATTTAGCTTTAATATTGGTAATGATTTTGTTTTATTTAAAAACAATGCTCATGAAATTAGTTTTTCTACATTGTTGAATTTTAGCTCTTCATATTATCTGGATGATTTTAATAGGGACGATGATATGCTTCAAAAAGCCTATGTATTATTGGATTTTGGAGTAAATTATCATTTTGCCAAGCATTATAATTTTGCAATTTTTGCACAAAATATTTTAGATACTCGCTATGTTACTACTGTGATTTGGGATTCTTTGGGAAAGGCTTTTGTAGTAGGGGATCCTATCAATTTTGGTTTGAAATTTAGCTGTAATTTTTAAGGCATTATTATAATTTATGATAATTATTATCATTTTTATAATAAATTAAGCTTTAAATGATTATAATGCTCTCACTACAAAAATATTTTGTAGTAATTAAGTTAGTTTTTACATTGTCTTCCTTATGTTATTTCCCTCACTAAAAGTGAGGGGATTTATCCTACACTTTGGCTTATAAACAGATATAAATTTTAATCTCTAAGATATAATTAGATCAAAAACTTAAACAATTAGAGAAAAAATTGAGTGTAAAAATACAAGAAATAACAAACAAAGATTTATTAGAAGTTGAACAACTTTACTGCAAAAGTATTGCGCAAAATCCAGATGGATTTATTCAAAGGCTAGATTTATTGCCAAATATTAAAGATTTTATTTTAACTACAAAGAAGCAGGGAGGTAACTTTTTTTCTCTGAGATTGGAAGAAGAGATTATTGGTATGTGTGGTTTGATAAAAAAGGATGATTTAGTGGTAGAGCTTTGTAAATTTCATATCAAAGATATTTATCAAGGGAGGGGCTTTGGGGGAAAGATGCTTGATTTTGTGCAAGAGTATGCCAAAATAAAAGGGTATAAAAAACTTATCTTGCATGTAAGCAAAAGTCAAGAGAGAGCAATTACACTTTACAAAAAGTATCTTTTTAAAATAACTTCTGAAGAGATTTGTGAAGTGATACTTCAAGAAACAATATATACTTATCCTACATTATTTATGGAAAAAATACTTTAAGTTTTTTTGGGTGATATCAATGTTAAATATTGTTTTAGTAGAACCACAAATACCTCAAAATACAGGAAATATAGGAAGATTATGTGTAGCTGGAAATGCGAGATTGCATTTGATACATCCTTTGGGTTTTAGTATTGATGAAAAATCTCTGAAGCGTGCTGGTATGGATTATTGGGAAAAATTAGATGTTAGAGAATATGAGAATCTAGAAATTTTTTGGCAAAAAAATCCTTTTGATGATAAGCATTTTTTTCTTAGCACCAAAGCACAAAAGATTTATTATGAAGCTAATTTTTGTGATGAGTGTTTTTTGTATTTTGGAAGAGAGGATGCAGGTATAAAAGAAAATATATTGCAACAATATGCAAATCAGGTATATAAAATCCCTATGTTCAAAGATACAAGAAGCATTAATCTAGCTACATCTGTTGGAGCAGTGCTTTATGAGGCTATAAGACAGACAGGTGTATATAAGAGTTTTTAGGGTTTTATAAATTTTTTGAGTGCTTCAAGATTATTTTTAGATTCTTTTTTATCCTTTGTGTCATTTTTGCAACTATTATTAGTTTCAAATTCTTTTAATATTTGATTATGTGTTGGTTGTGCTGATTTTTCTTCACATTCCTTTGTTTTTTCTTGTGAGAAACAAAGACTTATGAGAAAAAATAAGAGGTATTTCATTGTGATATCCAATTTGAGATTTGATCCATCATCCCAAAAAAAACAACAAGACCTAATGCTATAAGCAATATGCCTGAGAATATTTCAATTATTTTAAAATACTTTTTTATTCCATTGAAAAAAATAAAAGATTTTTGAATAAATAAAGCTACGAATAAAAAAGGAACAGAAAGTCCTATGGAATACATCACAATGAGTAGTATGCCAAAGGTTTCATTTGTGCTACTAAATAAAATAATGCTTGAGAAGATTGGTCCAAGACAAGGGGTCCATCCTAGTGCAAAACTTATGCCTAAAATAAAAGGAGAGAATAGGGTATGAAAGATATTTTTTTGTTGTATTTCGATATGCTTGCTTTTGTATAAAAAAGAAAGTCGTAAGATACCTATAAAATGCAAGCCAAAAATAATGATAATGATACCAGCAAATTGCTTAATCCAATGGGGGGCAAATGTATTGATAATTTTTGCAGAAGAGGCACCAAAAAGAATAAAGATAATAGAAAAACCAAAAGAAAATATCAATGCCTGTATCAATAATGAAAAACTTCTTTTTTTCTTTTTAATATTTTGAAGATTTTCACCACACATATAAGAAATATATGCTGGAACCAACGGCAATATACATGGACTTAGGAAAGTCAAGATTCCTGCTAAAAATGAAACCATTAATGGAGCATTTTGAAAAATATTTTCTAAGAGTTGATCCATTTGTAACCTTGATTTTCTAGAGTAAAAGTTAATATGCTTAATTAAAACATAAAAAAATAAATTTTAGTTATAATTGCAAGTTTTAGGTAATACAATAGGTGAATAAATGATAAATAAAGATGATAAGAAATCCTCCATGTTTGAAAATTTAGGTTTATCAAAAGGGGTATTAAAGGGGATAAGAGAGGCAGGATTTTCTCAACCAAGTCCTATTCAAGAACAGGCAATTCCAGTAATTCTAGAAAAAAAAGACATAATTGCACAAGCTCAAACAGGCACGGGAAAGACAGCAGCTTTTGCGTTGCCTATTATAGAAATGTTAAAAAACAATCAAGGTATTGAGGCATTGGTGATTACGCCTACAAGAGAGCTTGCGATGCAAATTAGTGATGAGGTTTATAAGCTAGGCAAGTTTGTAAAAACTCGCACAGTTTGTGTGTATGGAGGGCAAAGTATCAAAAAGCAATGTGAGCTTATTGAAAAAAATCCTCAAGTGATGATTGCAACTCCAGGAAGATTGCTAGATCATCTAAAAAATCAAAGAATCAAAAATTTTAATCCGCGTTTTGTAGTTTTAGATGAAAGTGATGAAATGCTTGATATGGGGTTTTTAGACACGATTGAAGAAATTTTCAATTATTTGCCACAACAAGTGCAGATTCTATTATTTTCAGCGACAATGCCTACTGCTATCAAAAGATTGGCTGATAGAATCTTACAAGATCCTGTGCACATTAAAATCACTCCAACTAATGTAACAAATGTTGATATAGCACAACGATATTATATGATAAATGAAAATGAGAGAAGCGAAGCTGTTATTAGGTTGCTCGATACTGAGAATATTCACAAATGCATTATTTTTACACGGACAAAAAAGGAAGCAGATGACTTGCATGTATTGTTATGTTCTAGGGGGTATAAATCAAAAGCATTGCATGGGGATATGGATCAAAGAGATAGAAGGAGTGCAATTCTAGCTTTCAAGGAAAAAAAATATAATATTTTAGTAGCTACAGATGTTGCAAGTAGAGGGCTTGATATTAGTGATGTTAGCCATGTTTTTAATTATCATATCCCATTGAATTCTGAAATTTATGTGCATCGTATAGGAAGGACTGGGAGAGCTGGAAAAAAAGGCGTTGCAATCACTCTTGTAACACCTCTTGAATATAAAGATTTAAAAAAGATACAAAATGATGTTGGAAGCGATTTGGAGCTTTATGAAATTCCACAAGATAAATTTTTATCTAAAAGCACTATTCAAGAAATCTTAAAGACAAAAATTGATGATAAGGCTTTTGAGATTTATGAAGAGTTAAAAAATCATGCAGATGCATCTCAAATTACCCTTAAGCTTATTTCAATTTATTTAAAACAAAAGCATATCGGACTTAAAAAGCAAGATTTAGATGCTTTAGAAAAAAATATTAAAGTTCAAGAACAAAAAAAATCTCCATTAACACATCAAAAATCAAGAAGAAGACATAGCCAAGATAGAAAATCTGAAAATAGAAGAAATAAGAGAAAATCTAATAAGGAGTATAGATGAAAGAAGCAAAATTTATTTGGAAAGATGGAAAACTAATACCTTGGGCTGAGGCTACAACACATGTTTTATCACATACATTGCATTATGGAAATGCTGCTTTTGAAGGCACTCGCGCATACATGACGCAAAAAGGTCTTGCTATTTTTAGATTAAAAGATCATACAAAACGCTTATTGGATTCTTGTAAAATCACAGCAATCAAATGCCCTTATTCTCAAGAAGAATTAGAAAAAGCACAAATTGAATTATTAAAGGCTAATCAAGATATTTTTAAAGGAAATGTATATATTAGACCTTTAGTGTATTTAGGTTATGGAGTAATGGGAATTGATCATAGAAAAGCACCTGTTAATGTTGCTATTGCAGCTTGGG
The DNA here is from genome assembly GCF_003364335.1 of Helicobacter anseris. GTDB lineage: Bacteria > Campylobacterota > Campylobacteria > Campylobacterales > Helicobacteraceae > Helicobacter_H > Helicobacter_H anseris. The sequence goes on from NZ_NXLX01000001.1 coordinate 17,152, forward strand.
AGTGGGGAGCTTATTTAGGAGAAGAGGGGTTACTTGAGGGGATAAAAGTCAAGACAAGTTCTTTTGTAAGAAGTAGTGTTAAATCCACTATGGGTAAGGCAAAAATCTCTGCTAATTATCTTAATTCTCAAATGGCAAAATATGAGGCATTGGAATGCGGATTTGAAGAGGCTTTGTTATTAGATGACAATGGTTTTGTGGCTGAGGGTAGTGGAGAGTGTTTTTTTATAGTAAGAAATGGCAAGCTTATTACTCCTCCTAGTGATAATGCTTTAGAATCTATTACACAAGCAACGGTTATAGAGCTTGCAAATGACTTGGGCTTAGAAGTTGAGAGAAGACGTATTACACGCGATGAAGTTTATATTTGTGATGAAGCATTTTTTACAGGCACAGCAGCAGAAATTACTCCTATTAAATCTCTTGATTTTAGGCAAATAGGAGATGGAAAAAGGGGAGAAGTTACAAAGAGATTACAGGAGAATTTCTTTGAGATTGTCTTAGGGAAAAATTCAAAATATTCTCATTATCTAACATATATTTCATAAGAATAAGGAGTAAAAATGCCAATTGATTTAAATGAACATCTAAAGAAAAAAACACAAAATCAACAAAACGATAGAAATGATTTTAAAAAAGATATTCGAGATGAATTGCCGCCAAGAAAAAATTCTAATAATTTTGGAAATTTTTCTTCAAAGAATATCGCACTTCTTATTTTTTCTATAGTGGTTGTTTTGGGGTTATTTGTCTTAAAGCCATTTGTGGTTATCAATTCTGGTGAGGTTGGTATTAAGGTTACAGCAGGTGAATATGATAAGATTCCTTTGCAACCAGGAATTAGATTTTTTATTCCAATTATCCAAAAGATTATTGTTGTAGATACTAAGGTGCGTGCAATCAATTTTTCCGGGACAGAAGATATGGGTGTTTTGGGAAAAAATCAAGGAATTTTTAGAAATGATGCTATTAGTGTGATGGATTCTAGGGGATTGACAGTATCTATTGAGCTAACAGTGCAATATCGTCTTAATCCTCAGACTGCTTCTTTAACTTTAGCTACTTATGGTCCTAGTTGGGAGCAAATTATTATCAACCCAATTGTAAGAGATGTAGTGCGAAATGTTATAGGACGCTATCCAGCAGAAGATCTACCAACAAAGCGTAATGAAATTGCAAAATTGATTGATGAGGGGATACGAAGTGATATTGCAAAAAGAGATAATCAGCCAGTAGAGCTTAGTTCTGTGCAGCTTAGAGAGATTGTATTACCTATGAAAATTAAAGAGCAAATTGAAAAAGTTCAGATAGCAAGACAGGAAGCTGAGAGGGTTAGATATGAAGTAGATCGCTCAAAGCAAGAGGCAGAAAAGGTTGCTGCTCTTGCAAAAGGTGAGGCAGATGCAAATCGTATCAAGGCTCAAGGTAGCGCTGATGCTATTATTATTGAAGCAAAAGCAAAGGCAAGTGCCAATAAGTCGATTGCTGAGAGTTTGAATGATAAATTATTAAGATTAAGAGAGATTGAGGTTCAGGGCAAATTTAATGAAGCATTAAAAGAAAATAAAGATGCACAGATTTTCCTAATGCCAGGCGGTGCTGTTCCAAATTTATGGGTAGATTCTAAGAAAAAAGCCTCTAGTATGAAACAATGATGGATGTCAATGCAATAATCCAAAACCTTGATTGGAAAAAATCACCCCTTATTCCTAGTATTATTCAAGATTATAAAACTCTTGATGTTCTAATGCTAGGCTTTGTAAATCAAGAAGCGTTGCGATTGAGTATAGAGAGTGGGGTAATGCACTATTTTTCTCGAACAAAAAATCGAATCTGGAAAAAAGGGGAAAGTAGTGGTAATTTTCAAAAAATTAAAGAAATAAAAATTGATTGTGATAATGATAGTTTGTTGTTTTTTGTAGAGCAGGTAGGGGTTGCTTGTCATACGGGATCTAAAAGCTGTTTTTTTAAAGATGTTGCATTTGAAAATAAAGAGGTAACACCTCAAGAGAAGAAACAAAATGATGATGTCTTAGATTCTTTGTATCATATATTATTAGAGCGAAGATTAGCATCAAGTGACACTTCTTATACTGCTTTACTCTTTGAAAAAGGTATCAATACAATATGTAAAAAAATTGCAGAAGAAGCAGGGGAATTGCTTTGTGAATTTAAGGATGCTAATAAAGATAAAATTATTTATGAAGCATCGGATTTACTTTATCATCTGATGGTGGGATTGGTTTATTTTAATATTCATCCAGATGCAATTTTGCAAGAGTTAAAACGCAGATTTAGTTTTAGTGGCATTGAGGAAAAAAATAATAGGCAGAAATAAATAATGATATTAGATTCAATCAAGGATGTTTTATATGGAATAGATATTCTAGCTCTCATAGTGTTTTGTATGGGGTTAGTGTTATTTTTGATTTTTTTTACTTTTGGGGTTTATTTTTTTAAAAAAAGATTTTTGGGTGGAATATGTTTTTTTGTAGCTTTTGTAGCTTTATTTAGCATACCATTTGTATTGGCCCTAAGCTCTAAAAATTTTTTCCACAAGATTAGCATTGTGCAGAATAATTCCAAGCCTTTATCTTATAGTAATTCATTCTTGATTGATATAACTTTTAAAAATGAAGGTAAGTTTAATTTTGATAAATGTTTGATAGTCATTGAACCACAAAGAAAAAAAAGAGATTTAAAGAATAAAATTTTGGATTTTTTAACCCCACTAGAGAGATATAAATATAAAATAAAAGATAAAATCAAGATTTCTCAAGAATATAGTATTTATACAATTTTGGATTATAACTACAAGGAGTATCCTTATAGCATGAGTTTAGATTGTCGCTAGGGAGCTAATAAAAAGGGCAGCACACTCACTTTTTAGAATAAATTGATTGGAAATACTAAGCTTTTTTTGAGAAATAAACATTTGTCTCTCTATCTCATCAAAACCTCCTTCAGGTCCAATGAAAATGCCATTTTCAAAATTTGTAATTCGTGATGCATAGATATCAGCACCATCAAAATCCATCACAAAACTATTTGGATATTTTTGCAATGCTTCTTGAGTATTTTTTAAGAGCTCAATTTCCATTAGATCGCTTCTATTGCATTGCTCACAAGATGATATTAGAATCTTATGAAGTCTCTCTAGCGATATTTTTTCATTTTTTTGACTGCGATTTGCAAAGAAAAATGATATTTTTTTTACCCCTAGCTGATTGAGATAAGGAAGAGTTTTTTCGATATTTTTATTCTCAATAATTGCCCAGATAAGATGGAGCTTTTTTGTGGAAGCTAGAGGGAGTTTTTTTGTCTCCACTAACATTAAGGTTGCTTGCTTTTTTTCAATTTGCAAATGTTTGTAGGTATAGAGATTGTTATCTTGCAAATTTCTAAAACAAAGCAAAGTTTGTATTTTTGTGCGTCTTGCTTTATAGAGGTGATTGAAAAGTTCATCTTTAATTTCTAAGATTTCTTTACCTGCATTGATGTGGTAGCAAAATTGCATTATAAAAGTGCCCCAAGAATTAAACCAATTATTAAAATAAAATTTACAGAGTAAAGTTTTTTGCATAAGGATATATATTTTTTCATACTAGTTTCCGAGATTCTATCCTCTTTTAATCTTTTAATGCGGTAGATTTCGCTCCCAGTTAAAATACAAAAGACTAACAACATGAGAATGATAGAGAATTTAAAATAAAAATGCTCCATTGCCCATACACAAAGACCGCCAAAAAAACTAATGCTTAGCAATAAAAAAATTAAAGGCATGCTATACCAAATTCTTTTGTTGATAGTCGCATAATTTTTTTGCATTTGCAATGTAAGGAGATTGATGAGATAGATAAGAGGCAAAGGAAGGGTTAAAAAATAGTGATAAAAAATCATTGTTTCTAAAATATTTTTTGTTGCAATAGATTCCATAAAAGCTCCTTGATCTAGGGTATTCTACCATAAATATTAACTTTATTTTAATATCATAAAAGCCAAATTTTGGATAAAAGGATAGAGTATAAAAGAAGGTGTTTTGCTCCTAAATATGGGAGGTCCTAGTCATCTTGGTGAGGTGGAAGTTTTTTTAAGGAATATGTTTAAAGACCCTTATATTTTACCCATAAAAAATTCTTTAATGCGTAAGTTTGTGGGGAGTATGATTGTAAAAAAACGCTTAGAAAAAGCAAAAGAAAATTACCGTGCCATTGGCGGTAAATCACCAATGGTGGGTTATACTTTTTCCCTGTGTCAAAAGTTACAAGAAAAAAATTCTAAGCGTTTTTATTCTTATGCAATGCGATATACGCCTCCCTTTACTGATATGGCACTTAAGGAAATGCAACAAAAAGGCATTCAGAAAATTTATCTTTTTAGTATGTATCCACAATATTCATCAACCACAACCCTTTCTTCTTTTAGTGAAGTGCATCGCTGTTTAAAAGAGTTGGATTATAAACCTGTTATAGAAATTATAGAGCGTTATTATGATAATGCTATCTATCATAAAAATATGCTAAATAGCATATTAAAAACTCTTAATGGTTTAGATTCTAAAGATTTTATTTTGATTTTTTCTGCACATTCTTTGCCTCAAAGTATTGTGGTTTCTGGAGATCCTTATCAGCAAGAATGCGAAAAAACTTTTGAATATATGAAAGCTTTATTAAAAGAAAATAATTTAATCTTTAAAGATGTGCTCTTGTCTTACCAATCTAAGATTGGCAAGATGAAGTGGATAGGGCCAAGCACTCAGAGTATTATTGAGGAGCATGCAAAAGAGAATCTTTTATTATACCCATTGGGCTTTACGATTGATAATTCAGAAACTGCTTTTGAAATTGATATAGAATACAGGCAGCTTGCAAAAGCATTGGGTAATAAAAATTTTTTAGTTTCCCCTTGTTTTAATGATAGTGATGATTTTGCAGATTTTATTTTAAACCTTATAGGAGAAAAATAGATGAAAAAAATTGCTTTAGTCTTATTGTGTTTAGGATTATTTTTTGGTTGCAAGGATCAAGGAATTGATTCTCAATCATTTTCTTCTGGGAATGAGGTAAGTTTAGAAACACAGCAATTAAGTCAAGATATGGATAAAAAAAGTTATGAAGGTTTAGAAGATATTTTTAAAGATACGAGCTTGATAGAAACAAACAATAAGTATCTTTTGATGATTTTTGGTAAAAATAATTGCAAGTATTGCGATAAGTTAAAAGATGAAATCAAGCGCTCTAACAGAGTAAAAGAATATATCAAAGAAAATTTTAGTGCTTATTATGTCAATATTAGTTATGACAAAAAACATCATCTTGCTTTTATTGATAAAAAAGAAATAAAACAAGCTGATGTAGCGACTTCGCAGCTTGCTGATGGAATCTATAAAGTTTTTTCAACCCCTACGATTATTTTTGGTGATAAAGATGGAAAAACAATTTTTGAGATTCCTGGTTATGTGCCAGAAGAGAGATTTTATAAAACTCTAGAGTTTATTGTGTCTAACAAGTGGCAGAAGGGAAGAAGTGATAAAGAAAGATTGAAGATATTGCAGGATTTTATAGAAGGAAAATAAAATGAAAATTGTAAAAGGTTTTTTTTGTTCATTTTGGGTGATATTGCCTTTTATTGCTCTATATATAGGTGCGTGTGCTATTGCGACTTTTATTGAAAATGATTATGGAACAAGCGTTGCAAATGTAGTTGTATATAAATCTTGGTGGTTTAACCTTTTGCACATATATTTTATCATTGCCTTAATAACTACACTTTTTTATTCCAAGCCTTGGAAAAAGAAACGATATGCTAATACTTTATTACATTTATCCTTCATCGTCATTATTGTAGGTGCAGGTATTACGAGATTTTTTGGATTTGAGGGGATGATGCATATTAGAGAGGGTGAAGCCTCTTCTAGTATTACAGTTTCAGAGCCAACATTAAATATTATGGCAATGCAAGATCAAAAAAGAGAATTCTTTTTTCTGCAAATTCCTTTGATAGCATCTTCAAAATTTAATCCAAAAAAAGAGAGCGTGAGTTTCTTTGGTAAAGATTTGATATTAAAAGACTTTGATGTTAAAAAAGTTAGTGAAGATAAGCGAGATGATACTCTAGCAATTTCTTTACAGGCTGAATATGATGGAATCTATCAAACTTTTCATCTTGTTGGGGGGAAAAATAGTGATTTAAAGTTTGATAAGGGATTTTTTAAAGATACTCAAATTTTTATGAGTTGGGGATCTAGAAATGTTGCCTTGCCATTTCAAATTAAGCTTAATAAATTTGAATTGGAGCGTTACGCAGGATCTAACAGCCCTTCATCTTATGCTTCAGAGGTTGAAGTTTTGGATGAAGATGGTCGAGTAATTATGCCTTATCGTATATTTATGAATAATGTTTTGGATTTTAAAGGGTATAGATTCTATCAATCTTCTTATGATAATGATGAAAAAGGAACGGTGTTATCTGTTAATAAGGATCCTGGAAAAAATATTACTTATTTGGGGTATGCAATGCTTATACTTGGTGCATTTGGGAGTTTTTTTGGAGCAAGTGGTAGATTTAGTATTTTAACAAGATATTTGCACACTCAAAAAATTGCTATATTTTTGGCATTTGTACTGCCAGTTTGTTTTTTATTCCAAGAAAGTTATGCCTCTGAAGTTTCGCAAGTAGATTTTCAAGACAAAGTCCAATTTATTAAAAATTTTAAAGAAAAATCCTTAAAGCATACCAAAGAGTTTTCCACCATTCAGTTGCAAAATATTTCTGGAAGAGTTGAACCAATTGATACGATAGCAAATAATGTGGTGCATAAAATTACCAAAAAAGATAATTTTATGGGTATGAGCAATGCGCAAATGTTCTTAGGAATGATGCTTTATTCTGATATTTGGAGAGATCTTAAGATTATTTATGTGAATGATAAACAAATAAAAAAGATTATTGGTTTAGATTCTAAAGAAGATTACGCATCCTTCTCAGATTTTTTTAGTGATAAATTGGGTTATAAGCTCAATAATTTTGTTGAAGAAGCAAATCGCATAGATCCTGCAAAAAGAGATATGTTCGAGAAGAATCTGCTAAAAGTTGATGAAAGAGTAAGTTTGGCATATAGTATTTTTAGTGGAAGTTTTTTAAGAATTTTTCCAATGCAAGAGGGTAATAAATGGTTAGATCCTATTGGAATTGCACAACAGGCAAAACCAGAAGTTGTACATCAGGTTTCTAGATTACTCAGAGATTTTTTTGTTGGCTTTGATGAGGGGTTGGTAAGTGGAAAATGGGATAAGCTTGATGGAGCTATTGCAAATATCAAGACTTATCAGAAAGAATATGGGGGAGATATTTATTTACCTGATAAAAGAATTAAGGCAGAGATTTTGCTAAATCAAAGTAATTTTTTCAACAAGCTTATTCTTCCTTATATTGTTCTTGGTTTTTTGTTGTTTTGTAGTGTTTTATTTTGTATTATCAAGGATAAAAAACTTTTTTCTTGGTTGGGCAGAAGTTTTTATGCTCTTATGTTGATATGCGTATTGATACATACTTTTGGATTAGCCCTAAGATGGTATGTTAGTGAACATTCTCCTTGGAGTAATGCTTATGAATCGATGCTATATATTGCTTGGGCAAGTGCTTTTGCTGGGGTTGTGTTTTTTAGAAAATATAATCTTGCGCTATCAGCAAGTATGTTTTTAGCAGGCATAAGTTTGTTTGTGGCAAATCTTGGTTTCATGGATCCTCAAATCACTCCACTAGTACCAGTTTTAAAGTCTTATTGGCTTAATATTCATGTTTCTATTATTACTGCAAGTTATGGATTTTTAGGACTTTGCTTTGTCTTGGGTGTTATTAGTTTGGTGTTATTTAATTTTAGAAGAGTAGGATTTGAGAGAATTGATCAAAGTATTTTATCTTTATGTGCACTAAATGAAATTAGTATGATTTTTGGCATTATGATGCTTACTGTAGGTAATTTTTTAGGAGGTGTTTGGGCCAATGAATCTTGGGGAAGATATTGGAGCTGGGATTCCAAGGAAACTTGGGCATTAATTTCAATTGGAGTTTATGCAATTATTTTGCATTTGAGATTTTTGGGTATTCAAAAAATGCCTTATATATTTTCTTTAGCAAGTGTAATTGGATTTTACTCAATATTGATGACATACTTTGGGGTAAATTATTATCTCTCAGGAATGCATAGCTATGCTGCTGGGGATCCTCTCCCAATTCCTATGTTTGTTTATTTCTTTGTCGCAATTACTATTTTACTAGGCATTTTTGCATATTTTAAATCTGATTTAAAAAGTCAATATTGATGATAAAGAAAGTTTGTATAAGTTTCATTGCTTTAATTTTATTTCTTTTATTTTGCAGTTGTATTTTGCTTTTTACAAAAAGTGGAAATGATATACTTAAGCCTTTCTTGCGTGATGCTATTTGTAAATATTATTCTAAAGATGTTTTTTTAAGGGATTTTAGGTTAAGCTTAAAAACATTAAAACTAACATTAGAATATAGAAAAATTTTAGATATTGTTATTGATGGTGATATTTCTTTATGGAATCAAAAGCTTAATTTGAGTGTAAATGGTAAAAGTAAAGCGGTAAAAAATGCTTTTAGTATTCATGGGGAAATCAATGGCAGTTATAGACAGCTTTATATAAAATTAGCAAGTAATATTGCTTCATCTACTACTGATATGGTTGCTGAGTTAAGTTCAAGAAAGCTTACTAGATTTTATATGCAATCTAAAGGTTTAAATCTTGAAGATATGATGCTATATCTAGGCTTTGATGGGTTTGTATATGGAAGGGTAAATGCAAGTATAAATTTTGATAAAAGATTGGTAAAAAAAGGAGATTTTTCTCTTGATCTTTTTGATGTTTATTTTTCAAAAAATTTAAGCTCTATTGCATTTTTTGATTATTTATTGAAGACAAAAATCAATGGTAGTTTTAATGGTGATTTGCAGAATGACAATCTTTTTTTGATAACAGGAGGGGCTAAAACACCTTTTTATACATTTGAATTGAAGGATTCAAGAGCAGGTTTGGGATTTTTAGATGTATCTTATATTTTTGAATTACCTAGCGTAAAAAGGATTGATAGAAAAATTAAAAAAGACTTTGGTATTGTTGGAAGTGGAAGTATTTCTTTTGATAATTCCTTTAAGATGGATTTTATGACTTCTAGTTTAGGTGGGAATATTATTACACAGTTAGAAGCTCATAAGCTTCAAACAAGTTTTGAGAATGTACAATTGGATAAAATTCTTTCAATTCTTGGTATATCGCAGGATTTATATGGAGATTTTTATGGAACTTTTGATTTTATAAAGCAAAATCATGCAGGAAAAATAGAGGGACATATTAAAGAATTTTTTATGAAAAAAAATAAATTCTTTGATTTGATTTATCAATATACAAAATTTGATATTCAAAAAGAGGTTTTTGCAGAAATTCCACTAAATGCTAGATTAGAGGATAAAAAACTTTATCTTCAAAATATAGATACAAAGAGTCAAAATATGCAACTTGTAACGAAGGAAGCAACTTTAGATTTTAAGAGCATGCGTATGAATATCCCCATGACAATAGGTATTAAAAATAGTGCGTTAAATTTAAGGATTTTTGGATTGATGCAATCTCCTCAGGTTGAATTTAAATTAGGGGATGTTTTAAGATTGGATAAAAAAGGTTTTTTATATAATCTCAATTTTTAATAGAAGAAGTGTAAAGAAACTTAATACAATAAATAAGTGAATTTGATAAAAGAAAGATTAGTAGTAAAATAGCTTCTAGCAACTAGAAGCTTAAAGAAGAAAGTGGATTTGTTGTAAAGGCAGGATTAGATTTTAATAACAAATCCACCAATGAAAATTGCTAAGATAATTAGAGGTATGATAAATTTGACATACCAAAGCCAAAATGTAGCAAATTTACTAGGCGTGTCTTTGCCATTGTCTAGCTCTTTGATTGCTTCATCTTTCAATACCCATCCCACAAATAAACTTGCCCCTAGAGCTGTGAGTACAAAGAAAATATTGCCACTAATAAAATCAAAAGCATCAAAGATATTTCTTCCAAAGATTTTGATATCCGACCAAGGGCCATAGGTTAAAATAGAAGGAATATTTCCAAAGATAAAGATTGTTAAAAGCGTGAGGTTTATAGCTGTATTTTTTGAACACTTGAATTTTTCTTGAAGCACGCTGATAACCACTTGGTAGATAGTAATTGAAGTAGTAAGCGCTGCAATAATTAAAAGCAAGAAAAATACGATGGCAAAGAAGTTGCCAAAATGCATTTGTGAAAAAGCAATAGGCAGGGTTTTAAAAACTAAAGATGGTCCAGAATCTGGTTGAAGCCCTGCGCTAAAAAGAGAAGGGAAAATCATAAAGCCTGCAAGAACAGCAATAATTGTATTGACTATGCTAGTAATACTTGCAGTTTTTATGAGATTTTCCTCTTTATTTAAATGTGATGAAAGTGTAATCATCACACCAAATCCAAGTGATAGGGCAAAGAATACTTGTCCTAATACATAAAGAAAAAGTTGAGGAGTGATTGCTGAGAAATTTGGAGTGAGGTAGAATTTCACACCTTCAATAGCACCATCTAAAGTAAGGTTTCTTATAACCATTGCAATAAGGCATAAAAATAGTAGAGGCATTAAATATTTTACACTTTTTTCTATACCATCAATAATGCCTTTTCTTAGGATAAACCAATTGATGAGCACAAAAATAAAAGTATAGATTCCAATAGCAAGCGGTGCATGCTCTATATTTTTTTCATAAAAACTTGATGTAATTTCTTTTCCTATGGGCGAGGAGAGATTGAAATCAGATGAAAACCCACATATATTTGAGAAGATATTAACAATATAAGAAATTACCCATCCCCCAAGCACCATATAATAAGCCATAATGCCAAATGAACCTATAATTCCCATATAGCCTAAAATTTTCCAAACTTTTGGGATAGGTTTGTTATTGACATTGCCTCCAAAGGCATCAACAGAATTGCAATGAGCTCTTCTTCCAATGACATTCTCTACTAAGATTACAGGAATCCCAATTAGAATCATTGCAAGGATAAAAATCAACACATAAGCACCGCCACCATGCTCCCCTACAAGATATGGGAAACGCCAAGTTGCACCAAAACCTATCGTGGCCCCTGCAACAGTAAGAATATAGGTAAGTTGGCTAGACCACGTTTGTCGTTTCATAATTTAATCCTTAAATATAATTTTAGTAGAAAATATATTAACTTAAGAAAGAGATTTTTTTACACAGAAGGTTTATATTTTTATGGTTTAGTCCTTAAATGTAACAATATCAACAAAAGCATATTATAAAATAATAAAAAATAATTTTAAATTTAAGGTTAGATCAATGCAAGAAGATAAGATTAGATGGAATCTAAGATATCAAAATGATGGTATGCCTACACAAACAAGTGATTTGCTTTTGAGATTTAAGAATATTTTACCTAAAACTGGAAAGGCATTAGACATTGCTTGTGGTAATGGACGCAATTTAAATTTTTTGGCAAAAAAAGGATTGCAATGTGAGGGAGTGGATATCTCTGAGGTTGCATTAAGTAAGGTTGCAAAAGATGAGAATATAAAAACTTTTTGTTTGGATTTGGATACATATAAATTAAAGGAATCTTACTATGATGTTATTTTAAATTTTTATTATTTAAATAGAGATATTTTAAAACAAACTTGCATGGCATTAAAGAAGGGTGGTATTTTGTTTTTAGAAACTTTTATTGAAGATGAGGCATATCCCACTACTATTGAAAGTAAGAAAATATTAAAAAAGGGAGAATTGGAGAGTTTTTTTAGAGATTTTGAAATTTTATGCCATGAGTTTAAAATTATTACTAGAGATAAAAATTTTGAAGAAGCAAAAGTAGTGTGTTTTGTGGCAAAAAAATGTTAAAGATATCTACACAAAACAGATTAAAAAAAATTATTAAGATTGCCATTCCATCAGGAATAAACTCATTGCTGGATATTGTCGTGATTGCAGTCAATATATTTTTTATGAGCATGATAAGTGATTCTCATATTTTAGCTATGGGATTGGCTTTGAATTTTTTGATGTTATTTTATGCAGTTAATGCGGTTTTTTCTGTGGGGACTAATGTTCAAATCTCTCATTATTTTGGTGCTAAAGAATATCAAAAAATTCATTATGTTTTTAGTAGTATTGTTCAGGGAAGTTTTGTTATTTCGGTCCCTTTGGTTTTGATGGGTATTTATGGTGCAGGTTTTTTCTTTGATTGGATTGGGGTTGATGGTGAAGTAAAAAATTTAGCATTGGTTTTTAATGATTTTATTATTTTTACGCTTCCAGCACTAATTTTAAAAAATATTTTTACAGCAGCTTTAGCAGGAATTGGTAATACTATTTATCCTTTATTTGTGCGATTAGTAAGTATGGTGTTTTCAATTCTTTTAACCTATATTTTTGTTTTTATTTATCATCTTGGCATAAAAGGTGCAGGGATTGCATATTTGATTGTAGGATATTTGGAGCTTTGTATTTTTATTTTAATTTTTCTTGTAAAAAAAGATTTATTTTCTTTTGGTCTTTTTGAAAAACAATATCTTTTTAATATGTTTAAAATAGGAATCCCTGCGGGATTTGAGAGATTGTTAAGCTTATTTTCTTTGATTTTTACTACAAAAATTATTGCTACTTATAATGATTGGGTTTTAACAGGTTCTCAGATTGGTAGTAGAATCGAAGCTTTTTCTTTTATGCCTAGTTTTGGTTTTATGCTTGCTGCTATAGTGTTAGTGGGGCAAAGTCTTGGAGCAAAAAAAATAAGAGAAGCAGAGATTTATACATTAACAATTTTAAAATTTTCAAGTTTGCTGATGGGAATTACAGGTATTTTGCTTGTAGTTTTTGCTAGATATCTATCCTCCCTTTTTAGTTCTAATGAAGAAGTTATATCTTCTTCTGTGTATTATCTTATTGCTGTTGGAATCTCTCAGATACCCTTAATTTGGTCTTTTGTTCTTGATGGTGCTTTAAGGGGGGCGGGCAAGACAAAACTTGTGCTTTTAATCAATGCAATCAGTATTTGGTGTTTTAGAATTTTTCCAATGATTGTTTTGGCATATTTTGATTTTGGATTTATTTGGATTTATACAATGATTTGTATTGAAACTTATATCAGGGCATTGATTTTTTGGCGGGTTTTTAAAAAAGGTGCTTGGAAAAATACAAAAAGAGATATTTGAAGAGAAACTCTTCAAATATCTTAGAACACAGGATTTGGTGTTTTTGTAGTATTTTTTGGCAAGATTGGATAGATGATTTGAGGCTTAGAACCTGTGAGTGCATCAAAAAATATTTCAATTTTTTTCGCTTCTTCATCACTAATTTCTATACCAAGCTGAATAGCTCCCATTTCTTTGATTGCATCTTTGACATCCCAAAATTGTCCATTATGAAAATAAGGCATCGTTTCTGCAATATTTCTTAGTGTAGGCACTTTTACCATTCCATTGCTATCACCTTTAAATCCACCTACATTTGCAAATTTATAGGGTTTTACTACACCAAATGGTTGCATACTGCCTCCTAGATTGATTCCATTGTGACAAGCATTACAACCCTTATCAATAAATAATTCTAAACCTTCTTGTTCTTGCTTGCTTAATGCTTTGATATTGCCTCTTAAGAAATCATCATATCTGCTTGGAGTGATGAGAGTGGCTTCAAACATTGCTATTGTATCAGCAATAAGCTTGAAAGTAATTTTTACATTATTGCCATAAGCTTTTTTAAACTCGCTTACATATTCAGGCATTGATAGAATCTTTTGTAAAACAAGATCTTGTGTTGCTGCCATTTCTACTGGATTTTGAATAGGACCTTGTGCTTGATCTCCTAGATTATGTGATCTACCATCCCAAAATTGAATGTTATTAAATAGGGAATTATATACAGTTGGCGAGTTTAAGGCACTAGGATTTTTTTGCCATTTATTACCAACTGCAGTTGGAATAATATCTGCTCCACCAAGACCAAGATTATGGCAGGTATTACAAGAGATAAGATTGGAGCTTGATAGTCTAGGATCAAAGAAGAGTTTTTTTCCTAGTTCAATTTGCTCTTTTGTCATTAGTGGCTTATAGCCAACTTGTAATTCTTGAGCTTTTTTATTTTGATATTGTTGCAATTCCTTGCCTTCAGGAAGTGGCTTTAAACCAGCATCTTGAACTTTTTTTAATAAGTCTTGAGGTGTTGTTGCAAAAGTTTGCGTGATACAAAGTGCTAAGATACAAAAAAATCGAGTTGTTTTGTTCATTATCTGTCCTTTTGAATTGATATTATTTTGATAAGTCAATTCTAACAAAATATAATTAAACTAAATGATAATTTTTATTATTTAGTTTAATTTATCAAAATTGATAATTTTACTTAGTCTTTAAGAAAATCATCTTATCTTAAACAACAAAATGTTATATTACACCAAATTATTTAGAGGTTATTATGAGCTATACACATCTACATTTACATACAGAATATTCGCTACTTGATGGTGCAAATAAAATTAAAAAATTGGCACAAAGAATTAAAGAGCTTGGGATGAATAGTGTGAGTATGACAGATCATGGCAATATGTTTGGTGCTATAGATTTTTATACCACAATGAAAAAAGAGGGTATTAAACCTATTATTGGAATTGAGGCTTATTTGCATAATAATGAAGACTTATCCTCTAAAGAAAGCAAACAAAGATTCCATATCTGCTTATATGCAAAAAATGAGATTGGATATAAAAATCTAATGTTTTTAAGCTCTAAGGCCTTTTTAGAGGGATTTTATTATTATCCAAGAATAAATAAAAAAATATTAAGAGAGCATAGTGAGGGTATTTTGGCTTCTTCTGCATGTTTGCAAGGCGAGGTAAGTTGGCATTTAAATACAAATAATCCTAGAAATGTTAAGTTTGGTGCTAAAGGATATGAAGTTGCAAAAGAAGTAGCTTTAGAATATAAAGATATTTTTGGGGATGATTTTTATCTTGAAATAATGCGACATGGCATTGGGGATCAAAAATTTATCGATGATCAATTGATACGCTTGAGTATTGAGACGGGTATCAAGTTAATTGCTACAAATGATACACACTATACAAAGAAGGAAGATGCAACTACACAAGAGGTAGCAATGTGTGTTGCAATGGGAAAAACTTTTAATGACAAAGATAGAATGCGTCATTCTGTAAAAGAGTTTTATGTCAAATCTCAAGAAGAAATGCAAAGGTTGTTTGCAGATATTCCAGAAGCAATTGCTCATACACAAGAAATCGCAGAAAAATGCAACCTAGAAATAGATTTAAAAGATGAAAAAAACAATCCCCCAACACCTCCTACTTTTGTTTTTACAAAAGAATATGCAAAAAATGAGGGGCAAGATATTGACAATGATGCGGACTATTTTGCTTTTAAAGCAAGGGAAGGGTTGGAAGAACGACTAAAGATTGTTCCTTCACAAAAGCATCAGATTTACAGAGATAGATTAGAAGAAGAAATACGCATTATTAATCAAATGAAATTCCCAGGATATATGTTGATTGTTTGGGATTTTATCAATTATGCAAAGAAAAATAATATTCCTGTAGGTCCTGGTAGGGGAAGTGCTGCTGGTAGTTTGGTGGCTTTTTGTTTGAAAATAACTAATATTGATCCAATGAAATATGACTTGCTTTTTGAAAGATTCTTAAATCCAGAAAGAGTTTCGATGCCAGATATTGATACGGATTTTTGTCAAAGAAGGCGTGGAGAAGTTATAGATTATATGATTGAAAAATATGGGAAGTATAATGTAGCGCAAGTAATTACCTTTGGTAAAATGCTTGCAAAAGGTGTAATTAGGGATGTTGCAAGGGTTTTGGATATGCCATTAAAAGATGCTGATACATTTGCAAAGCTCATTCCTAATCAAATAGGAATTACTTTAGAGCAAGCTTGGGATTTGGAACCAAAGATTAAAGCTTTTGTAGATTCTGTGCCTCTTGCAAAAGATGTTTGGAGCTATGCATTACAATTAGAAGGGTTTAATCGTAATGCAGGAAAGCACGCAGCAGCAATCGTAATGGATTCTCAAAAAGAGCTTTGGCATAAAACTCCTTTATATAGCAGTGATAAAACTGGTGGGGCAATTGTTACACAATATTCGATGAAATATCTTGAGCCTGTAGATTTGATTAAGTTTGACTTTCTAGGGCTAAAAACTTTAACCGTGGTGCATGACGCATTAGAGTTGATTAAAAAGCGTTATGGAAAAGAAATAGATTTTTTGAGTATTGATGTCGATGACAAAAAAGTCTATGAAACTATCCAAAGCGGGGATACTCTTGGGATATTCCAAATAGAATCTTCTATGTTTCAGGGGCTTAATAAACGAATTAAGCCAAGTAGTTTTGAGGATATTATAGCCATTATTGCTCTTGGTCGTCCAGGACCTATGGAATCTGGGATGGTAGATGATTTTATCAATAGAAAACATGGTTTAGAACCCATTACTTATATGTTTGATGAGTTAGAACCTATATTGCGTCCTACATATGGCACGATTGTCTATCAAGAACAGGTAATGCAAATCGTGCAAACTATCGGAGGTTTTTCTTTAGGTGGGGCAGATTTAGTGCGTAGAGCAATGGGTAAAAAGATTAAAGAAGAAATGGAGAGATTAAAAGGGAGTTTTGCAGATGGTGCAGAGAAAAAAGGTTTTGATAGAGCTAAAGCCGAAGAATTATGGGAGTTAATTGTAAAGTTTGCTGGCTATGGTTTTAATAAATCGCATTCCGCTGCATATGCAATGATTACTTTTCAAACAGCTTATCTCAAAACCTATTATAAATACGAATTTATGGCCGCTTTACTTAGTAGCGAAGCAGATAAAATAGAATCTGTTGCAAAATATATTGATGAAGTAAAGCAAATGGGAATTGAGATAGTTCCACCTCATGTGAATATCTCGGACATGCATTTTGGTGTTGGGGATTTTAATGAAAATGGCAAGGAGGTAAAAAAGATTATTTTTGGTCTTTCTGCAATTAAGGGGGTGGGTGAAGAGCCTATTAAAAATATTCTTGAATCAAGAAAGGATGGAAAATATCAGAATTTAGAAGATTTTATTGCAAAAATTGATTTTTCAAAAATGAGTAAAAGGGTTTTGGAGCCTTTGGTAAAATCTGGAAGTCTTGATGGTCTTGGGTATAGTAGGGCTTGTATGTTTGAAAATATTGATAATATTTGTGATAGTGGTAGAAGCAAGGATAAGCTCATAGAAATGATGTCAAATTCTTTGTTTGGTGAAAGTCAAGAAGAAGTGAGTGTGCGTTTTGATTTTCAGGATATAAAAGAATATGAGATGCAAAAATTGTTAGATTATGAATATGAGTGTTTAGGAATCTATGTTTCAGGTCATCCTTTAGAGAGCTTTAGAAAAGATATAGAAAATTTAAGTGGCGTGGTATCAAGTTTGAGGCTCTCAGAAGTGCAAGATAGCAATTTTTGTTTGATTGCTGGAAAGGTGTCAGATATTAAGCGCAAAATGAGCAAAAATGGTAAGCCCTATGGCTATGTAGATATCTTAGATCTCTACGGTAAAGTAGAAATTATGTTTTTTGAAAAAAATCTCAATGATTTAGAAAAATTCAATCTAGATTTACCATTGGTATTTAAATGCAAGATTGAACAAAGTGATGAAGGACATCAAATACGCTTGATTGAAATTATGGATTTAGATCAAGCGCAAGGACAAAAAATTGAAGTAAATTTCAAAGAAGAAAAAGAGGAAGTTGGTGAAGTTGAAATGGGTTGCCCATTGGCACTTAGGCTCTTTGGTAATATAGAGAGTAGCTTTTTTGAAACTCTAGCCAATGGTGCAAAAAAACATTTAGGTGGGAGGGAATTGAGGATTTTATTGGATGATGGGCAAGAGACTTATATGTTTATTAGTGGTCTTAGGGTTAAAACTTCAATAAAAGAAGAATTTAAAGAATTAGAATGGATAGATTGGGAATAAAATGCGTTTAAATCAGTATATAGCACATCATACAAAATACTCTCGCAGAGAAGCAGATTCTTTAATTGCGCAAGGACGTGTGAATGTAGAAAAGCAAAAGGCTGCTTTAGGTCAGGAACTTTTAGAGAATCAGAGGGTTTTTATTGATGGAAAGAAGATTAAGCCAAAAACAAATGGGCATTTTAGTGTAATTATCTATCATAAGCCAAAGGGAGAATTGGTTACAAAAAAAGACGATAGAAATCGTCGCACAATTTTTGATTCTTTAGATAAAAAATATAAACATTTCACGCCAGTAGGAAGACTTGATTTTGCAAGTGAGGGGTTGTTGATTTTGACAGATGATAAAAAGGTTGCACATTATTTGATGCATAGCGATTTGCAAAGAGAATATATTTTAAAAATTTCAGGAAAAATCACCGAAGAAATGATTAAGGCTATGGAAGAGGGATTGAATCTAGAAGATGCAAGAGCAGGGGGACATCAAGAAAGTAAGATATGTGCAATGGATTTCAAACCATTTGATTCTTATATTATTTATAAAAACGATTCTAATTTCTCAAAACTAAAAGTGAAAATTTCTGAAGGTAAAAATAGAGAGCTAAGAAGATTTTTTGGACATTTTAAAGCAGAGGTTTTGGATTTAAGGCGTGTAGGATATGGCTGGATTGAATTGTGCTCTTTGCCTGTCGGAAAAGTGCGGTTTTTAAATAGAGATGAGTATAAGAAGTTGCATATTTTTATGAAAATGTTAGAAAGACCTCTAAAATAATTCAAAAGAGCACGGAAAAGTTGGCACTAAAGATGTTTTCTCCACCTAAAGCAACATCAGATGCAAATTTTGTTGATGCAAAATGATGATATAGCAAATCAAGCGTAAAGAGATTTATAAAGCGAAAGCGAAGACCTGTATTAAATTGAGTAGCTAAGCTAGTGTTATTAAAAGAATATATTGTTGTAGAATATGGTGAAGAGAGTTGCATGCTATTATACACTAATCCACAACCTACACCAAGAATTATTCCGGTGCCTATTGATTTGTCAAAAAATCCAATAATCATATCTGCATTGACTGTCAGTTTGAGGGAATTTATTTTAGTGAGTTTTGCAATTGAGCCCAATAAGGGGTCTTTAAAATCAATGTCTGAGAAGATTCCATCAGATAGTTGTGCATAAGCTTGAATTCCAAAATAGGGTGAAAACATTTTCATGCTACCAATATTGAAGCCAAGAAAGATTTCTTTTAATTGAATATCTTGTTTAGGTATAAATACAGATTCTTGGATATGAAATTGTGGTTCAGTTCCACCGATTTCAAACCCTACAAAACCTTTGATATTTGATTTATTGGCAGAAGGCAATGGTTGGGTATTTGATTCCTGGGGAGTGTTAGCGCCCTTTATTTCTTTTTCTATTTTTTTATCCAAAGATGACTGTATATTTGTATCAACTTTTTCTTTTTTACTCTCTAATTGTTGCTCATTAAGAATACGGAGTTGCTCTTGTAATTTAGCTTTTTTGATTTGTAATTCAAGCATTTCTATTTCTTGTTTTGTTTGTTCCTTTGATTCATTTGCTTGATTTGTTTGTATCAATATAAAAAGACTAGAAATTATTAGAATAAAAATTTTTTTCTGTATTTTATGCATTATATACCCCATATCATAGAAAATTGTGAGGATTATACCCCCCCCCCCACTTAAAAAATAATAAAAATTTTTTATATTATGAAGTATTTCATTAGAGATTTGACTTAGTTTCAATATAATGCAAAGGGATAGCAAGGAGTGAAAATGCAAATTAAATTTAATGGTAAATATATAGATACAAATCTCAAAGATACGCAGGAATTTTTTTTGACACAAAGCAATAGTGAAGATGATGTTTGGATTGTAAATGGTTTTGCTACTAAGGAGAAGCAGGAATTAAAGGAAGATGATGAATTATTTTGTATAGCAAAAAATACAATGCCTCCCAAAGATGCCTTAGATTCTATGATGCGTGCAAGACATACGCCAAAATTACATGATAAGCTTAAACAAGCAAGTGTAGCGGTTTGTGGCTTAGGGGGATTGGGATCGCATATTGCAATAATGCTTGCAAGAAGTGGTGTGGGAAGATTAAGGCTTATAGATTTTGATGTTATTGAGCCTAGTAATTTAAACCGCCAAGCTTATATGGTAAGTGATTTGGGTAGATATAAAACAGAGGCATTAAAAGAACAGATTTTTTCCATCAATCCATTTATTGAGGTGTGTATTCATACATTAAGAATTGATGAAAAGAATCTTAGCGAGTTGTTTATCGATGATGATATTGTGTGCGAGGCATTTGACAATATCCCCTCTAAAACTTTATTGATGCAAAATTTTCATAAATACTATAAAAATAAAATTTTGATTTGTGCCTCTGGTCTTGCTGGATATGGAGATTCTAATAGCATTCAAACAAGAAAGATAGCAAATAATTTTTATATTTGTGGAGATTTAAAAAATGGTGCTAGGGTTGGCAATGGTCTTATGGCACCTAGGGTGAATATTTGTGCTGCACATCAAGCAAATTTAGTATTAGAGCTCTTAGGAGGAGAATAACCCCCCCCCCCTCCTTGGTTTGTTTATTTTTCAAAAAAAGATAACGGTTGAATAAATGGAGTGATAATATCCCAATGTTCAACAAGCTTTCCATTTTGCAATCTAAATAAATCATAAAAAATTACCTCAGGTGCCTTTCCATTAGAATCTATAGCCCCAAGCTCTCCTTGACTAACAGCAAGAACAAAGTTCCCTTCACCTAGCAGTAATATATTATGTGAATATTTTAATTTAATATGATTTTTTTGCATATATTGTAATGCTTCCATTAACCCTTCAAGACCATCTTTGATATCACTATTGTGTTGAATATATGTGTTTTTATCAATATAAGTATCAAGATTATCTTTTTGTTGGATAAGAATATCATTGATAAAATCTTTAACAATTTTTTTATTCTTTTGGATATCCTGTTTGGTATCAATTTCTATTACCCCATCAATTTGTGTATGACCACTAGGATTGTTTGGTGCTTTTAGGGTAATATTTTTCCAAGATTTTGTAATTTTTTTGTCTTTTATAGAAAGGATATCAAAGCCTACTTTGATAACCCCATCTTCCTTAAATTCGCTGTGCAAGACAATAAAATTATCATCTTTTAGGATTCTATAAATTTTTACATCTTCTCTTTTATTTTCTTGCATATAAATTTCTATACTATCTAATATTGTTTCCATTCCGACCAATAAACTAGCACTAGTCACTAAAGCAGTTATATTTTTTTTCATAAATGACATTTTTGCTCCTTAATTTTTTTTTAAGTTTTATTAACTTGATTTTGAAATTTTAAAGAATAAAGTTCATAAAAACAAGTAATTATATTTTTATAACATAATATATATTTTTTATACTATTGCGATATAATGGTAATTATAATAGATAAATAATTGGAGAATTTATGGAATATATTTCACCTTGTCCCGTTGAAACAGCTTTAAATCTCATAGGAAATAAATGGAAGTTTTTGATTATAAGAGAATTGCTTGATGGTAAAAAGCGTTTTGGAGAATTGAAAAAAAATATTGCTAAAACAAAAAATCAAGAGATTTCACAAAATGTTTTAACTTCAAATTTAAGAGAACTTGAAGAAGCAAAATTGGTTTTAAGAGTAGTATATGCCGAGGTTCCTCCAAAAGTAGAGTATTCATTAACACCCTTAGGGGAGAGTTTGAATGAAGTTTTAAATAGTCTGAAGAATTGGGGGGAACTTTATGCACATAAGAGCTAGCTTGACTAGATTTTGAAGGGTTTATTTATATCTCTTCAAAATCCATTTTACTAGCAGGATTAAGACAGGAACTTCAATGAGCGGGCCTATTATTGTTGCAAAAGCTTGTGGTGATGCGATACCATAGTATCCTATGGAAATTGCAATTGCTAGTTCAAAATTGTTTCCGCTAGCACTAAAACATATAGAGCAAGCTTGTGGATATGATAACTTATTTTTATTGCATAAATACCAAGAGATAAAAAACATTAAAATAAAATAAAAAATCAAAGGTAGGGCAATACGCAGAGTATTAAGAGACATTTCAAAAATTTGATTTGAATGATAAGAACACATAATGATAATGGTAAAAATTAAAGTAATGGGTGTGATAGGACTAATTTTTGGTAAGAATTTTTCTTGATACCATTGCTTCCCTTTTGTATTTATGAAAATAATACGACTAAAGATGGCCATAATAAAAGGAATACCAAGATAAATTAACACATTTTTGCCAATTTCTTGCATTGAGATATTTGATGTTTTTATGTCAAATGTAAAACCAAAATAATTTGGTAATAGTTGTAAAAAAATAAATGCCAAACTAGAAAAAAATAGAATCTGAAAAATACTATTAAGAGCAATCAATGCGCCAGTATATTCTCTATCCCCTTTTGCAAGATCACTCCAGACTGCCACCATAGCAACACATCTTGCAAGTCCAATAAGAATGATTCCTTGCATAAATTCTATTTTGTCATGCAGGAAAATGATAGCAAGAGCAAACATCAAGATAGGACCTATGATCCAATTTAGTATTAAAGCAAGCAAAAGAGATTTTTTGTTTTTAAATATTTTAAAAATTTGCTGATATCTAATTTTTGCCAAAGGTGGATACATCATTGTAATAAGACATAGCATTAAAAGCATATTGATGGATTGGTATTCAAAAATACTCCAAAAGTTGGATATATTTGGAAAAATTATCCCAAGAGCTAGACCTATAAAAATAGATAAAAAAATCCATAAAGTTAAAAATTTATCAAAAAAGCCTAGCATCTAAAATCTCCTAAAGTGTTATTTTTGATGGATTCTAGTAGCGCAATTACTTTTGATTCTAAAATTTTTATACTTTCTTGAAAGGCTGTATCATCAAAATTACTAGGATCTTCTAACTGAAAATCAAAAGAGTATTTTCCCCTAAGGGTAGGGCATTTTACCCCACATCCCATAGAAATTACAATATCAATATCTTTTGGTAAAGTATCGATAGTTTTTACATAATGATTACTCATATCTATACCATAGTTTAGAGCAAGAAAATAAATCGCCTTAGGGTGTATGGAGCGACTTTTCTCACTACCAGCAGAATAAATTTCTAGATCCAGTTGCATTTTTTTAGCATAAAAATTTGCCAAGGCTTCTGCCATTTGAGAGCGACAACTATTGTGTATGCATATAAAAGCTATTTTCATTTTTTATCCTTTGTGCAAGTGATTGTTTTTAATGGAGGTAATTTTAGTTTTAGTGCTTCAATAGAATCTAAAAGATCTTGACAGGTTTTATGTGGCTTTTCTTGGATTTTATAATATGCCCATACACCTTTTCTTTGCAATGATAAAAAACCTGCGTCTTTTAAAATTTTTAGATGTCGAGAAAGTCTTGATTGAATCATTCCTAAAGATTTTTGCAAATCACATACGCAAAGCTCTCCATTTTGCTTCAAAAATGCCAAAATTAAAACCCTGCTTTCATCATTTATAGCTCCGCTAATTTTTAAAAAATTCTCTAGATTATTTTGCATTCTTTCTCCTTTAGACGAATTCAAGTAATATGCCAAAGCTTATGGAAATAATCAAAATTGTGCTAATAAAAATTGCTAAAAATCTAAAACTAAAATTTTGTTTTAATAAAATAAGTTCAGGCAAAGAACAGCCAGCTCCAGCAATCAAGAAACTCATTACAATGCTTTCAGAGATTCCGATATTTATGAGACTTAATCCTATGGGTATTATTGCTTCTGCTCTGATATAAAGCAATATTCCTATAATTGGAGCAATCACAATACCAACAAGCCCATATTCTTTAATTTGGTTTTCTAAGAAGTTTTGGGGGATGAAACCATGTATCAAAGCACCAATACCCATGCCTATAATAATATAGGGTAACATTTTTTTATAATCCTTGAGGGTTTCAAAGATTATGTTTTTATAGGCGGAGGGTTTTTGTAGAGGAGGTTGCTTGGAATTATGGATAATTTTATTGGGTTTTAGGAGAACTGAGGGATTTTCTATTGTTTTTGTGGTACTAAATGGTTTTTTACAACAAGCATTTTGAGTGAGGTTAGAATGATTGGAAATAAGTTTCTTAGGGTTGAGTTTGGAGATGATGATTGCTATTGCTAAAATTGTAACCAATAAAAATAGTGTGTATAAAAAAGTAATCTTAATGCCTAAAGTAGTTAATAACATGATAAGGATAATAGGATTTAGAAGCGGGGAGATAAAAAGGTAGGCACTACAGATTCCAAGCGGGATACCATTTTTTAAGAAGGCATTAAATAGGGGTATTGTGGAGCACGAGCAAAAAGGCGTTAATATGCCCAGTAACAATGCTTTTATATAACTTAGAAGAGTTTCTTCTTTTAAGTGTTTTTCAAGTAGATGGCTGTAGCGGTGATTGAGAATTGTTATAAGAATTGAAATAAAGATAAAAAGTAGTGAAATTTCTAAAAAAAGAAAAATAAAATATTGTAAAGTATTTAATATTTTAGGAATCATAATATTTCCTTGTTAGTAAAATTATGGAATTAAAGCATAATTATTTTAATATATCAATATATGTTGATATATTAAAATTTTATATATTAGATTCAAGTAATCTTTTTTAAAAATAGGGGATATGAATAGATACATTTTGTAACATTATTTTTTACTTTTACTAATAAAAATTTTACTTTTGGGAAGTTTTCTATAAAAAACCAATTATTATTAGATTGTGTTAAATATTAAGAAACATAAGGAGATAGAATGAATCCTAACAAGTGGAATAAAACAGATACGGTTTGGATGCTTAGTCTTTTTGGTACAGCAATTGGTGCAGGAGTTTTATTTTTGCCTATAAATGCTGGTATGGGAGGTTTGATACCTTTATTAGTAATGCTTGTTTTGGCATTTCCGTTAACATTCTTTACACATAGGGCATTATGTCGTTTTGTTTTGGGTGGTTCTGAAAAGAGTGATGATATTACAGTGGTTGGTCAAAATTATTTTGGCAAAACAGGAGGTTTTACTCTTACTGTGCTTTATTTCTTTGCAATATTTCCTATATTGCTTGTTTATAGCGTAGGAATTACAAATAATGTGAGCAGTTTTATGATGCATCAGCTTGGTTATGCAGAGCCAAATCGTTTGATTTTATCTTTTGTTATTGTAGCAGCCTTGATGACAGTAGTTAATTTTGGGGAAGAGGTTGTTGTAAAAACTATGTCAGCAATTGTTTTTCCTTTCATTACAATTCTTGTAATTAGTGCCTTATGGTTAATACCAAAATGGAATGGAGTTTTGTTTGAAAATATTAGTTTTGAGCCAAATGTAGATGGCCAGAGTATTTGGGTAGTGTTACTACTTATTCTTCCTACAATGGTTTTTGCATTTAATCATTCACCTATTATCTCTTCACTTGCTGTTCACTGTAAAGAGACATATGGAGATAATGCGGATAAAAAAGCTTCAAAAATTATTGCTTATAGCAATATTTTGATGGTAGTGGTTGTTATGTTTTTTGTTTTTTCTTGTGCAATGTGTTTGAGTCCTGAAGATTTCAGGGTTGCAAAAGCGCAAAATCTACCTATTTTGTCTTACTTGGCAAATCATTTTGAAGATATGAAGGTATTTGCAATGCTTGCTCCAATCGTTGCTTTTGTTGCAATGGGCAAATCATTTTTTGGGCATTACTTAGGGGCAAAAGAAGGTTTGAATAGAATCTTATTTTATGCTTCAAATAATAAGATGTCATTAAAATTAGCAAATGGCATCACAGGAATTATTACTTTTGTTGTTGCTTGGCTTGTGGCATATAAAGATCCAAATGTTTTGGATATTATCGAAAGTATAGGAGGTCCTATTTTGGCTATCATACTTTACATTATGCCACTTTATGCAATTTACAAATTTCCAAAATTAGCAAAATATAAAACCCCAGCTGTGGATTTTGTTATCTTAATTTTTGGTTTAATTGCAATTTCAACAGCTATATACAAGTTGTTTTAATTTTTTGCCCAAAGGGGGTTTGCTATGGGTAGCAATTTAAGTATTTTTAAAATAGGTGTTGGTCCTTCTAGCTCTCATACTGTTGGACCTATGTTGGCTTCAAATCTTTTTTGTCAGAAAATTGAAAATAAAAAAGATGAGATTGTTAGAGTTTTGATTGAGCTTTATGGTTCTTTATCATTGACTGGCAAGGGGCATTTAAGTGATTTGGCTTGCATTATTGGGTTAAATGGTTTAAGGGCAAGAGACTTGACACCAAAAATTAAAGATGATGCTATTGATCTTGCCTTAAAACAAAATAAAATCAATCTAGGCGGTTTTAAGCTGATTGATTTTATTTATGATAGAGATGTTGTATTCCATAATGATTTCTTGCCTCTTCATGAAAATGGTATGAAGCTAAGTGTTTTTAATGATAAGCAAGAATTGATAGATACCCAAGTTTATTATTCTATCGGTGGTGGTTTTGTCGCCACAGAAGAAGAGTTAAAAAATCCTAGCACTGATGCAAAGACAGAAAAACTTGATTTGGATTTTTCGAGTGCAAAAGAACTTTTGGCACTTTGCGAAAAATATAACAAAAATATTGCAGAGATTTCTATGGATTTTGAGAAACAATTCCATACAGAGCAATATATTAGAGATTATTGCCTTGAAATTTGGCAAGTTATGCAGGAATCTTATACAAATGGTTCTCATCCTACCACAGATATATTGCCTGGCCCATTAAAGTTAAAGCGTCGTGCTCTTGAGCTTAAAAAATCTTTTGAAAAGCGTAGTGATTTTTTAAGTTTATTAGATTCTATTTCGCTTTATGCCATTGCAATTGCTGAGGAAAATGCTGCTGGAGGTAAGGTGGTAACTGCCCCTACAAATGGTGCATGTGCGATAGTCCCAACGGTATTGCTCTACATGAGAGATCAAATGGGATCAAGCTTTAATGACAATGTTGTTGTAGATTTCTTGCTTACCGCAATGGCAATAGGTTCTTTATATAAGAAAAATGCTTCTATAAGTGGTGCAGAGGCTGGTTGTCAGGCTGAGGTAGGATCTGCTAGTTCTATGGCTGCTGGAGCTGCTGCTTTGGTTATGGGAGGAAATGCATTGCAGGTATGTTGTGCTGCAGAAATAGCAATGGAGCATCATTTGGGTTTAACTTGTGATCCTGTGCATGGTTTAGTGCAGATTCCTTGTATCGAGCGTAATGCTTTTGGTGCATTGAAGGCTATAAGTGCTGCTAGAATGGCAATGAATAGAGAGAGTATTCCAAGCGTGGATTTGGATCAAGTGATTGAAACAATGTATCAAACTGGCAAGGATATGAATCTAAAATACAAAGAAACAGCATTGGGCGGATTGGCTGAAGTTCTTAAGAGAAAATGTTCCTAATTCAATTGATATGCTTCCATACTTTTGAGTAGATTGCAAGAAGGGATTGCTCCTTTCTTACAATCTATGGATAAATATTGTTTTGCAAGATAAAAATATGCGAGCGCTATTTCTGGATTGGTCTCTAAATCTCCTTCTCCATTGCGATATAAAATCCCTAAATTAAAACAGCCTTGTGCGTTTTTCAAAATACAGGCTTTTTGGTAATAAATCACAGCATTTTTTTTATCTTTTGGCACATTAAGTCCATTATAATAGATATTTCCTACCCTAAGACACGCAGCTCCATTGTCATCGTCGCATAAAATTGTATAATAATCAATAGCCAAATCCCCCTCCTGAATAATCCTTAAATGAAAGCATCCAAAAGAATCTTTATTATTGCAAGCCATTTCATAATACTCTTTTGCTTTTAGGAGATTTTTTATAACTCCAAGACCTCTTTCATAAATTGTTCCAAGACCGCTACATCCTCTCATATTTCCAGATTCGCAAGCTTTTGTATAGTATTCTTTTGCAGTAAGAAAGTTTTCTTTTTTGTAGGCTTCTACTGCTTTTTGCAGATAATCTTCTTTAGATTTTGCAAAAAGTAGTAGGGTTGATAAGATAATTAAGCTAAGATTTTTGAGTAGCATTTATCAATCTTTCTTCGCGATTGCTTTCTTGATTCTTATAGAGAGTTGCGCAGGATTTTGCTAATTCTCTAATTTTTAGAATATACTCTTGTCTTTGAGAAACTGAGATAGCCTTTCTTGCATCTAAAACATTGAAAAAATGTGAGCTTAACATTGTAAAATCATATGCTGGAAGAGGAAGTTCTGCTTCTAGGCATCTTTTTGCTTCATTTTGTGCCATATTAAAAAAATCAAAAAGCATTTTAGTATCTGCAATTTCAAAGTGATATTTGCTAAATTCGTATTCACTTTGTAGATGGACATCAGCATAAGAAATTGTTTTATTTTGTGTATTTACTCCCCATTGGATATCTAAAATAGAATCTACTTGCTGTATATATGTGGCTAATCTTTCTACTCCATAAGTAATTTCTATTGCTACTGGGTCACAAGCTATTCCTCCAACTTGTTGAAAGTAGGTAAATTGTGTGATTTCCATACCATCAAGCCATACTTCCCAGCCAAGCCCCCAAGCACCAAGTGTTGGCGATTCCCAATTATCTTCAACAAATCTAACATCATGTTTTTTTAAATCAAGACCTAGAAATTCTAAGCTTTTTAAATAGAGCTCTTGAATATTCTCTGGGCTAGGTTTGACAAGTACTTGGAATTGATAATAGCTTCCAAGCCTATTGGGATTTTCCCCATATCTACCATCTGTAGGTCTTCTTGAAGGTGCTACATAGGCGACTGACCAAGGTTTGCTATCAAGACTTCTTAACAACGTGGCTGGATGAAAGGTTCCAGCACCAGCAGGAATGTCATAAGGTTGAACGATGATGCATCCTTGAGATTTCCAAAATTCTTGAAGTTTAAGCAAAATATCTGAAAAGGTTGGTTTCATAAAAATACCTTAAAACTTGAAGTTTAGTGATTCTAATTATAACAAACCTCTACCTTACAAGAGTGAAAAATACTTCTTTTATGTTAGAATAAGTTTAGTTTTTTGCAATGAGGTTTGTATTATGATAGATATTAGACTTTTGTTAAATGATTTTGACTTTGTCAATCAAAAATTGCAAGTAAAAAAAGTGGATACAGAGCTTTTATTAGAATTAAAAGATAAGGCACAGATTTATAGGAAAGCAAAGCAAGATTTAGAAGCATTACAGGCTGAGCAAAATAAAAAATCCAAGCTATTTGGAAGTTATAAAAGTAGCGGAGGAGATATAGAAGTTTTAAAGAAGGAATTGGATCTCAATAAAAGAAATATCATAGCAACAACAGAGGTTGTTCAAAAATGTGAAGATGAATTAGAAAAATTACTTTTTACGCTTCCAAATATTCCAGATGAAAAAACACCATGCGGAGATGATGAGAAAGATAATGTTGTTTTAAAAAAGATTTTAGAACCAAAAAAATTTGATTTTAAACCAAAAGAGCATTGGGAGCTTGCGCAAGAAAATGGGTGGATTGATTTTGAAAGGGGTGTTAAGTTAGCAAAGAGCAGATTCTCAGTCCTTAGGGGAATGGGGGCTAAATTAAACAGAGCGCTTATTAACTTTATGCTTGATTATAATCAAAAAGCAGGG
The DNA here is from genome assembly GCF_003364335.1 of Helicobacter anseris. Lineage (GTDB taxonomy): Bacteria > Campylobacterota > Campylobacteria > Campylobacterales > Helicobacteraceae > Helicobacter_H > Helicobacter_H anseris. Next base: position 46,895 of record NZ_NXLX01000001.1, read on the forward strand.
TTTGAGATGGTTAGCACTCCAGTAATTGTAAATGAAAAAATGCTTTTTGGGACAGGACAGTTACCAAAGTTTGAAGAAGATATGTTTCGTGTAGATGGAAATACAGATCCACTGGATATTGGTGAGGAAGTAAAAAAACAAAATTTTTATTTAATTTCTACTTCAGAAATTACCTTGACTAATTTATATCACGATGAGATTTTGTCAAGTGAAGAATTGCCAATATTATTAACAGCTCAAACACCTTGTTTTAGAAAAGAGGCTGGAAGTGCAGGTAGGGATACTAGAGGAATGATACGTCAACATCAATTTGATAAGGTGGAGTTAGTTGCTATCACTAAACCAGAGGAAAGTGATAGCATACAAGAAAAGATGATACAAACCGCAAGTGGTATTTTACAAGCATTGGGGTTGCCACATAGGCTTGTTCAATTATGTGGAGGGGATCTTGGCTTTTGTGCAAGCAATACAGTTGATATTGAAGTGTGGCTACCAGGCCAAAATTGTTATCGAGAAATCAGCTCTATTTCAAATACTCGAGATTTTCAAGCAAGAAGAGCAAAAATACGCTTTAGAGATGGTAAAAAGAATACTTTGGTGCATACATTAAATGGTTCTTCTTTGGCTGTAGGTAGAACTTTAATTGCTTTGATGGAAAATTATCAAAATGCAGATGGTAGTATTGATATTCCTGAAGCATTAAAACCTTATTTATAATATAGACACAATGGCAAAAGAAACACAAGAAATTAGCTCTTTTAATGGAGACAATGTTTCGCAACAAACATCAAATAAAAAAATATCTTTGCAAAAACTGCAAGAGATTTTTTTCTTATATTTAGAAAAATTTAAACAACTGCAAAAAAAGCAAAAAATATTTATTTTATGTGGTTTTGGTGCTTTTATTGTTATTTTGTTATTGGTGCTTGTTTTTGTTTTTTCTGGTAAAAAACAAAAGGTAAGTCATAAGGTTGAGATTCAACAAGAAAAACAAACAACAGAAGAAGATATAGAGATTACTGCGGAGTTTTTGCATTCTTTGCCAAAGGTGGAGACAAGTCTTTCAAAAATTGATGATAAAAATATCAATGCTTTGATTCAAAAGGCTAATGTTTTATATGATAGCGGAAATAAAATAGAGGCCTTAAATATTTTTGATAAAGTGGCTACTTTTTCACAAGCGTTGGCGAATTATAATTTAGGTGTTTTGCAAATTAAACAAAAAGATTATAGTAATGCTTTAAAATCATTTGAAAAATCATTAAACTCAGGAGAAAATGTAAGTTTAAGTGCTTTAAATGCTGCTATTAGTGCAAGATACATGGGTGATGAAAAACTTTATTTGCATTATTTAAAGCTAGCAACTAATAAATTACCAGAAGAAAATCAAAAACCTTTTTATTCTTATTTGTATGCTCTTGTAAATTTTTATAATCAAAATTATTTTGCAGCTTTATCAAGTATTACAAATCCTATAACTGATTCTTATATTCCTATGAGTGCTGAGATTGCAGCAAAAACATTTTTGGTTTTTGATGATAATAAAAATGCAATTTTGGCTCTTGAAAATCAATATGATGAGAAAAAAGATTATAAAAATCTATCTCTTTTGTATGCAAGAATTGGAGAATATGATAAGGCAAAGAGTTATCTGACAAGATATTTGCAAAATAATCAAAAAGATTTTGAAGCTACAATGGCTTTGCAGATTTTGTATCTAAAAACTTATGATTTTTATCAAGCTTCTAATTTTTTAGATCAATTAAGTAATGATAAAGCAGTAATGCAGAAAGTTAATGATATTTATCCCATTAAAGTTGTTTTGCAAAAAAGGCTTTTTGATGTTGAGCTTGCTCAGAGGGATTTTGCAACAAATAGTCTCAAGGGTAACCACTATATTGCAGATAGAATCTTATTTTATTTTGCACCCTTTAAGGTATTTAATGTCGCAGAAACTTTGGATATTTTGCGCGAGAGTGGCATTTTTTCAAATTATAATGTAACTGCTTCTGAAGGTAAGCTTGTAGAGAGTAAGACGATTGCGCAAATCAATAAGGATATTGCTCAATCTCTTGTAGCAATTTATAAAAATAACTTGCGTCAAGCATTAAAAATTTTAAAAAAAGCTGCAAATAGTAATCCAAATCATGCAATATTGCATTATGATTTAGGCCTTGTATATGCACAAATGGATGATTTGGAGAATGCTTATAAACATTTTGTCAAGGCATATTATTTAGATTCTAATAATGTTGAATCTGGGCTGTATGCAATTTTGGCATCAAGGTTTTTAGATAAAGATACTCAGAGAATGCAAAAGGATATTACACAGGATTTTGATCATATTGGAGCAAATGACCCTATTAAAAGAAAATTTTTACTATCTTTTTTTAGCTATTTAAATCAAAGTATTGCAGATGATATGGATTGGATTGAACAAGCAAGAGATAAATTACCTATTTACTATGCTTTAAAAGGGGCTTTTGGTATCCAAACTAAGAATTTTTCAGATACATACCAAGCTTTTGAAAAACTTGATATGCTTTATCATGATGATTTGATTATAAAGACAATTAAAAATCTCGCTCAAGGTATTGATGCAAATTTTAAGCAAAATGCTCTAAAACTTTACAATATGATTGCAAAAGATCCTTTAAACTTGGAAAGAGTTTATAATGGACCTGCCTTAGCAAGACAACTTTATGCGTATATTGGATTTATCACTGGTTCTTTGAAAATCCAAGAAGATCATTTAAAAGAAAAACTGACAGCTTCATTACAAAGTCCAAATGGAATCTTACAGGCTCTAGCGTTAATAAATCTTTATCAACATAAGTTTGATCAAGCCTATGCGATTTATGATACTTTAATAAATAATTTAGGAGAGAGTGATACGCGGACAAAATTCCTAAGTGCAGTGGCTTTGATAGGGACTGGTAATTATGATAATGCTGCATTATTGTTGCAATTATCAAAAATGGATGCAGAAACAAATTTTGAAACAAAATTTGTATTAGGTATGCTATATCAGCAAGCTGGAAATTTTAAAGCCGCAGCTTCGCATTATGCAATGATAGCAGGAAAGAAATTTGCTTCAAGTTTCTTTGATTTTGAAATTGATACACAAAAAATATTAGATTCTAAAAAGTAATAAATGAATCATCTTTTTGAAGGGCTTAATTCTTCTCAAATTGAAGCCATAAGACATATTGACAATCCATTGCTTATACTAGCTGGTGCTGGTAGTGGAAAGACAAGGACACTTACTACAAGGCTTGCATATTTAATTGATGAGGTGGGAGTGCCTGCAAGTCAGACATTAACTCTAACCTTTACTAATAAAGCAAGCTTGGAGATGAGAGATAGAGCATTAGGATTGTTGAAACAAAGATTGCAAGCCCCACCATTGCTTTGCACTTTTCATCGTTTTGGATTGCTTTTTTTGAAGTTTTATATATCTTACTTGCAAAGAGGATTTAATTTTGTTTTAATTGATTCTGATGATAGAAAAAAGATCTTAAAGAAAATGAATGAAACTTTACCTTTGGGTTATGTGGATTATATGATTTCATATCTTAAAAATAATCTCATTACACCAGAAGCTTTTTTAATTGAAGCAAGGGATAAGAATCAAAAGATTGTTGGAAAAATTTATTTAGATTATCAAAAGACCTTGCAGGAACAAAATCTTGTAGATTTTGATGATTTGATTTTGCTGCCTTATGAGATTTTGGATAAAAATGAAGATTTGGCGATGGAGATTTCTCAAAAATATGCATATATTATGGTGGATGAATATCAAGATACCAATTTTTTACAATTTAAGCTTCTGCAAAAATTATGCTTAGCACATCAGAATATTTGTGTCGTTGGAGATGATGATCAAAGTATTTATGGCTGGAGGGGATCGGATATTAGAAATATTCTAGATTTTCAAGAAAATTTTAAAAATGCCAAGCTAATAAAATTAGAAGAAAACTATCGTTCTACTCTTGAAATTTTGGAGGTAGCCAATACACTTATTGCACATAATGCTAATCGTATCGGCAAAACACTAAAAAGTATGAATGGCTCAGGAGATAGTGTAGAGATTTTGCATAATTTGGATGAAAATTTAGAATCTTTATGTATTGCAAAGAAGATTGAAAAACTAAAATCAGAAGGTGTGAGACTTGATCAAATAGCTATTTTATTTCGGCTAAATGCTCTATCTAGGGCCTTGGAAGAGGGGTTGAATAAATTAGGTTTGCAATACAAACTTGTAGGGACAATCCGTTTTTATGAGAGGGCAGAGATAAAAGATGTTTTATCTTACTTGAGATATCTTATCAATCCAAAAGATGATTTTTCTTTAGAGCGTATAATAAATCAGCCAAAAAGAGGTATAGGTAAGCAAACTCAAGAAAAAATTTTTGATTTAGCAAAGCAAAAGAGCAAAAGTGTTTATGAAGTTTTTTGCGATGGTGCCTATAATGATTATATAAGTGAAAAAAATCTAAAAACCTTAAGAGATTTTTTTGGAATCTTGCAAGATTTAAGAGAGTTTTTAGAAACACCAGAAATTTTAATACGCAATCTTTTAGAGAGAATTGATATTGTGCAAAGTTATGCCAAGATTCAAGAGAATGTAGATAGAGTGGGCAATATCGATGAGTTTGTTGGATTGTTTAGAGATTATTTTTTAAACAATCCCAATGATTTATTGGAAGATTTTTTAAACAATATACCATTGCATTCAGATCTAGATAATTATCAAGAAGATTGTGTGCAGTGTATGAGTGTTCATACGGCTAAAGGGTTGGAATTTGATTATGTTTTTGTAATAGGTTTAGAAAATGGCTTCTTTCCATTAGATAGAGAGGAGAGTGATTTGGAAGAAGAGAGAAGATTGGCGTATGTAGCTTTTACAAGAGCTAAGAAAAAATTATTTATATCTTATGTTGATTCTAGATTCTATAAGGGCAAAAGAACACAATTGCAGGTTTCTCCTTTTTTTAAAGAATCAGGATTATTAAAGAATAAACAACGCCTTGAACAACAAGATAGTGATTTTAAAAAAGGCGAGGTGGTAAGTCATAAAATTTTTGGTATGGGGAGAATTGAGGATATAAAAAAATCAGGAAATGATACAATTTTAGTAATAAATTTTGGGGGATTGAGAAAGCCAATTATGAGTGCTTTTGTACAAAGGATTTAGATGAAAAAGTATTTTATTTTTTTATTGTTAGTGCAATTTATCTTTGGTGAAAATATCGCAAAGATTAAATCACAGATTAAAAAAGAATATGAGAGCTTTTATAAAGATAATCAAATCAAAATTGCTGATATTATCTTAGATTTAAATCCAGATACGCAAATCAATGAAGTAAAAATCAAAGATATTATTTTGGAGAATAAAACTTTTCTGGCATCAGGAAAGGTTTTGATTGTTTTTACTTTTAATAATCAAACTTATAAACATTTATTGCGATATAAAATACAAGCCAATTTAAATGTGGTATATACTCAAGTGGGTATCAAAAAATCTCAAGATATTATGACTAAAGATGTGATGATTAAAAATATTTCCATTGAAGAGCTTAATGGCATACCTATGGGTATAGGGGAGGTTGGCAATGTAAGTGCTAAGATTTTTATTCCCAATCAAACAATAATTTATAACTATCACATCGAATCAAAGATTTTGATTAGAAAAAATGAAAGTTTTTTAGCGACATATTCAGAAGGCAATGTGGTTATCCAACTTGTTTTGATTGCAAAGGAAAATGGAATTAAAGATTCTATTATTGAGGCAATAAATCCAGAGACAAAAAAAGTTGTAAGAGTAAAAGTTTTATCTGATGGAAATGGAAAGATTTTATGAAATTTGTTTTGGGTATTAGTGGCGCAAGTAGTGTGCAATTGGGTATGAGATTTTTAGAAAATCTCCCTATGGATTTACAAGTATTTTTAGTAATTAGCAGGGGGGCAAGAAAGGTTTTTGAAAAAGAAAAGATTTCTTTTGAACTTCCAAGTCATGTTGAAGTTTTAGATTCTTTAGATATGGGTGCTTGCATTGCTTCTGGGAGTTTTGGGGTTGATAAAATGGCGATTATCCCCACTTCAATGAATAAGCTTGCAAAGATAGCTTGTGGCATAGCTGATGATTTAATTACACGGAGTGCTTCTGTAATGCTTAAGGAGAAAAAACCCCTCTTGCTTGCACCAAGAGAAATTCCTTTTGCATCTATTGCTTTAGAAAATATGTTAAAGCTTTCAAATAATGGGGCTATTATTGCACCCCCTGTATTGGGATATTATGCAAAAGTGCAGAATCTATGTGAAATGGAAAATTTTATTATTGGAAGATGGCTAGACTTATTAGATATAAAACATAATCTTTATAAAAGATGGGGTAGTGATGCATAATATTGCAATTTATCCAGGGACTTTTGATCCTTTGACTAATGGGCATATTGATATTATCAAGCGTAGTAGTAAGATTTTTGATAAGGTTTTTGTTGGGATTGCGGTATCAAAAAACAAAAAACCTCTATTTGATATAAAAGATAGAGAAATGATGGTAAAACTAGCAATTAAAGATTTGAAGAATGTAGAATGCGAAAGTTTTGATACATTATTGGTGGATTTTGCAAAACAAAAAAATACACATATTATTGTTCGTGGTCTTAGGGTTGTGAGTGATTTTGAGTATGAACTACAAATGAGCTATGCTAATGTTTCACTCAATCATAATATAGAAACTATTTATTTTATGCCAAGCTTAGAAAATGCTTTTATCAGCTCTTCTGTAATAAGAAATATTTTAGAACATCAAGGTAAGATTTCTCATTTATTACCAGAGTGTGTTTTTGGGTATATCAAGAGTAAGGGATTTGTATGTACATAGTTTTTGAGGGTATAGATACTTGTGGTAAAAGCACGCAGATTGAACTTTTAAAACCTCTGTTGCCTAATGCAATTTTTACAAAAGAACCAGGCGGAAGCTTTCTTGGAGCCAAAATTCGAGAAATGATTTTAGGAAGCAAGAATCTAGATAGCAAAACAGAATTTTTTTTATTTTTGGCAGATAGGGCGCAACATTGCGCAGAAGTAATTATTCCAAATAAAAATGAAATTATTATTGCAGATAGAAGTTTGATATCAGGAATTGCCTATGCAAAAAATATTCAAAATGCCTTAGAGTATAATCTCTTTGCAATGCAAAATATTTTGCCAGATAAGGTTGTTTTATTTAAAACAAATGCAGAGCTTTTAAAAAAAAGGCTTGGTAATAAATCAAATGATAGTATTGAACAAAGAGGCATTGATTATTTATTAGAAATTCAAGATTATTTATTTGAAATTACGCATCACTTAAAATTACAAACTTTAATTTTAGATGCCTCAGAGAGTATTGAGGCATTGCACAAAAAAATCCTTGCATTTTTATAAATGCGTTGTCTTATTTGTAGAAAATGGAGTTTTAGAATCATTTGCAAAACCTGTCAAGAAGAGTTTTTGATTTTAAAACCAAAAATAAGATTAGTCGGGGATATTAAGGTTTATAGTTTTTATTCTTACGAAGATATTGCTTTTTTGCTTAATACCAAATACTATGCTATTGGTAGTCGTGTATTTAATATCTTAGCGAAGAAGGCAAGTGTATATTTTTCACAAAATCTTAGTGATTCTTTTTCAGAAGTTTATGGAGTGGGAATTGATGATAATCCAAAAAAAGGTTATTCGCATACAGGGATTCTTTTAAAAAACTTTTCTTCAAGAATCAAGCCTATTTATGGAGAGTTGAATGCAAGGAATAAGATTCAATATGCAGGAAAAAGTCTTGCTTTTAGGCAAAATAATCCCAAGAATTTTTCTTTCAAAGTAAAAAATCGTAATCTTGTGATTTTTGATGACATTATTACCACAGGAACTAGTATTTTAGAAGCCAAAAATATTATAGAAAAAAACAATAATCGTGTTTTGTTTGCACTTGTCTTAAGCGATGCAAGCTCTTAAAACTTGAGTATTAGCTAAAGTTTTATATAATCTTTCCTTCTTTAAGGAATAGAATGAGATTTTTTGCTTTAATCTTTTTTTTATGTTTTTATTGTTTTGGAGCAGTGGGTGAGCGTATAGTTTGGAGCAGTGGGCTTTCATTTTTGACATTTTTAGAGCAAAATCACCTACCTCTAAAGCTCTATTATAATCTCTCTGCGACAGATAAAGAGCTTGCAAGTGAAATACAAGTGGGTTCAGTTTATTATCTTTTAAAAGATGAGAATCAAAAAGTATTGCAAGCTTTGATTCCTATTAGCGAGGATATGCAAATACATATCTATCAAAATCCCAATAAGGAATATGCACTAGATTTTATTCCAATAGTTTATACAACGCATAAAAATACTCTTGTTGTCTCTGTTCAGAAATCTCCCTATCAAGATATTTTAGAGCATACAAAAGATATTGTATTGGCAACAGAATTTGTCAATACATATCGCAAAAGCATTGACTTTCATAAATATATGCTAAAAGATGACAAGCTTGCTTTTACTTATACAAGAAAATATCGTTTAGGTAGGACCTTTTCTACGCCAGAGATTCAATCAGCCATTGTGCAAACAAATAAAAAAGCTCATTATATCTTTGGTTTTGAGGATAGTTTTTATGATTTGAAGGGGAGGGAAGTTGCGGGCTTTTTATTGGAAATGCCAGTTAAGTATCGTAGAATCTCCTCAAAGTTTTCTTATGGAAGGTGGCATCCTGTTTTAAAAAAAGTAAGACCGCATTATGGAGTGGATTTGAGTGCGGCACATGGCACACCTATTTATGCTTCTGCTAGTGGCAAAGTAGTTTATTCTGGGTATCGTGGAGGATATGGCAATGTGGTAGAAATATCACACGGAGATGGTATTAGAACCTTATATGCTCATATGAGCAAAAGAGATCCTAAGGCTTTTGTTGGAGCTAGGATAAAAAAAGGGCAGTTGATTGGTAGAGTGGGTAGCACAGGTATGAGCACAGGACCTCATTTGCATTTTGGGGTTTATAGAAACAATAAGCCAATTGATCCTTTGGGGATTGTAAGAACAGAGAAAAACCAATTAAAAGGTTCTAAGAAAAAGGAATTTTTGATTTTTGCAAATCAGCAAAAAGAGATTTTAGATTCTTTGATAAATTCCTATGATTTTAGTGAAAAAAAGGGATATGTGATGACAGAGAGTATCCAATGAAATTCTTTAAGCCCCCGATAAAAAAAGTAGATTTTTCTAGCATTGTTTATGAGCCTTTGGGCGAATCTGTATATGTTAAACCCATTAGTATGTTTTATCAAGAAAATCATAAAAATAAAAAATGGGATATCGTAAAATCTTTTGATAGCGTAAGTATTTTGCTTTTTGATAGCAGTAAGCAAGCATTTGTTATTGTAAGGCAATTTAGACCAGCAGTATTTTTTAATAATCCTAAAGATGGTTATACTTATGAATTATGTGCAGGGCTTGCTGATAAAAATAAGAGTTTAGAGGAAATTGCTTCAGAAGAAGTGCTTGAAGAGTGTGGATATGAAATCTTGCCTAGTCAATTGCATTTTATAGGTAGTTTTTTAAATTCTACAGGAATGAGTGGAAGCAAGCAATTTTTATATTTTGCTGAAGTTAATGATGCGTGTAGGGTAAATGATGGAGGTGGTATTGAAGATGAATGTATTGAAGTTTTATATTTATCTTTAGAAGATTCTTTGGAGTTTATTTTTGATGAGAGTTTTCAGAAAACAACTTCTTTATTTTTAGGAATACATTGGTATCATTACTCTTATAAATCAAAGGGAAAAATATAATGAGATTATTGGTAGGATTTTTATTTTGTTTTTATTTTGTTTTTGCGGGATTGCAGGATAAGTTTGAAACAAAAATTATTAGCATAGACAAAGAAGCAAATACAATTACTTTTGATGCAAAGGATTTGGATATTGGGGAAAGTGGTTTTGTGATAGCAACTTTGAGCGATTATTCTAGTATTATTGCTCAAGCAGAAGTGATTGGGTGCTGTCAAGATGGCAAGGCCATAGCAAGGTTAAAATCCTTTGATGCGTTAAAGCAAATTTATCTTCCAAAGCCAAATATACAGCCAAAAGAAGGTGATAAGGTTGTATTTAGAAGTCTAAATAAAAAAGCATTTTTAGTGGCACCTAACTTAGATTTTTATGACAAAATAAAAAAAGAATACCAAGATGTTGATTTTTTAAGTTCAGATTTATTGCTTGGATATTTGTTTAGTTATGGAGAATACGATCCTAGCAAACTATTTTTTAGAGATGTGTGTAATGCTTATAGTGTTGGACTTGTATATATTGTAAATAAAAATGCTTTGGATATTGTTGATTGTCAAAGTTTTAAGATTTTGGATTCTAAGGCGCTAGATACAAGCAATGTTGAGGAGATACAAGTGCCATTTTATTCTAGAATCGATGAGGTAAAATCCGGCACCTTGTTTAGTTTCTTGCAATCTAAAAAAGCACAATATTATTTTGCGTATTATACAAATCTCTTGCACCCAAATATCCCATATCAGCCTTTAATGTTAGAAGAAAAGCAAAAAATCGAAAAAAAGAAACTCCAAGAAAAAATGCAACAAGAAGCACTAAAAAAGCAAGAAGAGCAAAAAAGGACACAAGAAAAAGCTAAAAATGCTAAATAAAAATCATATCGTATTTTTTAGAAGTATTGTTGGTGAAGAAGATTGCAAGGATGATGCTATCTATCTTAAAAGCTATGCCTATGATTCTACACGAGAGAGTTTTGAACCTCAATGTGTTATCTTTCCGAAAAATGAAGAGCAAATCTCTAAGATTCTTTGTTATTGTAATGAAAATTTTATCCCAGTAGTGCCTCGCGGTGCTGGTAGTGGTATGAGTGGGGGTGCTATCTGTGCAAATGGTGGTGTGGTGCTTGCAATGGAAAAATATTTCAATCAGATTTTAGAAATTGATGAAAAAAATCTACTTGCAAGAGTGCAGCCTGCAGTTATCAATAAAACCTTTCAAAATGAAGTAGAAAAAGTGGGATTGTTTTATCCCCCAGATCCCGCATCTCAAGATTTTAGCACACTAGGTGGCAATGTGAGTGAAAATGCTGGAGGTATGCGAGCAGTAAAGTATGGCATTACAAAAGATTATGTTTTGGCACTTCGAGCAGTTTTACCAAATGGTGCGATCATTCAAACAGGAAAAAAAACCATTAAAGATGTTGCAGGTTATAATCTTAGTGGCCTTTTGTGTGGAAGCGAGGGGACATTAGCAGTTATTACAGAAATTACACTCAAACTGCGAGTAAAACCTAAATTTACTCAAATGATGCTAGGACTTTTTGCAAGTATTGATTCTTGTATGCATGTAGTATATAAGATTTTATCAAGCGGGGTTACACCTGTGGCAATGGAGTTTTTGGATACCTTGACATTAAAAGCTGTGCAAAAAAAAATGCATAGAGTTTTTAGAGATGATGCTAAGGCTATTTTGATTATTCAAGTTGATGGAGAAATCCCTGAAATAATGGATTATCAGATTCAAAAGATTCAAGAAATTTTTTCACAAAATGAGTGCTTAGAATCTCATATCGCAAAGAATACAACAGAGGCTCAAGAAATTTGGGCTATGCGTCGCAACGCTTCACAAAGTATCAGTATTTATGGCAAAAAAAAGCTAAATGAAGATATTACGGTGCCAAGAGGGAATCTCCCGTCTTTGCTTAAAGGTATAGAAGAGATTGGTAAAAAATATGGTTTTAAAATTGCTTGTTTTGGGCACGCTGGGGATGGCAATGTGCATACAAATGTGATGGTAGAAAATCCGCAAGATAATGCAGAATTAGAGAGAGGGTATCAAGCGGTTGAAGAGATTTTTAGGTTGGCAATTAAATTAGAGGGGACTTTGAGCGGAGAGCATGGAATAGGGTTGAGTAAAGCCCCATTTATGAAATTAGCCTTTAGTGATGCAGAAATGGAGCTTTTTAGGAATCTTAAAAAAGCTTTTGATCCAAATAATATTTTAAATCCAAAAAAGATGGGATTATAGTTGTTTGAAAAACAGCATAAGGCATTATTGCAATGGTATGATGTTTGTGGAAGAAAACATTTACCTTGGAGAAACTTAGGTTTTGTTAATGGGAGTTACGGGGTATATATCAGTGAGATAATGTTGCAACAAACCCAAGTAAGTAGTGTGCTTGGCTATTATGAGCGTTTTTTGCAAAGATTTCCAACATTGCATTCTTTGAGTTTGGCAAGTGAAGATGAGGTTTTAGTTTTGTGGGCTGGGCTTGGATATTATTCAAGGGCCAAAAATCTCTTAAAAACTGCCAAGATTCTAAAAGAAGCTTTACCAAATACAAAAGAAGCATTACTAAAACTTCCAGGAATCGGAGAATATACTGCTGGTGCGATATTATGCTTTGGTTTTGGGCAAAGTGTGGCATTTTTTGATACAAATATCAAAAGGTTTTTGATGCGATTTTTTGCACTTCAAAATCCAAAAGAAAAACAACTGCAAGAATTTGCACAAAAATTTTTAAATACAAAAGATTCTTTCAATCACAATCAAGCATTGTTGGATTTAGGGGCTTTAGTGTGTATTGCTTCAAATCCTAGATGTAATATTTGCCCTTTATATGATTTTTGTCAAGGAAAAAATGAGATTTCAAAACACACTTTAAAAAAACAAATATCTTATGAGCAAATTCAAATGCATTTGGGAATCTTTGAGCAAAATGGGCGTGTGGCAATGCTAAGAGATGAAAAATGGAATCATCTTTTTAGTTTTCCTGAAATCTCCCCAAAAGATAGGCAAGCATTTGCAACTCTTAAGCATACAAGGACAAAATATAAAATCCAAGTTTTACTTTATCATCTATCTGCACAGCCTACTGATACACAAATGATTGAAAAAGATAGTGAAAAATACCCTATGAGTAGCCTTAGTCTTAAAGTGTTAAAAGTTTTGGAGAAAAAAAGCTTAGAAAATCTAAGCTTTTAATTTATTTAGGAGTGATTACCTTTGAAGGAAGGTAAGGTGGAGCAATTGCGATAAGCACTCTAAGGCTGATGGAAAATACAGGATCAAAATCACAAGGCAAAAGACCATAAGCCCTACCACCTTGTAAGTGAGGATTATCAAAAATACCAATACACTCATCGCTATCATTTACAAGAGAGCGTATTTGCACCGCATCAGTTATTGTAGGAATGATAGAAAATACGGTTTCAAACTTTCCGCTATTGATATCATCATCGCAACCTTTTTGTGTAAAAAGTCCATCTTCACCTATGGCTAGACACAAAGAGCTGTCATAGGGTCTTAGAAACTGGATATATCCTAGAGGTGGGAGCTTGTCTTTGAGTTTATCCCTATTTTCCAAGCCTTTTGGCAATTGTCTTACCTCTCTTATTCTCCAATTAAGATTTGTAGGATCTTCTGGATTTGGATCTATTGTGAGAATATCTCCTGAGAAGATGCTACGCAAGGCAAATAATGGAGTATAGTCTGGTAAGTCTTCTGGTAAATCACGACAAAAAGCCGTGCTAATAAAAAGTATAGTAATTGTAAAAATTTTTTTTAGCATAAAAACTCCTTAAAATTTTCCAAAACGCACAGGAAAGTGATCTGAAGCTAAATAGCTTTTGAGTGCTGCATTCATCAAAAGGGCTACTAATGCTGGAAGTGGTCCTAAAGCACCGCCTTGCGTAGGGGTATTGCCAATCAATGCATAATCAAGAGTTCTTCCTCCGCTGTGAGTAGGGATTCTGGGATCTAAAATACGGATATTATTTAAAACTCTGCGATCTAATCCTGCTTGCAATTCTGCTGGATTGCGGTTGAAATCTCCACCAATAAGCCAAGTAATTTCTGGTCTTCCATTAAAATGATCATGCACTGCTGTGACAAGTGCTGGAGCATCATTACCGCCTCTTGCTAATGCATGCACATTAAAAAATGCGCTATTGCCAATCCTAATACCAATCGCAGGTCTTGTGAAGCCCGTAGTGATAGTTGTTTGATTGATAACAAATACTTCTTCTGCTTGCTGTCTTGAAACAATCGCTAGATTTACCCTTCTTGCCCCAACATCAATATTTGAATAATAGATAAAAACATTATTCGGACGGGAGATAGAGCCTAGATTCCAAGTGTATTCTGCTATGGGGGTTCCGCCTGGTTGGATTACCCTGCCAGTTGGGGTTGCGCTTTGAGGTAGATTTCCTGCTTCTTGCACAAGTAAAATATCCACGGCATTTTCTCCAGAGATGAGCTGACGCACACTTACATTCCATTTGCTCTCAGTCCCTGCTGATGCACCTTGTAGATTCCAAGTGCCTACTTTAAAATCTTCAATATTTGCAAAAATTGCATTGCTTAACAAAAAAAGACAAAGTAATATTTTTTTCATTTTTATCCTTTATTTTTTTAGTCTAATCAGTGGTGCTGAACCCTCTTGCGGAGGAATGATAGCCCATTGTTGATCAGAGTTTTGCACTCCTGGTTGTGCGCATTGCACTAAAGAGATTTGATAATAGACAGTGTGTCTAAAAAGTGGAGTTTGCATACAAGTGCCATAAGCGGCATTTTGTAACTGGACTGCTCCATTTTCAAAGTGATTGATTTTCCATCTTTGGTGTGAATCATTAGGGTTGCATTCTACATGAATCACGCCATTTACATATCCTGCAAGACAAGTGCGCGTAATGGTGTTTTTGAATTGTAGGGTGCCATCTGATCCTGTGATGACTTGCCAATCAGTTATACTGCCAATACCCACTGCATCACGAGGACCAAAACCAAAAATCCAATTCCCTGGAGCTGTTCCCCAAATAGTCAGAAGCCCTGCGCTGATGCTTACAATAGAAACTGTTCCTGTAATATCGATGGGGTCTTGTGGATTTGAAGAAGAGGTAAGAGTAGGCACTGAATTTGTCTGAGCGATTTTTCTATAACCTTTGAGATTTTCTAATCCTTGTTTTGTAGCTTCTGTGCGTTCTATTTTGTTTGATGGTGGGGTAGGCTCAATGGCATTTATATGGTAAGCCATTAAACCTAAACTCATCAAAAGAGTGGTGAATATTTTGTTGTATTTTTGCATCTATTTAAGCTCCCAATTTTTAAAATATACAAATTGAGATTGTATAGTAAAAAGATGGAATAAAAAATAAAAATAGATATTTCTAAAAATATTTTTATACAAACTCCAAAAAAAGCTTGAAAAAGACTAGGAATTTTTGATAACTTTTTGCAATATTTTAATTCAACATAAAGGGGATAAAATGTTTCAGATGATACAAAGTCAGTTGCAACCTACCCACGCTAAAGCGATGGGATATCACAATGAGAGTAATTTCAATAAAGCTCTTGAGGCTTTTAAGTCTAAAAAGACTCTTTTAGAATGGTTTGATAGTCAGTTTTATGATTTTGTGCATTTTCCACAAAGTTTTTATATTAAAGCTTCAGAAGTTTTAAAAATAGATGAAAGCAAAGTCCAAGAAGAGATGGATAAGGTCATCAAACATATTGAAGATAGAAAAAATTATGGCAAGAATGTATCTATCAAAACTCAAATCACACTTGATGAGATTAGAGCTAGGGGAGTGGGTTTCTTTAGCTTGATGGGTATAAATAACCAAAAAACGCTTTATATTCAAGATATTGAACGCTTTGTACTAAAACCTCAAGATGAAGTTATCAAGGGGTATGGTGAGATTGTCAAAAAGCACTATCAAGAAAATGCAGGGAAGCTTCAGTATCTAGGAGAGATATTGGAATATTGTGTGAATATTTGGGGGAAGGAATATCACTTTTCCCCACAAGGAGAGGTGGTGGAAGTTGTGGAGAGGGAATAATCATCATTCCTCCACTGATTCTATTTTGAATGGCATATTTTTTAAAAAAATTTTTCTTAAATCATCGTCTGTGTTTAGGTTGTGTAATATCTTTTTTGCATATTGATAATCTTTTTTCCAACCAAATATTTCATCAATATCTATAAGTAATCCTTTATGATTAAAAACCTTTAGAATTTCATAGTAATCATTGGTTTCAAATTTGTCAAGCACTTCTTTTATAATTTTTTCGCAGTCAATTTTTTCTACATGAGAGAGGATTTTATTCTTCAATTTCTCTTCATCTATGTTTTTCTCTATATCTAAATCAATCTTTTTTAAATGAAATTCAAGCTCATTTTTAATAGATTGTTGAATTTGATTATTTTTTAAATTTTTATATTTTGTTTCAATAACAAAATTTTTAAATTTTGAGAACAATTCATTAGAATCTTTATCATCAGCATATTTTCTTGCAAACCATAAAAAAACATCCTCAAGCAAAAATAGGTTTTCTACTTCAGCAACATTTAATGCAAAAATATTTTTTTCTTTAAGACATTGTAATTCATTTTCTGTTCTGAAATCCCTATCGATAATGCCATAGGCTTTATAGGTTTTATTAAAAATCTCTATTTCATTAAGTGCCTTTACCCTTTCAATTACTTTTTCACATCCTCCACAAGGGATTATAAAAAATTCAGAATAAAGTTTTTGATAGAGTTGAGTATCATAACTTTGTTTTTCTCCTTCAACAAACAAGACATTTTTTCTCCCACCAAGAATTTCAAGTAACAAATCTTCAGGGAAATCATTTTGATATTTAAGCTCCTCATAATCCCACTTTTTTACATTATTCTCAATATTAAAAGATTTAACCCATATTTTTTTAGAATCCTGATGAAGTGAGGCAAATTCAATATCATGAGTAATGTAAATAAACAAGCAATCTGGTCTATACTCCTCAAGTGCCAACCAAAGTTTATTCATAATGGATGGGTGCAAGTGCAATTCAGGCTCATCAATGATAATGGTTTTTCCCTCTCTAAGGCTTAAAACCTGTGCGATTAGATAAAGAACGGCTCTTTCTCCATCACTCATTTCTGTTGCAGAATATCTTGACTCTTCCTCTTTTTGACAAAAGAACTGATCGTTTTCTGCAATAATTTTCCTATGAGTAAAAACCTTTTTCCAAACTTGCTGAAGCTTATCTGTTGGACTTATGTAATTACGAACTATATTTACACATTTTTCATCTGAAGCTTTTTTGATTTCTTTTAACTTGTTTTTGGCTTCCACATTTTCTAATGCAATAAAAGTTGAAAGTGTAATATCAAAGTCATGCAAAAGAAAGTTTGTAGGTTCTGAAAGCCACCTGTGCTTTTTCTCTTTTTTAAAGTAGAATGGGTTTTCATTTGCTTTTTCATTTCCATATTCAAGCATATTTCTAGAGCTTTCTAGTGGTTTTAGTGTCAAATTTGGATTATATTTCAAGCTTCTCTGTCCCCCAACCCTATGGCAATTCTCACCTATTTCTTCCTCAATCCATGCTCCCAATCGACTTTTTCCTGCTCCATTTCCACCAATAATAATGATTGAGTTTGTTTCAGTGGCTTGCTCCATTGCATTACCATTATCATCAGGCAAATAGAATTTATACTCTTTTTTGTTTTGATTATTTTCTTGATTCATTTTTTACTCCTTTATTTCCTACTCCCTTAAAAATCCATACTCATAGATTTTTGGTTCTAGTTTTTTGGCTAGAGTGTTGAGAGATTCTGTGAGGGTAGAGATGAGGGTTTTGTAGTGGGAATCCTCTGCTTTGCTTGGGGGATTCATCTTGCCTTGTGGATTTCTGCCTTGAAAAAACTCTTTTATGTCATAAAGTGAAGCATTGACATTATAAGGCTTGGTGCTGAAGTCTTGGGCGTGATAGTAAGCATAGATTTCTCTCCCTGCTTCAAAAACTGCTTTTGCTTCATGGCTAAACTCTAGCTTTTCGCTTTTGCTCTTGTTTCCTAGAAGAGAATCTCTTGTATTATCAAGCTCTACTTTGCCATTTATAAAGCGTGTCATAAAATCACTTTCAAACGCACTTTTTGCTCCTATCTCACGCTCTGTGAAAGGGATAAAATGATTTATTCCATTTTGTCTAGAAATTTTATTTTGTCCGTGAAAGAGTGAAAATGCCAAGCAATCACTTTGAAATTCCCTATCCTCTTCCCACAGAGAGTTTGGGGCATAGAATTGATCCCTATCATTTATCCAAGTTGCACTTATTGCGTGGCGAACTGCAAGATAAATACAAGATATTGTTAAATTTCTAGGCGTAATAATGTTTGTATGATTGAAATTATTATCACTACTTATCCTAATATAATTTTGATTGAGAAAATCATTTCCTCGTGTATTCATCACTCCAATCTCAAATCCATTTTTATCGTAATAAAGACGATACCAATCATTGATATAGTTTTTTTGATTTTTACTTTCAGCATAAAAGCTCTTTTGCCCTAAAAAATAACTTTGGGAATCAAAAATATCCACTTTAATCTCTTGTATTTCTTCTTTTTTGTTTGTATTCCAAACCAAAAAACCGATAGGGAATTGTCCCTTCACATTGTCAAAAGTATCTGCTGGACTAATAAAACCACCAAGAAAATGAGACTTAAAAATTGAACGAAAAAGAATAAAATTTTTTGCATTTATGTACTTCATCGTTGAAAAACTTGCCAAAATACATCCTTTAATTTCACAATAAACTCTCATAAAAAATTGTGTAAAAAGCTCATTTTTTGCTCCCCCTAATTTATCGCAATATCTTTTTGCAATCCAACTTTCAGCAACTAAAGCTTTATTTGAGCCTGTTTCTGTGATTTGCGTTGTGCTTGCCGCTTCAGCGTAAGGAGGATTGATATAAATCACAAGTTTTTCCCTTTTTTTCTCATTTTTTAGAATCTCTTGGAGAGCTTTTGGTAATTTAGAAGCAATTATGCCCCCCCCCCCCTGAAGCATTAGTAGTATCAAAAAACTCATCATTGAGAAAATCAAATTGAAAGATATGATTTTCAAAGAGATTTGCTCCATTTTTGATCCTCTCTTTGATGACATCGACATCGGCTTGATCAAGGGTGGAGCAAAAGATATTTCTAGGGTTGCTAAGTCCTGAGAGGAGATTGCCTGTCCCGCCTGCACAATCCCATATATAATACTCCTCTTGCCAATCCTCTCCCAAAGCTTTGGCTAGATATTCTTGAGATTTTTGCACCCAAATTTTGGGAGTGAAAAACGCCCCCTTGCGTTCTCTGACATCTTGAGCTACTAGCAAATCTCTTCTCTCAATGATATAGCTCCAAAACTCCTCTCTTGGTGGGCGTTGATATATACTCCAAAACTTTTGATGAGCCTTTTGAGAATCTTTAAAACTAGCAATTTCATTGCTTTGAGTGCCTAGAAGAGTGAGTTTTTTGTTGAACTCATAGTAAGAGCCTTTGAGGAGTGTGTAGAGTTTGTCTGTGATTGTGCTATTTTCATTTGAGAGTAAATCAGCTAGGTAAAAGTCTGCATCGAGGATTCCTACTTGCTTGGCTCTTTCCCAATCAATACTTATAGTATCTTTGACGACTTCCACCCATTTGAAATACACGCTTACAAAGTTGTTTTTGTCTATCTCATATTTGCTTATCTCATCTGTAGTGAGGTTTGAGGTGATAAAGCTTGAAAGTTCTTTGCTTTGGTTTTCATAAGAAAAAAGAATTATTTCTTTTTCTAAGGTGGGTTTGAGTTGAGTGAGGAGTGAGAGGAATTGAGAGGTTTTGTGATTGCTTGGGGTTACGCTCCAATCAATATCATTTTGATAAAAAATCTCTTGAATGCTTGCATAGGGTAAAAATGCAAACTTCTGTGCATCAAAAGCTCCCAAGAATTTGGGCATTTGCTGAGTGTTGTATCGATGTTTTCCGATTGTAAGGATGAGCTGGATAAAAGACTCGTATATGCAAGAATCTTTGCCATTTTTGGCTTCAGCCCAAAGGAGGTTGATTTCTCCTAGGATTCCTAGATTTTGAGTGATACAAAAGTCGATTTTATCGCCAAAGTAGTTGAAGTCTTTGAAATAAAGATCTTTAATTTTGCTTTTTAGTTTTTCTTCTTTAAGTGTAAGTAGAGATTGCATTTTTCCTCATTTTTTCTAGAATTTTTTAGAATGAAAAATTTTATCAAAAGTAGTTTTAAGCCTATTTAAAATAAGTTTCTTTTCTAGCATTTTGCTAAAATTTTAAGCTAGTTTTTTTAAGGGAGTGATTTTTGGAAGTTGCGATTATTGGCTATGGATATTGGGGTAGAAATGTAGCAAAAGCAGTGCTAGATTCTGATTTTTTTACTTTGGGGTGTATTTTTGATATAGATTCTAAACAGGTGATGGAAGCAAAAAAGCTTTATGATTTTAGAGAATATGAAAGTATAGATGCAATTTTAAAAGATGATCAGATTCAAGCAGTTTTTATCATCACTCCTCCACAAAGTCATTTTGATTTGGCATTACAAGCTTTAAGGTGCAATAAGCATATCTTTGTAGAAAAGCCATTGTGTATGGAGAGCAAAGAGGCTGTAATTTTGTATCAAGAGGCAAAAAAGAGGAATTTAAGTTTGCATTGTGATCATATCTTTTTGTATGCACCACCTGTGCAGTGGCTTAAAGAAAATATCGATATTTTAGGAAATATCGTTTATATCAATGCTAGAAGAATCAATCTTGGATTGTTTCAAAATAGTGTAGATGTGATTTGGGATTTGGCTATCCATGATTTGAGTATTATTGATTATCTAATTGGGCTTGAGATAAAAAATATCGAAGTGTTCAAAAGAAAATATCAGGATTATCCTAATGATGCGATAGCAAATATCAATCTTGAGTTGCAAAATGGTGTGATAGTTACTATTAGTGTGTCTTGGCTTAGCCCTATAAAGGTTAGAGAGATGATTATAGGAGGGGAGCAAAAAAGCGCTATTTATGATGAAACAAAAAGTCAAAAATTGGCTATTTTTGATTCTGGAGTGGTGATAAAAGATAGGTTAGATTCCCAAAGTCTTTATCAAAAAATGGTGGAATATAAATTAGGAAGCACGCATTATCCCACTTTAAGCCCAAAATTAGCACTCAATAACTCTTTAGATGCGTTTGCCTTTAAGATACAAAATCTTACACACAAGCAACATCTCATCGATGAAGCACATACGCTAAGAATCATTGATGCATTGCAAAAAATATCAGCCTTTAAGATTTAATAAATGATCTTCAAAGCTAAAAAGCGGAGAGATATTTTCACTTTTTATAATATGCACTTGTGAAAATAAATCTAGTGATGAGAGATTTTTTTCTAAAAGATTTTTAATGCTTTCAAATTTTACTTCAAGTTTTAGTGTAAGATTTTTATCTGCATCAAGAGAAACAATGCCGTTGATATCCCCAAGGTGAGGATAGAGGGCATAAAATTCAAGTTGAGAGAGGGTTTTGTTTTTTTTGATTTGCAAAAGACTATCTTTGTTTTCTTCAGAGACAATGAGTGTTAGGATTTCTTTTTGTAGGGATAAAAGCATATTGCCAAAAAATAAAAAATCATTTTTGTTGCTTGCTTGCACAAAATGATCAAGCAAAAAATTTTTCCATTCTTGAGTGAAGTCTTTTGCATCTTTGCTAAGGAAGTTTTTTAGCTCCTCGTGTTTTAATTTTAAGGGTGCTTCTTTGATATCATCTAAAATTTTTGGATAAGGTGTGAGATTTGAAAGCAAGATAGAACCTACAGAGCTTTTATTGACATTTGCAAGGTATTTCGCACCTATGATTAGCTCTTTTTGACTTTTTGTTTTTGTTTGAAGATTCCCCATTTTGATGAGATAAGTATCTTTTCCTTCTTTTTTGAGGATATGTAATAAGATAGGAAGCGTGTTGTTGATCTCTTTTGTATTGGCTGATTTTGAGATATTTTGTAATAAAGAGCTGATTTTTTCTATCATATGGTAGTAATAAAATCTGCAATTTCAAAAGATATTTGAAGTTTGGAAGCAAGGGGAAGATGTTTTTTTGTTGTTTTTGAGATAAGAATCATCTCATTTTCTTTTGAACTAAAGGCATTGTGATTAGAGAGGATATTTAGACATACACAAGAGCAGCCTTTTTTCTCAAGCATTGAGCTTGCGTAATCTAGTGCATTTTCTTTATCAAACTCTGCTTTAAAGCCTATCTTGATAAGATTTTTTTGTGTGAGAGTTTGTAGGATATCTATATTTGCTTCAAGGGTGATGTTTAATTCTTTGAGATTTTGCTTTTTTATTTTTGATTTTTGTGGATTTTTGGGTATAAAATCTGCGATGGCTGCTGCCATTATGAGATAAGTGGGTGAGTTTGTAAGGTTGTTTGTAATAGAATCAAAATAATCTTTAGCACTTTGCACTTCTATAGTTTTAATATCTTGTGGTAAGACTTCTGGGAATACAGAGCTAATAAAAATAACTTCTGCCCCTAAAAAATAAAACGCTAAGGCAAGGGCACTTGCTTGCAGACCACTAGAGTGATTGCTAATGCACCTAACTAAATCAATTTGCTCTTTACTTCCACCCCCTGTGATGATAACTTTCTTATTTTGATAGGTTTGAGGAGAGAGCTTTTTGATTAGGCAAAATAAAATTTCTTGAGTTTGTGCTAATGCTCCATCACCAAAGGTATTGCAGGCAAGAAGGCATTCTCTTGTTTTGATAATCTCAAAACCAAGATTTTTAATTTTTTGGAGATTCTCTTGTGTTTGTGGTGCTTGTAGCATTTGAGTATTCATCGCAGGGGCAATAAGCTTTGGTGCTTTGGAGGCTAAAATAGTGGATAACAGGAGATTGTCTGCAATTCCATAAGAAATTTTTGCAATAGTATTTGCGGTGGCTGGAGCGATGAGAAAGACATCTGCCCATTGTGCATAGCCTATGTGATTGCAATCGCTATTCCAATCTTCACTTTCAGAATGTAAAACCTTAGAGTGTGTGAGTGCTTCAAAGCTAAGAGGCGTTACAAATTTTTTTGCCTCTTCACTCATTACTATTCTAATTTCTGCTCCTATTTTTTTTAGCATACTAATGAGATCTAAGACTTTATAAATGGCAATAGAACTACTAACCCCAATGAGTATTTTTTTATTTTTTAAAAGTGTGCTTTCAGAGAGAATCATTTTTTTTCATATTGTTTTGAGGGATCTACATAATCATCAAGAGATATAGTTACACCTGTTGAGAGGTTTTGAAAGAGTATATGCCCTTGTTTTCTTTCATAGTAGATAATCTGCCCACTTTGTTGGAATCTTTGGATTATGGCGTTGCCTTCTCCGACCATTTTTCCCTTGCCATCAAAAATATCTTTTCCAAGTAAGATGTCATCAAATAAGTTTGCATAAGCGACTTTACCAAAAAACTCTTTTGCACTCGGCCATTTTGGAGCACAATCATTCATAAAACAAATTTTTGTATCAAAAATACTAATATTGCCTATATTTTGTCCTAATTTGAAAAGTTCAATATAGATTGCGTCATCTTGAATTCTGAGTAAAGCATAGTCATAATAGCTAAATTTTGGGCTTTTAATAAAGAGTAGTTTAAAATCAGGAGGAGGCAATTCTTCTTTAGCAATTTGTTTTTGTCCTCTTACTGGTTTATTTGTGAAAAGATTCTTGGTGCCAGCACAAGAGCTAAAAAACAAAATAACAAGAGCAATGCTACAATAAGCAAAGCTCTTAAACTTAAGAAGGTTAAAAAAATTCATTATCCTCTATCACCACTTAAAGCACGATACCAAATTCTACCATCAAGTTTTAATTCCATACTTACTTGGCATAGACCATCTTTATAAACTGTTTCAGTAATTTCTGCATTGCGGATAAGTGCTTGCACTTTTGTTTTAACAGTAGAGTTTTGCAATACCATATCTCTTACTGTATCTTGTGCATTTACTCTAATACCATACATCTTTTCACCAAGTTGTCTATAAGCATCAACAATCGCAGCTCTTTTTGCAAGTGCTAAAGCTTGAGATGGAGAAATCGTAGATTCTGGAGCTACACCCATACCAACAGCACTAAGCTCAATGATATTTGTAGGAGTTAGGATTGGGCTATTTTGTATCATAGCATCTCCTGTTGGAACACCCGCTTGTGCATTTGCATCTACTGCTGGAGGAGTTGTAGGATTTGCTGGTGCATCAAATCTTGTATCTGGTAATGGTGCGTCAAATCCTGCTGGTGGTAGATCGTTTCCTGCCACAAGTCTTGGATTACTAAATCCTACTGGTGGATATGTAGGTGCTTGAACAGAACCTGGTTGATACATAGCTGATGGTGGAACAAGGCTTGTGTCATCTCCGCCCAATCCTCCAAAACTACCACATCCTGCAAGTGCTAATGTACCGCTTACAATAATTGAACCTGTAAAAAACCTTCTTGTTGTATTTTTCATAAAAATCCTTTAATAAAGTAAATATGCAGAACATTAAGCAAAACATATTCCACTTTTTAAACTTTTCTAATTTTATTGATAAAAAAATGATTCTGTATTGCTACAAAATCGTTATTTTCAAGGTTACACCCTTTTTCTAAGATACAAGAAAAAATCATATCTTGTATAATTATCTGTGCCTTTAAACCCTCATTTTCTTCTTTTATGCTAAGAATCTTGCCAAATATTTCTTTTTCTTTTTTTAAAAAAATATCGCTAGGCTTGCCACGCTTTGTAAATTTTCCATTCTCTAAAATCAAAACTTCTTGTGTTAGCAAAAACACTTCTGTTATATCGTGCGAAATTAAAAAAGTTGTAAAGTTGAAATTTTCTAGAATTTTTTTAAGTTCCATTTGAAGTGTCATTTTTGTCATTTTATCCAAACCGCTAAAGGGTTCATCTAAGAGTAGAATATCTGGATTGCTCAAGATGGCTCTACCAAGAGCTACTTTTTGAGATTGCCCTCCAGAGAGATTTTTGGGTTTTTTATCACAAAGATTCTCAAGATTAAGCATTGATATAATGGTATCAACTTGATTTTTCATTGTTTTATCTAAGCCAAAGACAAGATTTTTATAAACATTTAGATGGGGGAAGAGTGCATAGTTTTGAAACACAAAACCTATTTTCCTTTTCCAAGGAGATATATTGATTTTTTTATTTTTATCATAAAGGATTTGATTATTATGAATGATAGAGCCACTATCTGGGGTGCTAATTCCTGCAAGCATTTTGAAAAAAGTGCTTTTGCCACTACCTGATTTACCAAAGATTCCATAGATTTTTTTTGATTGAAATTCTGTGTGTAAATCTAATATGAAATCTCCCTTAGAGCCATTGAGTTTTTTTTGCAAACAGACTTTTATCATAATAAGCCTTTATTGTGCATTTTGTGGTTAATAAAAATCACAATAAATAAAAGTATAAAGCTTGTGATACTTAAGATAAGAGCATAGGAATGCGCGACTGAGTAGTTTAGCTGTTCTGCTTGCGTGTAGATTGCAATGCTTGCGACACGGCTGACACCAGCAATATCTCCTCCTATCATAATCACAACACCAAATTCTCCAATGGTATGTGCAAAAGTAGTAATAATAGCAAGAAGAATGCTTGAAGAAATATTGGGCAAGAGCACAAAAAAAAGTGTATAGAGTTTTCCTTTACCTAGTGTATAGCTCGCCTCTCTTAGATTCTCTGGAAGATTTTGCAGGGCATTTTTTATAGGATTTACCATAAAAGGTAGAGAGAAGATTACACTTCCAATCACAATGCCCAAAAAACTAAAAACAAGCTGGATATCAAAAGAATCTTTTAAGATTTTTCCAAGTAGGTAATTTGGTGAAAAACTAAGCAAGAGATAAAACCCTAGCACTGTTGGTGGTAGAATTAAAGGCATCCAAATCAAGGTTTCTAGAATAATTTTTATTTTTTGCCTACTAAAAGCAAGATAATATCCAAGTGCAATGCCAATGGGTAGTAATATTAAAGTAGTAACGCTTGCAAGTTTTAAGCTTAAATATAGTGTTTGTAAAAAATCAGAATCTATACTCATAATTAGGGTGCAAGATAACCATATTTTTTAAATAGTTCTTGAGAATTTAAGATAAAGGTCGCAAATTCTTTTGCAAGGGATTTTTCTTTTCCAATATTGGTGATAACAAGAGCCTGTTTGATTGGCGTATAGAGATGAGCATCTATGATAATAAAGCTAACTTCTGAATCTTTTTTATCAATCAGAGATAGGGCACCAAAACCTGCTTGAGCATTTTTGCTTTCTACCCATTGATGTGCTTGCGATATAGATGTGGCTTGTGATATTTTTGATTCAAGAGATTTGTAAAGGTGGGTTTTTTCTAAGACTTCTTTTGCTGCTCTACCATAAGGTGCTAATTCTGGGTTAGGAAGGGCAATATTTTTTATATTTTGATCTAATAAATCTTGCAAAGAATCTATTTTGTTTGTTTTGCTCCATAAGACTAAAATACCTTGAGCATAAATTTGAGGTTGCGTAGAGAGTTTTTCTTCAAAGAGTTTTTGAGGGTAAGCTAGGTCTGCAGAAACAAAAAGATCAATAGGAGCATTATTTTTAATTTGAGCATAAGCTTTTCCTGAGGAGAGATAACTGATATTTATTTGATGATTTTTGTGTGTGAGCAAAAAATCTTGTTTTATTTCTTCTAAAACTTTAGAGAGATTTGCAGCTGCTAAGATATTGATGGTATCTGCAAAAATTACTGAGCTAAATAAAAATATGCCTAAAAATATTTTTTTCATTTATTACCCTTGGGATAAAGATTAAAATCATTATATAAAAAAATATATAATGATTTTAATCACTGAAAAAGTTGAAGTATTTTATCTTGAACTTCTGTGATTCCTAAGACTTCTTGATGATTTATAGGTTTATTAAAAAGATTGGTAATATTTGTAGGCAGAGTAGTATTTGTATCTTTCAAGATAAAATCAATAGCGTCTTTATCACTAGTTTTTTTATCTAAAAGAGCCTGATAAATTGTAGGAGCAAATTTGCACCATTGTGCAGTGGAGCAGACAATATTGTGGGTAGATTGTAATTGCTGATATGCATAAATTGCATTTGCAGTATGTGGATCAATAAGGTGATTTTTTTGATAAAAGTCTTTGATGATAGAAAGACATTGTAAATCACTACAAAAAGTTGCTTCAAAATATTCTTGTAAAACAAGAAGCTCACTATTTGTTAAAACATAAAAATTCTTTTCTTGTAAATGGTGCATTAACTCACTTGTGCGTTGAGCTCCAAATAAGCTAAAAAGCACTCTTTCAACATTAGAGCTTTTTAAAATATCCATCGCAGGAGAGTAAGTGAGTAATAATTTTTTGTCTCTTAGATCATATTTTCCTGTTTGAATGAATTCTGTAAGTATGTTATTTGGATTTGATGCAATGACAATTTTTTCTATAGGCAATCCCATTTGTTTGGCATAAAAAGCACCAAGAGCATTGCCAAAATTGCCGCTAGGAATAATGAGTTTTATTTTTGTGCCAAATGAAAGGTTTTGTGCTTTGATATATTGGAGATAGCCCCAAATATGGTAGATAATTTGGAAGGCTATACGCCCAAAATTTACAGAATTTGCTGCTGAGAGATAAATATTTTTTTTGTTTAATTCTTCTTTGAATTTTGCATTATGTATCAGGCTTTTAAGTATGCTTTGTGCATCATCAAAATTTCCTTTGATACCAAAGATATGCAAATTATTAGATTCTTGTGTAGTCATCTGTAATTCTTGAATCTGACTTGTCCCTCCTTTTGGATAAAGACAGACAACTTGGATATTATTTAAATTTGCAAATGTATCAAGTGTTGCTGGTCCTGTATCTCCACTTGTAGCTGTTAAAATGAGATATTTTTTGTTATGCATTTGTGCAATTTTTGAAAAAAGCAAACCAAATGGAGCAAGTGCCATATCCTTGAATGCACGAGAACTTCCATGATAGAGCTCTTGGATAAAAAGAGAATGATTGATTTTAGTAAGGGGTGCTGGGTTATTTGGATCATCAAAGAAATCATATCTTTGGAGCGCTTCATCTAAAATATTTTCTTGGATGTTAAGTTTTAGATGTTCAAAGATTTTTTTTGTTAGTGTTTTGTAATCTGTGTTAGGAAATTGTGAAAAATCAATTTTTTGTAAAGAAATAGGAGCCCATAATCCATTATTTGGAGCGCTTGGATTTAAAATGGCATCAGAAAAATTACTAAAAGCTTTGGCATCTCTTGTGCTAGTAAAGTTTTGCATATATAACCTCATTTTTATTAGAATTTTAGCATATTTAGTGCATTAAGAGGCTTGTTGTAAAATAGGGGTTGTAATTTAATGTTTTATAAGATTTAATTATAGATATTATAATGATAAGTAATCTTATTATTAAAAAGGAATTTTATGGATACAATCCAATCGTTTCAAGAAAATCTGCAAAATTGGGGATATTTACTCTTATTTTTATATTCTTTGGGCGGGGGGTATGTGGCTATTGTAGCAGCTGGATTTTTAAGTAGTCTAGGAAGTATGGATATTACACTCTCAATATGCACAGCTTTTTTGGGTAATACCATAGGTAGTAGTGTTATTTCTTTGCTTATTAGGAATCAAAAGAAGGATTTTTTGGTTTATGTAAATAAGCATCGCAGGAAACTTGCTTTGGGTTTTAAATGGTTGCGAGCTTATGGAGTTGGTTTGATTTTCTTTAGTAAATATCTCTATGGAATCAAAACAATTGTCCCAATGGCTGTGGGTATTAGTAAATATAGTTTAAAAAAATATCTCTTCTTTAATGTTTTTGCTTGCTTGCTTTGGGCTTTGGTTGTGGGGTTATCTAGTTATTTTGCAAGTGAATTTGTAAGAAAAATTTTTATCAATTTTTCTATATTGCCATCTTATGCAATGCCATTATTTTTGATTGCAATAGGAAGTTTATTTTTTGTCCTTTTAAAAATTTATAGTAAAAAGAAATAGTTTAGTTTTTGTTTATTTTATTTATTTATAAGCTTGATGCAGAAATGCAGTTGAAAACTATTAAGGAATAAATATGAAAAAAATTGGTATTTTTTATGGAACTGATGGCGGTAATACACATAGCGTTGCAGATAAGATTGCAGAATACTTTGATGCTGAAAATGTAGTAGTTTCAGATATTTCAAAGTCTTCTAAAGAAGAGATTTTAGGTTTTGAAAATCTTATTTTTGCTAGTGCAACTTATGGATGTGGCGATTTACAAAGTGATTGGGAAGATATTATTGATTCTTTTTCTCAAGAGGATTTTAAGGGGAAAGTTGTGGCATTGGTCGGGTTGGGAGATCAAGATAGCTATGAAGATACTTTTTGTGATAGTTTGTTTTATCTTTATGAAAAAGTTAAGCTTGCAAAAGTTGTAGGACAAACTTCTTTTGATGGTTATGAATTTTCTTCAAGTAAAGCAATTGTTGATGGAAAATTTATAGGATTGGCTATTGATGAAGATAATCAAGCAGATTTAACAGATTCTAGAATTAAAAACTGGGTAGAAGATATTCAAGGTAATTTTTTATGAGCATAAAACTCTCGCAAATAGTTGTGAGAGTTTTGTTTAGAATTTAAAATTAATTCCTAATGCTGTGCTGATAAAATCTCCAAACTCTGACTTTTGACTCGTTGCACCGATATTTTGCGCAGTTGTATCTAAAGCTACATTTTTTTCTTTAAGGGTGCTATCCATGAAGCGTAATCTTAACTCAAGCTCCATATAAGGAAGTAGATTAAAAATCATTCCAAGGTTGATTCCAGCACTCAAAGCACTTTGAAAGCCCAGATGCTGTGTGTCTATGAGAATCCCACCGCCATTAGCACCAATAAATACTCCAATGAGATCGCTGACATTGTAGCGATAATCAACATTGAGTGTAATATTGTGTAGTATTGTATTGCCACTAGAGAGATTTGGAAATAAACTTGCTCCACTATAATCTGCGTAAAGTCTAATATATTGTTTTGGATGTATTAAAAAGTCATAACCAAATTTTATTGCGTAGTTTAATCCTAGAGTAGTTTTTGTATTTTCTATATTTTCAATTTCAATAAAACCCATGTAATAATCTGAATCTAAAGAAAGAATTTGGCTTCCAAGAAAAACACCAGCTATAAAATTGCCATTTTTTTGTGTTTGAATCTGTATGGCTTGTGGCGTATTATTATCAGCAACTTCTAGTGTTTCTTGAGCTAGTGCCAAAAAACTGATACAACATATAAAAAATAATTTTTTCATTAAATACTCCTTTTATTACCATGTAATTCTTAGACTAGTGAAAAATCCTTGTTGTTGAGGGATAAATAAAGTAGCGATATTTTTGTTCTTAATCCCCATTGCCTTAGCTACTCCAAAATCGCGCATTACAAATCCCACAGGATCCATCAAAAGTAAGCAGATGGTTCCAAGAATTTTTGATTTCCAAAGCTTGCCATTATTATTTTGTATATAGCGTGAGGCTCTAAAAAATCCCTCTCCTAAAATAGAACCCACTGCAGGTGTCATAATTAAATCTTGCCAACTTGGTATTTCTGCAAAAGCCTCTATACCATATTCCCAAAAAAATGTAGAAAAGAAAAAAGAAAATAGTGCAGATTCTGTCCAGCTAAATCCAGCAGTTCGTGGTTGCATATAATAAATTGCCCCAGCATAAGGATGTGCTATGAGATTTATCCAAAGCATATCAGAATCTACCACAGGTCCTTTGTTGATTTTTTTAACATAGTTGGTTCCAAGATTTGCGATATCCTCATCACTCCATTTGCTGATACTCTCTGGTAGGATTAGCAGAGTTCCAAAAGCTATTGCAGCTGTTGAGAGTAAAATACCTGTGCTGCCTAAGAGATATTTATATTTTAAATCTGGTTGAAAGAATGTAGTATCAGGGGTTTTATTTTGAGCAACCAAACTTTTGGATATAAAACAGCAAATACAAATTATAAGAAAAATTCTCCTTAACAAAATAAATCTCCCTCTTGAAATTAAACGCGTAATTTTATCAAAAAATATTTTCAATTCTTAGAGAAGTAGATTTTTTCTAAATACTCTATTTTTGCTGAAGTGTTGAGTAAGAGCATATCTGCTAGGATAAGTGCTAGTAAGTGTTCACATACAATACTACCCCTGATTGCAATGCAAGGATCATGTCTGCCTTTGAGATTGATATTTGTTTGTTGTCCATAAATATTTTGAGTTTGTTGAGTGATAAAAATGCTAGGAGTGGGTTTGAAATAAACCTTTAAATCAATATTCTCCCCACTACTCATGCCGCCTAAGATTCCTCCATGATTGTTGCTTGTAAAACCATTTTGATTCATCATATCATTATTTTGGCTGCCTTTTTTTTGAGAGCTTTTAGTGCCAAGTCCTATTTCTACAGCTTTAACTCCATTTAATCCCATCATCAAATTCCCAATTTGAGAATCTAATTTGTGATACAAACCTTCGCCAAGTCCTACTGGAATTTTTCCATAAGCTTGTATGAGGGCTATTCCACCAATGCTATCTAAATTCTTTTTAGTTTCTAAGATAAGTTCTTTTTGTTGGGGCTCTAATTGAGAATCAAGAGCATGGATTTCACTAGTTTTAGCAAAATTAAAATCAATATTTTGTGCGATAAGATTACCAATTGCAAAGATTCCACTATGAGTAAAAATTTCAAAATGCTCTAAAAGCATTTTGGCAATACTTCCTGCACAAACTCTTGCAGCACTTTCTCTAGCAGAGCTTCTCCCTCCACCTCTATAATCCCTTATGCCATATTTGTTAAAGTAAGTCCAATCTGCGTGTGAGGGTCTAAAAATATCTTTTATATTTTCATAATCTTTGCTTTTGATATCTTTGTTGTAGATGATAATAGCTATTGGAGCGCCTGTGCTATAAGATTGAAAAACTCCACTTAGGATTTCAAAATTTTCTGATTCTTTGCGCTGTGTGCTAAAATGCCCGCCTCCTTGCCTTCTTTGGAGCTCTTGAAAAATCCTTCCTTCATCTATATATAATCCAGCTGGTAAGCCATCAATAATACAACCAATAGCCTTACCATGAGATTCTCCAAAGGTGCTTATGCGTAATTTATGACCAAAGGTATTCATCGCATAAGCTTTGTATAGGCAATTTTTGCACATTTTTGCTGTGCGTCTTTTTTGCTCGTGCCAATCGCTTGAGCGTATTCTTGATTTTGGATATGCAGAGCCATTTTAAATTGTTTTTTGTGATCAGGTCCAATCTCTTCTAGCAAGATATAATCAGGAGTGACTCCAAATTTTGCTTGAGTGACTTCTTGGAGAGCTGTTTTGTAATCCATAAATAAGCTTTGTATATCAATTTTTGGATAAAGCTCTTCTAAAAGTTTGTAGGTAATTTTTTTTGTGACATTTAATCCACTTTCAAGATAGATAGCGCCAATAATTGCTTCAAAGGCACTTGATAGGATTGAGGCTTTTTTTCTACCATCATTAGCTTCTTCATTTGCAGATATTAAGATGCATTCATCTAGTTTTATGGCTTTTGCAAAATTCATAAAGCTTTGTTCATTGACCAAGGAAGCACGCATTTTTGAGAGATCACCTTCTTGCTTTTGTGGAAACTTTTTATATAGAAATTCTCCAATTAAAAGATCTAAGACAGCATCGCCTAAAAACTCTAATCTTTCGTTATTTACTTGGTTTTTGCAACTTTTATGTGTAAGTGCAGTAAGCAGTAGTTCTTGATCCTTAAAGTGATAATTAAGGATTTTTTGAAGATTTTGCATATTCCTCCTTTAGCTGCAAAGCCTCTTTTTTTGCGATTTTATCACATTTTTCATTTTCTGGATGGTTGTTGTGTCCTTTTATCCAAAAGGTTTGAATTTGATGGGGTTTTGATAGAGCGAGAAATTCTTGCCACAAATCAGGATTTTTAACATTTTTAAAATCTTTTTTTACCCAATTAAAAATCCATTGTGATATGCCATCACATACATATCTAGAATCACTATAAAGATGAATTTTGCAAGGTTCTTTAAGGCTTTTTAGTGCTTGAATAACAGCCAAAAGTTCCATACGATTATTTGTCGTATCAAAGACACCCCCACTAATAATTTTTTCTTGCATTTTATAGCGTAAAATAGCACAATATCCACCAAAACCAGGATTCCCAAGAGAGGAGCCATCACAAAAAATCTCTATTTGTTTCATTTTTGCTCTAAGGGCTTGAGTATTAAATCCATTTCTCCCAAATCTGAACAATTTGGACATCGCAAAGAATCAAAAGGAAAAATGCTTTTACAATTATGACAACGATACTCAAAATTTAAATTTATCTGTTTTTTTGAATAATGTCTTGCAAGATAAAGAATCTCTAACTCAAAAAACTCAAATTTTACTTCTTCTTCAAAAAAACCTTTAGCAACAAAAATCTCAAAAATATTTGGATATTCGTGGATATTTTTTGGAAGATTTTGCTGAGGGATTTCCCATAAAATATCAATAATATTTTTTGGATTATACATTGTTAGAAGATAATTCCAAAAGGCATTAAGATCATAGGTTTTTAAAAAGCGTAGAATATGTTTGCGAAAAATAGGATTATTATTGCCTATTGCAATTGCATTTTTTATTTTTGTTACAATGGGGATGGTGTGAGTATTTAGAAGAATCATAAGATAAAAGTAATTTTTATTATTTATAAAATTTTGATTATTTTGGGGTGTGATTTCATCAAGGCAATTAAGTGCTTCTAGAGCCTTTTGATATTCACCCATATTTTCATAAGTTTGCATTAAAGAAGACATTGCGTTGCTATTTCTTGGATAAGTTTTTAGAATCTGTGTAAAAATATCTTTAGCTCTTTGTAAAAAACCAGCATCAAGATAAGTGTTGCCCAAAGCCTCAAGAATATTGATTTTTTCTTTGGAATCTTTTATGGTTTCAAGTAGGCTTAGGTAGATATTGATAGCAGTCTGACTATCTCCACTTTGAGAATGTGCCTTTGCAATTAACATAAGTGAGGGTAATGCTTTTGGCGAGATTTGAACAAAATTTACAATATCTTGATTAAGTGTAGTATGTTCATAAGATTTTGCAAGATCTCTTAGGGATTTTGATTTTTTTTGGGCTTTGTATTTATTGTGAGAATAATCCAATAATGCAATTGTGGCAATGATAGCAATGAGAATTGCAATGCCAAACAGAGGGTCGCGGTAAATAAAGACGATATTGTCCATTAGTCTCTGAGTTTGATAATGGAAGCTTTTTGCTTTATTTTTTCAAAATAGTCTTCAAGAATCTTGTCTTGACGCTTTTCGGCAAGTTTTTGAGCTATAAAATTTTTTGCTTGTTGATATGGCACAATTTCTTCACCATTTTTTTCTTTGATTAAAAATGCCATAAACATACCACCTCCACCATTTAGTATTGTGGTAAAGTGATTGGTTTTGGTAGATGCAAAAACTTGTGCTATTTGTGGAGGTAGCGTATCTGTGGATATTTTTTCTTGAGCTCTCTCAACCCCGGCTATTGGAGTATTTGGAGTTTTGATAGCTTCTTGCAGTGTTTCCATTTTATTGGAGCTGTAGCGCACTACAACTACTTCTTTTGGTATATTGAATTCATCTTGATGCAAATTGTAATACTCTCTCATTTCATCTTCCCCAGCACTATTGTTTGAAAGAATACTGCGCATTAACTCTTGCGTTTGTATCTGTTCTTTGAGTTTTTTGGCAAACTCTTCGGCATTAAGCCCTTCTTGTTGCTTGACTTTTTTTAGAAAAACATCTTTTGAAAGATTGCTTCTTGATGCCATATCAAGAATTTCATTTTGGATTCTAGAATCAGACACATCAATACGCAATCTTTTGATTTCTTGATTTTTTATTTTTTCTGCAACAAGCATATCAATAGCCTGTTGTTTGGTAATTTTATTTTTTTGTTGCATTTCTTTGATTTCATACAATGTGATGGGATCTCCATTGACAGTAATTGCAACACCAGCTACCACCTTTTCTTCTGAAAAAAGAAAGGCAAATAGAATAAATAAACAAGCAAGCAAACGCATTATAAGCCTTTTTTTTGAAGTAAGTATGATTTTATCATTAAGAAGTTTATATGCAAAAAATATCATTAAAATTTTAATCTAATTCCACCATTGACTTGTGTTAGTGTGGGGATAATGCTTGAATCTAAATGCGTGTTTAAAATATTTAATAGCATAAAAACATTATTGGTAATGCCAACTTCAGTTGTGAAGTCAAACTCATTTTGTCTTTGATTGGTGCCAAAAGAAGTGCTTCCATAGGTGATGGAAAAGGTGAATTGCTGAAGTTTTGATTTAATCATTCCATAAAATAAATTACCATTGGGTTGAGTTTTAATAGCCTTTCCTCCCCAGATAAAAAATGGTGTAATTTGATCTCCCATAATTCCAATATTCCCCCAGCCAGATTCTTTGCTTGTATTGATGTATCCAGCTTTAAATTGGATAATTTCTTTATAACCCACAAAACCTGATAAATCAATAACATATGCATTTGAATGATGAGGAAGATGCTCGATACTATAGGTTGCTCCAAATTCTCCACCCATTTGGATATTGTTGTTCGCATAAGAACCATGAACTCTTGTGCCAAAGGCAGTAAATATTTCTGGAGCAAAATAGCTAAAGGCTTTAATCGTTAGGTTTTCATCTAAAATGTCATATTTTGCTCCAATGTTGGCAATACCAAAAATATTATAAGGATTGAGATCTCTAAAATCTGTCATTTGCCAATAATTGATTCTTCCATAACTTTTTGCCCAAAAAGTCTCAATAAGAAGCTTATCAATGGTCTTGTTTCTTATCCAAAAACCATCAGCAAGTGTGTTAATCCATTCATTTGCAATGCTAATTCTGCCTGCTTTAATATTGGTATCACCATCAAAATATTCAATAAAGCTTTCTCCTATAGAGGCTTGATTATGATTAAAGAAATCCTTTTGGGCATCAATATTTCCTGTTGAAGTTAAAAGATTTTTATGCTGATTAAAAATTACTATAGATGAAGCAAAGCTTATGGATGCACGCACATTTTTGTAAAATCCTGAAGTATAGCCTAAGCGGATATTGCCTAACAAATACCCACTATTTCCTAAATAACTATATGTTGCAAGATTGTTTGGAGTGAAGTTTTGGGCTTTTCCATAACTAAGTTTTTGATAATCTCCATAGAAGATTACATCTCCTTTGGTAACCCCATTTTTTAGGGCTTCATCAATATTTTCATAGCAAAATGCCAATGTATAAAAACTTAAAAATACTAAAAGTTTTTTAAAATCCATCAATTCCCTTAAAACCATAAATTATCCAATAATCTTGTTTTTCCAACTTTTCCAGCGATTAAAGCAATTGCTTCATTGTGTTTGGGAGTAGAGGTGATATGAAGGTTGTAATCTGTGATTGTAAAATAATCTAACTCTACATGAGAAATGCAAGTTTTTGCTTGTGCAATAAGCTCTTTGCTTGAATTGCATCCTTGTTTGAATAAAGTTTCCATTTTTTGAAGAGCTTTTGGTATTTCTAGGGCAATTGTACGCTCTTCTTCAGAGAGATAAATATTCCTTGAGCTTAGAGCTAAGCCATCAGCGTCTCTTATAGTTTCACAAGGAATAATTGTAAGTGGTAGAAACATATCTTGCACTAATCTTTTTAAGATTAGCAATTGCTGTGCGTCTTTTTGTCCAAAATATGCGAAATGAGGCTGGATAAGATTAAAGAGTTTTAAAACAACTTGCAAGACACCATTAAAGTGATTTTCTCTTACAAATCCTTCAAATACATATCCCATAGACTTTGGAGGATTGAGAGTAATTTCATCCTCTTTTTGATACATTTCTGTTATTTGTGGAGCAAATACGGCACTAACTCCTAGTTTTTGACAAATCTCACAATCTTTTTCTAAAGTGCGAGGATATTTGTTGAAATCTTCAGTTGGTCCAAATTGTGTGGGATTTACAAAAATACTTACGATTGTGTGGGTATTTTGTTGGATAGATTTTTGCATAAGGCTTTGATGACCTTTATGCAGTGCCCCCATTGTAGGGACTAATCCCAAAGTATCTTGATGGATTAGGGATTTTTTAAAATCTTTTAATTCCTGGATAGTTGTTAAGACTTGCATTTTTCTATTTCCTCATAGATTTTCTTTACAGTTAGTATGGGATTGGCACTTTTGTAGATAGGGCGGCCTACTACGATAAAATCTGATTGATTTTCATAGGCTTGTTGGATTGTTGCTACGCGTTTTTGATCATCAGCATCTTCTGCAAAGGGTCGAATCCCTGGAGTGAGGGTAAGAAAATCTTTGTGAGTATGTTGTTTGATACTTAAGCTTTCATAAGCTGAGCAGACAATGCCATCAAGATTGCTTTCATACGCAATTTTTGCAAGTAGTGTTGCTTGAGTGTCAATAGAAGTGTGATAAATTTCTTCAAAAGTAGAATTATCAAAGCTTGTGAGAGCTGTCACGCCAAATACAAGCGGTCGTTTTTGTAGAGATTTGAGACTTTGCATAAGCGCAGACATCGCAATTCTCCCACTACTTGTATGAATGGTAATCATATCTACATTTAGTTTTGCACATTCTAATGCAGAATCTATCATTGTATTAGGAATATCATAGAGTTTGAGATCCAAAAATATTTTAAATTCAGGATTGATTTGTTTGATGAGATTTAAAAAATTTTTTCCATCTCGGATATAACTTCTTAAGCCCACCTTTACCCATAGATTTGGGAAATTGTGCAAATTTTCTAAGAGTTTGAGGTTTTGCTCCTGATGTTCAAGATCTAAGGCTATACAGAGTTTCATTTTTTCTCCTAATGATTTGAGTAAAGTGGAGTTCAGATATCCTAAAAATGCCTAAAATAATACCAAAAAGTTAGAATTATTAAACTATGATATCTCTGCTTTATTTGAAAAATATATCCTTAAAAACTTTGAGATGATAAAGAATAGTTATGAGGTATAATTGCAGATTTTTAAACTATATTTTGGTGTGTAGCTTATGAAAGAATTATTTGATGGTGTTGTGAAGTTTCAAGAAGATGATTTTGTGCAATACAAGGATTTATATGAGAGTTTGAAAAAACATCAAGAACCTCATACACTTTTTTTAACTTGTGTAGATTCTAGAGTGGTGCCAAATCTTATTACAAACTCT
This sequence comes from Helicobacter anseris, assembly GCF_003364335.1. Classification (GTDB taxonomy): domain Bacteria; phylum Campylobacterota; class Campylobacteria; order Campylobacterales; family Helicobacteraceae; genus Helicobacter_H; species Helicobacter_H anseris. The sequence continues at coordinate 84,987 of NZ_NXLX01000001.1, forward strand.
CTGCCAGGAGATTTGTTTGTAGTGAGAAATATGGGGAATATCGTGCCTCCTTATAGACAAGATTCTAATCTACGAGATGGCTATCTTTCTACTACATCTGCCATTGAATATGCATTGAGCATTTTAGGGATAAGAAATATTATTATTTGTGGGCATAGTGATTGTGGTGCTTGTAGTGCTATTTATGAAGATGAAGAGACACTAAATAAAGCACCTTATGTAAAAAAATGGATTGAGCTATTAAATCCTGTTAAAGAAAAAGTTTTGGAGTTAAATCCTAAAAGCAAAGTTAAGAGAATGTGGCTCACTGAGCAAATAAATATAGAAAAGCAGCTTGAAAATCTAATGACTTATCCTTTTGTAGAAGAAATGTTTGATAGAGGAGAGCTAAGGATTTATGGTTGGTATTATATAATTTCTACAGGTCAGGTATTTAATTATAATATGATTACAAAAGAGTTTAAACCCATCAATAAGGATAAAAAATGAGTAAGATGATTTTTTTGAGTGGTCCTTGTGTGATTGAAAGTTATGAGAATCTAAGGCGTGTTGCAGAGGACTTAAAATTTTTAGCCACACATCCAAAGATTGATTTTTATTTCAAAGCAAGTTTTGATAAGGCTAATCGCACAAGTTTGGAGAGTTTTAGAGGTCCGGGATTAAAAGATGGGCTTGAGCTACTAAAAAGAATCAAAGAAGAGTTTGATTATAAAATTATTACAGATATTCACGAAAGTTATCAAGCAAAGGAAATCGCTCAAGTTGCTGATGTGATTCAAATACCAGCATTTCTATGCCGACAAACAGATTTGATTGTTGAGGTAGCTAAGACAGATTGTATTGTAAATATCAAAAAAGGACAATTTATGAATCCAAATGATATGCAATATTCTGTTTTAAAAGCAATTAAGACAAGGGGAGGAGGTCAAGCGACATACGAAGAAAGTAAAAAATATGGCATTTGGGTTACAGAGAGAGGCAATAGTTTTGGATATGGAAATTTAGTTGTAGATATGAGATCTTTGGTTATTATGAGAAAATTTGCTCCAGTCATATTTGATGCAACACATAGTGTGCAGATGCCAGGTGGTGCCAATGGCAAGAGTGGGGGAGATAGGACATTTGTGCCATATCTTGCAAAAGCTGCAGCAAGTGTTGGAGTAGATGGTTTTTTTGCAGAAACTCACTTTAACCCAGATGAGGCATTAAGTGATGGTCCAAATATGATACCTACAAATAATATGCAGGCATTAGTAGAAAAAATCTTAAAAATACAGGAGGTTGCACAATGAATATATTGGAAGGAAGAATAACATTAAGTGGTAATGAAAAAATTGCCATTATTGCAAGCAGATTTAATCATATTATCACAGATCGTTTGGTTGAGGGTGCAAAGGATAGTTTTTTAAGACACGGAGGTAATGAGGATTTCTTAGATCTTATCTTGGTTCCTGGTGCATATGAAATACCATTTGTTTTAGATAGGTTGCTTGCAGGTAACAAATATGATGGTATTTGCACATTGGGTGCAATTATAAGAGGAAGTACACCGCATTTTGATTATGTTAGTGCTGAGGCAACAAAGGGTATTGCTAATACAACATTAAAATATCAAACACCTGTAATTTTTGGAGTTTTAACAACAGAGACCATAGAGCAAGCCATTGAGCGTGCTGGTAGCAAAGTAGGCAATAAGGGCTTTGAGGCAATGAGTGGTCTTATTGAACTCATCAATCTTTACAAAAAGTTTTAAAATGGCTACAAGATCTCAAGCTAGAGAGGCTGTCGTAGGATTGCTTTATGCTTATGATAGTGGGAATATTGATATTAGGAAATTAGCAAAAGAGGTTTTGGAAGAAAAAAAAATCCGCAATAAACAACAAGAATTTGCCCTAGAGCTTTTTGATGGAGTGATTTCTAAGATGCAATTTTTAGATGATCAGATATCAAAACAGCTTAAAGATTGGGAATTAAGCAAACTTGGCGGTATGGAGCGAGCTATTTTGAGGCTTGGAGTATATGAGATTCTTTTTAGCCACACAGATAAACCTGTTGTAATCAATGAAGCCATAGAACTTGCTAAGAGTTATGGAGAAGAAATGGCTCCAAAACTTATCAATGGGATTTTAGATTCTATCAATAAAGAATAGAAATGCTAAAAAAGATATTATTTTTTTTCACAATCATTAGTTTTTTAGAATCTAGTGCCTTTGATAAAGCACTAGAAGATTTAATCTTTTTAAATTATCAAATCACTCAAAGTAAGAACAATCAAGATGTAGATAATATTTCTTTGCTAGAAGAAGAGAAGATTTATGAATTAAAAAAACTAACTTTAGAACTCTTGACATCAAAAGAAAACTTTAATGAAGCTATCAATGAGATTACAAAAAAGCAAGAGGAGATTAGAGGGCTTATCCAAACACAAATGCGAGATGATACTAAAAAGTCTTTGCTAAAGGAGCATTTGGAATTAGCCAATTTAGAGCTTGCAAGGATTATGCAGAGCTTTGCTTCTAATTTGCAAAAAAATATCGGGATTTTTTCTCAAGAAAAAGATGTTGTTTTTATCGTAAAAAATACACTTCAAGAGCTTAATAAACAACAAAATTTTAAAAATCAAACCAAAAATGAAGCCATCATAAGATACCAAGAAACTCTAAAAACTTATAAAGAAGTAGTGACATATTTTCTTGAACATCCAAGGACCCTGCTTCCTCAAAATGCTTTTTTAAATTTAGGTGTTGGCTGGATTTTGCAACAAATTGATATGTGGATTCCTATTAAGACTTTTGATTTGTTTTTTGCCAAATTGATTTTATCAGCAGTTTTATTGATTGTTTTATTAGCGTGTAGAAAAGTTTTAGCAAGATTGATTTTTTTTATGTTGAATTTTTTTATGCATATTGCAAAAAAAGATAGCAACCTAAAGGATACTATTTGCAAAGATATTGTAACCCCAATTACTTATGTTTTACTTGTGGCAAGTTTTGATATTGCAGTAAGTGTGCTTTATTATCCCAATGCACCATCAGAAAAAATAGAGATTTGGTTTGGGGTGTCTTATATTGTTTTGGGTGTATGGTTTTTTATTACCCTGTTACGTTCTTATGGTGTTGGTCTTATGGGGAGTATCTTGCAAAAAAAGGATGGTTTTAGGAGAGAAGCCATTAACTTGATTTTAAAAATTAGCTATTTTATTATTTTTCTAATCGGACTTTTGATTGCCCTAAAATATTTAGGTTTCAATGTATCCACCATTATGGCTTCTTTGGGTATAGGAGGTTTGGCAGTAGCATTGGCTCTTAAGGATATGTTGGCAAATTTTTTTGCATCTGTAATGCTTTTGTTTGAAAATTCTTTTTCTCAAGGGGATTGGATTGTTTGTAATGGGATTGAGGGGACTGTTGTTGAAATGGGATTAAGACGCACTACAATTAGGACTTTTGATAATGCTCTAGTGCTTGTTCCAAACTCCACACTTGCTAATGGCGCTATTTTAAATTGGAATCGAAGAAAAATGGGTAGGCGTATCAAGATGAGTATAGGGGTTACTTATGATTCTCCTATGGAAAATTTAAGGCAATGTATCAAGGATATTAGGCAAATGTTGCTGGATCATCCAAAGATTGCAAAATCAGATGAAAAAAATATTGAACTAGATCGCTATGAGCTTGCATTAAAGCAAAACATAGTTTCTATGCAAGATTTATTGGGCTATAAGGATAACTTATTTGTAGTGTTGGATACTTTTGCAGATAGCTCTATAAATATTTTAGTGTATTGTTTTAGCAAAAGCGTGATTTGGGGGGAATTTTTGGATATAAAGCAAGATGTGATGTTTAAGATTATGGATATTGTAGAAAAAAATAATTTGAGTTTTGCTTTCCCATCACAAAGTATTTATGTAGAAAGCCTTCCAGATAAAATGGGAGCAAAGCTTTAGGCTTTTTGAATTTTAGTTATAATTTTAAAAATTAGAGATTAGGAGCATATTATGAAAATACAACGTTTGGTAATGGGGGGGGGGATTTTATTTTGCTGCCTTTTAAGCAGTAATATTTTTGCACAAGATCTTGATGAGGAAATTCAAAGATTAGAAAAACAAAACAAGCTTTTAGAATTAAAGAAAAAGCAAAAACAACTTCAAAATGAACTCCAAGATGATAATCTATCATCTGATACTACACAGGCTAAAACAGAGAGTAATCAAAAAGATTTAAGCAAAGCTAAAGAAAAAAGTGGATTTTTCATTGGAGTAGAGGGAGTATTGGGAAGTGTGCAAATTAGCCAAAAGGATCCAGATTTAACCAATGGTGTAATTTCTTTGAATCTTAATAAAACTAGTAATAATTTTGCTTTTGATGGTGGTTTATTGTTAGGTTATCAAAAATATTTTGGAGAGAGTGCAAAACACGGATTGAAAATTTCTACTCATTTATATAGTGGAGTGGGTTATGAACTTTCATTAAAAGGGCTGTCTACTATTTCATCAAGATCAACTTCGGTGCTAGGAGATATTTCAACAACAGTAAACTATATTCCTATTAAAGTGGGCATTGACATAAAATATCTTTGGGATTTTTTAGAAAAAGGCAAATCTGCGTTGGGATTGAATGTGGGGTTTGGATATGAGTTTGATTATTATATTGGTAATTTCTCTTTAGAATTTAAAAGCTCTGTTCTTGATGCTGGCGGTTCTGTGTTGATTGATAATATTGCCTCAACAATTTATCCTACAATCGGGTTGCATTATGTCTATAATAAACATCATAGTTTTGAAATAAATTATCGCTTTGGTGGAATGATAACTTTTTTTGGCAGTAAAACAAGCAATCCTTCTTTGAAAACCACTTCAAAAATCAGTGGTGCTAATTATGTAATGTATTTTACAGATGGAATTAAACATACTATTGCTATGTCAAATTTCTTTATTTTCAACTATACCTATAAGTTCTAATTTCTTTATCTTTTTAGATAAAGAAAAATACATTTATCTCATATTGATATAGAAAAATCATTATTAGTAGAAATTAAAGATAATAATACAAAAACGATTGATAATATGGATTTAATTAAGGGGTGGTACGCCCGGCAGGATTCGAACCTGCGACCTACGGCTTAGAAGGCTGTTGCTCTATCCAGCTGAGCTACGAGCGCGTATAATAAATTTTTGAGTTAGGTGGTACGCCCGAAGGGAGTCGAACCCCTAACCCCCAGATCCGAAGTCTGGTGCTCTATCCAATTGAGCTACGAACGCAAGTCATTATTGTATAAATCATCTTATAATTTTTTATTTAATGGGGTGGATGATGGGGCTCGAACCCACGACCCTCAGAGCCACAACCTGATGCTCTAACCAACTGAGCTACATCCACCATTTAACAATAATAACAAGTTAATGGTCGGGGCGAAAGGATTCGAACCTTCGACCCCTTGGTCCCAAACCAAGTGCGCTAACCAGACTGCGCTACGCCCCGAATAAAGAAGCAAATTATACTCTAAGAGTGCTATTTTGTCAAGTTTTATACACTATATCTTTGATTAAGTTGCAAAGAAAAATAAGAGGTAGTTTGAAAGATAATATCCTATGCAAGCCAAAATATATGCCGTAAGTGTTGTGAAGGCAAAAAGACCTATAACAAATTTTAATCCACCAGCCTCTCTGCCAAAAGTAATAGTTGCCGCAAAACAAGGCATATAAAACACAATAAAAATTAAAAATGCAATTGCTGATGGCATAGATACAGAATTTTTGATGGCTGTTTGTAAATCTTGTGAGCTTGCATCTTGCGAATTTCCTAGAGCATATAAAACCCCAAGAGTTGAGACGACTACTTCTTTTGCTGCAAATCCTGTGACCAAAGATACAGAAAGTCTCCAATCAAAGCCCATAGGGGTAAAAATAGGTTCTAGCAACATTCCTATTTTTCCAGAGTAACTTTGTTTTAATAAAAGTTCATCTCTTTGATTCTCTAGATTTAATATTTTTTCATCTTGTTCTTCTTTTGAGAGATTTGAATGTTGTATTTGCATAATTTGTTGATTATAGATTTGTTGTATTTGAGGATTTTTGGGATATTGTGAGGCAAACCAGATCAAAATAGAGCCAAAAAGAATAAAGGTGCCAGCTTTTTTAAGATACATTATGACTTTTGTCCAAATGCTAAACCATACAATCTTATAGCTAGGGAATCTATATTTTGGCATTTCCATAACAAAAGGTTCATTGTTGCCAGCAAAGACTGTTAGCTTTAAAACTTTTGCCAGTATAAGTGCGATAATAGCACCAAAAATATAAACACCAAAAAGTATGATGCCTGCATATTTATCTGGAAAAAAAGCGCCGATAAACAACACATAAATTGGTAATCTTGCACTACAACTCATAAAACCAATCAAAAAAAGTGTAATCATTCTTTCATTTTTATTTTGCAAAGTTCTTGTTGCCATATATGCAGGGACACTGCAACCAAAACCAGTGACAAGGGGAATGAAACTTTTTCCATGCAATCCAAATTTATGAAAAATTCCATCAAGCAAAAAGGCGACGCGTGACATATATCCTGTTCCCTCAAGCAATGAGATACCAAAATAAAGAATAGCTATTAGAGGTAAAAATGAGATTACTGCACCTACGCCTTTGATAATTCCATCACCCACAAGAGAGGCTATCTCTTCGTGCTGTATCATTGTCTTTGCAAAATCTCCAAAGGAATCTAGAGCATTTTCTAAAAGATCTTTTAAAAATCCCCCCGCAAAAAAAGTAAGTTCAAATAAAATAAACATAAACAACAGGAAAATAGGAATGCCAAGATATTGATTTAAAAAAATAGAATCTAATTTTTTTGTTCGTGAGATATGGGTATTTTTTTGACTACTGGCTTCCTTGCTAGCACCTCTTGCAAAAGAGATGGCATCAAATTTGAAAATATTTTGAATATTTTTTTCTTGTGTGTATTTAAAAAGCTCAGAAAGGGATTTTTGAATATGCATATTGATTTCAAAATAAGAGGGCTTATCATGCAAAAAAGCATAGATATTTTTTTCTTGAGAGAGGAGTAGTATGGCAATATCTCGCAAGTTGTAATGAGGGTTTGTTTGCTGTATGAAATTTTTAATTTCAAGATATTGTTTTTGGGTAAGAAAATTTTGAATATTAGTAATTTGTTCTTCTATGTGATTGTTATAAAATCTTTTTGGTGCATAAAATGGTTTTTCAAAAACCTCAAGAATTGTATCTAGTAAGATTTTGTGGTTTTGATTGCTAGTAGCAGTTGTAGGGATGCAAGGGACACCTAAAATCTCACTTAGTAAATGCTCATTGATTTGAATGGATTCTTTTTGTGCTTCATCAAACATATTTAAAGCAATAATGGTTTTTTTCTTTAGGGCAAAAATTTCAGAACTTAAAACAAGATTTCTTTCAAGATTTGTAGAATCTACGACATTTAAGATGATGTCATAGTTTTGTGTTTGCAAAAAATCTTTAGTAATCTGTTCTTCAAGTGTAAAGTCATTTAGGGCATAAGTTCCAGGTAGATCAATGATAATAATTTGAGTATTTTTGTAGATAAGAGATGCTTGGGCTTTTTCTACTGTAACCCCAGTAAAATTGCCCACTTTGAGATGCGCACCGCTAAGATTGTTGATTAAAGAAGTTTTTCCTACATTTGGTTGTCCGACAAGAGCAATGGTAATGGTTTGCATACTTTAACCCTACAAAAAATTTGGGGTAATTATATCCTAAATAATACTAATTCTTATTATTTGTAGCAAGATAAATTTGATTATTTTTGATTTCAGCTTTTTTATTTTGTATGAGATCATTTATAGTTTTTTTAAAAAGTTTTTTGCTTATTCCAAAGGCATTTTGAATATCTTGAGGACTAGAATCAAGATTTAGAGATAGAGTTTTTTGTGTTTTAAGAGTATGGATTATTTTTTGTATTGCTTTGGAATAATCAAGCACAAGATCGAGTTTCCCATCTGGCCGAATTTTATTGATTTGAACTACTAGGGGTTTGAGTAATGTGATTTGCTCTTTTAAATCGTTTTGATAAAGTATTCCGTAATATTGATTATCTACAACACATCCAATTCCAAGTGGTGTTTTTTCAAATCCAAAAGCTGGAAGTTTAAGAAAGCGTTTGTGTTTTTTCTTAAAGGGTTTTAAGAAACTTTTAATTCCTAGTTTTGCAATTAGGCGATTTTGTTTATCAAGAGTAATAAATACACACACTTTTTCTCCCACTTTAAAGCGACTAGGGTTTTTTGTTGGCATAAAAATATCTTTATCCAAACCTATGTGCAAGAAACAACCAAAACTATCAATGCTTTTAATTTCCAAAATTGCAATTTCATCGCATTTTGCAAGAGGTTTTTGTGTGGTGGCAACAATTCTATCTTGAGAATCTGTATGAATAAATACTTCAATCAGATCCCCAATTTTTAAATCATCAGATAGAAATTTTTTTGGCAATAAAACTTCATTATCACCATTTTTACTCTCAAGATAAGCGCCATGTGCGCTAAATCTTTTGATGTGAAGAGAATTTATAGTGCCTATTTGCATATTTATTTATACTCATAGATAAAAGGCACACCTTTTATAAGACCTGAATCTGCTATTTTTTTTGTAATGTTTTCTACTTTTTTAATCTCTTTTGCATTAGATTCTTGAGCTTTAAAAGTTGTTGCATAGACTTGCTGTAAAAGATTTACTTTTTCTTTGGTTTCTTTTAGGGATTTAATTTTTTCTAAAATATTTGCAGCCTTGTTGATAGAATCTTGCCCCATATAAGCTACCAAAACCATATATACATTACTTTCCTTTAGCTTTTCATCAATATGTCGTAGTTCATCTTGACAGTGAGGGCACATAGGATCAGAAATGATATAGGTAATTTTTTGATTATTTTTTGTCGTAGAGTTTAATTTGATTACATAGTCATCAGGTATAGATTCTAAGAGTTTGTTAATCGCAGCAGAATTTACTTGCTTATCATTTTGACTTTGAATTTTTTGAATAATTTCTCCAATGAGTTTGGTATCTGCCTCATTTACACTAAAAAAAATATTAGTAAGAGCAAATAACATAGAGCCATCCTTATCTGTTATGATAGGAATTTGTGTTTTTGAGAGTGTATCTTCTAAAATCACTACTTTAAAGTTAGTATTAGCCTTTAAATCATAAGTTTGCATGACTTTAATGTCTTGCTTTGTTTTTTCTTTGATAAGCTTGGTGAGATTTTCTTGCATATTTGCTTGCATAAAAACAAAAGAAAACAAAAATATAAAGAAGAATTTTTTCATTGCAAAAGCTCCTTATTTGGAATATAAAGGTTAGAATTCTACATCAATAAGACAAATTCTAATTAAACCTATTTTATTAAAAAGGCTATAAAATGATTATTATTCCTGCAAGACTTGCCTCGAGTAGATTCCCACAAAAAATGCTTGCTGATATTTTTGGCAAGCCTTTGATAATAGCTACTGCGATGAATGCAGCTCAAGTAGATGATGTGGTGGTTGCGTGTGATGATGAAATCATTTTAGATTTATGCAAAAAGTATTATATTAAGGCTGTTTTAACAAATAAGGCGCATACTAGTGGAACAGATAGATGTGCTGAAGCTTGTAGAATCTTGAGAATTTCTCCAAATGAGATTGTTTTGAATGTGCAAGGTGATGAGCCATTTTTAGAAAAAGAAGTAATAAAGACGCTTCAAGGATTGGTAAAAACAAGTGATTTTATGGCAAGTTTGGCAAAAAGAATTACACAACAAGAAGCTTTGGATTCTAATCTTGTAAAAGTTGTTTTAGATAATTGCAATAATGCGATTTATTTTTCAAGAGCATCAATACCATTTAATCGTGATGGCATACAGGCAGTTGAATATTATGGACATTTAGGGTTATATGGTTTTTATAATTGGAGTTTGCAAGAATTTTGTAGTTTAGAAAAAACGCTTTTAGAGGATATAGAAAAGTTAGAGCAGTTGCGTGCAATTTATTATCAAAAATGCATAAAAATGGCAATTGTTGAAACAAAGAGTATAGGAATTGATACACCTAGTGATTTAGAAAACGCACTTCAAAAACAATCTTTTGTTGTGTTATAATCTAAAAATATCTTAATCTATGTTAAGACAATTTTTAAATTTAAAAATAAGGGCTTTTTTGAAAAAATTTATTTTTTACTTTATTGTTATGGTTTCTTTGGGTTATGCACAGCAAGATGGTCATATTGTAGCTACTGATATTAGGGATATTGCTCAAAGAGGGACAGAGAGTTTGGCTGCAGAATATAGCAAAAAGTTTAGTCAAAAGACAATTGCTTATGCTAATTTTATAGATGAAACAGGACATGATTTAGATGTTGGGTTGATGAATGAGGTTTTGCAACAAGATATCAAAAAAGAAACAAAAATTAAGCTTATAAAGCTTACAGAGGCAAAGAAAACGGATAATGCAACACAACCAGATTTATATTTGAGTGGCAGGGTTACGCAAAAATCTGTGAGTATTAATGAAGATTTAAAGAAAGTAGATTATACATTTTGGCTTACACTAAAAGACACAAAAACAGATACTGCTGTTTGGAAAAAAAGTTGGCAAATTTCAAGAATGATACAAAGACATGCAAATCGAAATCCTAATAAATTTACAAAATATCATTATGTGTTTCAAGGGGGAGTAGATAATACAAAATCAAAGGAAAAACAACAAGATTTCAGGCATTCTCGATTTCTCTTGAGTGTTGAGGGTGGTTTTAGACTTCATAGAGAAAGTGATAAGGAAAAAGAGTTTGATGATGCAAATCTTTATGTCTTAAGGGCTAAGAGTGGTTTTATGTATCGTTGGAATCCTAGTATTTCTCTGTCTTTGCATGGTATTTATGAGCTTTGGCAAGATAAAGTGCAATCTAACAATTCTTTACAAAAAGTCATTACTCAAGAGGTTGGATTGGGCTCAATGTTACAACTTGGAAAAATTTATTTTGGTGGAGGGGCAACATACGGAATCAATCATTTAAATAAAGATTCTTTTGATAAAAAGTATATGCATCCGTATGCGGAAGGTGGAGTAATGTTTCTTGGAAAAACTGTGGGTATAAATGTTGGTACAAGATATGTATTTGCTCCCAATGATACATCATATAAAAACAAAGGATTAGCAGTCTTTGTGGGCTTAATGTTTGCATTTTAGGAATTTTTGTGAATAAGCCTATTTTTATTTTAGCTTTAAGCGCATTTTGTATGGGGGTTGCTGAATTTGTAGTAGCAGGCATTTTGCCTGATATTGCAATTTTTTTTCAAAAAACTCAAGCGCAAGTTGGTTGGCTTGTTACAATTTACGCCATAGGAGTGGTCATAGGTGCTCCTATTTTAAGCGTTCCATTAAGTCATATTGATAGGCGTCTTCAGCTTTTGATAAATCTTGGGATTTTTATTGTTGCAAATTTAGTAGTCGCATTAAGCGATGAATTTATGCTAACTTTTTTTGCAAGATTTATAGCTGGATGTATGCATGGAGTATTTTTTGTAAATGCAACTTTAAGTGTATTGCAAATTGCACCAAAGGGTAGGGAAAATAGCTCACTTGCTTTTATGGTTTCAGGTTTAACACTAGCTCTTGTGAGTGGTGTCCCCTTGGGGACATTTGTGGGGCATAGTTTTGGTTTTAAAAGTGTTTTTTTTCTGATTGCTTTTTTAAGTTTATTAGCTTTTTTGGGTGCTTTTTTCTCAATGCCAAAGAATCTTACAAGCACCCCTTCAAGGATTAAAAATCTTTATCTTTCTATAAAAATACCAGCTTTATTAAAGGTATATGCTGTTACTGCAGGGACTTGTGGAGCTGCTTTTGTGCTTTATACTTATATTGCAAAATTTCTCTTAGATCTTGCTGGTTTTACTGAAGAAACTATGGGGATATTATTGTTGCTTTATGGATGTAGTGCTGTTTTGGGTAATTTGTTTGGAGGGAAGCTAACAGATTCTAAGGGGTGCATCATGGCTTTAAGGCTAATTCTAATAGCTCAAGTTATTTTCTTTGCGCTTATGGGAATTAGTGTTTATATTAAGCCTCTTGTTATTATCAATTTATTCTTAATAGGTTTTGTGGCTTTTGCAGGGATTGCACCATTAAAGTCATTTTCAATGATTAGAGCACAGAAATATGCCAAAGATTTTAGCGAGAGTGCAGTGAGTGTCAATGAAGCAGCTTTTAATGTTGGAATAGCTCTAGCTTCATTTATGGGGGGCATTGTGGCTTCTAGCTTTGGCGTTGCTTTTAATCCATTTTTTGCTTCTCTTTTCGCATTGCCTGCGTTAATACTTGTTTTACTTACTCCCCGTAAGGTTTAATTTTATTTTAATCTTTTTTAAACTATAATAATAATTATTCTTATTTTAAGGGTCATTATTTTATGAGAAAGATTTTTAGTTTTATTATTCTTATAAGTGTATTGTTTACAGAGGATCCTAAGCAATACAATATCAATAAGATTGTAACTTCTGCTTCTGGATTTAATCAAGAATTAAAAGATGCTCCTGCGTCAATTTCTGTCGTAACTGGTGAGGAGTTAAAGGATAAGCCTGTAAGAGATTTAGGAGAAGCGCTCTCTTTAGTTCCTGGAGTGAGTATTGATCAAGAAGTTGGAAAGACAGGAGGATATAACATCTCTATTCGTGGTATGCCTTCAAGTTATACACTCATTTTGATGGATGGAAAAAGGCAAAATACCACAACTGCAGGACTTCCAAATGGATTTACTGAAACTTTTACAAGTTTTATGCCTCCAATTTCTGCAATTGAGCGTATAGAAGTGATTAGAGGGCCAGCCTCTACGCTTTATGGAAGTGATGCAATTGGAGGGATTGTAAATATCATTACCAAAAAGCAGTTTGATAAATGGGGCGGTAGTTTGGTATTAGATTCTGTTTTGCAAGAAGAAAGAGCTTTTGGGGATTTGTATGGTTTGAGTTTATGGGCAGGAGGACCTTTAGATAAAAATAAAAAGTGGTCTTTAACCTTGAGATTAAAAGAGCAATATCGCACTAAAGTCCCAGATAGTGCATTAAAAGTTGTTCCTAGTATATCAGGGGATAATAGTTCTTTATCTCGCAATGGAGTTGTAGGATTAAGTCAAAATAATAATTCCAATCTTGGTATGCGTATAGGCTTTATACCAAGTAAAGAAAATTATTTTTATTTGGATATTGATCATGGATTGCAGTGGTATGATAATTCTCAAAGCTTGCTAGGAACAACAGGAATTAACGGTGGTTATGCAAAGAATCTATTTTTTACAAGAAATAATGTTGTCTTGGCACATCAAGGCAAATATGAGCATATTAGCACAGATACAAGTATTCAATATAATTCAACCCTAAATAGTGGTAGGCTTGTTACTCCAAGTGCTGTTGGAGCAGATAGTCCACTGGTAGGGGAAGATAGAAATTTACTTGGACAAGATGTTATATTGGATCATAAAAGCGTTTTTGGAGTGGGGGATTTTAGCAATATTAGTGTTGGAGGGAGGTATTGGTTTGCTTCTTTGTATGACAAGGTGGTTCCAGATCCTTTTATGTATCAGCATAATGTAAGTTTGTTTGCAGAAAATGAGACAAATCTCACAGAAAAGTTGGCCTTAACATTAGGTCTTAGGGAAAATTATAATTCTAGTTTTGGTTTTAATGCTTCTCCAAGAGGCTATCTTGTTTATAATGCCTTGCAAAATTCAAAAATTGGAGATTTGATTATTAAGGGAGGTATTTCTACGGGATATAAAACTCCTACAGTTTCTCAACTTGTTTATGGAGTTAATGGTTTAACATCTCAAGGATTGGTTCCAACTTATGGTAATCCAGATCTAAAACCAGAAATTTCAATCAATTATGAGATAGGCGTGTCAAATGAAACTAGCTTAACAGAAGTTTCACTAACTGCATTTTTTATTGAATTTAGAGATAAGATTCAAAGCACAAGCGTAGCAAGTGGAGAGATGGTGCCTGTAAGTGGTGGGGGCATTTGTAACGCAACAAGTAGTTGTAGTTATAATATCAATGCAGATACAGCGCAATCTTATGGTATTGAAACATTTTTTGGTTTTAAACCTTATGATACAGGATATGGAAACATAGGTTTTAACCTCTCTTATACTTTTAATAAAACAGAACAAACCTCAGGAAGTGCTAAAGGTTTGCCATTAACAGATATTCCAGAACATTCCTTAAATGGAGCTATAACTTATGCTATAAAAAATGCAAGTTTTTATTTAAGAGGAGAGTTTAAAGCCAAGCAACTACGCACTCAAGTATCTTCTAGAGTAGGCACTAGTGCTAGTAGTCTGAGTGCTCTAGAGACTTTTAGGAAAAATAACCCTAGTTTAAGTGAATATTACAATCCTTATGTGCTTTTGCATATAGGTGGAAGCTATCAAATCACTAAAAATTTGAAGCTACATTTTGGAATCTATAATCTTTTAAATCAAAATTTTGTAGATTATGTGCTTGCATCTGATGGTAAGAATTCTTTTTATCTAAATAATTATAATTATGTGAGAGAGGGAAGAAGATATTACCTTTCCTTAAATATAGATTTTTAGGTTTTCTTATGTATAATTAGCCTTTTTATGAGAGAGGTTGCTTTATGTATTATGCTTATGAAGATTTTTTAAAAGACTTGAAATTATTAAAAAAACAAGTAGAAGATAAGATTGGCGTGCCTGATGCTCTTGTTTGTATTGCTAGGGGTGGAATGACGATGAGTCATATGTTAGGACTTGCTTGGAATATTCGAGCAGTTTATAGTTTGAATGCAATTTCTTATAGCGATACAAAAGTTCAAAGTTCTCTTATTTTAGAAAATATGCCTTGTATTAAACAAGAACATAAAAATATTTTAATTCTTGATGAGATTGTAGATAGTGGAGAGAGTTTGAGTGTAGTTTTACAAAAGTTAAAGGATAATTTTAGTCATGCAAGATTCTCTTCTGCTGTAATTTTTCAAAAAAATAATGCAAAAATTAAAGCAGATTTTTTTATACGAGAGCCGGAAGAATGGGTAGATTTTTTCTGGGAAATTGATATGCTTGAGAAATCTAATGGCAAATAAAACTTTACACCTTATTTCTTTAGGATGCACCAAAAATCTCGTAGATTCTGAGGTAATGTTAGGAAAACTAGCAAGCTATGAAATTATTCAAGATTATACGCAAGCTGATGTAATTATTATCAATACTTGTGGATTTATCCAATCTGCAAAAGAAGAAAGTATTGCTACGATTTTGCAAGTGGCACAAAGTAGAAAAGAAGGTGCATTGATTGTGGCAAGTGGTTGCCTTACACAACGCTATCAAGATGAGCTTAAGGAATTGATACCTGAAATAGATATCATCACAGGTGTGGGGGATTATGACAAAATAGATAAGATGATAGAACAAAGAAAAGGAATATTATCACAAAGCGTCTTTCTTGCCAATGAAACCAAACAGCGTGTAATCACAGGTTCTAATATTCATGCATATATTAAAATTTCTGAAGGATGCAATCAAGCCTGTAGTTTTTGCTCAATCCCTAGTTTTAAGGGAAAATTACAAAGCAGAAGTATAGAATCTATACTTGAAGAGATAAAAGATTTGTGCAAGAGGGGATATAAGGATTTCACATTTATTGCTCAAGATTCTAGTTCATTTTTAAGGGATAGAGGGCAGAGTGATGGGCTGATAGAATTGATTAGGGCTGTGGATATGCAAGGTTTGGCAAGAAGTGCAAGAATCTTATATCTCTATCCATCAACAACAACCCTAGAGCTTATTGAAACAATCAAAAACTCTAAAATTTTTCAAAATTACTTTGATATGCCTATTCAGCACATTTCACAATCTATGCTAAAGAGAATGAAAAGAGGCGTTGATAAGCAAAAGCATATTGAGTTGCTTCAAGCAATGAGAGGGATACAAGATGCTTTTGTGCGAAGCACTATTATCATAGGCCACCCACAAGAAAGTCAAGAAGAATTTTTAGAACTTTGTGATTTTGTGCAAGATTTTGTCTTTGATAGAATCAATATTTTTGCTTTTTCTTCCGAAGAGGGGACATTGGCAGATACCATGGATGGTAAAATACCAACAAAGCTTATCAACCAAAGAATCAATCAAATTAACAAAATTATCAAAAAACAGCAAAAGCAATTACTGCAAGATATGGTCGGTAAAAAATATTCTGTTATCTTAGAGGGAAAAAGTGAAATTAGTGAATTTTTTTATAATGCAAGACTAATTTCTTGGGCTCCAGAAGTAGATGGCTCAATTTTGGTTAATGATAGTATGCTCGATGATTTGGTTTTAGCTAGTGGGTATTATGAGGTAGAGATTACTGAAGTAAAAGATGGATTGATTTTTGCAAAAGTCCTTAAAAAACTTGATTGACTTAGAATATCTTAGGGGCAAAAAAAATTTATTAGCTTTTTCTGCGGGAGTAGATTCCACAGCTCTTTGCTTTATGCTTTTGCAAGCAAATATTGATTTTGATTTTGCGATGGTAGATTATCAAGTGCGCGCGCAATCAAAAGATGAGGTAGAGTATGCAAAATGCCTTGCTAAAAAATATGACAAGAAGCTTTTTTTGCATCAAGCAAAAAAAATTGATAATGACTTTGAGAATCAAGCAAGAATAGTGCGCTATGACTTTTTTAAAAGTATCATTGAAAAATATGGATATGAAAACCTTATTTTAGCCCATCATCTCAATGATAGATTGGAGTGGTTTTTGATGCAATTTATCAAAGGAAGCGGCTTAAATACGATACTTGGATTTGAAAAGATAGAAGAGAGAGATACTTATAAGATTGTGCGTCCATTGTTTGAGATTTCAAGAGATGAAATTTTTGATTTTGTAAAAAACTATCAATATTTTGAAGACTTAAGCAATCAAGAGATGCACTTTTTGCGAAACAAAATTAGAAAAAATTATGCAAATTCTTTGATAAAAGAAAATAAAGAAGGCATTGTGCGTAGCTTTCAATATCTTTTTGAAGAAAAAAAAGCACTTTATTTGCAGCAAGAGGTTTTGCAAATCAAGCATATTGCTTATTTTAAAAGACGGGATATTTTAAATGATCTTTATATGGTTGATAGGATTTTAAAAACTTTAGGTTATGTATGGAGCAAGGAGCAAAGGCAAGAGGTAAAAAAGCAAGATTTTAGTATTCAATTAGCCTCAAAGTTTATTATTGATTCTAATGAGCAATATATTTTTGTAGCACCCATAAAATATACAAACATTGTAATGTCAAAAGAATTTAAAAATCAGGCAAGAAAACTTCTCTTACCTCAAAAGATTCGAAAAGAGTTTTTTGGTTTGATACAAGATTGTCAAATTGACTTAGAAAAATTTACTTTTTGTTAAAAAAAGTATGATTTTGAAAATTTTCTACCCCAAGTCTTGTGAAATAAGACTATAATTCCAGTTTGTAAAGTTATAAACAAAGGAGAATTGGTTATGCAAGAAGAAAAAATGTCTGTGGAGTATGATTATTCCATAGCTAAGCTATTTTTGTATTCAATGATGGCATTTGGTTTTATTGGAATGCTAATTGGTGTTGTCTTGGCACTTCAGCTTGCTTTTCCTAGCTTAAATTACATTGCAGGAGAGTATAGTATTTTTGGAAGATTAAGACCATTGCATACAAATGGAATTATCTATGGCTTCACACTAAGTGGAATCTGGGCTGCGTGGTATTATTTAGGACAGCGTGTTTTAAAAATTACCTACCATCAACATCCGTTTTTAAAGTTTATAGGTTTGATGCATTTTTGGACTTATATTGTATTGTTGCTTTTGGCTGTTGTAAGTCTTTTTGCAGGTTTGACACAATCAAAAGAATATGCAGAATTGATTTGGCCATTGGATTTATTGGTGGTGGTTGTTTGGGTATTGTGGGGAGTTAGTCTTTTTGGTAGTATGGGAGTAAGAAGAGAGCAAACAATTTACATTTCTCTTTGGTATTTTATTGCTACATTTACTGCTATTGCTGTTTTATATATTTTTAACAACTTAGCAATCCCAACTTATCTTGTTGCTGGTGTTGGAAGCGTTTGGCATTCTATTTCAATGTATGCAGGAAGCAATGATGCAATGGTGCAATGGTGGTGGGGACACAATGCAGTTGCTTTTGTATTTACTTCAGGTATTATTGGAATGATTTATTACTTTTTACCAAAAGAATCTGGTCAGCCAATCTTTTCTTATAAACTTACACTTTTTTCATTTTGGAGCTTGATGTTTGTTTATATTTGGGCGGGTGGTCATCACCTTATTTACTCTACGGTTCCAGATTGGATTCAAACACTTTCTTCAGTTTTCTCAGTAATTTTGATTTTGCCTTCTTGGGGAACAGCTATCAATATGCTTTTAACAATGAGAGGACAATGGCATCAACTTAAAGAATCTCCACTCATTAAATTCTTAGTGCTTGCTTCTACATTCTATATGCTTGCAACTCTTGAAGGACCAATTCAATCAATCAAATCAGTAAATGCCTTAGCACACTTCACAGATTGGATTGTTGGACATGTGCATGATGGAGTTTTGGGTTGGGTAGGATTTAGCATCATTGCAGCTACTTATCATATGCTTCCAAGAATCTTCAAAAGAGAAATTTATTCTAAAAAAATCATTGAGATTCAATTTTGGATTATGACAATTGGTATTGTGCTTTATTTCTCTAGTATGTGGATTGCAGGTATTACACAAGGTATGATGTGGAGAGATGTGGATCAATATGGAAATCTTGCATATCAATTTATTGATACGGTTACAAAATTACATCCATATTATGTGATTAGAAGTGTTGGTGGTATCCTCTATCTTGTAGGCTTTGTAATGTTTATTTACAATGTTTTAATGAGTATGAGTGCATCAAAAAAATTAGAGCGTGAGCCAAATTACGCTACACCAATGGCTGCTTAAGGAGGAAATGATGTTTAGTTGGTTAGAAAAAAATCCATTCTTTTTCACAGTAGCTTTCTTGGCAGTTTTTTCAATTGCTGGGATTGTTGAGGTTTTGCCAGACTTTGCAAAGTCTGCAAGACCTATTGAAGGATTAAAACCTTATTCTATTTTAGAAACTGCCGGAAGACAGGTATATATCAAAGAGGGTTGTTATAATTGCCATTCTCAGCTTATTAGACCATTTCCTTCTGAGGTAGATAGATATGGCGCTTATAGCTTAAGTGGTGAGTATGCTTATGATAGACCATTTTTGTGGGGTTCAAAAAGAACAGGACCTGATTTACATAGAATTGGCGATAGTAGAAGTACAGATTGGCATGACAATCATATGTGGGAGCCAGAGAGTGTAGTTCCAGATTCTATTATGCCTGCATATAAACATCTTTATAAAAAAGATAGTGATTTTGAAACTGCTTATGCAGAAGCACTTACTCAAAAGAAAATTTTTGGAGTTCCTTATGATGTTGAAGGTGGCGTAGCACTTGGTGATATCAATGAGGCAAAAGAGCTTTTTATGAAAGAAGCAGAGAGTATTGTGGCTGATATGAAAAATCAAGAGATTAAAGAAGCTTTCAAAAGAGGTGAGGTTAAAGAAATTGTAGCCTTGATTGCTTATTTAAATCACCTTGGTCAAAAAAGAATAGCAAAATAAGATTCTTGGAGTTTTAAAATGGTTGAATTAGAATTTGTGCAAGGCATTGCTTATTTTGTTATCACGATTTTGCTTGTAGTGTTTCTTTATAGTTATATATTTAGTATGTATAAGCGTCAAAGAAGTGGTGAGCAGGATTATGAGCGTTATGCTAATCTTGCACTAAAAGATAATTTAACAGATGAACCAATAGAAAAAAGAATGAAATAAGGGAGTGAATAGATGGGCTGGTTGAGTGATAATATCAATGTAATGTCTTTAATTGCAGCGATTGTAATTTTATTTTTAACAATTTTTGTTACATCTCTTTATATTAAAAAAATGCGTGATAGTAAAGCAGATGGAGAATTGACAGATCATAAATGGGATGGTATTGCAGAATTTACAAATAACCTTCCTATAGGTTGGGTAGTGAGTTTTATTGTATTGATTATTTGGGGTTTTTGGTATATATTTTTTGGTTATCCACTCAATGCATATTCTCAACTTGGAGAATACAACAAAGATATGAAAGAATACAATCAAAAATTTGAAGAAAAATGGAAAAATCTCTCACAAGAAGATATGATCAAAATGGGTCAAGGAATCTTCTTGGTGAAATGTTCTCAATGTCATGGAGTGAATGCAGAGGGTATAGATGGCAAGGCGCAAAATCTTACAAGATGGGGTAAATATCAAGGCATAGAAGATACAATCCATCATGGTAGTGCAGGGTTGGAATATATGGCTGGTGAAATGCCTCCAGTTGAAATGAGTGCGCAAGATGCAAAAATTGTATCTCAATATGTAATGTCTCAAATTTCTAATAATCATACAAAGTTTGATGGATTGGATATTAAAAAAGGTAAGGCACTTTGGGAGAGTGGCACTTGTTCTTCTTGTCATGGAGATGATGGTAAGGGTGCTGGTGGATTGGCAGCTGATCTCACGAAATATGGAACAGCTGAATTTTTAAAAGAAGTTTTAACAAAAGGGAAAAAAGGACATATTGGAAAAATGCCTTCTTTTGATTATGCAAACTTTAATGATGTGCAAATTGATGCATTAAATGCTTTTATCAATTCTTTGCAACCACTTGATGAGTAAGGAGAAACAATGAATAAATTATTTGGACTTAATGGATTATTTGGCTTTCTTATTGCTGTGGTTTTAGTCGTAGGTCTTGCAATTAGCTTGGGTTATGTGAGTGTTCTTGTGCAACAAAAAGAATCAACAAATCATTATAGTATTGATAGAAGTGCAGTTGAGATGAAGGACACTAAAAATACTCAATACTATAAACTTATTAAGGAGTAAAAATGAAATTTACAGCTTTAGAGAAGATTTTAGCTTTTTTTATCGTTTTGACAATTGTTGCTTCTTTGGTGATTTTGTTTATCCCTAATATGTTCTTACATATGGTGTAATTTTTTTGATAACACTATTTAAAAGGCTGGCAATATTACTTTGTTGCCTTCCTTTTTTTGTATTTGCTAATGTTTTTGTAATAGGTGATAAAGCATTGCTTAATCCAAAAACATTAGAGCTTATTGATACAATTGGCACAGAATTTTTCCAAAAAACAAAAATTTCTGTTTATGTGGCATTGAAAGAACAAAGCCACACAAAAGAGCAAAGACAAAGCTATCTCAATGAGATTCAAAAAGATTTGCATTCTCCTTATGTTTTGATTTATTTTTTCAAAGAAGATAAAAAGATAGATTTTTTATTAAGCAAAGATATGAAGAATCTGGTAGATGTAGATACTATCTATAAAGATTATATGGTTCCGCTTTTGCCAATAAAAAGGACAGATAGTCTTGATCAGAGTAGAATCTCAGCCATTATTCTTAATGGATATTCACATCTTATCAATGCCATAGCAGACAAGAAAGATGTAAAAATCTTAAGTAATATTGTAGATAGAAGCGGGGAATTGCTAGCTCAAACTGCAAGATTTACAATGCAAATTATGCTTTTTGTTATGATTTGTTTTGTTGTGTGGTTTTATATCATAAGGAGAAAAAAATGAAAAAAACTTTTTGGCCTTTTGGTATTTTATTGGTGATTGTTTTTGGAGTCTTGCTTTTGGTGGCTTTGGTGTATATATCTTTAATACAGCCAAATCCTAATGACAATGCCTATATGCAAAAATACCGCGATGTAGAAAAAAATATCGATGTGCTTTTATCAGATAGTAAGGTATTTTTAGAGAATTATAGTGTGTATTTAAGTGCCAATCAAAAATATACACTACAAGATGAGTTAATCCCCCCATATCTCATCAAGGCAAAAAAAATAGAAAAAACACAGCAAAATATTTTCTTGCAAACTCCTAGCAAGCTTTATCTCTTTTTGGTATCAAAAACAAAAAATCAAGAAATAAAAATCTTAAATTATCAAGTCTTTGCTACAAGATATTATGACAACGATTATAAAAACAAATTTGATTTGCTAGCAGAAGATGCAAATCTCAAGTCATTTGATTTTGCACCTCAAAAGCAAGGGAGATGGAAAATCACCCTAGAAATTACTTTCTTGTATCATCAAAAAGAATCAAAAGTTTATTTACAAAGAGATTTTGTTGTCAAGAACTAAAGCATTTATCGCTTTAGAACTCATCTTGGCGTTGTTGGTGATAATGTTTGCACTGCATTTGTTTTTTGATTTTTCTAAGCAATATCACACTTTATCCATAAACTCTAAGAATCTAAAAGATATTTCCAAAGCTCAGCTTGCCCTTATCCAAAAGCAAGAGATTTCACAAACAAAACTAGAACTTAAGACAAAAAAACTTCTATGCAATGCAATACTTTTGCAAAACGCAAAAAATAGTGATTTTATTTTTCAAAGTTATGAGATTTTAGAATGCAAATGAGAGCCTTTGCATTGCTTGAGTTTGTTTTTGGCATCGTGGTTTTAGGGCTTGTTAGCATTACTTGTGCAAAAATGCTTTTGCATTTAAAACAAAAAGAGCTTTTTGCACAAAATACAAGCATTCAGACTATAAGTCTTCAAAACACACTTTTGCAAATCAGCCATTTTTTAGAAAATGCAAAAACTATCAGCATAAAAGACAATGCTCTTTATTTTACTGATGATACTTCAAATCACTCAATCACACTAAAGAATCAAACGCTATTTTTAGATGACATAATGCTTTTAGATTCTCTAAAAAGTTTTGAAATCACTCCTATAAAAGATGACTTGCTTATCACTCTTTGTGCAAAATCTTTATGTTTGCAAAAAGTCTTTTTAAGATATGGGGATTAAATGCGAGCTTATGCGATGATATATGCATTATTTTTGCTTTTGGCAATTTTATTTGCAAGTCAGATAAGCCTGCGATATTTTGGAACTACCCTAGATTCTAGTAGCAATTTTTATGGGAGTTTGCAAAATGAGTTTTTTGCTAAAAGCACTTATGAAATAGCAAAAGCTTGTCTTAAAAAATACAATTTTGATTATTGCAAAGAAGATGCAATTACTTTTGGTGATTTTCAATCAAGTTATACAATCTTTGATGAAAAAGATTTTTATCGTATAGAGATTGTGCTTTTGCATACAAACCCTAGAAATTTGCATATAATAAGAAATTTTACAAATAAGAGAATAAAGAAATAGAATGCAAGATTTATTAGAGATATTAGAGGGCTTAAAGCAAGAAAACATAAGTGATATTTATGTCCATAGTAACCAAAGGCTTATTATAAAAAGCCAAGATAAACTCTTTGAGGCACAGGAAATAAGCCAAGAGACTATAAAACATTTTATTAATACGCATTTTTCAAAAATCCAAGAGCAAAAAATCTATGAAGGTATAGAGCAAGATATCAGTATCAAAACCCAAAAATATTTTTATAGAATCCACGCTTTTTTGTCTCAAAATCTCCCAGCACTTATTTTTAGAGTATTACCTCAAAGGATTTGGGAAATACTATCTTATCAAGAGTTTTTTGCTATCAAGGAGCTTTTGGATAAAAAAGGCTTATTGCTTATTGCAGGGGCTACTGGTAGTGGAAAGACTAGCAGTGCAAATGCTTTGCTTGATTTTATCAATACGCATTTTTCAAAGCATATCATTTGCATTGAAGATCCTATAGAGTTTTTTCATCAAAATAAGCAAAGTATTTTTACTTATCGTGAAGTAGGTAGAGACACTCAAAATTTTCATAGTGGCATCTTGAGTGCAATGCGACAAGATCCTGATGTGATTTTTGTAGGAGAGTTGCGAGATAAAGAAGCGATTTTATCTGCACTTTTAGCAGCACAAACAGGGCATTTACTCATCGCTACAATCCACGCAAAAGATGGCACCAATGCCTTAATGCGACTTTTAAACGCAGATAAAGAAAAACTAGATGATATTGCAGAATCACTTCTTGCTATCATCACACAGCAAAAATTGAATTATCAAGATTTTATTTTTGAGATTTTGTTGGCAAATAGTGCGATAAAAAATCTCATCAAAGAGCAAAAATTTCACCAAATCCAAAATCAGATTTTTCTCTCACAAGCTGAGGGTATGGTAAGCTTTCAAAAGAGTTTAGAGCTTGCAAAGCAAAGGAAAGAAAATGCCAAATAGTCTTATTTATATCAGCGTCATTTCTTTTATTATTGCTTTTTTGTGTATTTTTGGTGCAAATAGGCTTGGAATAGGGGTAGATTCTATTTATAGCACCTCCCCTCAAAAAATGCACCAAAAAAACACTTCAAGACTTGGAGGGCTTGGTATATTTCTAGCTTTTTGCATAGGGTATTTTTTCTTTTTTAATGAGCAGAGTGTCTTTTTTGTAGTGGTAGGGCTTTTTATTGTTTTTATCAGTGGATTTTTGGAAGATTTATATGGAATGATGAAACCCACAAGGCGTCTTGTTATCCAACTGCTTGGTGTGATGATGATGTTTTGGGGAAATCTTGGAGTGATACAAGATTTGCAACCTTTGGTTTTTTTGCCTCTTTATCTTGGAATCCTCTTTAGTGCTTTTGGGATTGTGGGGGTGTGTAATGCGCTAAATATCATTGATGGATTAAATGGTCTAGCAAGTGGTATTGCTTTGCTAGTTTTAGGAAGTATTGCTTATATAAGCAAAGATATGGGAGGATTTGTCTATATCTTTAGCCTTTTGGCTTTTATGGGAGTTTTGGGATTTTTTATTTTGAATTTTCCTTTTGGTAAGATTTTTTTGGGTGATGGAGGAGCATATTTTTTAGGGGCATTGATTGGATTTTTGCTTGGAGTGCTAAGCAATGAGGGGATAAGTGCTTGGTTTGGGCTTAGTGTGATGATTTATCCTGTGTGGGAAGTGCTTTATTCTATTTTTAGACGCAAGGTAAAGGGAAAAAAAGCAATGCAACCAGATGGCTTGCACCTACACTCACTACTTTTTAAACTTACAAAAAATAATCCTCTTAGCACCTTTATCATTTTGCTAGCTTATGGAATCTATCTTTTTTGTGTGCTAAATTTTGCAAAAAATGCAAATGATTTTATCATCGCTTCTCTTTGTTTTATGGTTTTTTATCTTTGTGTTTATGCGTTGTTAAAAAACCTTTTAAAGGCTAAATACAAGGATTTTTAGAGAGTTTTTATCTTATATAATTTTCTAATGGAAATTTAACTTCTTGCTGTATGTAAAAAAGGATTTGAGATAGAATTAAAAAGAGAATTTAGAGCATCTTCTTCTTTTGAAGTACCCGCTATTCATAGCAGTAAGATCTCTAAATTGCCTTGAATTATATATAAAATTTCAAAAAGATTTAGAAATTCTACTTCTTAGACTAGGTTACAATCTTCATAAGGCTTGTCAGATTCTAGATTTTCATTCTTGTGTTAATTTGAAATTTAAATATATCTAGAAATCAAATATTTAATTATTTTTGCTTGATTTTGAAAAAGTCGTTTTGATAGAATCTTGATTTAAAAAATCAATTTTTATCTTAAGGTTATTTATGGATAGACAGTTTCCTTTGCCGAGAGCAATGCTTGATAAATCGAAGTTTTATAACAATACAGAACCAAAAACACTAAAAAATAAATTTGAAACAATCTTAAGGAATCAGGCAATTGTAAATCTTGATTTTTTGGTAGGTTATTTTCGTATCAGTGGTTTTTTGCATTTATATACTCTTCTTGAAAAACGCTTTTTTAGTTTTAAAAGGATTAGAATCCTTGTAGGGCTAAATGTTGATAGTTTGATTGCAGAGCTTAATCAAGAAAATATCGATATTCAAAGTGTTGATAAGAGTAGATTTCTAAAAGTATTTGAAGACTTTCAGATACAAAACATACAAGAAGATACTTATGTGACCCAACAGCAAGTAGAAGATTCTGTGGATACCCTTATTCAAGCTATTGGTGAAGGTAAGATACAAATGCGTATTGTAAGGGATAAAAATGTCCATGCAAAATTTTATATCTTTAGTCAAGAACCTGTTCTTGATAGCACTAATAACGATCAATCTTGTATTTATACAGGATCGCTAATAGTAGGAAGCTCCAATCTATCGGAAAATGGTTTGATAAAACAATATGAATTCAATGCAGAACTTAATCAATCCGAAGATATAGAAACCGCGCTTTATGAATTCAATCAATTATGGGAACAAAGTGTAGAGATAACCAAAAAAGATATAGAAAATATCAAAAAAAATTCTTGCCTTGAATTATTAACACCAAAAGATATTTATTATAAATTTCTGATTGAATATTTTGGTAAAGATAGAATTCAAATTGATAGAAGTGTAGAATCTTTATTTCCTTCAGGATATAAGGCTTTTGAATATCAGGTAGATGCAGTGACAGATGGAATCAATAAATTAGAAAAATACAACGGCTTCTTTCTCTCTGATGTTGTGGGATTGGGAAAAACGCTGATTGCTACAATCATTGCTCAAAAAATAAAGCTTCAAGGCTATGTGCTTATTATATGTCCCCCAAGTCTTAAGAGGGGTTGGGAAGAGCATTTTAAAGCCGTAAGGGTTGCTAAACATTTTGAGATTTTTACTCCAGATACATTAGAAAAAATCATCAATCCAGAAGATTTTGAACTTATTATTGTTGATGAATCTCATCGTTTTAAATCTTCATCAACAAAACGCTACAAATCACTTAAGAATATTTGCCATAACAACAAAAGATTTACAAAAAAGATAATGCTTCTCTCAGCCACTCCTCAAAATAATTCTCCAGAGGATATAGAAAATCAAATCAATCTTTTTCAGTTTCCATCAAACATTTCTTTTGGCACACAAAATCT
Source organism: Helicobacter anseris (assembly GCF_003364335.1). GTDB lineage: Bacteria > Campylobacterota > Campylobacteria > Campylobacterales > Helicobacteraceae > Helicobacter_H > Helicobacter_H anseris. The sequence continues at coordinate 111,896 of NZ_NXLX01000001.1, forward strand.
AAAAGACTTTTTTAGGGAAATCAAGAAAGAATATAAAGATATCAAAGAGCGATTAAAAGAATTGTCCAAAGACTATAAAAAAAACTTAGCATTCATTCAAGAACAAAAACAAAGACTAAAAGCATTGTCTGAAAAAATGCGAGAAGGTGTTTTGAAATATATCATGATAAGAAGAACACGCAAAGATATAGAAAAATCTTTTAATCAAGATTCAAAAAATAAAATCATTTTTCCTAAACTCAATAATCCTCAAACATTGCAATATGTTTTATCTAAGGAAGTAGAGATACTCACAAAAGCAACCCTAGATTTAATAACGCAAGAAGAAAATTCCACTAAAAAATACGGATATTATCGCTATTTGATTTATCCAAATCTTACACCACAAGGTAAAGAAATGTATCTATCACAGACTGATAGCAAAAAAGATGGAAATTTTTATGAGCAAACAGCAGACAGGCTAAAGGGCTTGATGAAATCTTTGATGTTCAAACGCTTTGAATCAAGTATGCAAGCTTTTAAAGAAACACTAGGAAATCAGATCAAAACTCTAGAGATTTTTATAGATAAGATTCAAAAAGATAAGCAAGTGCCAATTCCAAAGGATAATTTTAGTAATCTCGAGGCATATTATGAGGCATTGGATTGTGATGATGAAGAAGGCTATAATAAGTTTTTAGAGCAATATGAACATAAACTTATATTTTTAGAAATAGAACATTTTGCTAAAGACTATCTTTCAAACTTAAAATCTGATTTAGAAATATTAAAAGACTTAAAACAGAAGTGGGAAGCCATCACTGAGGATTCAAAATTAAAATGTCTAATAGAAAAGATAGAACAGGAGTTTGTAATACCTCTTGATTTTGATTCTAAAAAAATTTTGATTTTTACAGAGGCAACCACAACAGCAAAATATCTAAAAGAAAAACTAGATTTGATTTTTAAGGGCAAGGTCTTGCAAGTAGATTCTTCAAATCGTGATGATTATCAAGAGAAAATTAGAGAAAATTTTGATGCAAACTATGAAGATCAAAAAGATGAATATCAAATACTCATTTCTACTGATACTTTAGCAGAGGGTGTTAATATGCATCGCTCCAATATTCTAATCAACTATGATGCCCCTTGGAATGCCACAAGATTGATGCAAAGATCAGGGAGGATTAATCGCGTAGGCACAAAGCATAAAGAAATTTATATTTACAACTTTTTGCCAAGCTACTTAGGTGATAGGATTTTAAAACTTAGCGAACAGATATTTCAAAAACTCCAAAGTTTTCACTATACACTAGGCGAAGATTCTATGATTTTTAGTGATCTTGAAGATGTTAATACTGATGGTTTTGGAGCAAAAAAGACAGAAGATGATGAAATCAATGAAGAATTGCAATATCTTTCAGAGATTAGAAAGCTCTTGGAGCAAAATCCCAAAGAGTTTGAGCGTATCGCATTGCTAAAACAAAAAAGCAGATGTATTGTCTATGCACCACAAAATAGCTATATCTATTTTAAGCAAAAAATCTATGAAAAATCCCATAGACAACTAGTGATTGATAATGATCATTTTTATCATATCAAAGAAAAAAGAGAGGGGCTAATCACCCAAAGAGAACCAGAAAAAATTACTTTTTTACAAATGGCAAAGTTTTTGAAATCTCAAATCAAAAATACTAATATTTGCACGAATACTAAAAAGCACAATCAAGACATAGAACTCTTTTTAAAATTCCACAAAGAGGAGATGCAAAAAATCATAAATCCTCCGATTTTTAGCGAATCAAAAAAACTTACTTCAGATGAGCAAGAAGCAATTTTTGCCATAAGAAGCTCTACTTTATCTAGTGAGCAAAAAGAGTTTTTGCAATGTGTGATAAAAGAATCTAAATGTGATAGAGAAGATATAAAAAGCATTTTAGATTCTAAAGACTTGAGTGCAATTATAGAAAAATATCAAAATAGGCACGATGAGCAAAAGCTAAAGCAAGCAAATCAAACTAAGATGTTTTTAGCAGATCTAGAAATTCAAATCAGCTATAAAGGGATAGAAAATGAATAAAGCTTTATTAGATTTTGTCCAAAATCCATTTGATAATGGAGTGCATTTTAAAAAATTTGTAGAGGAGATTTTTTGCAAAGACAAAGAAAAATTAAATCAAATAAAACCTATATCACTAGATAATTCAAATCATATTTTAAGCTACGCATCAATAGCAAAAAAAATTTCTATCGATGATAAAGAATTGCATTTTTATATCTTTGAAGTATCTTCTATCAAAGCCAAGATTGGGCTACACACAGAGCTAAAAGAATTTGCTAAAAATATTTATGCAAACGCAATTTTAGCTTGCTTTTATGAAAAAGAAAATCAAGACAATTTCAGACTAAGCCTACTTACACTAGATTTTAAAAATCGAAAATTAGAGCATAGTAATCTCAAACGCCAAAGCTTTATCTTAGGCAAAGGAGCAAAAACAAGGACGGCTTTATCTTATCTTCCAAAGTTGAAGAATGCAAAAAGTATAGAAGATTTACAAGAAGCATTTGCAATAGAAACTCTCAATAAAGAGTTTTTTACCAAAATCTCTCAATTTTTTCTTAAGTTTATTGAAAACACTAGTTTGCCGACTTTGCAAAAAGATAGCCCAGAGAAGCGATCTTTTGTATTGAGGCTTTTTTCTAGAATCCTATTTTGCAAGTTTTTAGAAAAAAAAGAAGTTATCCCATTAAAGGTTTGGGATATAAGCTTATCAGCAAGCTATTATCACGATGTATTAGAATCTCTATTTTTTAAAGTCTTAAATACACCAAAAAACCAAAGAGATTATGGAGAAATTGATTTAGAAATCAAAAATATTTTGGAAGATATTCCTTATCTTAATGGAGGGCTTTTTGCTCCACATGATGATGATTTTTTTGCACTAGCATATCGCAATACTCTCAAAATCCCAAACGATATTTTAAGAGAGTTTCTTGAAATGATAGATGAGTTTCATTTTACCATTGATGAATCTACCCCTTTGGATCAAGAAGTGGGGCTTGACCCAGAAATGCTAGGAATGGTATTTGAAAATCTTCTCTCTGTTCTTTTTACCGATAATAAAGTCGATAATATTAGTAGTCTTAGAAAAAAAACAGGGAGTTATTACACACCTAGAGAGATTGTAAGCTATATGGTAAAAAGCTCAATTTTAGAACATCTAAAAGACAAGACAAATCTAGATGAAACAAAGCTTAAAACTCTTGTTTTTGATTACTCTCATAATTTTAGACATGGAGAAATTCTAAAAATCATGTCTTCTCTCCAAGATTTTAAAGTCCTAGATCCAGCTTGTGGAAGCGGAGCTTTTCCTATAGGAATGCTTCAGGAGATTTGCTCTATCTTAGAGGCTCTTGACCCTCAAGCAAAAGCCTTTTTTACTCTCCAATCACAAGAATTTAAAGAGCAAAATAAAGATAAAAGTCCTACCTATATCAGAAAGCTTTCAATCCTCCAAAATAATATTTATGGTGTAGATATCCAGCCAATGGCAACAGAAATTTCGAGATTGCGTTGTTTTCTCTCGCTTATTTGCGATGAGGATAAAAATCATATTACCCCACTTCCTAATCTTGAGTTTAAATTTATCACAGCAAATTCTCTCATCCCCATGCCAAAAAATGATAATCTTCTTATTCATGATGCCTACACCACTATTAAAAAAGTAATGACGCAGTATTTTGCAAGCCAAGATAAAGAAGCATTGCAAAAAAAGTATAGAGAGGCTCAAAAAATTATCGCTAAAGAATATGAGTTTTCTCCATTAGCAGAATATGACCCTTTTAATCCTCAAAGTGTAGCAGGATTTTTTGATAGTGAGCTAATGTTTGAAGTTAAAGAATTTGATTGTGTTATTGGAAATCCACCCTATCGAGATTATAGAAAAATAGACAAAAAAACAAAAGAAAAACTCAATAGAGTATCATGTGTCTATCAACAAGGGAAAAAGGGTAGTATTTTTGTCTATTTTATTGAAAGATCAAAACAATTTGTAAAGGAAGACGGTTTAGTTATCTTTATAAACCCAATATCTTACATTTGCAAACCAACAGATTTCCCAATACGAAATTTTATCAATAATCACCTTCAAGTCAAAATGATTGTAGATATTTCAAACCTAAAAATTTTCAAAGAAGCCGACACATATGCTTGTATCAATCTTTTCAAGAAAAGCGACTTTATTGAATTTTTTGAAATACAAGATATAAAAAACTTGTGGGATTTTTCTGCAATCAAGCTTCAAAAAATCAATATTGAAAATTTACCCTTCTCTTTGTATCCCTTGTTAAAAAAAATTCAAAATAACACAACAATTGGGTTGGCTAAAATTGCCAATATTTTTTGTGCTTTATCAAAGACTTTTAGGCAAGATATTTGCACAAATAAAGATAAAAATACCTACCAGATCTTAGAGTCTTCTAATATCTTTAAATACAAATTTTCATCAAATATTTATATTCAAAATATCAGCAATTATTACACAAAAGATAAGATAAAGCTTTTCTTGTCCAATCAGTTAGTTTTTATGGCAAGAATGACTAAAAATATTCGAGCTTGTATTGCACCCCAAGGTTTTTTTGGAGGTAAGGTAAATATTATATACAACACAAAAGTCAATCAAAAATTTCTACTTGGACTCCTAAATTCTAGAGTTATGGACTACTTTTATTCTAAAAGATTTTTTTCAACACATATGTCAGGAGGTGCTTTTGGTTTTGATACAGAAAGTGTAGGACAACTACCCATCCCCAAAATCACAGAATCCAATCAAGCCACAGCAGACAAAATCATTGCTTTGGTAGAGAAGATTCTAGCCCTAAAAGATTCTAACCCCAAAGCCGACACTTCAGCCCAAGAGAGAGAAATCGACAATCTTGTCTATACCCTCTACTCCCTCACTCCTGAAGAAATCGCAATCATTGAGGGAAGGGATGAGTAATATCAAATACAAAAAATTTGCAGATATCAATCTAAGAGATTCTTTTTTTGATAGCCTGAGAGAGGATTATCCTGAATTTGACACTTGGTATCAAAAAAAAGCCAAAGCAGAAGAATCGGCCTATGTACTTTATGAAGAAAACAAACTTGTATGCTTTGTCTATCTAAAAATTGAAAACTCTCTTGACACAAATATAATCCCCCCTCTATATCCCACAAGATGGGTAAAAATCGGAACGTTCAAGATCGAGGCTAGACGCACAAAGCTTGGGCAAAGGTTCATCAAACGTGCCTTTGATTTTGCAATATCTCACAACATCTTTGATTTATATGTTACAGCCTACGATAAACACATCGTTCTTATTGATATCTTAAAACGCTATGGTTTTGTAGAATATGGCAAAAAGGGTAATGAAAAAGTTTTAACTAAACATATTATTTCAAACAATGATTTGCTTACATTTTCAGAGGTTTGTGGGAAACTAGAGCAATGCCCTTTATTATCCAAGAAATTTAACAACCTCCCAATCTCTCAAAAAAATGTCATTAGCAGATATCGTCAAGATTTAAATTTTCAACTCTGTTGTTCAAAATGTGATCACTTTTTTCATTTTTATAAATCCCTTGAACTTCCTGATGATTTATCTTTTATCTTTCCTACAGTATCAACACGAGAGACAAAAAAGTATATTTTAAGCATATATCCCGAATATCATACACGAATGTTTTCAGATTCTAAACTTCACACAGAATCCGATTCAATTCTGTGTGATATCTCAGAATCAAATAGTATCCACAAAGTTTATCTCTCGGCAATTTCGGATACACAATTTCTTAAAAGAGGGGATTTACTTGTCATATATCGCACTAAGGATAAGGATGCTCCCTCAGCAAATTATTCAAGTGTTGCTACATCACTCTGTGTTGTAGAAGAATATAGAAGCATTTACTCCTTTGAGGATGAGGAGAATTTTATAAAATATTGTAGTCCATATAATATTTTCTCAACTAAAGAACTAAAACATTATTATGAGACAAAAAGATATCCCCATATTATCAAAATGACTTATAATATCTCCTTTAATAAGAGAGTTGTTTTAGATAAACTAAGAAAGATTATCCCAAATGTTTCATATTGGGGTTTTGTGGCTCTAGATATTCAACAGTTCTATCAAATCATACAGGAGGCAGAAATCAATGACAGCATTGTTGTCTATTAAACCTGAGTTTGCTGAGGCAATCTTTAGTGGAAAGAAAAAATTTGAATATCGAAAAAATATTTTCAAAAAAAATGTAAAAAAAATACGAGTCTATGCGACAAAACCTGTAGGAAAGATTATTGGTGAATTTCTTATAGACGAAATTCTTGAGGATACGCCAAACAATCTTTGGAAAAGTACCTATAGAAATAGTGGTGTAAAAAAAGAATTTTATATGCAGTATTTTCAAGGAAAAAAAATTGGATACGCAATCAAGATAAAAGAATACACACGCTATGCTGAACCACAATGCCCCTATCAAAAAAATCCAAGGTTTGTGGCACCGCAGTCATTTATGTATTGTCATGAGTAGTTTTTTAAGAGAATCAATAGCAATCAAATCAACCGACGAAGTTGCTTTAGAGATTCATATCAATATCTTTTTATCTCAAAAGGAGCATAAGAAAATATCATTTGAGATGGGGATTTGGGTAAAGAAAATTGATAAAAAAACATCTCAACAAACTCTCCAAATTATTTTCCCATACACACAAAAAGAAAATAACAACGACAAAAGTGAGGCACCAAAAATTGAGGATTTAAGCCACCTATTTAAGGATAAAAATAAAAATTTTACTAAACTAATATTTAATGAGGAACTAAAAGATATCAATGGAACTCTTGAGCTCAATAACAAGTTGATTTCTTTTCAAGAAATTACAAATGTAGATTTCCCCTCAATTAAAATCCAAGAAATAGAAGAAGGCAATTATTATCGCTTTAGAATTATTGATATTGAAATGGACGACTTGATTATAGAGCAACAATGCTCTAGTTTCATCGGAGATCCAATCAAACGAAGTATCAAAACTATTGGTTTCCATATAAATAATGAAAGAAATTTGAGGAACCTACAAAATAATGACAATAAGAATAGAGTTGAGAATGTTTTATTCGAATGCGTCAACACTTTTGTGGTTTGTAATATGGGGGTAGATATTCTTGACAGTATGCAAGAAAAAAGATCTTTTAGAGTTCTTGAAGATTACGAAGTATGGGGAGCATATCTTGATGGATGTGTAAATAAGAATGAAATTTCAAAAGCTGTTGTCTATCAATTTAAGAAAGAGGGGAAACTGAGTGACAAAGATAATCAAAACAAAAACGAGAGAGAAAAATTCAAGGATTTCAAGCTCTTTCTTAGATTTTTGGAAACAGAAAATAATAAATGGGGAGCTTTTCTTACAGGCTCAACAATCATAACTCTAGCTTTCATTACAAACACTCTTTTTTATTATGTGACTGAAGAAAATATAACGAGTAGTATAATAGTAGCATCTATCTTGCTTGTGGTTATAGTGATATTTTTTTATTCAAAATGGGAGAAGTGAAATGTATCTAGACCAAATGACTAATCATCAAACGATAATAGATATTAAACCTAGTTTTAGCGAATTGGCAATATACCACTATCTCTCTGAAGCGAAAAAATTCTATCCAAATTTTGATTTATGGTATTTTACAAATGTTCTCCCCTCACTTTTACGCAAAGAAAAGCAAATCCTAACGATAAAAGATGAGAAAAATCTCAAGGGTGTTGCTATTGTCAAAAATACACCAGAAGAAAAAAAAATTTGCACTCTCCGTGTAATAGAAAAATATCAAAATCGTGGAATTGGAATTAAGCTTTTTGAAAAGAGTTTTGAAGCTCTGCAAACCCGAACTCCTCTTTTGAGTGTTTCCGAAGAAAAATATCCAGACTTTAAGAAAATTTTTGACTACTATGGTTTTAAACTTACAAGCATTAAAAAAGACTATTACCGAATTGGAATACAAGAGTATTTCTTTAATGAATAGTTCTTGCGATACTTCTCCTCAAAAAAACAGTACGCAAAAACTCTATCATTCCTAGTTGATTCAAAACTATATTCTACTAGACATGGTTGGTGTAGTTTTTGTGTTACAATATGACAAAAATCTAAGGATATGAGATGCAAGAAAATGTTTTGCACATCAAACATCAGTTTAATGGGCTTGATTTTTTGGGTTCAAGAGGCTCTGGTGAAGTGCTTAGAGATTTGATATTGCAAGATATTGAGATGGAGAGAAGGGTAGTTTTAGATTTTGAGGGGATTATCGGTATTTCTCATGCCTTTGCTGATGAGGTGTTTGGGCTTCTTTTTGTCAAGATAGGATTAGAAAAAATTAAGCAATTTTTGAAAATAACAAATGCAGTTCAAATTATAAAAGATTTGGCAAACTTTGCCATCTTAGATCGCAAAAAATCCCAAAGTGTTCAATCTTTTTAATAAATCTCTAAAAAGTGGTATCACAAAAACTCACGATCTGCTTAAGTTTTTTATGGCTAAAGATTCCAAAGGAAAATTTTCAAAATGTTTTAAATTTTCCCAGAGGATACAGGTAGATGATATTGCATCACATTTATCAAATTTTATTGCAGAAAGTCTTAAAGATGAGATTTCTTTAAAGGAAACAAAAGAGTTTGTTTATTATGTTTCAACTGAAATTTTAAATAATGTTTGTGATCATTCTAATGCCTCTGGGTTAGCTCAAGCAAAATTTGATAAAGATGATTTTATGATTTGCGTATCTGATTGTGGTGTTGGGATACCAAGTCGGATTTTTTCAAGATTTCCAGAGATTAAAAAATCCAAAGATGCGATTCTGAAGTCTTTGGAGCGTGGGGTAAGCGTAAGTGAAAATAGAATCTATGGAGGGGAAAGAAATAGAGGTTATGGCTTTTTTATCACATCAGGTTTCTTGAAATATTTTGAAGATATGGAGCTTTTGATTGTTTCTGATGATGGTGTGATTTTTGCAAATCATCAAGAAACAAGAGCTTTATCTTTGGATACTTGTTTCAAGGGTGTGTTTGTTTGTATTAAATCTAGCTTTATGGGGATTGATAAACAAAATTATGAAGTCAGCTCAATTGTTCGCGATATTATTGGATTTGAAGATGAAGATAGTTTGATTTTTTGAGGCTTTCAAAAACTTTTTATACTCTATCAAAGAAAATGTATTATAAAACTTTCTTAAATATTTAAATAGTTTTTTAGAAAGATTTTTGGTTGATTTTGGAATTTTAAATATCTATATTTATTTTAAGGAGAGAAGTAATGAATGAAAAAACAGTAAAACATGTTACTAATTTGATTTTATCTGCAGATAGTGCAATGGAAGCTAAAGAACAAAAAGTATGTTTTGAATTGCTTAAGCAATTTGATGATTTTAAAAAACAAAATCAAGAATTTTTTAGGTCTGAATTTCCTATGGAACTTCAAAATAAAGAAGAATTTGAGCAAAAAGAGAAAAAACTTGCATCTTTTGTGTTTGAAAATTTTCTTGCAAAAAATTTAAATATCAATTTTGAGGATAAAAATATTGGAAATTTTAAATATCAAAATGGGGGTTTTGAAATTTTTGGGTTTAGGGGATTGATTATTTATGAGATACCCAATGATTTTAATTTTTATTTTAAGAATTGTGAATTTCAAGGTATTCCTGTAAGAGGTGCAATGGAAGATGATAAAGATAAAGATTGGAGTAATGATGCTATAAGTTTTGGAAGTGATTTAAAAAATGTTAGTTTTTATCAATGTAAATTTTTACAATTAGTGATTTTTAATCAATCAGAGATTTATGCTTCTTTTGATCAATGTCATTTTTTAGAAGGTATTTTATGCAAATCATCTACTAACATTTGTTTTAAGAAAGCACTTTTTAATCGATGTAGATTTTATAAAACAGCAGATTTTTCAAAAGTGAAATTTGATTGCAATTGTGATTTTTCATCCATTGTTGTTTGTGATGCAAATTTTTCAAATACTATTTTCTCAAACAAGGCTTTATTTAGTAGTGCAAAATTTATTGGTGTAAATTTTTTTAGCAGCACCTTTGAAGAAGATGCAGTTTTTAATAACACAAAATTTAGGTGTACTGCAATTTTTAATAAATCAAAATTTAAAAAGAATGCATTTTTTTCTAAAAGTAATTTTTATAAAATAGCAGATTTTACAAGAGCTTCATTTGGCACATCAGAAGAAAACTTCGAAATAGATTTTAAAGATTGTCAGTTTAAAGATAAGAGTATTTTTTCTAATGCAAGATTTTATAATAGTGTTTATTTTAATAACACTACTTTTGAAAAAGAAGTGGATTTTCACGAAAGTGAATTTAATAAAATCATATGTTTTTATGGGGTTGTTTTTCAAAAACCTTTTAATTTTTCTCATGCAGCATTTAGAGAAGGTGTAAATTTAGTAAATATAAAAATAGATTTTACTTTCTATAACTTGCAAGATTTTATTGAGGAAAAAATAGAGGAGAAAATACCTAAATATAAGAGTAATTTATCTTGGATTAAAAAACTTTTTTCTTTTGGTAGAAGAGATGCTAAAAAATATATAAATGATAGAGAGAGAAGTTTTGAGAGAGAAAAAATCGCAAATGATTATAGAGATTCTTTTAGAGTTTTAAAAAATACTTTGATTAAAGACAATAATATTCTTGATGCATCATTGTTTCATAAGCTTGAGCTTTATTGCAAAGAAATTGCACTAGTAGGTGCGATGGATAGAGGAAAAAAGGCAAAAGTCTATAATGATGTATATAAAAATTTAGAAAAAGTAAAAGATATTTTTGATAGATTACAATTAGCTTTTTATAGGCATTTGAGTGATCACCATACAAGCTTACTAAGGGTAGTTAATAATTTTTTTATTATTTTGATGACTTATTTTTTGATTATAGGATTTTTATTTGGTGAATTTGTTGGTAAAGATGATGAAGGTATAGCTTTGAGTGCAATAAAAAATTTTATAGTATCAGGAAATTGTATCAAATATTTTATAGCAATAATTTTGATCTTATTTAGTATATTTTTATTTTATTTCATCGTCCATGGATTTATAACTATAGTGCAGTATTTTTCTCCAAATAGAGTTAAAGATACAGTAAAGAAAATAAAGGAATCTATTTTAAAAATTTTAAAAGTAGCTTTTGAAGAATTGCGCAAGACTATAAAGTTGTTACAATTCGTCATTATTATGCTTATTTTGTTTATTGTTATTTGTTGTGGTGAAGATTTTTTTGGTATTAAAGCTAATGCACTTGATATTATTTTATTTTTGATATTGGCAAGCATTCCTGTATTTTTAATTTTGCTAGATGGTATTTTTATTAGAATATTATTAATACTTGCAACATACATAACCTTTCTATGCATATTTTTGCAAAATATTCCACTGTATTTTGAAAAAATGAATGTTTTTAAATTAGATTTTTATTGCGTTGAAGAACCATTATCTTATATTGTTGTTTTAGCTCATATGCTTTTGCAAGCCATAGTGATTTTTTCTCTCCAAAAAACAGCACGCAAAAACTCCATCATTCCTAGCTAATCTAAAATATTTAGATTAAAAAAAGTGATTGATAAAATCATCAATCACTTTAAATACTTATTGACAAAAGCCACTTTCACATTGATTGAGTGTTTGAGAGTTTAGTGGCGTCAGGCTTCCTCTAGCACTCGCTCCATCTCCAGAGCAATCATAAAATGATAATAACGCAGAGAGATTCCCCTCAAAAGCATTTCTAGGAGTTACTTGTATAGCAGAAATTGCTACCAAGTTTCTACCATCAGCCAAATGCATTCTAATCATTGCAGGATCTCTAGTAGGTGCCATTCCTCCTACAAAAGTTTCATAATCAATTTCTGCAAGATTCACAGGCACTACACGCACACCTTGAGAAGAGCTCAAAACAGGTTGGATATGTGCTCCCAAAGTCCCAGTTTCATCTCTTCTAAAGCTAATAACCATCCAAGTGCTACCACTAGGAGCAGATAGAATTCTTTGGATTTCGTTATTGATACTACTCTCATCTCGTGCTAGTCCATTATAGACAAAGTCATATTGCCCCAAAGTCATATCCAAAGTGCCTCTGACTACCCGCATCGTTCTATCAAGTATATCTTCTCCTTCAAATAGTGAAAATCCTTGCACATATGCAAAATATTGATAATTTGTAAAAAGATTGGGGAATAGACTGTGAAAAGAGATAAAAGGGTCTGTGTTGGGATTGTATGCAAAAAGATGAGGGGTAACAGGTAGATTAGGATACATTCCCAAGAGTTGGTATATCATCTCCATTGTTTGCAAGAAGCAAACTCCACATCCACCTACAGAAGTTCTCTCAGGGTTTTGAAAATCTGTGCTAATACCAATAGAATAAAGCAGTCTTAGCCAATCTTCATCAAAATTATAATCACTTGGGAATTTTACAGGATTGGTTTTGATTTTGTTTGCACCAGGACTTGGGCAATAATCTAGATTTTTAGAAAGATTTCCACCTAAAAATTTATAATAAGTGCGCAAGAAAGGATCTAGCACAAAATATGAAGTAGGGTGATTTGTCACATCTTGCTGGATATAAGAGCTATTTACTGTATATAAACTACCCCAATTTGGACCATATCTAGGAGTTCGCAGTATGTGTTGATTAGAATCTAAAAATGCACTTCCCAAATCAGCCTGATAAACCATATCCCATTTGAGATTATTTGCGCTATCTGTATCTAGGCACATATCTGTAGAAATCCAATTCCAAGAGCTAGTTTTGGTGGAATTGGAGATAATGCACTCAAATCTTCCTTCTATTTGATTAAAAGTAAAAAGATGTTTATTTTCTGGATTGTAGAAGAAATATATAGGCTCTTCACTACCTTTAATCTCTTTGCCAACAAAGTTTCTTTTGTCTTTGTAATACCATCCAATTGTGGTTTTGATATTAAGAGAATGCACTTGAGCTTTTGTTTCTACCCATTGTTTCATATTAGGGATAAGACTATGATCATAGTAGTCATTGGGATTACGAGAAATATAAAGATAGTATTTATAATCTTTGATTCTATAATTTCCTACCTTGCTATAAAAGCCACCATCTTTAAAATACCAAACTTGTGAGGGATCATTTATTGCACAAGGACGCAATCTAATATAATCCCATTCTTCTTGTTTGTTTAAAACAGAATAAGGTGCAGATAGACAAAGCCAAGTATCGCGACCAACATGCAAGGAAATTCTACGCAATACATCATATCTAGCTAGTGTTTGATACCTACAATTTTCTAAACTCACATAGCTTTCATTGGCGGTAAAAGTTGGGGCATAACAATATTCACTACCATTATGAGCTTTGATTCTAATAGCCCTATCTTGCGGTTTATCTGCTGGTTGTTGTATGACTTTTGGAATAGCTGAAATTTTTTTTGTTTGAGATTTATCCGGAACAAGACTATTTGTTTTAGCCGGGATGATAGTGTTTTTATCATCTTTTGCAAAGAGATTTGTGGTTAAAAATAATAAACATGTAAAAAGCATAAGTATTGATTTTCTAAAAAATATCATTTTAATATCCTAATGTTTGAGATTAAAACATTATATAAAAAAGTTAAGATTTTTCTATTAGATATCACTATTTAAATTTTATTAGATATCACTCTATACAATGCACGCATAATTTTAAAAAAAGGATACAAGATGAGTAAAAAAGTTTTAATCCCTCTAGCAGATGGCTTTGAGGAAGCAGAATTTATCGGTATAGCAGATGTTTTAAGAAGAGCAAGTGAAATGCACAAAGATTTAGAAATTATCATCGCATCTTTAGATGATAAGCTTTTGGTAAAAGGTGCAAATGGTATTTTTATCCAAGCAGATACGACGCTAGATTCTCTAGATTTGTCATCTCTTGAGGCTATTGCTCTTGCAGGTGGATATGGTGGTATGAATAATCTCAAGAATTCTTCAAAGATTATCCAAATTATCAAAGATTTACACTCAAAAAATAAGCTTGTAGCGGCTATCTGTGCTTCTCCTATGGTATTAAATCACGCAGGAGTATTGCAAGGTGATTTTACTTGCTATCCAGGTTGTGAGGCAGGCTTGAATGGAAATAGAGTAAATCAAGCAGTGGTTGTAAATGGTAATGTTATCACTTCAGCAGGACCAGCTACTGCAATTTTATTTGGATTGGAAATTGTGCGTTATCTAGTAGGAGAGGAAACTTACAAGGCACTTTATGAAGGCTTGCTTATCCCTCTGACAAAATAATACTTCAAAAGATAGAATCTTTATGATTCTATCTTATAAATCTAGCAATGTTTGCTCTAAAACTTCTTTGATATCTCTTACGCTAATGATTTCTAGCTCTTCTAGCACCTCTTGAGGAATATCGCTCAAATCTCTTTCATAATTTTTTTGAGGAATTAGCACTTTTTGCATTCCTGCTTTATGTGCAGCGATAAGTTTTTCTTTCAATCCCCCAATAGGCAAGACACTGCCACTAAGTGTGAGCTCTCCAGTCATTGCAATTTTAGAATAAATTTTTTTATTGGTGAGGATAGAAGCAATCACGCTTGCCATAGCAATCCCTGCGCTAGGACCATCTTTTGGTGTAGCACCTTCAGGGACATGTAAGTGGATATCATAGAGATTATAGATTTGTTCAGGATTCTTATCTTTTTTCTTTTCTTTTTTGAGATTGAAAAATTTTTCATCAATCAATACTTTGATGACAGAAAAAGCAATATGTGCGGATTCTTTCATCACGTCTCCTAGACTTCCAGTAAGCTTGAGATTTCCTTTACCTCTGATTTTGATAGCTTCTATTTTTAGCACATCTCCGCCTACACTTGTCCAAGCAAGCCCATTGATGATACCTACTTTGTCCTCATTATCACTTTTTTCTATCTCAAAGACAATCTTATCAAGATATTGTGCGAGATTATCAGGAGTGATACTAATCTTTTTTGCTTTTTCTTGCAAAATTTCTTTTGCTGCTTTTCTTGCTAGAGTGGCAATTTTTCTACGTAAGTTTCTTACTCCTGCTTCTCTTGTATATTTTTCTATCATTAAAGTGATAGCATCATTGCTGATTTGTATTTCAGAGGTTTTTAGCCCGTGTTTTTTTAATTCTTGAGGAATGAGATATTTTTTTGCAATTTGCTCTTTTTCTTGCGGGGTATAGCTTGAAACCTCTATAAATTCCATACGATCACGCAATGGTGCTGGAATATTTGATATGTCATTTGCTGTAGCGATAAAAACAACTTGAGAAAGATCTACATTGAAATTTGCATAGTAATCTCTAAAGTTAGTATTTTGCTCAGGATCTAAAATCTCTAGCAATGCACTTGTAGGATCTCCTCTCATACTGCGACCTACTTTATCAATCTCATCAAGCACAACTACAGGATTCATTTCTTTAGCTTCAATAAGCCCTTGTATGATTCTTCCAGGCATTGCACCAAGATAAGTGCGTCTATGTCCTCTAAGCTCATTTACATCTTCCAATCCTCCAAGTGCTATACGAACCAAAGGGCGTCCTATGGCTTTTGCGATAGAATTTGCAAGGCTTGTTTTTCCTACCCCAGGAGGACCAAAGAAACAAAGTATAGTGCCAATATTTTTATCTTCTTTTTGCTCTCTTTTGGCTAAGAGTTCTTTTACTGCAAAAAATTCGATAATTCTTTCTTTTGGTTTGATGAGTGAGAAATGATCTGCATTGAGTTGTTTTTCCACATTGCTAATAGCAGGCTTCTTTTTGGAAAATTTTCCAAATGGGATTTCTAAGACCCACTCAATATAATTTTGTATTACATTTGCTTCAGAGCTATCTTGGTGCATTTTGCTAAGTCTATCAATCTGCTTTTTTATCTCTTTATAAGTATCTTCATAGACAAAAGCCTTGATAGATTCTAATTTTTTATTGTAATTTTCAATTTCCTCATCTCTTTGTTTGTCTAATCCTAATTCTTTTTGGATTTGCTTGAGTTGTTCTCTCAGGAAATATTCTTTATTAGTTTGCTCCATTTTTGTATGGACTTTATTTTTGATTTCTTTTTGAAGTTTTTGAGTTTGGGTTTCTTCAATCACAAAATCAATAAGCATTAGCAATCTTTTTTCTGTGTCATTGCTTGCAAAGAGGTGATAAGATTGATCCTTTTTTAGTCGCAGTATAGAAGCAATGAGATCTACAATACGATTTGGCTCTTCATTTTCATCGATAGTTTTTAAGATATCAGGGGGGAAAAATTGACTAATATTTGCCAAATGACGCACTTTTTCTCTCAATACAGCCATAATCGCAGAGATTTTTTCTTCATCAAAATCCTTATAAGTGATGATATCTACAACACCTTCTAGAGGATCAGCATTTTCTATTGAGAGTATTTTGCCTTTTGTGATTCCTTGAAAGAGAATCTTTACTTTGCCATCAGGAAGATTTACTTTTCGCATAATACTACCAATGACACCCACATCATAAAAACTCTGTGCATCTTTTGTGCTTTGCTTTGTGCTTTTTGCACATCCAACAAAGACAGGTTCTTTGTTTTCTAAGGCTTTGTTGATTGCCTTTATGTTTGCACTATCAGAGATAAAAATAGGTGCAATCATAAAGGGATACATAAAGCTTTCTTCTTCAATAATGATGGGTATGATTGAAGGGAATTTTTTTTGGTTTATTAGTTGCATTTTTGCTCCTACCAGTTAAAGATTTTTACATACCAAGGTATATGAGATGGAGTGGGCTTACTCTCTTCTTCCAATGTATTATCAATGCGATTTAAATAAAGTTCTTTTGCATCTGTCTTTTTTTGTTTGGAATAAACATTTGCAATTGCTTTGTTTAGTTCATTTTGCCCAAGGGTAAGGCGCATTTGTATGGTTTTTGCTAATTCGTAATATCTGCTATTTGGAAACTTGATAAGAAAATTTTCTGCTTCTGATACAGAATTTTCTAAAAATTCTTGATCTTTGCTGTAATTGATAAATGCTAAATAATGAGTTTTGAGTTTTAAGAAAGCAATATAATCTAATACATCTTGTGTGCCGTAGCGTTTCAAATATTCATCAAAATAATAATCTGCCAAAATAAACTCTTTTGCATCAATATGAGCTTGCCCAAGGATTAGCATTGCATCAGGGAGTAGGGGAGAATTGATGTGCTCACTTTGCAATGAAGAAAAGAAATTATCAGCATTTTCTAGACTACCTACTTTGATTTCTTTAAGTATTGCTTGATACCAATATGAAGCTGGTTTGTTGTATTCATTGTCTTTAGAAGAGCAACCAAAAAAGAGCGTAAAAATAACAAAAGAAATAAGAAAAAATAAAGTATTTTTCAAAAACTACTCCAGAATCTGTGCTTGTGATTGAAAATTATATTATGAAAAAGTTAAGAAAAATGACAGAAACTTTGTTTTTTAAGTTGATTTTTGAGTGTAAAATTGGATAGAATAGCAACTATATTGAAAATCTAGGTATGTCGGATATCGGTATTTTAGGGGTAAAAAGATGATTTTTGAGGTAAAATCTCCAATTTTAGGCTTTGAAAAAGTAAAAAAAATGAAGCTAGAAAAGATTGATGAAGTGTTTGTGCGTTTGAGTAATGCTGAGGATAATTCCCCTGTTTTTACGCTTATCAATCCATATGTGCTCAGAGAGTATGAGTTTGAGGTTCCTGAAGCAGTAAAATTACTTTTAGATTTAGAAAATGCTAAGAATGTGTTTATTGCAAATATAATGGTAATACAATCTCCAATACAAGATTCTACGGTAAATTTTTTAGCACCTGTTGTATTTAATTTTGACAATCAAACAATGGCTCAAGTAGTTTTAGATAGCTTGAAATATCCAAATTATCATCTTGCAGATCCTATTTCAACATACTACAAAGACGAAAAAGTCGCAAATAATATTGAGAAGATAGGTGAATAAACAAAAGATTCTATTTGTTGGCTATGGCAATATGGCCTTAGCCATTATTCAAGGTTTTATTCACTCCAATCTTTATAAACTTTATAATATAGAAGTTTGCGGTCGCAATACCAAATGCGCCTTAGAATTTATCTCCGCTAATAATCTAAATAATTTTGTAACCATCTATAATGCTAATAATATGCTAGATATTGAAAATAAAATTGTTTTTTTGTGTATCAAGCCAAATGGTTTGTCTAGTTTTGTTTTTAATGGACAGGCAAGAGGTGTTGTTAGTGTGATGGCTGGAGTAAAAATTTCTGTGCTTAGAGAAAATATAAGATCCTACGGCTATGCAAGAGTGATGCCAAATACTGCTGCAAAATATCAAAAATCTTCAAGTGCTATGTATATAGAGGATTTGGATATTGAGGTTTATAAAAATATGATTGAGAGTTTTGGTAGGGTGGTCTTGGTTGATAGGGAAGATTTGATTGATGCATCTATTGCCACAAGTGGAAGTGCTCCTGCTTTTGTGGCAATGATGGCGCAAGCTTTAATGGATTCTGGTGTGAGAGAGGGATTGGGTTGTGTGCAAAGTCAAGAGCTTGTAAGAGGAATGTTTGAGGGTTTTGCATTGCTTTTAAGGGATAAAAAACCTCAAGAAATTATCGATGAGGTTGCAAGTCCAGCGGGCACAACAATTGAGGGTTTAAGTGTATTAGAATCTAAAGCCTTTAAAGGCATTGTAATGGAAGCTTCGCATAAAGCAGTAATGAAAGCCAAAGGGAAAGGTTAATTTCCCTGATTTTCTTTTTTATATGCAAATTTGACATAAATAGATAATCCGACAAGTAGTGTTGAAACTCCACCTATAAGATAAACAGCATAGAGTATTTTATCTGGTTCGCTAATTGCAAATTTAAAAACAAGCATTAAAGATTCAATAGCAAGTGCAATAATGATTGAGCCTAGAAATCTAACCATAGTTTGTTGGAGTGTTTGTGCATTGTTTTCTGTATTTTTGCCTAAAACTTCGCTCTCAAAAATTGCTTTTACTAAATCAAAAATTGCTAGAGCTAGGGTAAGTTGGATAATAGCTTTAAAGATTTCATCAATGTCAAAATTTTTAAAATGTCCTAATGCTATATAAAAACTAAATGCACCCTTACAAAACAAAAGCAAGCAAACTAAGGTAAGACAAACAGAAAGTAGTCCATAAATACCTATGCTGATATTTGCACAAAAGTTAGAAAATTTTGATGGAGCTGATATGCTTATGGCAGTTTTTAGAGCCAAGTCAATGCATACGACATAAATAAGCTCATGGTTTTGATTATACACAGGATAAGAAGCAGTAACTACTAGTTTTCCACTATTGCTTGTAGGATAAGGATTTGTAATAATGCATTTTCCCTCCCGCACAGCTTCATAATAAAAAGCCCTATCAGAAAAGTTTTCTGTGCAAGCAATTCCATTGGCACTTATTTCATTACCAGTAGCATCTAGGATATAGATTGCATCAAAAGCTTCTATTTCATCTTTAATTTTCTCGATACCATTTAAAACATTCTTGAGATTTGTGCTAGGCATATAATTTTGAATATTTTGTGTAAAGAGGTAACACATATAAGCACGCAGTTCATAACGTATTTTTCTATAAACTAAAATATCTTTTGATAGCATTTTGCACCTTTGTCAAAAATTTTTTTTAGTATTTTACTGAAACATCTAAAAGTTAGTATATAAAGATTTGCATTTCATTATTAAAGGAACCTGTGGTAGAATCAAAACCTTTTTAAAAAGATTGCAAACAAGGAATAACATTGCTTTATTATCTTTATTCAGAATTTGGAATTAATGTTTTTCGTTATATAACTTTTCGTGCAGGTATTAGCTTTTTTTTAGCTTTTTTTCTTTGTGTTGTTTTAATGCCATATTTTATTGCTTGGGCAAAGAAGCATAAGGCAAGTCAGCCAATCTCTGAGTTTGTTCCTGCTCATAAGGCAAAGAGCAATACTCCAACAATGGGAGGAATTGTTTTTGTTTTTAGTGCAACTTTTGCTTCTCTTGTAAGTGCGCAAATTACTAATAGTTTTGTGATTTTGGCATTGATTGCAATGGTAGGGTTTTGTTTTATAGGAGGGGTTGATGATAATGCAAAGATTAGTGCAAGAAATAATAGTGGAATGAGTGCTAGGGTAAAAATGCTATCACTTTTTATCCTCTCTCTTGCAATTGCTTTGTATTTAAGCTATGCAATTGGTTTGGATTCTAGTTTATATATACCTTTTATGAAAAAACCATTACTTTATCTTGGGGATATCCCTTGGGCAACTACTATCTTTTGGATTTTGGTATTTTTGGCTACTACAAATGCAGTAAATATTACAGATGGTCTTGATGGATTAGCCACTGTTCCTAGTATTTGTGCCCTACTTTCTCTTTCTATTTTTGTATATATTGCTGGAAACTATGAATTGGCAAATTATCTTTTATGGCCAAGAGTAGTGGATGCTGGAGAATTGTTTGTAGTGTCAGTGGCATTGATTGGGGCACTCTTTGGATTTTTGTGGTATAACTCACATCCAGCACAAGTATTTATGGGTGATAGTGGAAGTCTAGCAGTCGGAGGTTTTATTGCTTATATGGCGATTGTCTCTAATAACGAGATTTTATTGATTTTAATAGGTTCTATTTTTGTTATCGAGACATTTTCTGTAATTTTGCAAATAGGAAGCTATAAGACCAGAAAAAAGAAAGTGTTTTTAATGGCACCAATCCATCATCATTTTGAAAAAAAAGGTTGGGCAGAAAATAAAATTATTGTGAGATTTTGGATTGTTGCTATATTGAGCAATATTATTGCACTAATGAGTTTAAAAATTAGATGAGAAAATTTTTAATCATTGGTTATGGTGTAACTACCAAGCCTCTAGTAGCATTTTTGAACACACAAAATATAGGTTGTGAGATTTATGATGATAAATTTCAAGAGGTTATACAAGAGGACAAGAATCTCTTTTTGCCTGCTTGTAACTTTAAGGACACAAAAACAGAACTTACAATTACAAGTCCAGGCATTCCTCCTTATCATCCTCTTATTGTTAAAGCAAAAAATCTTATAAGTGAATATGATTTTTTTTATGATTTATTAAAAGAAAGGCCTTTAAGCGTATGGATTAGTGGGACAAATGGAAAAACGACTACCACACAGATGCTAGAATTTTTATTAAAAGATAAAGGTGCAAAAAGTGGAGGGAATATAGGATATCCATTGACAGAGCTTTATTTGCAAAAAGCTCCCATTTGGATTCTAGAAACTAGCTCATTTATGCTTCATTACACAAAAAGAGCCATTCCTGATATCTATGTTTTATTGCCAATAAGAGAGGATCATATCAGTTGGCATGGGAGTTTTGATGAGTATATTACGGCAAAATTAACTCCTCTTAAAAGAATGCAAGAGCATCACATTGCTTTAATACCTCAAGAATTAGCAAATCATAAGATTTGTAAAAATGCTAAAGCAAAAATTATTTTTTATACATCAAGTCAGGCATTAGCAGAACAAATGGATATAGATATACAAAATTTGGTTTTTAAAGAACCTTTTTTATTAGATAGTCTTTTGGCTTTGAGTGTAGAAAAAATACTTTTTAAAAATGCTAGTATCCAATTATTAAATAAGTTTAGTATTGGTGAGCACAGAATTGAGGAATTTTATGATTCTCAAAAGAGACTTTGGGTTGATGATAGCAAGGGAACTAATGTAGATGCCACCTGTGAGGCAATTAAACGCTATAAAGATTCTAAAATCCTCTTGATTTTGGGAGGTGATGATAAGGGGGCAAATCAGGAGCCTATATTTGAACTGATAAAAAATTTGGATATTAAGATTTTTCTTATTGGAAGTAACGCAGATAAGTTAGAAAATTTAGCAAAGCAATATAATATTCAGTATCACAAGAGTATGGAGCTAAAAAATGCAGTTTCTATTATCAAGCAAGAAAGAAGTCATAAAGATGTTGCCTTACTTAGCCCAGCTGCTGCTAGTTTAGATCAATTTGAATCTTATAAGCAAAGAGGTGAAATTTTTCAACAACTTGCTCTTCAGGTGTGAAAATGCAATTTTCTGAAGAATTATTAAGTTTTTTTGAAGCTATAGGCAAAAAACAAGAATATAAAAAAAATGCCATTTTGTTTTATGAGGGGCAAAAACCAAAGGATTTATACTTGCTTTTAAAGGGATGTGTGCGACTTTATAAGACAGATGAAGCAGGGCTAGTTATTAACATTCATTTTTTGCAAAGTCCTAGCTTTATAGCAGAAATGCCTGTTTTTGAAGGATTGTTATATCCTGCTAGTGCAAGTTTTGAAAGTGATAGTGTGGTTTTAAAAATTGATTTCCAAAAGTTTAAAGAAAAGCTTTTTGCACATCAAGAAATTTGTATGCTTTTTATCAAATCTTTGATGCTTAAAATAAAATTTTTGGAGTATTCTATCAATCAGAATTTTACAATGAGCGTAAGGCTTCGCTTCATTAAGTTTATTATTGGTCGCAAGGCGGAGCTTGAGAATTTTGCTCAAAAAGAAATTGCTAGATTTATCAATACAACTCCTGAAACACTTTCTAGAACAATAAAAAAACTTAAAGAAGAAAGATTGATTGATACTTGTAGTGGCAAGATAAAGATACTGGATTTAGAGGCCTTGAAACAATGTTTGTGAGATTTTGCTGTTGTATATTATTTTTGTTTTATTGTGTTTTTGGGAATCAAGCAAAAGTTGATTATGAAAATTTGGATTTAAAGTATTATCCTTACATTGTTTTTTATGGAGCTGCCACAGATGATGAGATATCAAGTGTTATAAAGGCTATTGATAAGGGTGAGGAAAAGACAGGATTGTTTTTGGGGGCAAATTTAGGTGGAATGAGCGTTGTGTCTAATCAAATCGATGATGAGAAATATGCATTTGCTTATGGTGTGCGTTTGGGCTATCAGTCATTTTTGCCTTCATTTTTTGATAGATTATCAAAAGCTGGGGTTTTTGGAAAAAGAATCTATGTCCAATATATTTCATCAATGTCTAACAATGGGATTTTTGGTCGTGATAAGTTTTCTTCAATTTTAATTGGCGGAGATATTCTTTTGGAATTTCCTGTGATTAAAAATGTAGATTTGGGAATTATTGTTGGAACAGGTGTTGGAAGTATGACTTACAACTCTCGCGCAGATTCTGATTTTTCTTTTTTGTTAAATATGGGTATTGGAACTTCTTTTTTAGAGCATCATCGTATGGATTTTGAGATGAAGATTCTTACCAATAGTAGTGTTGATTGGTTTGGGGCATTATTTATGATTGGATATGGCTATGTATTTTAGAGTTGTAATATTTTTTATATTTAGTCTTTTTGCTTGGTGCAATGAGGTAGAAAATGATATTTCAGAAAAACAAAAGGAGATTTATTTTTTAAAAGGACAGCTCTGGAATATAGAAGAGCAAAAAAAGAATCAAGAAAATTTAAAGCTTAAAAATGGCTTTTTTGTGGGAGCTACTATTGGGAATAGTGCTTTTGAAATAAAAAATATTTTTTCAAATGTTTACCACCCTTTTTTGTTTGGCATAAGAGGAGGATATCAAAAATTTTTTGAAAATACACAAGCTGGGTTTCGGGCATATTTGGATTATTTGATTGGTGCTGGTTTTGTAGAAAGTGATAAATATATCTATCAAAATGCAACAGTAAATTTTGATGTAATGGCTGATGTAATGTTTGATAAAAATAAAAAGTATGGCATTGGTTTTTTTGGTGGCTATGGTATGGGTATTTTAAGCACTCAGCTTGAATATACAAAAAGCTTTTTAGATTTGGGCTTATTTGTAAATTTTGGTATTAGTGTTATTTTGGATATTAGACATCGCATCGATTTGCATTTAAAGGTGCCACCAATTAAAAATTTTGGAAATACTTTAAGTACAAAAAACTTGTATCTTATTACATATTACTACAATTTTTAGGATTGCAATGAAGAGAATAATATTTTTTCTATCTTTTTATTTTCATTTTATGATTGCTTTTGATGGTTTAGATTCTCAATATGCTTCAGAACAAGATTTAAAAGAGAAATTAGACACAGAGATTGAAAGATTGCAACAAGAGATTGGATCTTATGGTTATGAGCCTCAAGATAAAATTTTAAAGCAACAAGAGATTTTAAAACAAAAAGATTTTTATTTAAAAAATGGATTTTTTCTAGGAATCTCAATAGGTATGGGAACTATTTATAATGCCTATGATGATGGCAAATATAATAGAAAAAATAATGTTGAGGGTGCAAGTAATACAGGAGTTTTATTGCAAAACTTTGATACTAGTGCAACAGAGTTTCTTTTTGGGGGCAAGATGGGATATCAAAATTTCTTTTCTGAGTATTTTGGAACAAGGATTTATGGAGATGCTCTTTTGGGTAGTGGAACTATAAAATATCATAGCAACTCCATTGGAAAAAATACTTATATGCTAGGAGCATTGAATTTTGATTTTTTGGGGGAATATCCTATCGGTAAAAAATTTGATGTTGGGGTATTTTTAGGATTTGGCTTTGGAATAATGTTGATGAGTGAAGAAGGTAAAAATATAAATGAGTTATTGCTTGATAAAAGTTTTGTAAGTGAAAATATCTTATGGAAGAATTTTTTGCAAATTGATTATGCTTTTAATATTGGTTGTAATATTTCTTATCTCAAAAAACATCGCTTTGAATTTGGTCTTAAGGTTCCTGTGAGTTTTTTGCGTCTAGGACTAGAAAAGACAGCTATATATTCCAATGGTAGTGAAGAAAAAGAATTAATGTCTCAAGATATTGATTTTAAACGATCAAGTTTTTTTACTCTTGGTTATATTTATGTATTTTAATTTTTTAGTGTAAAATTCCCTAGTTATAAATAGGAGAGTGGCAGTTGCGTTTAAAATTTTTATTTCAAATGATTATTCTTGCAGGAATAGGTTTTTTTGGCTATTGGATTTACCACTCAAAGTTTTTTGAAAAAGTTCCTCCAAAAGTAAAGCTTGTAACTCAAATAGGTTCAGAAGAAAAACTTGTCACTGAGGGGGAAGCTTTTTGGAATTTTAATCGTGATATGTCAATTTATATGAGTGATGAAAGTGGGATTAGAAGTTATAAAATATTAGCTAGAAATGCTGAGGGGAAGGTAATAGTAGATAAGCAAGAAGCTATTGTTAAGCGTCCAAAAAATATTAAAGTCGCCTTGCCAAAACCAAATATAATCCTTAAGGATAACGACAGGGTTTTTTATGAAATTATAGTAAATGATTGGAGTAATGCTAACTTCTTTGGTGGAAATACCACAAAGCTTCATTTTAATTTTACTATTGATACAGAAGCACCTATTGTGAGAATGATTGCTAGCTCATACAAAATATCCTATGGTGGGAGTGCATTGCTTATTTTTAAAATCAATGACAAAAGTACACAAGAAGTAATTGTGACAAATGGAACAGATGAATTTAGAGCTTTTCCTTTTTTAAAAGAAGGGTATTATGCAGTATTGATTGCTTGGCCTATTAAAAATAAAATTTTTGCAGGAACAATTACGGCAATTGATAAGGCTTGGAATGCAAAAAGAGTGGCTATACCTATTGTAAAAGATTCTAATATTAGATATCGTTTTTCAGATATTAAAATTACTGATCAGTTTTTAAATACAAAACTTGATGGTTTGATTGAAATTATAGGAGAGAGGTCTCCAAATAGTTTTGATAATTCTTTAGAAAAGTTTAAGTATATCAATGAATTGATACGCAGTAAAGATGAAAATATTATTTCCAGAATAACAGGCAATATCTCTCCTCAAGGTTATCTAAAACCTATGAATTTTAATGTTTTCTTGCCACTGAAAAAAAGTCAAGTAGTAGGGAGTTTTGGCGATCATAGGACCTATCTCTATAAGGATAGGAAGTTTTCAAAATCAATGCATTTGGGTTTAGATATTGCAAATTTTAAGCATGCACCAGTTATTAGCACAAATGCTGGTAAAGTTGTGTTTAATGGATTACTTGGTGTTTATGGTAACACAGTAATTGTTGATCACGGAGTTGGGTTGGCTTCATTATATTCGCATTTATCATCCTTTAGTTGCAAAAGTGGTCAAGAAATTCTAGCATATACTCAGATAGGGAATACGGGTCAGACTGGTTGGGCTTTTGGCGATCATTTGCATTTGGGTATATTGATACAAGGGCAACCAGTAAGAGTGGTAGAATGGATGGATGCAAAATGGATAAAAAATAATATTACAGATGTATTTTTAAGAGCACAAAATATTATAGAGGCAGAGAAATGATTCAGACCAAACAAAGAAGTATAAGAGTATTTGAAATTGATAATACAGACTTAGAAGAGTGTCTGGATTTTCTTCAAAAACACTCTTTATTGCTTAAAGATTATCTAATATTTTTTGCACATACACCCCAAAAAGAGCTTGAAGAGCTTGCTTTGCAATTAGGACTTACTTATTTTGTACCTAATCACTCCTTTGCACCCATAAAGGTTGAAAAAAGTAGAGAGGTAGAAAAATTAAAAATTATTTCAAAACCTGTTCGCAGTGGTGAGGATATTGAACACCAAGGAGATTTGATTATCTGTGATAATGTGCATAATGGTGCTAGGATTTCTGCAACCGGCTGTATTTCAATATTTGGTAATTGTGAAGGAAGAATTGAGTGCGATGGAGCATATTTGATTTTAAAAAATATTCATGCTAATCATATTATTTTTAATGGTCAAATTTTTTCAAAAGAGATGTTAGATAAGATAAATTCAAATCCTCAAAACTTAAAGCTTGTGATTAGAAATGGAGATTTTATCACCATTAAGGAATTAAAATGAAACAAAGAACGATTGCAAAGAAAGTAGAATTAGTTGGAATAGGGCTACATAAGGGGGTTCCTGTAAAAATGGTGCTAGAGCCTTTAGAAGCTGATAGTGGTATTGTGTTTTATAGAAGTGATTTGGGTGTAAGCATTCCTATGTGTCCCCAAAATGTTACAAATACAATGATGGCAACGGTATTAAGTAAGGGAGAGGCAAAAATCTCAACCATTGAGCATTTAATGTCTGCTGTTTATGCTTATGGTATTGATAATTTAAAGATATCAGTAGATAATGAAGAAATACCTATAATGGATGGTAGTTCTATTGGTTATTGTATGATTTTAGATGAGGCTGGAATAAGGGTTTTGGATGCAAATAGAAAGATTATGGCTATTAAAAAACCTATAGAAGTAAAAGATGGTGATAAATTTGTGCGTATAGAACCTAGCCAGCAAACTATTTTTGATTTTTCTATCGATTTTGCACATCCTGCAATTAGGCAACAAAGCTATAAATTTGTTTTTAGCAAGCAGGGGTATAAGGAGGAGATTGCTAGGGCTAGAACTTTTGGTTTTTTGCAAGATGTGAATTATTTGAGATCTCAAGGACTTGGTTTAGGTGGAAGTTTAAATAATTGTATTGTGCTTGATGAAAATGGAATCTTAAACAAAGAGGGATTAAGATATAAAGAAGAGTTTGTGCGTCATAAAATTTTAGATGCAATTGGTGATATGGCTATTTTGGGAATGCCACTTTTAGGAAGCTATGTTTCGTTTGCAGGAAGCCATAAGCTCAATTCTCTTTTAACAAAAAAAATTTTAGAAGAAGTTGATGCGTATGAATTGGTGGAAGAGACAGAAGAAGTCGCAATTATGGAATTGGTAAAAGAGTTTGAATAAAAAACAATCTGATTTGGTGCTAGTTGCCACAAAAACGGGGGTTTTGTATGGATTTTATGAGAATCTAATTCTTGTAGATTCTAAAAAAGAGACATTAAAAACATTGGATGCATTAACAAAACTTTGGTTAGAGGCTAAAGCCAAGGTTAGTGTAGAGCGTATTTTTTATGCAAGGGGTCCTGGAAGTTTGAGTGCAATAAAGCTCTTGCATATTTTTATACAAACACTTGTGGTTGTATCTGAAATAAAGGCATTTGCTGTGGATAGTTTTTATTTTAATAAGAAAGGGATAATTCATGCTTTTGGAAATCAATATTTTCAAAAAGATGAAAAAGGACAAATTGCTTTGATTGCAACAACAGCACAAGTAGGTGATGATGATTTTACTTTACCGCAAAAACTAATTCCTCAAGATTTTAATCAGCCTCTTGAACCTTTGTATGTTGTCCCACCAGTTTAATAAATTACAAAAGGAAGAAAATGATAATTAGTGTTCCTGCAACAAGCGCAAATTTAGGTCCTGGTTTTGATTGTTTGGGTTTGAGTTTAGATTTTAGAAATTATTTTTGTATAACAAATTCTTGTCTTCAAACCATTGATATTATCGGCGAGGGTGAAAATTTTAATAAATTGAAAGCAGATAATGTTTTTGTGAAAATTTTTTCAGAAAACTTAAAAAAAATGGGAATATCTGATCGAACTTTTGCTTTTGAATTTCGTAATAAGATTCCAATTTCAAGAGGACTTGGTAGTAGTTCAGCGGTAATTAGTGCAGCATTGGGTATGGCACACTTATTAAAATATGGAAAGATTGATAAACAAGAGATATTAAATCTTGCTTTGCAATATGAAAATCATCCAGATAACATTACCCCTGCAATTTTTGGAGGTTTTAATGTTGCTGTCGTGGATAATGGCAAGGTATTGCATTTAAAGCAGAATATATCAGATGATATTAGAGCTGTGGTAGTGATACCAAATAGGGCAATATCAACAAAATATTCAAGACAAACTTTGCCAAAAAAATATACCAATACTGATAGTGTGTATAATCTTTCACGATCTTCATTGATGTGTATGGCCTTTATGCAGGAGAAGTGGGATATGTTGCGTATAGCAAGTAAGGATAAGTTTCATCAATATCGTAGAATGAAGCAATATCCCGTATTGTTTGCTGTGCAAAAAGTAGCTTTAGAAAATGGTGCTTTAATGAGCACTCTATCTGGAAGTGGGTCTTCATTTTTAAATATTTGTTTTAAGGATGATGCGCAAAAAATATTAAAAGCAATGCAAGCGAGATTTTCAAATTTTAGAGTATTGGACTTGGCTTTTGATAATCAGGGCTTGCAAATAGAGAAAGAGTGAAATTTTAGATATAATGCCTCGTGTGATTTTTGAGAAAGATAAGCCCATAAGAATGTGCGTAGTTTGTCGCACTAGATTTATTCAAAGAGAATTGATTCGTTTAAAAGTTTTAAATGAAAAGTTAGTTTTTTTTGATGGTTTTGGCAGGAGTATTTATTTGTGCGTGGATTGTCTTGGGGATCTCAAAGTGCATCATAAACTTCAGAAATTAAAACAAATTTCAAAAGACAAAGAACAACTTTATTTAAATATTCAGGAGATAAGAGAAAAATGTCAGATAAAGTAAAGATATCAGAGGTTGCACAAGAGATAGGAAAAACTTCAAAAGAAGTTTTAGAGCTTGCAAAAGAATTGGGATTAAGCGTGAAGGCAGCTTCAAGTAGTGTAGATGTATCAACCGCAGAATTATTTATTAGTTTTTTTATGGGGCAATTAAGCAAAGATGAGTTGATGCAAAAATTTCAACCAAAAAAAGTTGAGAAAAAATCAAAAGAAACAAAGAGTAGTGCCAAGATTCCTAAAAATGATGAGGTGGAAAATAAAAAAGATATTCAAGAGATTAAAGAGCAGCAAGAAAATGTGCAACAACATGTAGCTAGGCGCACGGGTATTAGGATTGTAAAAAAACATAATGAAGAAGCCTTAGCGCCAAAACCAGAGGCAAAGAAAGCACATTACAGCGTTAAAGAAATGATGGATACTTTGAAAGAAGATTCTTCAGAAGTAAAAGTTGAGCAAAAAAAGAAAGTAAAGGTAAAGCAGCCTCAGGTTTCACACAAGCATAATGAGCAAAAGATTGATTTGCTTAAAGATAGAGAAATTTTAGATTATGAAGAAGAAGATAATGAAATTATGCTTTTTGATTTACATGAGCAAGAAATTATAGATGAAGAAAAAGATGCTCAAGTAAAGCAAGCAATGGTTGATCGAATTAAGGTTCAAAAAAAGAATCCTTGGATGAATGAGGGGGGAATTAGCCGTAAAAGTAAAAAGAAAAATAAGGCATTGCAAACAGAAAAAAAAGAAAATTTAGATAAGAAGGAAATAATAAATATACCTGAAGAAGTTCGTGTATATGAGTTTGCTGATTTGGCAGGTCTTAAGTTAAATGAAGTAGTAAAGGTTTTGTTTAATCTTGGCATGATGGTTACTAAAAATGATTTTTTAGATAAGGATGCTATTGAAATTTTATGTGAAGAATTTCAGATAAGTTTTAATCTGCAAAATAATACTGATGATTTTGCTTATTTTGATCAAGAAGATACGGAGCAAAATAGTGCAGATTTTGTTGTAAGACCTCCTGTTGTAACAATTATGGGGCATGTTGATCATGGTAAGACTTCTTTGCTAGATAAAATACGCAATAGTCGTATCGCAAGTGGGGAATCTGGGGGAATTACGCAACATATTGGTGCATATAGTGTTGAAAAAAATGGACATATGATTTCTTTTATCGATACTCCTGGACATGAAGCCTTTACAGAAATGAGAAGTCGTGGGGCTCAGATTACAGATATTGCAATTATAGTGGTAGCTGCTGATGATGGAGTAAAACAACAAACGATTGAGGCCTTTAATCATGCAAAAGCCGCTGGTGTTCAAATTATTGTTGCTATGAATAAAATTGATAAAGAAAATATCAATATTGATAAGCTTAAGGCTGAGTGTTCAGAGATTGGCTTTACTCCAAATGATTGGGGCGGTGAGTATGAGTTTATTGGCATTTCTGCAAAGACAGGAGAGGGAATTGAAACATTGCTTGAAACAATACTCATTCAAGCAGAAATTTTGGAGTTAAAAGCTAATCCTAAAAAGAGAGCAAAGGCTATAGTTTTAGAGGGTAGTATGGATAAGGGTAGAGGACCTGTTGCTACAGTGATTGTTCAGGACGGGACATTAAGAGTAGGGGATTCTATTGTAGCAGATACTACTTTTGGCCGTGTAAGGGCTTTGATTGATGATAAGGGTAAGAATATTCAAGAGCTCGGACCTTCTGGCGTTGCTGTTGTTGTAGGGTTGGGAGAGATTCCTAGTGCAGGCATTGTTTTAGCTAGTGTGGAGAGTGATGCTATTGCAAGGGAGTATGCACAAAAAAGAAGTGCGTATCTAAGACAAAAAGAGCTTTCAAAGACGACAAAGGTTTCTTTTGATGAGCTTGCAGAAATGGTTGCAAAAGGTAATTTAAAGTCTTTGCCTGTAATTGTTAAGGCAGATACTCAAGGAAGTCTTGAGGCAATTAAGGCAAGCTTGCTTAAATTAAATAACCAAGAGGTTGAAATCAATATTATTAGCTCTGGGGTTGGAGGTATATCAGAGAGTGATGTTTCTTTGGCTGCGGCCTCAAAAAATTGTATGATTTTAGGTTTTAATATTCGTCCAACAGGTGTTGTGAAAACAAAGAGCAAGGAGCTTGGCGTTGAGATAAAAACTTATTCAATTATCTATGCTTTAATTGATGATATTAAAGCGTTAGTATCTGGTATGATGTCTCCTGTATTTGAGGAAGAACACACCGGTCAAGCAGAAGTCAGAGAAACATTTAGTATTGCAAAAGTTGGGGTTATTGCTGGATGTATGGTTGTGGATGGCGTGATACAAAGAGGTATTAAAATACGCTTAATTAGAAATGGTGTTGTTATACATGAAGGTATTATTGCATCCTTAAAGCGCTTTAAAGATGATGTTAAAGAAGTCAATAAGGGTTATGAGTGCGGCATTATGCTTGAGAATTTTAATGATATTCAAGTAGGAGATGTATTTGAAACCTACAAAGAGATAGCCAAGGCTCAAAAAATTTAATCAATGAAAGATATAAAGATACAAAGAACACAATCTTTATTGCTTGAGCTTTTAAGTCAGGCTTTGGTAAATTTGAGTGATACTCGTATCAATAGCCTAACAATCACAGAAGTCCTCTGTTCTAGGGGTAAGCATAATGCAGATGTTTTTATTTTATTTGATACTCAAGATAAAGAAGAGCAAAAAAAACTATTGTCTTTATTGCAGAAGGCACAAGGAACTTTAAGAGAGTATGTTTTAAGCTCTAGTGGGTGGTTTAGGTGTCCTAAATTTTGCTTTAAGGCTGATGAGAGCTTTGGTCGTGTAAATAATCTAGATAGAATATTTGAAAAAATTAGTAAGTGATATATGGGGTGTGTATGGTAAGTTTGGAACTTGAGCAAAAAATTGAGAAAGTTATTCAGAGTTTTGGATTTGAACTTTATGATATTTCTTTTTTAAAAGAAAATAAGAATGATATTTTTAGAATCTCCATTGCTAGCAATACAAAAAGGGTTACACTTGATGTGTGTCAGGAAATTAGCGAAGTATTATCGCCATTGCTTGATGTATATATTCGTGATGATAAACCTTATTTTATGGAAGTAAGTTCTCCTGGTATTGAGAGGATATTAAAGACACCAAGACATTTTTCTTTGTCATTGAATCAAAAAGTTTTGGTTCGATTGGATAATAAAGAGGAATTTGAGGCAATTTTGAAAGATTTAAATGATGACAATGTGACTTTTGAGATTGATGGCGTTAATCAACAATACCCTTTTGATAGATTAAAAAAAGTTAAGACAATTTTGGAGTGGTAATATGAAAGTAACAATCAATACTTTACAAAAGAAAAAAAATATAGAGAAAATAACTGCTATAACTGCCTATGATGCACTTTTTGGCAGAATATTTGATGGAGAGGTTGATGTAATCTTAGTAGGGGATAGTCTTGCACAGAGTTTTTGTGGTTTTAGTGATACTTTGGCGATAGGCATTGATGAGATGATTTATCACACTAAGGCTGTTTGTAGAGCAGTAAAACAATCATTTGTTGTTGGAGATATGAGTTTTGGAAGTTATCAGAATCAAAGGGAAGCAATAAAAAATGCAGTGAGATTTTACAAAGAAACCAATGCTTCTGCTATAAAACTTGAGGGGGGATTAAATCGTGTTGGCATTGTAAAATCTATCATTGATGAGGGTATTGCGGTAATGGGACATATTGGGCTAATGCCTCAATTTGCAAGAAGTGAGGGGGGATATAAAATAAAGGGTAAAAATGAACTTGATGCACAAAGATTGATGGAAGAAGCATTAGCATTGCAAGAAGCTGGTGTTTTTGCAATTGTTTTAGAAGGTATAAAACAAGAAGTAGCTACACAAATTACTCAAATGCTTAAGATACCTACAATTGGTATAGGTAGTGGTGTTGATTGTGATGGACAAATCTTAGTTTGGAGTGATGCTTTTGGTTTCTTTAAAGATTTTAAACCAAAGTTTGTGCGTTATTATTTAGATGGTGAGGAATTATTAAAAAAAGCAATTAGAAGTTATACAGATGACGTAAAAACGAAAAGATTCCCAAGCATTGATGAAAGTTATTGATGGAAAAAATTTCCTTAGATACACGTATAAGCAATGTTGAGAAAATTAAATTTGAGGAGAGGGAAGAGAATGTTTTGCGTCCAAGTATATGGGAGGATTATGTAGGTCAAGAACAGATAAAAAAAAATCTTGATGTATTTATTAGAGCAAGCAAAAAAAGAGGAGAGGCTTTAGATCATATCCTTTTTTTTGGGCCACCAGGACTTGGAAAAACAACATTAAGTTACATTATTGCATCAAAAATGGAGACAAATATTAGGGTAACTGCTGCTCCACTGATTGAAAAATCAGGAGATTTAGCGGCAATAATGACAAATTTAAGTGAGGGGGATATTTTATTTATTGATGAGATTCATCGCTTATCTCCTGCAATTGAGGAGATCTTATATCCTGCTATGGAGGATTTTAGATTGGATATTATTATCGGATCTGGTCCTGCTGCTCAGACAATTAAAATTGATTTACCGCGTTTTACGCTTATTGGTGCTACGACACGCGCAGGGATGTTGAGTAATCCATTGAGAGATAGATTTGGTATGAATTTTAGAATGGAATTTTATACTAAAGAAGAGCTCGCATTGATTTTGCAAAAAGCAATTTTAAAACTTGGTAAAAGAATCTCAAATGAAAGTGCATATGAAATAGCAAAGAGGTCAAGAGGGACGCCAAGAATTGCTTTGAGGTTACTAAAGCGTGTAAGAGATTTTTCTGAGATAAATGATGAAGAGGAGATAGGTATAGAGACAACAAAGTATGCACTCAATGAACTTGGAATCAATGATTTTGGTTTTGATACTCTAGATTTGAGATATTTTGAAGTTTTGAAAAATGCTAAGGGGAAGCCTATGGGGTTAAGCACTATCTCTGCTGCAATGAGTGAGGATGAAATGACAATCGAAGAAGCCATTGAACCATTTTTACTTGCAAATGGTTTTATAGAAAAGACTGCAAAGGGTAGAATACTTACACATAAATTTTTTAATTCCCTTTAAAACTAATTTTGAGATAACTTTTTAGATACTTTTTAGTAGAATCTTTTTGTCTTTAAAAAGGAGAAGAAGAATGAAAAATGTTGTTGTGCTTGGTGCTGGTTATGGAAGTATTTCTTTTTTAAAAAAATTACACCCTAAGGTATTTGATTTTGCGAAAGTGACATTGATTAGTAAGTATGATTATCATTATATAAGCATATTGTTACATGAAGTTGTGGGAGGGATAAATAATGAGACTACTTTTTTAATAAGGGATATTATTCCTAATCAAGTTTGTTTTGTTAATGATGAGGTTGTTGAAATTACACAAGATAAAATTATTTGCAAAAATGAGCATTATGCGTATGACTATTTAGTGGTTGGACTTGGTTTTCAATCTGATGATTTTGGCATTCAAGGTGTTAAAGAGTTTAGTTTTCCTATAGAGGATTTTAAGAATGCATCTTTATTGAATCAAAAGATAGTGAGTCAAATTGATAGATACAAGCAAACAAAAGATGAAAGTGATTTGCGATTTATTGTTTGTGGTGGGGGTTTTAGTGGAATTGAAACAATAGGGGCTTTGCTTGTGGGATTAAAGCAAATTTGTTTGCAAAAATCAGTAGATTTTAATTTGGTGGAAATTGTATGTATAGAAGCAATGCTAGATATTTTGCCTATGTTTCCAAATGAACTTGTGAATAAAGCAAAAATATTTTTAAAAGATTGCGGAGTTAAGCTTGCTACAGGATGTAAGATTTTAAGATGTGAAAATCGCAGGGTAGTTGTTCAAGAAAGTGAAAAAGAGAGAATCTTTGATGGAGGATTGATTATTTGGACTGCTGGAGTGAAGGGGAATTTAGTAATTGAAAAATCAGAATTCTTTACATCTCATAGATCAAAAGTAGAAGTAGATTCTTATTTACAACCCATTGCTCAAAAGAACCAAGACTTAATGAAAAATATTTATATTATTGGTGATTGCTGCATGTTAAAAGACCCTGATACAAATAGATTCTATCCCCCAACAGGTCAGATTGCAATTAAACAAGGAGAGTATTTGGGAAAAGCATTTAGCAATAGAATTTTAGGTCTAGGAGTGGAAAAATTTACATATAAATCTCAAGGAACAGTGTGTTCTATAGGAGATAAATACGCGATAGGTCTAGTAGGAAAAAATAAAATTAGTGGTTTCTTTGCAATGAGACTAAAAAGGGTGATTGAGAAAAAGTGGTTATTTAAAATACTTGGGCTTAAAGGATTATTTAAATAATCCTTTAAAAGATTTTATTTGAAAGTTGTTCCACCATCAATAACAATTGTTTGTCCAGTGAGCCATCCACTTTGTGTTTTATCACATAAAAATAGAGCTGCACCAGCTAGATCTTCAGGAGAACCCATTCTTTTTAATGGGGATTGTTCTTCTACTTTTGCCTTTACTTCATCGTAATCTGGGAAAGCTCTTAGTGCATCAGTATCGATAGGACCACCGCTTACTGCATTAACACGAATGCCAAATTCCCCAAGCTCAGTAGCAGCATATTTTACCATTGTTTCAACGGCATTTTTTGAATTGCCATGACCTGCATAATTTGGCATATAGACAAGATTTCCAGTTGAGCTAAGAGAAACTATTGCTCCACCACCTACTTCTTTCATCCTTTTTGCTGCTTCTTGTGCCCCAACCACAAAAGCTAAAACTGTTGCTGTATAAATATTATTTAATCCCTTTGGTTTTAATCTCATAAATGGAGCAAAGCCACCTACAACACTACGACCATAAATAATAGCATTGCTAACAAAAAAGTCTACCCTATCAAAATCTTTATCGATTTGTTCAAAAAGGGTGGTGTATTGCTCTGGCTCTAAAACATTCAACGGGTAATAACAAGCTTTGATACCAAATTTTTTTATTACATCCTCGGCAATTTTTTGCGCCTCTTCCTCATTTTTGTTGTAAGTGAAGGCAATATTAACACCACATTCTGCAAATCTATATAAAATAGCTTTTCCAATTCCTCTTGTAGCTCCACTAATTACAAGAGTTTTACCTTTCATATATTCCATTGTTGCATTCATCATTTTAACACCTCATAGTTTTGTAAAGTATTTTCAATTAACCTCATATTCTCCCTGCTAGGTTGGAGAAGTGGTAATCGATACTCTAGGGTATCCAATAGACCAGCGATAAACATTGCTGCTTTTATTGGTATTGGATTGCTTTCGCAAAATAAAACTCTATTTATATCATAAAGTTCATTATTTATTGCTTTAGATTCTGTTAATTTTCCATAAAGAGCATATTCTGTAAGTTTTGAAATTTTATCTGGAAGTAAGTTTCCAGTGACTGATATTACTCCTTTTCCGCCATTAGCAAGTATAGGATAGTTGATTGCATCATCTCCGCTAAATATCAAAAGATCTTGAGCGTGGGTATTGAGTTCGACGATAGTATCCATATGTCCATTAGCTTCTTTGATAGCAAAAATATTTTCAATATCTTTAAAAAGCCTAATTGCAGTTTGTGGTTCTATATTTACACCAGTTCTTCCTGGAACATTGTAGAGCATCAATGGAATTTCTACAGAATTTGCCACAGCTTTGTAATGTTGATATAGCCCTTCTTGCGTAGGCTTATTGTAATAAGGGCTAACACACAATATGGCATCAGCACCACATTTTTGGGCAAATTGTGCAAGCTCTATTGCTTCTTGAGTGCAGTTGCTTCCAGCACCAGCTAGCACTTTAACCCCCTTATTTTTACAGGTGCAAACAGCAATTTCAATACATTGCATATGTTCTTTATGACTAAGGGTTGCAGATTCTCCTGTAGTTCCTACAGGAACACAGGCTTGCATCCCGTATTTTATCTGTCTTTCTATCAATCTAATGTAAGTTTGTTCATCAATTTTATTATTTTTAAAAGGGGTGATTAGAGCACTCATAGCACCAGAAAGCATTATTTCTCCTTGCTTGGTTTTAAAATTAAACTTGTTGATTGATCTAAAATAAGATATTTGTTTGCAACATCAACAAGATCTTTTATTGTAAGTTTTGCGAAGTCTTCTTCATAGTTTAATAGTGGTTTAATATTGCCTCTAGCAAAATAGCTACCAAATAAGTCCGCAACACTTGATGCATCTTCAAGGCTATAAATAAAGTCTGCTTTAGTATTGATTTTTAATTTATCTAATTCCTCTTGAGAGATGTCCCCAGATTGAATTTTTTTAATAATTTTTAAAATTTCTTTTTTAATATCTTCTGCTTGTATATTTTCATTTGCAGAAGCAATAAACATAAATACACCTTCATCAATTAGATCCATATTGTATCCATAAATTTGGTTAGACATTCTTTTGGAATCCACAAGTTCCTTATAAAGCAGGCTACTTTTTCCATTGCTCAGAAGGCTTGATAATGCACTGAGTGCTACTTGATCTTTAGAATCAAAACTTGGTATTTTGAAACCAAAGGCAAGCCATTGTAATTGCGTATCTCTATAAATAACAACTTCTCTTGGTCCATCTTGTTTTGGTTCTTTTGTAAAAACTATAGGGATGGGTGCTGTATTTTTGATGTTATTAAAATATTGAGTAGCTTTTTTGAAAACTTCTTGAGGGGAAATATCCCCAGCAACAATAATAATTGCATTATTTGGTTGGTAAAAAGTAGAATGAAAATTTCTAATATCTTGGATATTCCAATTTAATATATCATCCATAAAACCAATAGGAGTCCAATGATAGGGATGGTAGATAAAAGCAGTGTTAAAGAATCTAAAATAAAGATAACCAACAGGATTATTATCTGTTCTCCATCTTCTTTCTTCAGCTACTACATCTCGTTCTGGTAAAAATTCATCTTCTTTAAGGGCTAGATTTTGCATAAGTTCTGCAAATAAATCAAGAGATTGATCGAGATTTTGAGCACTTGATTTGATAAAATAGTGGGTGTAGTCAAAACCTGTGGAAGCATTGGTAATGCCACCAAATCTTTTTACAATTTCATCAAATTCTCCAGCCTTAAGATTCTTAGTGGATTTAAAATTTAGATGTTCAAGCATATGTGCAATGCCACTTTTTCCCATAAATTCATTTCTTGAACCAACCTTATAAAAAACACTTGTTTGAATCACACCACTTTTGTTGTTGATGGGTATGACAACAACTTCTAATCCATTGTCTAATTTAATACTTTCATATTTTGGTAAGCTGCTAGCAAAATGAACACTCATAATCACTCCTAAAAGAAATAAAAACTTCTTCATAAATCAATTCCTATGATTTCTGAAATATTTTCAAAACCATCATTTTTTATCATTTGTGCAAGATTTTGATTTATATTTTTGCAAATACTAGGACCTTCAAAAATAAAAGAAGTATAAAGTTGGATAAGTGAAGCACCGTGTCTTAGTCTTTTGTATGCTTCAGTTGCATCTGAAATACCTCCAACGCTAATGAGGGTTGTTTTTTTAAAAAAGGCTTTGGCTAGGACCTTAAAAACTTCAAAACTTTTTTCTTGTAATGCCTTGCCACTAATTCCTCCAATATTTTTTGGTGATTGGACAAGTGAATAATCAATCGTAGTATTGGTAGCAATAATTCCACTTGCATTTTTATCTATAGCTTTTTGACAAACTTCTAGCATAGAATCTAGATTCATATCAGGAGATATTTTTAAAAAGATAGGTTTATGAGTTTTTTCTCTAGCCATACTAAAGAGCTCATCTACAAAAGTTGTATTTTGCAAATCCCTTAAATTTGGAGTATTGGGAGAGGAAAGATTAAAAACAAAGTAATCACCCAAATTAACAAAGACTTCTAATACATCTTGATAGTCTTTTAGAGCGTCTTTTTGTTCTATCTCTTTATTTTTTCCAAGATTGATACCAAGGGGAATGCTAAAAGGATAAAGTTTTTTTAGTCGTGATGAGATAACTTGAGAGCCTTCATTGTTAAATCCCATTGCATTTTGGATACTTTCCTCTTGAATATGTCTAAATAATCGAGGCTTAGGATTGCCATTTTGAGGTTTTTTTGTAATTGTTCCTAGTTCTAGATAGCCAAAACCAAGTGTAGTTAATCCTTCAATCATTGTGCAATTTTTATCAAATCCAGCACCTATGCCAATTGGATTGTAAAAATCCAAACCACAAATTTTGTTTGAAAGCATAGAATCTTGGTAGTAGAAATTTTTTGCCATTAAATCTTGAATAATAGGTTGATTTGCAATATATCTTAGAAAAAATTCAACAAGACTATGTGCCTTCTCTGGGTCTATTTGAAACAAAACTTTGCGAATCTTTTTATACATCACAATTCCTTTTTAGAATCAAATTTAAGTATTTTAATTTTACTTAAAAAAGCCTAATTCTTATAACTTTTTGCAAGCTCTATATAATGTTGTGCAGAAAGTTTTATAGAAAGTATTTCTTCTTCACTAAGTTGTCGGATAACTTTTGCTGGATTTCCCATAATAAGGGAATTTTTTGGGAAAACTTTATTTTTTGTAATAAGGGAATTAGCCCCAATGATACAATTTTCTTCTATGATGGCATTATCCATAACAATGCTTCCCATACCGATTAAAACATTATCATAAATTTTACAAGCATGGATAATACAATTGTGTCCTATGGTGACATTTTTTCCAATGCTAACATTTCCATTTTGCGGATGATAATCCACGTGTATTGTGCAAAGATCTTGTATATTGCTTCCTTCATCAATAAAAATTTTATTAACATCACCCCTTAAGACACTTCCAAACCAAATGCTGCAATTTTTTTGTATTTGCACATCGCCAATAAGACAGGTATTTTCAAATAAAAAAGCCTCTGGATGTATTTTTGGATTTTTATTTTGATGAGATTTTAATACTGGTTCCATATAATTGTCTCTCCATTTTCTTTTAATGCCAATACTTTAAAAGATTCTTTGAAGTTTCCTTGCTCCATCCCAGGACTTCCTATAGGCATACCAGCAACAATCAATCCTAAAATATCCTTAGGTTTTTCTGATAAAAGTTTTTGAATATCTTCTGCTGGTACATGTCCCTCTATAAAATATCTATCAACAATAGCGGTATGACAGCTTTGTAGATTTTCAGGGATATTAAAATGTATTTTGAGTTTGTAGAAATCTGGTGTTTTGACATCTTTTGTTTTAAATCCATTTTCTTGAAGATGTTTGCTCCAGTATTCACAACATCCACAGCTTGGACTTTCATAAACGATGACTTGAGGATTGGCAAAAACAAAAGATAAAAGAGAATAAAGAATGAAGAGTATTTTTTTCATAAAAAACCTTTGAGATTGGGTTGGATTTATCAAACTTTAACATAAAAAGATTTATACTTATGTAACTAAAATATATATCTAAAGATGATAGTTGATTCTGGAGCTTGAAATTGAGATTAGCAAGGTTTATAATTTTCGTATTGTTTTGTAGTTGCATTTTTGCGTTTGCAGCAAATCCTACTATTCCAACAGTAAATTTATCATTGACTGCACCAGATACACCAAAACAACTCGTTACTACTTTAAATGTTGTTTTGGTATTAACGCTTCTAGTATTGGCTCCATCTTTGGTGTTAGTGATGACTAGTTTTACGCGTTTGATTATTGTTTTTGCATTTTTAAGAACTGCTTTGGGGACTCAGCAGTCTCCTCCTACGCAAATTTTGGTTTCTCTTGCATTGGTATTGACTTTTTTTATTATGGAGCCTGCAATGAAGGAATCTTATAATCAGGCAATCAAGCCTTACATGGATAATAAGATTTCTTATGAAGCTGCTTTTGATAAGGGGATACAGCCTTTTAAGGATTTTATGTTAAATAACACAAGAGAGAAAGACTTGGCTTTATTTTTTAGAATACGTGATTTGCCTAACCCCCAAACAACACAAGATGTTCCTTTGAGTGTTTTAATACCAGCTTTTATGATTAGTGAGTTAAAGACAGCATTTCAGATAGGATTTTTGTTGTATTTGCCTTTTTTAGTAATTGATATGGTTGTGAGTTCAATTTTGATGGCTATGGGGATGATGATGTTGCCACCAGTAATGATTTCTTTACCTTTTAAAATATTGATTTTTGTTTTAGTAGATGGGTTTAATTTACTGATAGGTAATCTTGTTGCAAGTTTTAGGTGATATTTAAATTATGGAGCATAATGCTTTTTTTAATCGCGAACTTTCTTGGTTGCGATTTAATACTCGTGTATTAGAACAGGCTAAAAGAGAAGATTTTCCACTTTTGGAGCGTTTAAAATTTTTGGCAATTTATAGCACTAATTTAGATGAATTTTATATGATTCGTGTTGCTGGACTTCAGAGATTGTATGCAAATCATATTGTTGAAATTGGTGCTGATAAATTAAGCGTAAAAGAACAGCTTGAAAAGATTGAGCATTATTTAAGAGAAGAGCAAAAAGAATTTGAAAATATCTTTACGCAATTACAACAACAACTAGCTTTAGAGGGTTTTTTTATCAAAGAGTATTCTGATTTAAAAGAGGAAGTTTATCAGAAGAAGATGAAAGATTATTTTGATAATCAACTCTATCCAATTATAGTTCCAATGGTAATTGATTCTACAAATCCTTTCCCACATCTTAATAATTTAAGCTTTGGTATTGTTTTGAAATTAAAAAAAAGAGAAGATGGGGCAATGTATTATGGAATCATTCGTATTCCTAGAATCTTAAAGCGTTTTTTTTGTGTTGATAAGGGCTTGTTTGTAAGCATTGAGAGTATTATCGGGGCTTTTTCTCATACACTTTTTTTTGGATTTGAAGTTCAAGAGTTTTTGGCATTTCGTGTTACTAGAAATGCTGATATTGAAATTGAGGAAGAAGAGGCAGATGACTTTATTGAGTTAATGAATGAGGGTATTAAAGCTAGACGCAATGGAAATTTTGTGCGTTTAGAGTTTTGTGGAGATGAAAGGGCAAGAGATTTGCAAGATTTTATCAAAAAGCAAACTCAAATTCAGGATAAAGATGTTTATTTTTATAAAACTTTTTTGAATAAGGCGTCATTGTGGGAACTTATGGACAAGCAGGATTTTGCCCATTTAATGCTCCCGCCATTTGTTCCAAAGAATATAGGATTATTAGAGAATAAAAACAATATATTTGAAACAATAAAAAAGCAAGACTTTTTGTTGTTTCATCCTTATGAATCTTTTGATGCTATTAGTGAGTTTATACATCAAGCAAGCAAGGATCCTGATGTGCTCTCTATTAGAATGACACTTTATCGTGTTGGTAAAGATTCTCCAATTGTAGAATCTTTAATACGAGCTGCTGAAACAAAACAAGTCACTGTTTTGGTGGAACTAAAGGCTCGTTTTGATGAAGAAAATA
The DNA here is from genome assembly GCF_003364335.1 of Helicobacter anseris. Taxonomy (GTDB): domain Bacteria; phylum Campylobacterota; class Campylobacteria; order Campylobacterales; family Helicobacteraceae; genus Helicobacter_H; species Helicobacter_H anseris. The sequence continues at coordinate 154,740 of NZ_NXLX01000001.1, forward strand.
ATTTACATTGGGCAAAAGCATTAGAAGAAGCAGGGGCTCATGTAATTTATGGGATTTTTGGCTTAAAGGTGCATGCTAAAGTTGCCTTAGTCATTAGGCAAGAAGGTGAGAAATTGCAAGGATATGCGCATTTAAGTAGTGGAAATTATAATCCTGTGAGTGCAAAAATCTATACAGATCTTAGTTTTATGAGCTCAGATTCAAAAATCGTAGAAGATATTATTCAATTTTTTCATGCATTATCAATAGGAATAGCATATAAAACTTCATTGCAAAAACTCTATATGGCGCCTACGCAAATCAAGCATAAAATATTAGACTTAATTGCCCAAGAAGCACAATATGGGGAAAAGGGGTATATTATTTTAAAAGCAAATGCTTTGGTAGATAGTGATGTGATTAAAGCACTCTATCATGCTTCATCGTGTGGTGTGAAAGTGGATTTGCTAATAAGAGGGATTTGCTGTTTGGTGCCACGAGTTAATAAAATGAGTGAGAATATTCGAGTGTTTTCACTTGTTGGAAAATATCTTGAGCATGCTAGAATATATTATTTTAAGCATTGTCACGCTATCTTTTTTTCGAGTGCTGACTTGATGCCTAGAAATTTAGAAAGACGCGTTGAGATTTTAACACCTATCACTTCTTTAGAGTGGAAGGAAAAAATGTTAGATATTTTAAAAATGCAGTTAAGTGATGATGTAAATTTATATCAATTAGATTCTATGGGTAATTATCACAAAGTTAAGCAATATAAAAAAGTAAATGCGCAAATTTTTTATGAAGAAAATATACAAAGACAAGATTATTTTAAAGAGAGGTTGTGATGAAAAATTCAGTTGTTATAATGGCTGCTGGGAAGGGCACAAGAATGTATTCTCAATTGCCAAAAGTATTGCATAAGGTATGTGGAAAACCTTTGTTATTTTATATTATTCAAGAGGCTTTAAAGATTAGTGATGATATTCACTTAGTTTTAGCACATCAAGCAGATTTGATACAAGAAAAAATACAAGAAAACTTTCCAAAGAAAATTACTTTTCATTTTCAGGATTTATCGAAGTTTCCAGGCACTGGTGGAGCTCTTATGGATAGTGGTTTGCAAAAGCCATTTAAAACAAAATATGAAAAAATATTGATTTTAAATGGAGATATGCCATTGATTTTAGCTAGTGATATGCAAAAACTATTGCAAGCACAAGGTGATATTGCCCTTAGTGTCATCAAACTTGCTAATCCAAGTGGATATGGGAGAGTTCTGATTGATCAAGATAGGGTGATGGCAATTAAAGAGGATAGGGATTGCACAGAAGAGCAAAAGAGAATCAATCTTGTAAATGCTGGAGTTTATGTGGTTGATAGAAAGATTCTTGAAGGTTTTTTGCCAAAACTTACCAATAATAATGTACAAAGCGAATATTATCTTACAGATATTATCTCTTTTGGAATAAAAAATCATTTAAAAGTTACGCCTCTCATTAGCGAGAGTGATAATTTTCTTGGTGTAAATTCTAAACTTGATTTATCTTATGTGGAAGAAAAGATGTTGGATAGAATTAGGAAAGATTTAATGTTAAGGGGTGTGATTTTACATCTTCCACATACTATTTATATTGAGAGTGAAGTGGAATTTGAGGGAGAATGCGAGATTGAGCAGGGTGTGAGGATTACAGGAAATAGCAAAATAAAATCAAGTTTAATAAAATCTCATAGTGTTATTGAATCAAGTGAGATTATCTCAAGCGATGTAGGACCATTAGCGCATATTCGTCCAAATAGTGTTATTTCAAATACTCATATTGGAAATTTTGTTGAGGTAAAAGCAAGTAAATTGGATGGAGTTAAGGCTGGCCATTTGAGTTATTTGGGTGATTGTGAAGTTCAAGAGGGGAGTAATATTGGTGCAGGTGTTATTACATGTAATTATGATGGTGTTAAAAAATCTAAAACTTTTATAGGAAAAAATGTTTTTATTGGCAGTGATACCCAACTTGTAGCACCTCTTTGTATCCCATCAAATGTTTTAATTGGTGCTGGAAGCACGGTGACAAAAGAATGCGATGAGGGTGACTTGGTTCTTTCTAGAACCCAACAAAAAAATATTAAAAAAGGTTTCTTTAAATTCTTTAGTAAATAAACCAAAATAAGGTTTATTTACATCTTTATTTTTGCCTTGATTCCTAAAAGGCTTAGTCCTAGTGTAAGCGAAGTGCTTACAACTTTGCATATTTTTAAGATTTGTATTTCCTCTGATGAGCCTAGAATCTTATGTGCATTATAAAAACTATGAAAGTCTGCGGCAAGATTTTTTAGATACTCACAAACTTTTTGCAAGGCTCTTTCTTCAAAGGCATTTTCTAAAACTTTTTGTATTTGCATTGCTTGGAATAAAAGATTTTTTGCACTTTGATTTTTTAATCCAAGAAGTGAGGTGCTATCAAAATTTTGTTGTGCAGTTTTTTCAAATAATGTATGAATTCTAGCATTGGCATAGTTGATATAAAATACAGGATTGCTAGAATCTTGTTTATCAAGATCATTGACATCAAATTCTAAGGCAGTGTCAAGTTTTTTTGATAAAAAGATAAAGCGTAGAGAATCAGAGCCAATGTCTTTAGTTACATCTTTCATTAAAATAAAATTACCCGCACGCTTACTCATTTTATAGGGCTCCCCACCTTTCAGTAGGCTTACCATTTGAGCCAAAATTATCTCTAGTTTTTTACTATCAAAATTTAAAAATTCTAGACTCGCTTTAATGCGATTGATATATCCATGATGATCTGCACCCCAGATATTGATATAATGATCATAGTGTCTGATAAATTTATCATGATGATAAATAATATCCCCTGCTAAATATGTAGGCTCTTTATTTTCTCTAATAATCACCCTATCTTTTTCATCACCTTTTTCTTGGGAGTTTAGCCAGGACTTTCCATCTTTTTCATAGACTGCCTTATTTTTTTGCAATTTTCCAAAAATATCATTCCATTCTTGATAGAGTGATTGCTCACTCACGAAACTATCAAAATAAATACCAACTTCTTGAAGATTCTCTTGTATTTCTTTGAGCATAAGATCTTTGCCAAAATTACCAAGGATTTGAAGATTTTTTTCATCAAAAATATCTAAACCAAAATGTTGTGCAGCAAGTTGCGCGATATCAATAATATATTCACCTTTGTAGTAGTTCTCTGGATATGTAACTCGTTGTTTTAGAATATATTCCTGCCCTGCTAAAAGAATAGATAAGCCAAGCATAGATATTTGAGCACCAGCATCATTGATATAATACTCTGTTGTGATATCATAGCCCAAATATCTTCCTATTTTAGTAAGGCTATCCCCAAAAACAGCTCCTCTTGCATGCCCTATGTGTAATGGTCCAGTGGGATTTGCACTTACATATTCTAAAAGTATTTTTTGTTTTTTTGGAGAGGATATTTTTGATGGTTTTAAAAAGTTTGCTACTTGAGAATCTAAAAATTTATCTGATAGTGTAAGGTTAATATAGCCATTTAATACATCCACTTTTTCAAAGGTATCTTCACTAGAAATCTTTTTAGCAATCTCTTGAGCAATGGCAATAGGAGGTTGTTTTAAGGTTTTTGCAAGACTAAAGGCTACTGGAGTTGCAAAATGTCCATATTCTTTATTCTTTGGAGTTTCTAGAATAATCTCATCAACTCCTATAATATCTTGCAGTAATTGCTTAATGCACTGATGCATTAAGCCTCCTTAGTTTTTCTTGTGGTAGTCTTTTTTGTAGCAGTCTTTGTGCTCTTCTTTGTAGATGTGCTAGAGGTTGCGCGCGGCTTTCTTGGAGCACTTACTTTTTTTGGTTGTTCTTTTTTTATTTCCTGAGCTTGTATGATATTTTCTTCTTCTTCATCATCTTCTCGAACAGCTTTTTTAAAATTTTTAATACCGCTGCCTAAACCTTTTGCCAACTCTGGTATCTTTTTTGCACCAAAAAGCAAAATAATTACAAGTAAAACAATTACCCAATGCCAAATGCTACCAAATCCACCCATTCTTAGTCCTTTGTCATTAAATTGATTATTTGGGATTATACAACAAAAAACTACTTTTCAATAGTTTTCCATTTTGCACAAATTGATTTTGCATCAAATCTTGTGCAGGGTAATGTATGTGCAATTGCTAAAATTTTGCGTATAGATTCTTCAATATTATCATTGATGATGAGATAATCAAATTCATCAATCGAGAGCATTTCTTGATATGCGTTTTTAATGCGAGTTTGTATAATCTCTTCAGTATCTGTATTTCTTTGTTTCAAACGACTTTTTAACACAAGATCATTAGGAGTAGTGATAAAAATAGATTTTGTTAATTCCGGATAATATTGCCTAATATTTTTATGTCCTTGCACATCAATATCAAAGACAACTAATTTTCCTTCTTCTAGTGCTTTTTCAACAGGTATACGTGAAGTTCCATAATAATTATTATGCACTTTTGCCCATTCAAGAAATTTATTTTCACGAATATCTGCCAAAAATTCTTCTTTAGAGGTAAAAAAATATTCCCTCCCATTTTTTTCGTTAATTCTTGGTAGCCTTGTGGTGGTGGATATTGAGAAAAAAAGATTTGTAAAATTTTCTTTTAGTGCATTGCATAGGGTGCTTTTTCCACTTCCACTGGGTCCAGATAAAACTAAGATATGTCCTTGCATTATTTTGTAAAGTCAATTTCCAAAGTTATTTTTGAATTATTAAAGATTTTTTGAAGCTTTTCTTCAGGAGTGTTTTTTATAAAATCAATAAAATCTCTACTTGAACATGAAAAGTTTTTTAGTGTAGAGAGTGGTTGATTTAATGCCTCTAATATATCACTTTCTTCAAGAGTGATACTATCAATATCTGTATTAAGATCTTCAAATGGCATATCAAACTCTTGTTGTAAGTGTTCTTCAATACTTTGATGTAAGTCTTTATTAAAATCTTTAGAATCTTCTCGTGTTTCATAAGATTCTTGGCCAAAGTCTTCATAAAGAGTGTTTTCTTCTTGAATATTTGTTTCCTCTAGGAGTTTTTTTACTTCATTAATTTCAGAGAGATTGAGAATATTGGAGTTTTCTAAGTTTTCTAAGTTTTCTAAGTTTTCTAAGTTTTCTAAGTTTTCTAAGTTTTCTAAGTTTTCTAAGTTTTCTAAGTTTTCTAAGTTTTCTAAGTTTTCTGGATTTTCTGGATTTTCTGGATTTTCTGGATTTTCTGGATTTTCTGGATTTTCTGGATTTTCTGGATTTTCTGGATTTTCTGGATTTTCTGGCGTTGCAATATCTAAATCAAAAGTATCTAAAAAATCCCCTTTTGCTGTATCATCCAAGGCAAAATCAATATCTTCTTCTTTAGGATTTAAGTCAAGATCATTTAAGTCAAAGTCTGTAAAATCTTTATTTTCAAGCTCACTAGTTGCCTCAGCAATATAATTATTTTCTTGAATAACTCCTCTGTGATTTAAATTTTCTTCTTTTAAAATTTCTTGAGTATTGAGCGTAACTTCTTGTATGTTTGTATCTGATTCTTGTAAGATGGGTTCAATGGCTTCTTTTTTATCTTCTATTTCTGTTTCAAGATCTGGAATCTTAAAATCATCTGTATTATCAAAATCTAATAAAACCTCATTGTGATAAGGCGATGTTTCTTTAGCAAAAACTTCAGTATTTTGCGTAATAGTAGATTTGGGTATTTTTGGTCTAATAAAATCAACAATTTCAGTAGGCAAAAATGGTTTTTTGATATAGTGATCAAATCCTTTGATAGGCTGCGAAGTTTTCCTATAAATAAGGATTTTTTCATATTCTAAAGGGGGGATACCTGTGATGTTGGGTATGCTGTCATCAAAGAAAGCAATAATATTTTCATCTTCTGAGACATCAACAAAAGAGACATCAAAATTATCATAAACATGTAATGAAAGATTTAGATTCCTTACGCTATTTTCTATTATTTTTATAACCATAGAATCTTTACTAAAAAGATAAATTTTCAAAAGATGCCCCATGCTTTGATCTAATTTGTTGTTAAAATTATAGCATACAAAAGAAGTTTTCTTTGGGTTGTGATTATGAATAAGTTATTGGTTTGTTTGTTATTTTGTTCTTTTTTGTCATCAAAGGAGAGAATTTTTTTTATGCCTGATGAGCAAGAGCAAGCGTTGTATCATTTAAAAAAAACATTAGAAAGTGCTAAAGAGAGCATTGATATTGCAATTTATAGTTTTACTAATAAGGAAATTGCAAAGGTTTTAAGGGATAGGGCAAAAAATGGTGTTAGGATTGCAATCATTTATGACAATGAAGCAAATGTAAAAAATAAATATTCTACAATAGGCTATTTGGCGATATTAAATAATGTTAAGGTATGCACCCTTAAAGGCGTATACAATGAACAAAAAAAATATTATGGGATAATGCATCAAAAACTTGCAATTGTTGATGGCAAAAAGGTTGTTTTTGGATCTGCAAATTGGAGCAAGGGTGCTTTTGAAAATAATTATGAGATTCTCTATTTTACTGACAAAATAGAGATTGTGCAAAAAGCAAAAAGTTTTTTTAATAAGATGCAACAACAGTGTTTGGTTTTTTAAGAAATTTTAATAGGATGTCTAATAATAGTTTTTAGTTTGTGCATTTGTGTTTTTCTTGGATTGCTAATATAAATTTCATGATGTGTTCTTTTCTTGTTGAAATCTAGTTTGAAGCCTTTTAGATTTGCATATTCATGCATTGTCTCTACTGTTTGAATTTCACTTTCATATGATCCTAAATGCATGCATTGAACACAAAGTCCCTCCTGATAGGATAAGAATCTAATCTTTGAAAAATCTTTCGTTTTATCTTTTTTAGCTTCGTTTAATGCCCAATAAAAATCTTTCATATCTACAAAATCGGGCATTCTGATGGCTGAAATAAATCTAAAATGTTCTTTATGTTGATAATCAACACCATGAACTCCATCTTGCCACCAAAATCCCTCAAGAGGAGGTACAATAAAATCAAAGAAATTTTTTATAAAATACCCTTTTTTTGAACTCATTTTAATTTTATAGGCAATATTATAAAGTAGTCCAATAGATTGTTGATATTCTCCATTTTCTATATTTGGATCACCTTTACCTTTAACAGCAATAAATTTCATTTTTGGAATCTGTATAATAGAGGGGGTATTTTTTGGTTTATAAAGATGGCTATAAACTTTCTTATAATCAAAAATACTTTGTTTTTTATGCAATTGCATTCAAAAGATCCTTGAGCATACTAGAGATTCGTCTACCATCAGCATTAAGATTTTTTGCAATTGCCATTACTTTACCCATATCTTTTGCTCCGCTAGCCTGTGTATCTTTAATGATTTGTCTTAAGGCTTGTTCTAATTCTTCGTCATTGAGTTGTTGTGGCAGGTATTGTAGTATTAGTTCCATTTCCTTGCTTTCTTTTTCAAAGAGATCTTCCCTTCCACCTTTTTTATACGCCTGTGCAGCATCTTCTCTTTGCTTATAAGCAGATTTTAAGATTTTAATCACATCTTCGTCACTAAGTGTTATTCTTTGATCAACTTCCACTTGTTTGAAAGCACTATTTAGCATTCTTAGAGTATCTCTTCTAAAAACATCCTGATTTTTCATTGCTTCTTTTAAATCCTGATTAATCTTTTCTTTAATAGTACTCAAAGTATCTCCTTGTAGTATTGGAATAATTGTTGCTTGATTATAACAGAAAAATTTTGATTAAAAGGATTTAGCGGTGATGAAAAAAGGATTGCTCTTTTTGATGTTTTTGTATTTACAAGCCTATCAGCCAGAAATTGATATGAATCCTCCAGAGTATGTTGAGGAAATGCCTTCAAGAGATTTTATCCCTGAATTTAATAAACCAGGTAGCTTGTTTGGTCAGGGTGATAAGCCTCTGTTTTCTGATAGAAGGGCAATGAGGCCTGATGATCTTATTACAGTGATTATTAGTGAAAATTCAAGTGCTAATTATTCTTCTTCTAAGGCATATAATAATAATTCAAGTGGTAACTCTACAGCACCAAGATTGCAATACAATGGCGCAGATGAAGATAAAAAGAAAACTACTCAAGAACTAGATGATAGGACAAATTATACTTTTACAAAACCGACAAATAATACTACTTTTAAGGGTGGAGGAACTCAAAGCAAAACCGAAGCCTTAAATCTTACGGTAACTGCACGCATTATAAAGGTTTTGGAAAATGGAAATTATTTTATATTTGGCAATAAGGAAATTTTAGTAGATGGGGAGAAGCAGATTATTAAAGTAAGTGGTGTTGTGCGTCCCTATGATATCAATCGTAATAATACAGTAGAATCAAAATATTTAGCAGATGCAAAAATTCAGTATTCAAATTTAGGTGATTTGAGCAATACAAGTAAAAAGAAAGTTGCCAGTGATGCTATTGAGAGTGAGTATCCTTACTAAATGAAAAAGGTAGCAATTATACCAGCAAGAGGTGGTAGCAAAAGGATTCCTAGAAAAAATTTGAAATTATTTTGTGGTATTCCTATTATTGCTTATTCTATCCGATTGGCTCTTCAATGTGAAATTTTTGATATGGTTGTGGTGAGTAGTGATGATGAAGAGATTTTAGATTTATCAAAGAAATATGGAGCACATCTTGCTATCAAGAGGTCTGAGGCATTAAGTGGTGATAATGTTGCTACTTTACCAGTTATTGCTAATGTCATTAGCACTTTGCAACTAAAATCTAAAGATATGGTATGCTGTATTTATCCCACAGCTCCACTTTTAGAAACACAGTATATCCTTGAGGGCTTTAAGTTGCTTCAAGAGAGGAGTGATAAAAATTATGCTTTCTCTGCGGTAGAGTTTGATTCTTCCCCCTTTAGAGGATTTTGCATACAAGATGAAGTATTGACATTGCTTTTTCCACAATACCAGCTTTTTAGATCTCAAGATTTAAGAAAAGTTTATCATGATGCTGGGGGATTTTATTGGGGATATGCACAAAGTTTTTTAGAAGAGCGAAGAATTTTTGAAAAAGATTCTATTCCTGTGATTTTGCCAAGAATGTTGGTTCAAGATATTGATACTCTTGATGATTGGAATTTGGCTGAGATTAAATATAAAATAAAATATGCTTAAGGTTGCCATTTTTTGTGAGTATGGAGTTGTTTTTGGGATGGGGCATTATTCTCGTTGTTTGCTATTGAAGCAAAAGCTCCATACACTTGGTTTTGAGGTTGTTCTTTTTACCTATAATCAAGATAGTCGGTTTGATCAAGCCTGGTTTTATGGGGATAATATTCTTTCTCATTTGGAAGGTATAGATTTTGTTGTTATTGATAGTTATCAAGCAGAATCTAGAGTGTATGAAATAGCCTTACAAAAAGTTAAAAAAGTAATTGTGATTGATGATGTCGCAAGGATTCCTTTTCCTAGAGATTGTGTTATTTTTAATGGAGGGATTGATACTAAGGATTTATATATTGCATATCCTAATGAAGTTTATGCAGGAATTGAATTTATGATTTGTGATGAATTATTTTTTCAAGAAAAAAAAGTTCAAAGCGATAAGCTGATTATTTGTTTTGGTGGGAGTGATGAGGGGAATCTTACGCAAGCAGTTTATGATAAGGTGCGGGATTTTTTTTCTGAAATTATCGTAATTTTGGGACCTTGTTACAAAGCACATTTTTATGGGGATTGTAAGATATATCGCAATATTGATGCAAAGAGTTTGTGTGAGCTTTTTGCTACTGCAGGATATGCTATTACAGCAGGAGGTAGAATGTTAAATGAGCTCTTAATGTCAGAGATTCTTTCAATAGTTATTCCTGTGGCAAAGAATCAAATGCATCAAGTTGAGGCATATGCAAGATATAATGTTATTATTCAGACGACATTAGAACACTTACAAGCAGATATTCAAAAGACCAATTTACTTTCAAAAGAACAAATATACCAATTTAAAAAAAAGTTTGGCTCTCAGTTAAATGATAAGTTATTGCAGGTTTTAAAATGATAAAGGAGCATTTTTTTATTGAGGATATAGAAATTATTAACTTTGTTAATTTGGATAGGGATGATATATTGGAGGTTTTTAGGCTTCGTAATCATCCAGAAATTTCAAAGTGGATGTTTCATAAAAATTTTTCATTACAAGAACATTTTAATTTTATAGAGACATTAAAAAAAGATAAAACAAAATTTTTCTATCTTCTAAAACAAGAGGGGATTATTTTGGGGGTAGTTTCATTAGTAGGAGTAGATTTTCTAGATAAAAAATCATACGCAGGTATCTATAAAAATCCTATTTTTTCTAAAGTAGGAGATAAGATTTTGGCGATTTTAGAAATAATTGCTTTTGAAAGAATGCAACTAAAAACCATTATTTTAGAGGTTTTTTCTCATAACTATCATGCTATTTCTTGCTATGAAAGAAATGGATATATAAAATGCAAACAAAATTCCAAGGAGATTTTGATTTATGAAAAACACAAATTGTAAGCCTCTGATAGTTGCAGAGATTAGTGCAAATCATCAACAAAATTTAGAGATTGCAAAAAAAAGTATTTTAATGGCAAAAGAAGCTGGAGCAGATAGTGTAAAGATACAAAGCTATGATCCTTCTTGCTTGACTTTAGATTCTAAAAGCGATATTTTTCAAATTAAGTCAGGACTATGGAAAGATAAGAATCTTTTTGAATTGTATAAAGAGGCATTTTTGCCTTGGGAATGGCATAGTATTTTATTTGATTATGCCAAAAGTATAGGAATTGAAATTTTTAGCACACCATTTAGTCAAAAAGCACTTGAGGTTTTAGAAGACTTAAATTGCCCACGCTATAAAATTGCAAGTTTTGAACTCATCGATTCTTTTTTTATTTATGAAGTGGCTAAGACAAAAAAACCTATAATTCTTTCTACAGGGATTGCTACAGAAGCTGAGATACAAGAAGCAGTCTTGATGTGCAAAAAGGCTGGCAATAATGATATTACGCTTTTGCAATGCACTAGTGAGTATCCTGCCTCAATAGCGCAAGCTAATCTTTTAGCAATGCCAAATCTAGGAAAAACTTTTGGAGTTAAGTATGGTTTATCGGACCATACTTTGGGTAATTTATGTGCAGTTGTAGCAACTACTCTTGGGGCAAGTTTGATAGAGAAGCATTTTATTATTGATAAGAAATTAGGAGGAGTAGATAGTGCATTTAGTATGGATTTTGAAGAATTCAAACTTCTTGTAAAAGATATCAATGATACTATCTTATCTCTTGGAGATGGCACTATTGGCAGGGATGAGCAGGCATATAAAAATCAAAGAAGTTTTGCAAGAAGCCTTTTTGTTAAGAAGAATATCAAAGCTGGAGAAATATTGAGTAGAGAAAATATCGGATCTTTTAGACCTTATGCTGGTTTGCATCCAAAGTATTTAATGCAAGTATTAGGGAAGAAAGCAAAAAGAGATTTGGATTTTTCCAAACCTCTTAGTTTTGATGACTTTGAGTAGTTTTTTGACATTTGCTACAAACGACAAAAAGTCTCATATCATGACTAATAAGTTTGCAACCATTTAATGTAGCAATTTTAATTTGTTGCTCTTCAATGGAGGTATCAACAAACTCTTTGATTTCACCGCATTCAAGACATATAATATGATCATGATGTTCTTTTGCTGCTATCTCGTAGCGTTTTCCGCTTTTATCAGTTTCTAGTGTTGTAATAAATTTCTCTTTTTCTAAAAAATTCAAGATTCTATAAACAGAGGAGATGCTAGTGCTTTTATCTTTGATGCGTATTTCTTGAGCTATCTCTTCTGGGCTTAGATGTGTGCGATTTTTATAAAGAACAGAGATAATTTCTTCTCTTTGTTTTGAATTTTTCAGACCATTTTTTTTGATTGAAATTCTTAATCTTTCTAAGATGGAATCTAAAGTTTCAAGACGATTTGACATGATGTAACCTTGCTGTTTCATTTAATTTCTAGGTAATTGTAACATATTCTCACAATACCTTATGTAATAAGATAATCTTAATAATATTGTAATATAATTGTCAAATCAATAAGGTTAAGGTAGTAAAAACTAAAGGTATTTGAGACTTTTGGAGCAAGGAGATATTTATGTTTGGAAATTCTAAGAGAGTTCAGCTTGAAGTGGCTCAAAAAAATTCAGAAATAGAAAAGTTAAAAAAAGAAAATGCTATTTTAAGGGAATTGGCAGGCTTTAGTGCTCAAGAAATTGTAATAGGTGTGAAAGATGGAGAGATAGTCTTTATGAATAATATTGCAAAGATGCTCCATAAAGGGATTTTAGAAAATCTAGATTTTAATGCGCAGAGAGTTTTTATTGATGGTTTTACCTATCAAATTAAGAGTATGTATTTAGATGATATCACTTATTATGCAATTTTTAAATCTGATTTTAGAAGTGAAATTGTTGATAGTGTAGATTTATTTGCTGTATATCATCAAAGTTTAAAAGATGGAATCTTAGAGGCTCAAGGCTCTTTGCAGAGTATTTTGACAGAATTAAAACAAATCCTACAAGAATCTCAAAGAGGGCAAGAACTTAGCACTGAAGGATTAAATTTAAGTAAGCAGGCTTCTGATAATGTTCAGGCATTGCATCAAAAAATGCAAGGAGCTATTGTGCTTGTGGATTCTTTGGCTCAAAGAAGTAGCGAGATTACAAGTGTGATTTCTTTAATTGATGATATTGCTGAGCAGACAAATTTATTGGCTTTAAATGCAGCTATTGAGGCTGCAAGAGCTGGTGAGCATGGAAGAGGTTTTGCAGTTGTTGCAGATGAGGTAAGAAAACTTGCTGAGAAGACACAAAAAGCAACAAAAGAGATTGCTATTGTTGTAAAATCAATGCAACAAGAATCTAGTGATATTCAAACAAGCATTGAAGAAACAAATCAAGCAACACAAACCATTAAAGACAAAATTGAAAAGCTTTATTGCAATATGAATAGTTATAAAGTAGGTTCAGAGATTGCAAAATATACAGTTCAAAATTCAAATAATAGAGTTTTTTGTGCACTTGCTAAATTGGATCATACAGTATATAAAAATAATCTTTATGCATTTGTATTTGATATTGCTGATGATTTTAAACAAGTTGATCATACGCAATGTCGTTTGGGTAAATGGTATTTTGAAGGTGATGGAAAGAATAGTTTTGCGGATACACAAGGATATAAAAAACTTGATAATCATCATTTGGGCGTCCATAGTAATGCAAATGCACTTGCACAGATTCTAAAAGATGGCAGAGATAAGGCTTCTAGGGAAGTGATTAACACAAAGGTGCTTGGAATGGAAAAAGCAAGTAGTGGAGTGATTGATTGTATCAATGAAATGTTTGAAGAGAAGCAAGAAGAAATTGAAAAATCAAAAAATAAAATTAGAGAAAAATAATTGAGTTCTTTGCCCTTTAAGAAAATATTTATTACATCAGCTTTTGCTATCTTATTTTTTGGAGCATTGTGGATTGTATTTGTTTGGCTAGCCTTGCAAGATGATGTATCAAAACTTAAAAATTATCAACCACAGCTTACGACTCAAATTTTGGATAGAAAAGATAGGTTAGTAGCAAACATTTATGGCGATCAATTTAGATTTTATGCCAATTTTGATGAAATACCTCCACGAATGATAGAGGCTTTAGTGGCCGTAGAAGATACGTTGTTTTTTGAACACCACGGAATCAATTATGATGCGATTTTTAGGGCTATTTTAAAAAATTTAAAGCACGGAAAATATTCTGAAGGAGGCAGCACACTCACACAACAACTCATCAAAAATACAATTTTAACAAGAGATAAAACGCTTTATAGGAAAGTTAAAGAAGCGATTTTGGCTATACAAATTGAGCTAACTTTAAGTAAAGAAGAGATTTTAGAGCGTTATTTAAATGATACATTCTTAGGTCATGGTTACTATGGTGTTAAGGCCGCGGCACAAGGGTATTTTAAGAAAAACTTAGATCAATTAACCTTGAAAGAAATTGCAATGATTGCAGGATTGCCTCGTGCACCAAGTTTTTATGATCCTACTAAGAATCTTGATTTTTCATTAAGTCGTGCAAATAATATTTTAGAGAGAATGTATACATTAGGTTGGGTGAGTGAAAGTGAGTATAAAGAAGCGCTTGCTGAGATTCCGGAGGTTTTTAATCAAGGATTGGCACAAAATCAGGCACCATATGTTGTGGATATGGTGGTGAAACAGCTTTCGTATTTACCAGATTTAAAGACAGCTGGTTATGTCATAAAGGTTAATTTAGACTTAGATTATCAAAAGATTGCACAAGAGGTTTTTAATAAAGGGTATCAGAATGCAATAAAGTTAAATAGATTGCAAGACAAAGAAAATACTCTAAATGGTGCAATGATTGTAACGCATTCAAGGACTGGAGAAATACTTGCATTGATTGGAGGCATTGATTATAATAAGAGTGCATTTAATAGAGCAACTCAAGCAAAGCGTCAGATTGGTAGCACGATTAAGCCTTTTATTTATCAAAATGCTTTTGACGCTGGATATTCTCCAGCTACTATGATTCCAGATGTGGCAAGAAGTTTTGGAAATGACGAGGAGTATTGGCGACCAAAAAATGCTGGAAATTCTTTTAATGGGATTGTGAGCTTGCGTTATGCATTGATTCACTCTTTAAATCTTGCTACGATCAATTTGGTAGATATGGTTGGATTTGATAAAACTTATAATGCAATCAAATCTTATGGTTTTAATCCTAGTGCAAAGAATCTAACTATTGTTTTGGGGAGTTTGATTGCTGCACCTATGGATTTAGCAAAGACTTATTCTCTTTTTTCTAATGAAGGAATTATTTTAGAACCTCAACTTATTTCCCAGCTTATTTCTAGAGATGGGAAAGTTGAAACCTTTTATACAAAGCAAGAAGAATTTACAACACCGCAACAAGCATATTTAGTAACTTCTATTTTGCAAGAAGTGGTAAATAATGGTACAGGCAGAAGGGCAAGGGTAAGGGGTGTAGATGTTGCAGGAAAAACGGGAACGACAAATAATAATAATGATGCATGGTTTTGTGGTTTTACCCCAGATACTCAAGTGATTATTTGGTTTGGTAATGATAATAATGGATCTATTGGAAATATTGGAGGAGGGACAAACATCGTTGCTCCAATATTTTCTGATTTTATCAATGGAATACTAAAAATTGATCCAAGCTTAAAAAAACGCTTTGTAATTCCTGAAGGGGTATATCAAAAAACAATTGATAAAGTAAGGTATTTTTATACCGATACTTCCAAATTACCAGATAAAAAAATTACAGAAGAAGAGAATAAGCTTATCTTTTAATTTTTTAATAAAACATTTAAGCAAAACTCGTTAAAATCATATAATTTTTTTATTTATATTAAGAGGTGTGCAATGAAATTAAAGTTAAATCATATTCCCTATGTAGCCAATAAAATAGCTCTTGACATTGCAAATTCTAGTTTAGTAGAAATGAAGACTTCTTTAGAAAAGATTACTCAAGTTGCTAAAGAGGTATTAGAAGAGGATTTAAAAAAAGAAAGTCATATTGATACTAGGGCTAAGGAGATATTAGAAGAGAATCTTGAAAATATAGAGTTTATGCGAGCTGATGAAAAACAAATGTTTTGGATGATTAAAAAGCAAATTGCACAGAGTGAAAATTTTTCATTATCTTGGGAAGATAGATACAACGAGCTTTCTCATAAGATGTTAGATGAGTTGATTTTAGAAGGTTTTATAAAAACTAAAGTGAGTGAGAATTTAGTAAAGAATCTTATTTTTAAATCTATTGATATGTATGCACAGATATATGGTGATATTGAAAGCGTTGTAATTGATAAAATAAAAAACTATAAAAGAAAGTTATTGGTTGGAACAGATGAATATGAGTTGATGTTTGATAAGATGTATCAAGAAGAGCTGAGAAGAAGAGGTTTTTAATGCAAAAGGCTTGGGTGTATTTTGAAAATGGTGTTTTTATTGAAGCTCAATGTTTTGGTGCTAGCGGAACAAGCATAGGAGAAGTAGTTTTTAATACTTCCATGAGTGGATATCAAGAGATTATTACAGATCCAAGTTATGCGGGTCAATTTATTGTATTTAGTATGCCTGAAATAGGTATTGTTGGGGTAAATGATTTTGATAAAGAATCTCGTGGAGCGTATTGTAAGGGTATTTTAGTAAGGGAATATAATACAAGGTTTTCAAATTTTAGAGCTAAAGATAGTTTAGAAAATTTTTTAAAGCAATCAAATATAATGGGATTGTGTAAAATAAATACTCGTGATATTGTCAAAATGATAAAAAAAGAAGGGGCAATGATGATGATTGCTTCAACGGAAATATCTGATCCTGAGATTCTTAAAAAACTTTTAAGCGAAGCTCCGCATATACAAGAAATTAATTATATTGAGATTGTTTCGACAAAAAAGCCTTATATTCATCAATATGCCACTTTTGATTTTAATACATTTGCATACAAAGAACCTAATACTATAAAAAAAGTTGTTGCTGTTGATTTTGGAATTAAAACCAATATTTTAAATGAATTAACAGATGTTGGGATTGAGGTGGAGGTAGTGCCATATTCTTTTGAGGCAGATGTGCTTATAGAAAGATTTAAGAAACAAGAAATTCATGGAATCTTTTTGTCTAATGGTCCAGGAGATCCTATGCTGTTGCAAGATGAGGTGGCGCAAATTAAAAAATTGATTAAGGCTAGAATTCCTATGTTTGGTATTTGCTTAGGTCACCAACTTTTATCAATAGCACACGGTTATAATACTTTTAAGCTTAAATTTGGGCATCATGGTGGGAATCATCCAGTAAAAAATATTATCACCGGAGAAGTTGAAATTACTTCGCAAAACCACAATTACTCTGTTCCAGAGGAAATTGCTGATATTGCTGAGATAACCCATCGTAATCTTTTTGATAATACGATTGAGGGGATAAGATATAAAGATGCCCCAATATTTTCTGTTCAACATCACCCAGAATCTAGTCCTGGACCAAAGGAAGCTAGAAAGCTTTTTGCAGAGTTTGCTTCTATGCTTTAATATCAAGAAGATGTGTTGATATCACTTCATCTAATGCTTCATCTTCTTGTTTTTTTGTTTCTTGATGTTGTTGTTGAGGTGTTTGCCCATTTCCTTGAGAATCTTTATCAATAGTGTGTGTTTCTTCTGTTGCTCTAGTTTCTTGTATATCATTAATTTTATCTTCAAATTCTTGAATATTGATTGGAGTGGTATCGATTCTATTTTGGATATTTTGAACATTTGCTTGGGTATTTTGATTGATATAAGTGATGTTGCCAATAGGTGAAATAGCCATCTAACCTTCTTTTTTATAAACTAATGTTTGGTATTTTGCATAAGACACATGAGCATTCTCTTTAATCTTTACAAATTTCCTTAATGTATAATCGACTTCAAAATTGCCTCTTAAAATTTCATTTAATTCCACGAGTATTTCTCCAGCTTTTTGAATAATGTATTGAGGAGGTCTTGTTTTTCCGCAATGAATAATCATGTGAGATGAGGGAATATTTTTGATATGTAACCAAATATCATTTGCTTTTGCCATTTCTAGTAGGGCTTGATTTTCATTTTGATTTTTTCCAATTGATATTTTGTAATTTTCAATAAAAAAGCTTTCAAACTTTATATTTTTTTCTTTTATTCTTTTTTGTGGTTCTAAGATAGAGATATTATCCAGAGAATTTGTTTTTTGAATAAAGCGTATTTCTTGTTGCAAAAAATGTATTTTATTTTTTAAGTTTTGCTCTTCGAGATGGATATTTTTAGCTTTTTTAGAAAGCTTTTTGCTTTGTGTAAACATATGATTGATGCAATCTTGTGGCAAGTGATAGGGTTTTGGAATCTCAATTTGTATTTGCTGGTCATTGAAATCTTTTAGTATTATGTATTTGTCAAAAGGTTTAATGAGATGCAGGTTTGATAACAATAGATTTGCTTCATCGCGAAGTTTCTTTGCTTGATTTTCAAGCCCTGCTACTTGAGGTAATTCCTTAAGAAGGCATTGATATGTATATATCTTCTTATCAAGCTTAGAGAGGACTTTTTGCTTATATTGAAGTAATTTTTGAGTATTTATTTTATGATAATTTTCTTGGAGAAAATAAAATATTTGTTCTTTAGAGTAAAATATTATTTTTTCTGAGGTATTTTTTTGAAAGAGTGGAATAAGTGGTTGATTTACTTTAATTTCTCTTGAAGTCTTATCGCTATTTAAATGTCGCAATGCCTCAAGAATTATATTTTCATGATTTACTAAGATTACATTTGTGTGTTTGCCTGTAAATTCAAAATGTATAAAAAACTCAAAATCTTTATATAGATGATGTTGGCGACAGTGTAAAATCAAGATTCTATTATTTCCATCACAAAAACAATCAAGAAGCCTAGCTTTTTTTGTAAGTTTTTGCAATAAAATATCAAAAGGTGCTTGGTAGGTTTTTCCGGTATATATCTCTGTTGAGATAAAAATATTGCTTTGAGATTTTTGCATATCAAGATAAAAAATTTCTTGATCGAGTTGCAATCTAAAAAGATTTTCTTGAATGCGTTTTAGAGAATTGATATGTGTATATTCTTTAAAAAGTTTAGCAATATTTTTCAATAAACAAAGATTCATAAATTTAATCTTTTTTTTGCAAATTCTATTGCTTCTTTAGTGATATTAGAACCACTTATCATTCTTGCGATTTCTTGAATTTTTCCTTCTGTGTCTAAAGATTGGATAAAGCTTTTATTGTCTTTTTTGGTTACAAGATAGTGGTGATCTGCTAATGCTGGGATATGTGGTTGGTGTGATATAGCAAAGATTTGATAGCTTGTAGCAAGCTGTTTTAATACTTTTGCTACTCCATCGCTTTCCTCCCCACTTAAATTTGCATCAATTTCATCTAAAATTAAAATTCCCGTCTTATCTGAAAAATTTGCTTCAAGACACATTACAGCAAGGCGCAGTCTATTGTATTCTCCCATACTGAGATTTTGTATTTGTGTATTTTTTAGTAGTATTGAAATTTCTTGAGAACCGGTGTGACTGAGACTATTTTCTTTTAATAAAACTTGTATATCTTTTAATTTTAAGAGTTTGCAGAGTTCTTCTAACCCATTTGTAAAGTCTTTGATATATTTTATGCGGTAATGGGAAATTTCTTTGGCTAATAAAATGCATTCCTTCTCAATTTGTTTTTGATTATCCAAGAGTTTTTCTTTATTAAAACTAATGTTGTCATATTCTTTTAATTTTTCTTGTTGAAATTGCAATCGTATAAGGGCTTCTTCAATACTGCCATATCGGTGGTTTAAGTCTGCAAGTTTGGAGATTCTATCAAGAATTTCTTCAGGATTTAGAGTGTCTAATTCTTGAAGTTTTGTATCCTCATTGTGAAGAATATCTTTGATCTCAAGAATGCTTTCATCAAAAGTAGGATGTGTCTTTTCTAGGATTTGTAGAGTGTTTTGTATGATGTGAATATTTTGTAAAATATCTAATGATTGAGTAATAAGTTCTTGTATTTTTTCCTTTTTTGAAAAATTCTTTTTTAATTGCATCAATTCTTCATATTCGCCTACTTTTGGATTTAAAGATTGAATCTTATTGATCTCAAAGGTTGCAAATTCTCTTAATTCTTGGATATTTTTTTCTTCTTTAAGTAGCTGATTGTAGGATTGTTTGATTGTTTGAAGTTCATCAAATTTGATTTGCATTTGCAAGAGCAAAGAGTGATAGTCTTGCTCTTTGCTTGTAATAAGAGTATCAAAAACCCTCAAGAGATTAGAGCTTTGTAGCTCTGTGGAATTTTTAAGAGAAATGTGTTTGATGTGATTTGAGAGTATCTCTTGGAGATTTTTTTTTGCAATAAGAGAGTTGTTGATGAAATATCTTGTTTTATCTTTTTTTATAATATTGATGAATATCTCATTTTCATTGTCAATACCATAATCTTCCAGATTGATAGGGCATTGTGTTAGAATTCCTTGTATTTGTGTAGCATTAGAATCTCTAAGTCCAAATAGCCCGAGCAAGGATTCCATAAATACAGATTTACCACTACCACTAGCACCGCTAAATACATTAAGTCCCTTATGAAATTCAAGATTTAGATTCTCAAATACGATGGCATTTTTTATATGGATTGATTCAATCATTTTGTCCCCATTGGAATTTTTCTTTTAAAACTTTAAAATAATTTCTTTGCTTTTGCTGAATTAAAAGAGCTGGTTTTTGCGCACTTTTTATCGTGATAATATCATTAGGATTAGTTACAATAGTTTCTTGTCCATCAATAATGACAATACTTTGAGTGCTTACTTTAAAATTTAAAGTAAGTGTGTGATCTAATACCATAGGTCTTTGGGTGAGCGTATGTGCAGCAACAGGTGTAAGTAAAATATTCTTGCATAAAGGATATACGATGGAGCCACCAGCACTAATATTATATGCAGTTGATCCAGTAGGGGTTGCAATGATGAGAGAATCGCCTTTGTATGTATTGAAGATTTCGCCATCAATGTAGGCTTGAATATTAAGTATTCCACTAGTAAGATTGTTTTTAGAAATTAGAAATTCATTGATTGCAAAAAAATTTTGATTGTTTATTTGAGCCTCAAGCATCATATGCTCTTCAATTAGATAGTTGCCAGTAGTCAAAAGTTTTAGAAAATCTTGCAATTCAAAAGGATTTATAGCAGTTAAAAATCCTAGTTTTCCTGTATTGATACCAAATACAGGAATGTGGCTACCATAAACTTTTCTAATTAAGGAGAGCAATGTCCCATCTCCCCCAATAGAGGCAATTGCATCAACTTTTTGTATAAGCTGATCAAGTGGATAAGATGGAGTAAAACTAATATCATTTGCACTAGATGATTCTAAGATTACTTCAATATTGGCTTTTTGAAGGATATTGCAAATTGCTAAAAAAGTTTCTAGAGATGTTTGAGGCCTTAAGAATATCCCTAGTTTTGTGATGTTTTTTTGCATATTCCCTCTTTTTTACTTAATTGTATCAAAAATATACTCCCTATTGAAAAAGAATAATTACAATAGTTTAGAGTTATATATAAGGTTTTTATAATGGAAGGTTTATACATTGTTGTAGGGATAATTTCTGGTATTGCTTCTGGAATGTTTGGGTTAGGTGGAGGGACTATTATTGTTCCTATGATGTTGAGTTTAGGTTTTAGTGTGCATCAAGCAGTGGGTATTTCTGTTTTGCAAATGATTTTTGCCTCTTTATTTGGTTCTATAATCAATTATAAAAAACGACTACTTTCTTTAAAAGATGGTGTGTTGCTTGGAATAGGAGGTGTTATAGGTGCTAGCTTTAGTGGTAAGGTATTGCAAATTTTAAGTGAAACAAAACTTACTTTTATTTTTTTGCTTTTAATGTGCCTATCTTTTTATAATTTTTTGAATAAAAAGAATGGTAATACAGAGCAGAAAACTATCAAAACAACAAAAACATACTATGTTTCTGTTTTAATATTTACAGGAATGATTACAGGGATTTTTTCTGTTTCTTTGGGGGTTGGTGGTGGTTTATTGATGATGCCAATTCTTATGCATTTTTTAGGTTTTGATACTAAAAAAATTAGCGTATTATCATTATTTTTTATTATTTGTTCTTCTATTTCAGGGGCTTTGTCCTTATTCCAACATCAAATTATTGATTTTAATATTTTATATGTAGGGTTATTTGTAGGTGTAAGTGCAATGATTGGAGTAAGTATTGGAATTTTTCTTGTACAGAAGATAACACTCTCTTTGCATAAAAGAGTGTTATCTTGCATTTATGTTTTTGCAATATCTCTGACGACTTATCATCTCTTAGAGAGACTTATTTAACCTCAAAATATACAGAGAAATCTAATTCTGGATTTGCTTCTTTATATTTACTTGCTTCAGAACGAGATTTAAACGGACCTACAAGATATTTTGTTAGTTTTTGTCCATTGATGGTAATCTCTTGAGTTCTGTAAGAATGTTTTTTGAGCATTGTTAGCAACTCTTTGCTTGGTTTTTTGCTAAATACACCAACTTGTAAATAAGAGCCTTTTGTTGCGATACGCGAATTTGTATTTGCCTTAGCTTTTTTTACTTGTTTTTTAGCTTGTTTTTGTTCTATGTTTTTTTGTTGAGCTACAGGTTCTTTTTCTTCTTTAAATGCAGGTATCTCTTCTTGAGGTGCTGTCATTTGTAGCTGAGGGGTTAATTCTTTTTCTTTTGCTTCATTTTTTAGATCTAATGCTGTATGGAATTGATCATTTGGCACTATTTCTTGTGGAGCAGATGAAAGTGCTTCCTCTTGGCTTAGATTTTGGTGATTATCCTCATGCATAGCAGGAATTTCTTGATTGGATGGAGTGTCTGATGCTAAGGTATTTTGATCATTATTTTTTAGATTTTGCATAATTTGATCAAAACGTTCATCTTCTATTGCTTCTGGGGTTTTGGTATTATCTAAGATTTGCTCAGGTTGTATTGTTTCTGAATGCTCTACTACATCGTGAGAACTTCTTGTAAATGACCATACAAGCAAGATAATAATCAAGACAACAACAACGCCTATTGCACCTAAAATAATATTTTTGATATTTTTTGGATTTTTCTTTTCCTCAAATAAAAGTTCATTAAAGTCTTTTTCTTCCATTTTTTCTCCTTAATTTTATTCTTAAAATATTATCGTATTCTTATCAAAAAATTGGCTTATTATAAACTGGGAATCTACCTCCTAATTCTATGATTTCTTTTTCTATGGCTTTTTGTAGATTAGTGTTGTGAATATCATCTAATATATCTGCAATTTTATTTGCAATCCAAATAAATTCTTCTTCTTTCATGCCTCTTGCTGTTAGTGCAGGAGAGCCTATTCTAATTCCACTAGTGACAAATGGACTTCTAGTTTCTCCAGGAACTGTGTTTTTATTGACAGTGATTCCTGCATTACAAAGTGCGCAATCTGCGTCTTTTCCACTAAAATCTTTATTAAGGAAACTCATCAAAATTAAATGATTATCTGTTCCATTGCTTACAAGATCATAACCCCTATTGATAAGCACCTCTGCCATTGCTTTTATATTGCTTTTTACTTGTTTTGCATAGACTTTCCATTCTGGTTTGAGATTTTCACCAAATCCAACGGCCTTTCCTGCAATAATATGCATCAATGGGCCACCTTGGCTACCTGGAAAAACAGCTTTGTTGATTTTTTGTGCAATTTCCTCATCATTGCATAAAATAATACCACCTCTAGGACCTCTAAGAGTTTTGTGTGTTGTTGTAGTTACTACATGGCAATGTGGGAAGGGGTTGGGGTATTCTCCAGCTACCACAAGTCCAGCAACATGTGCAATATCTCCCATTAAAATTGCACCAACACTATCAGCTATCTCTCTAAATCTTTTAAAATCTAGTTCTCTAGTATAGGCAGAAAAGCCACATACAATTAGTTGAGGTTTTATGAGTTTTGCTTGTTCTTCGAGTTTATTGTAATCAATTCTTCCATCTAATTCAACGCCATAAAAAAAGCTTTGATACATTTGCCCTGTGATACTTACTTTTGCGCCATGAGTGAGGTGTCCTCCATGGCTTAAATCCATACCTAGAATTTTGTCATAGGGCTTGAGAAGTGCAGAATATACAGCGGTATTTGCTTGAGAACCTGCATGGGGTTGAACATTTGCAAAATTGCAACCAAAGAGTTTTTTAGCACGCTCAATCGCGATATTTTCAATCTCATCTACAAACTCACATCCACTATAATATCGCTTTGATGGATAACCCTCGGCGTATTTATTTGTTAGTATGCTTCCTACAGCTTCCATAACACTAGGAAAAGTATAATTTTCACTAGCAATCATTTCAAGATGTTCATTTTGTCTTTTAAATTCCTTTTGAATGCTTGAAAAAACTTCTTTGTCTGATTGTTCTAAATAATATTGCATGTTTTTACCTTTCTTTTATTGGATTAGTGAATCTTCTTCATTGGATTTTAAGACTTTCATCGCAGGAAATAAGATTACATCTTTGATGGTTTTTGCATCAGTAAGTAGCATTACCAAACGATCAATCCCTATGCCTTGACCAGCAGTAGGGGGCATACCATATCCTAAAGCCCATACATAATCTTCATCCATATATTGAGCTTCTTCATCTCCCGCATCTTTTTCTTTTACTTGCTGTTTAAATCTTTCTAGTTGATCAATAGGATCATTAAGTTCGCTAAATCCATTAGAAATTTCTTTACCACCAATAAAGAGCTCAAATCTATCTGCTATTTGCATATCTTTATCATTGCGTCTTGCAAGAGGGCTGATGTCAATAGGATATTGAGTGATAAAAGTTGGATTGATGAGTTTAGATTCTACAAAAGCATCAAATGCCTCTCCAAGTAATTTGCCATAACCCATTTGTGGCTGAATGACAATATGATTTTCTTGTAAAAACTCTTTGAGTTTATTTTCATCCTCGATAATATCTCTTGATATACCTCCAATTTTTTCTAAAGCATCTTTATAGCTTATAACCTCAAAGCAATCAAAATCAATAATATCACCATTATGTGGTAATTTATGGGGTAGATTTAAGGAATCTAATAGATAGATAAAAAATTCTTTAGTAAGAGCAATTAAATCCTCATAGGTTTTGTAAGCCCAATAAAACTCTATCATTGTAAATTCTGGATTATGAGAATGATCCATTCCTTCATTTCTAAAGTTTCTGTTCATTTCAAAAACTGCCTCAAAGCCACCTACAATCAGCCGTTTAAGATAGAGTTCTGGCGCAATCCTAAGATATCTATCAGCATCAAGTGCGTTGTGATGTGTGATAAAAGGTCTTGCATTTGCACCTCCAGGTATTGGATGGAGCATTGGAGTTTCTACTTCTAAAAATCCCTTATCTTCAAAGAATCTACGAATTTTAGAAACAATTTGACTTCGTAATTTGAAAGTTTCTTTCACTTCTTTATTCATAATCAAATCAACATATCTTTGTCTATAACGCAATTCTATATCTGTAAGTCCGTGAAATTTTTCAGGCAATGGAACAATGGATTTTGTTAAGAGCTTATAAGCGGTTGCATGAAGGCTAAGCTCACCTGTTTTAGTTACAAATGGAAAACCATAAACATTGATAAAATCACCAACCTCTAAAGTTTTTTTGAGAATCTCAAATTGTTCTTGTAGGTCATTTTGAGAAACATAAATTTGTAAGCTTGCGCTTTCATCTTCTATATTGATAAAACAAGCCTTTCCCATCATTCTAAGAAGCTTTACTCTTCCTGTAACATAAAAGTTTTGAGAGATTTCTTTTTTTTCTTCTTGATTTTTTAAATAATCAAATTTCTTTAAAAAATCTAAATTACTGATAGTTTTTTTTGCTTCGTTGCAATAAGGGTTTTGATTTTGTTCTTTTAGGAGTTGGACTTTGTGGAGGCGTTGCTGGATATATTGATTTTCAAACATTGTATTTTCCTCTATTTTCTAGTGTAATGGGGATTGAATCTTCTCTTGAATTTGCTCAACAGATTTTTGAACTCCCTTACCAATTTTTTGCATTTTTTCTTCAACTTCTGCAATACTATCAAAATGCACAATCGTGCTTGCTGTCTCAAGCATTGTAGCATAGACTTTGCTTTCTTGAGGTAATTTTTTTACAAAGTCAATCTCTTTGATAAAGTTGATTTGAGTGAGACCATATATGATAAAAGCAAGAATACAGAAGCTTTTGATACAAGAAAAAGCAAAACCCAAAAATCTATCAAGCAATCCAAGTCCTGCAAATTTTACAAACTTTGAGAGTATAAAACCTAGCATCATAAAACCGACCCAAAAAAATGCAAGAACGATAATAAAGCCAAGTATAAGAGAAACAGAAGGGCTATTGATATTGTAGATATACTGATTAAAAAAAACAGCCATTTCCCCAGAAAGCCTAGAAGCAAAAAATATCCCAGCTACAACTCCAATAAGTGTTGATACTTCGTGCATTAAACCATTCAAAAATCCTCTAGCACCCAAAACAACAACAAGCACTAAAATAAAAATATCAATATACCCCATAATAAATCCCCAATCTCTCTAAAGCTTAAATAAAACTAAAATAGAATTATGCTATTCTACCAAAAATATTTGAGATTTTATGGGATAAAAATGCAACAAACTCACTTACATTTTCTACAAAAGCAACTGCAAACTTTTCTTTTTGCACTAATTTTTTCTTTACCCATTTTAAGTGGAACACTTTTTTTGTCTCTTGGATATGAAAGACTTTATATTGCTTTGAATACTTTATTTGCTCTCTGTGCTTTGATTGCATTTATCAAGATAGATAAAAAAATGCGTTTTTACTTTGGATTTTATGTAGGAGTGCTTTTGTTTTATTGGATTGCTTTAAGTTTTAGATTCTCTCCAATGCCTATTTTAATACCATTGATTATTTTTCTTGTTGCTAGTATTTATGGGTTAATTTTTACATTTTTGCTTTGGTTTGAAAATATTTTTTTTAGAATCCTTGCACTTTTATTTTTAGGATATATTCATCCTTTTTATTTTGATTGGCTCTTTGTGGAATCTTTTTTTGCTTATAGTATTTTTGGAGTAGATAAGATAAGTTTTTGTTGCGTATTGCTTGGGGTATTTTTTTTACTTCAAAAGGGAAAAATAAGAATCTTTGCTTTACTTTTTTTAACACTCGCGACACTGCAAACAGAATTTTTCAAAACTTACAAAGCCCCTTTAGATATAGAGCTAGCTCAGACTGCTGTGCCTCAAGATATACGATGGGATAGTGAAAATTTGTATCAGATTGTTCAAAAGAATTTGCAATATATTCAAGATGCTATTAAAAATAAAAAAGCAATGGTTGTTTTGCCAGAAACAGCCTTTCCAATAGTTTTAAATCACTATCCACAAATATTAGCAAGCCTGAAAGAATTAAGTCAAAATATTGCAATTGTTACAGGAGCCTTGCGTGGAGATAGGGATAGAATTTTTAATTCTACTTATATTTTTAATGAAGGAAATATAGAAATGATTGATAAGGTTGTTTTGGCTCCATTTGGAGAGAAGATTCCATTGCCCAATTTTTTGGCAAAACCTCTTTCAAAACTTTTTTTTGGCACAGAACAATCTTTTGATTTTGCAAAAGAGCCAAGAAATTTTGTGATTGATAATAAAATTTTTAGAAACGCAATTTGCTATGAAGGAACTTCAAAAATTCTTTATCAAGATAAGCCACAATATGTTGTAGTTATCAGCAATAATGCGTGGTTTTATCCCAGTATTGAGCCATTTTTTCAACAAATTTTATTGAAGTATTATGCTAGAATCTCAAAAGCTTTGATTTTGCATAGTGCAAATTTTTCAGATTCAATGATAATTACCCCAAGTTTGTTTTTAGGAAAATAGATGATTTTAAGAGTAAAAAATCTAACACATAGTTTTGAGCATCTACTTTATGAGGACTTGAATTTTGGATTAAATGCTTCAGAATCTATGGCAATTTTAGGGGTTAGTGGTAGTGGAAAATCAAGTATTCTCAATCATCTCTCCACGATGTTGCCTCCTCAAAAAGGCAGTATAGATTTATGTGGATTAGAAAATATCTATACTCATAGCAAGCAAGAGCTTTTGCGCTTAAGGCGTTATGATTTAGGCATTATTTTCCAAGCACATTATCTTTTTAGAGGTTTTAGTGCTCAAGAAAATCTCAATCTAGCCACTCTGCTTACAGGAGTGCAGTTGGATACAAAGATTTTAAAATCTCTACAAATTGAAAAAATCCTGCATCAAAATGTAGGGAGTTTAAGTGGAGGACAACAACAAAGGGTGTCTATAGCAAGAGTTTTGTGCAAAAAACCAAAGATTATTTTTGCAGATGAACCTACAGGAAATCTTGATTGTCAGACTGCAAAAAGTGTGATGGATATGATGTTTGAATATATCAAACAAAATAAAAGTGCACTTGTTTTGGCAACACATGATGAAGAATTAGCATATCGTTGTAATTTTGTTTATCGACTTAAAGATAAAAAACTCATTCTTGAAAATCAAAAATAAAATACATAAGCAATACGCAACTCTATATCTTTTTTAATCTCAAAAGATTGTTTTAGTGTTTGCTCTGCCCAAATATTTGCTGTTGCATTTACAGCTTTCCAAGAGTCCTGCTTGAGATTATAATAAGGGATTTTTACCCCAAACTCCAATCTATCATGTCTTGTGAGATAAAAATGCCCCCCAAGATTAAAAAATACCCCACTACCTGAAGCATAAAATGCGCTTTCTTGATTATCATAAAGGGATTGATTGATCCAATAATTACTTTTTAAAAGATTAAATTCTGCGCCAAATCCTGCAAAAATTCCTATTTTCATAAATGGAAATTTTTTCCATTTTTTTTGAAAAAAATAATCAATGGGGAAATTGAGGAAAAAATCAAGATTTAGGCTTAGTGTGGTGGATATTGCATTACTAAGCAAAAAATCCTGCTGTGCTTTTGGGCTAAGCATAGCTACTTTTTGAATGTCAGGAGAACCATCACTTTTTTCACCTACAATTGTATCAAAACTTACATCTCTAGGAGTTTGTGTTTGCACCTCTCCTTGTATATTTCCTAAAGATGCTTGTGCTACTTCTATGCCTCCATAGATTCTAAGTCCAGAGATATGTAATTTATCAAAAATCGCTTCATTACCAAGTATAAATCTAAAAGTTGGGCTAATATGTCCTTTGTAGGTTGCAGAGGATTTGCCTCCTATGCACACGCTTCCCTCACAAGTATTATTATCTTTTGTAATAACTTGAGAGAAATCTGTATGGATTGTGTTTCCAAAACTGCTTCCAAAACCTACAAAAGCATTGTTTTCAATACCATATAAAAACCCAAGATAAAGCCAAAAAAATAAAACTTTTTTCACTTAAACACTTTTCTTATTGAGAGTTACAAGCTGAGGTAAATCTTCTTGCACAAGCATATTATTTTCAAAAAAATTCTCAATGCTCTCTCGCATAATATGTGCATCAGAAATACCATTGACTTTATTGCGATATTCACTAGCCTCTTTATGTCCTTTGGCATAAGCGTGTAAATTTTTTCTAAACATAATCACCCCTCTTTGCCCATAAAAATCAATCATCGCATCAAAATGCTTTAAAACTAATTCTTTTTTGATGATATGTGGAATCTCTGAAGTTTGATTTTTGATTTGCCAAAAAATCCAAGGAGAGCTAATAGCAGCTCTACCAATCATCAAGCCATCTGCTCCTGTTTGTTTGAGCACATCATTTGCAATCTCATAGCTTGTAATCTCTCCATTAGCAATAACAGGAACATCTAGGATTTTTTTTATCTGTGCAATACTTTCATAATCAATTTTTTCTTTTTTGTATCCATCAGATCGTGTGCGACCATGAACTACGACAAAATCAATAGGTGCGTCTTTGAGTGCGTTTGCAATTTCTTGAGGTATTTTTTTATCAAATCCTAATCGCACTTTTACGCTACTATATTGTTTATTGCTTGTCTCTTTGATAGTTTGAAGTAATTTTACAAGCAAGGGTAAGTCTTTGAGCAAGCCACTTCCATTGCCATGATTTGCAACTTTTGGGGCAGGGCAACCGCAATTAAAATCAATAATATCAATTCCATCAATTTGATTAAGACATTCCACGGCTTTTTTGACTATCTCGACTTTTGAGCCAGAAATTTGCACAGAATAGGGGTTTTCTTGTGGGGATTTTTCTACCATTTTCAAAGTTTTATCATTAGAATAAACTAAAGCGTGTGAGCTTATCATCTCACTTACTGTTATATCTGCACCAAATTGCTTAACTACGCTTCTAAATGGAAGATCTGTATATCCAGCAAGTGGTGCTAACATCAAAAGATTTTCAAAGTTGATTTGCATAAAATCCCTATTTTTCAAATTTTTGCTAATTATACCTTAAGCATTTTGTAATAAAAAACTTTCATAAGCATTTTTACGCAAAATGCAAGCATTGCAGATTCCACAGCCATAACCCCAAGGATGTTTTTTTTCTCTTATGCCCTCATAGCAAGTATGTGTATCTTCTAAGATGATTTCTAAAATCCCAAGCTCTTTTGCGAGTGCAAATTCTTTAGCCTTAGACATAGCAATAAGTGGAGTATGGATAGTGATATGGGTTTGTGAGCTAAGATTGAGGGTTTTTTCTATGCTATCAATAAAGACCTTTCTACAATCAGGATATCCACTATAATCTTGTTCTGAAACTCCTAGTGCAAGGTGATTAGCACCAATTTTTTGTGCAAAACTATGCGCAAGGGTAATAAAAATTGCATTGCGATTTGGCACAAATGAAGCAGGCAGAGCATTATTATTTAGATGTGTATCATTGACATTTTGGGTGCTATTGAAAAATAGTGCAGATTGGCAGATTTGATCTAAAAAATCAAGTTTTATGATATGAAAAGGTAGATGGAGTTTTTGTGCGATGAGTTGTGCTTGAGTTAATTCGATTTTGTGTTTTTGCCCATAATCAAATCCAAGCAAGACAACACTTTGAAATTTTTCTTGTGCCCATCTAGCAGTCGTTGTGCTATCTTGTCCCCCGCTAAAAATTACCAAGCATTTTTCCATACCATCTACCTTAAAAAGTGTTTTTGTTATAATACCCAAAAAAGGGGTTAGGGTTGATGTTTGTGCTTCCACAAAATGTGCTGAGAGTTTTTGAATTATTAAAAGATTTTGAAGTGTATTTAATCGGTGGGTGTGTGCGAGATTTATTGCTCGGTATCACTCCAAAAGATTATGATTTTACTACTCAAGCTACCCCTAGCCAAATGCAAGAGATTTTTAAAAATCAAGGTTTGAGATTTGTTGAAATGGGTAGAGAGTTTGGCACTATTGCATTGGTGTTAGATTCTCAAACTTTTGAAATTACTACCTTTAGAAAAGAAGGAGTGTATAGGGATTTTAGAAAACCAAAAAGCATTACTTTTGCATCAAGCCTTCTAGAAGATACCAAAAGAAGAGATTTTACTTTTAATGCCATTGCCTACCACCCAAAAAAAGGACTGATAGATTATCATCAAGGACAACAAGATTTACAAGCCAAAATCCTTAAAGCTATTGGGAATGCTAAGGAGAGATTTTGTGAAGATGCATTGCGTATATTGCGTGCAGTAGGTTTTGCTATGAGATTTGATCTTGAGATAGAAATGCACACCAAACAAGCAATGTTTGAGAATCTCAAGCTTTTAGATTTTATTTCCAAAGAGCGCATTACAAGCGAGTGGGAAAAAATCATCAATGCAAAATTTTTTATGAAGCGATTTTTGGAGTTTGAGGAAATTTTCACATTTATTTTCAAAGAAAAAATAACACTTCCACCTTCTCTGCCACAAGATTTTTTGCTAAAAAATGCCCTGCTTTTAAAAACCCCAAAAAATCTTACTGCCCTTAGATTTTCCAATAAACAAAACAAGCAAATTCAAGCATTTATGCAATGGCAATTGCAAAGAGATTTCAAAGACAAAATAGCAATCAAAAAAATGCTCTCTTTATATCCCAAAGAATGGATTGAGATTTTTTTATCCCAAGATGAGCAAAAATTACAGATTTTATCTACTATTTTTCAAAATAATGAAGTTTATCATCTCAAAGATTTAGCACTAAGTGGCACAGAGCTTTTGGAATTTGAGGGTAAAAAAAGAGGAGAGATTTTACAAGAGCTTTTAACTCTTGTCATAGAAGCAAAACTTCCCAATAGCAAAGAAGCCTTGCTTTCTTACATCAAGACTAAAAACTTTTAAGCAAAGCTTCAAAAGCCTCTTCAAATGCACTTAATCCTTCTTGCAAGAGTTTTTCCCCAAGCTCTTTGATATCAATACCTGCTTTTTTATAAGATTCTAACATTGTTTGAATATTTTCTTGTGGCATAAAAGGGATTGTAGTTTTTTGAGGATTTGCAAGATAGGCATTGATGGTTTCAAGTGGGGCAGTATTGATACTATGAGGATGTAAAAGTGCATTGATATAATAATCTTTTGGCAATTCCTCTCCCTTTACTCCAGTAGAAGCAAAAAGGGTGCGTGTATAAGGATTGTTAGAAGATTCTATATCAAGATAGCAGTCTTGAGCATTTAAGATTCCAAGCTTTGCTTTGAGTGAGGAATCCACTTTATCATCTATTGCCCTATCAAATCTTGAAACAAAAACACTAATCACCCCTCTAGTATCTCCCCCTTTTCTTCCTCTCTCAAAAGCTTCAAGGCAAGCCCTCGCTTGAGATTTTAAGAAAACTAAAGTCGCATTGATGGGAATATTTTCTTGCATCAAAGCTTCCATAATCTCAAATCCTGCTTCTGTTGCAGGGACTTTTATCATTACATTAGGAAGATTGATAGCTTTAAAAAGTCTTTTTCCCTCATCGATACTCTCACCAACTCTATCACCTAAAAAAGGATCAATTTCAAGACTGATATATCCATCATCTTTGTTTTTTTCCCATAGGCTAAGCATTTGATTACCCGCATTTTTAATATCCTCTATAGCAAGATTCTCATAAATGACTTTTGCCTTGCTTCCTTTTTGCTTTTGGATAGCTTCTTGGTAGATAGGGTTTTTGAGTGCATTGGCAAAGATTGCAGGGTTGCTCGTAGCACCACAAAAAGCTTGCTTTTGCAAAAGCTCTCCAAATTCTTTTTGCAAAAAACCTCTCTCAATAAAATCACACCATAAACTAAAATTTCTCTCTTTTGATAGTTTTTCCATTAAAAAATCCTTAAACTTTTTAGCTAATTTTAACAAATCATAAACAAAAGTATCTTATAATTAAAATTTTATACATTTTTTACAAGGATTATCACAATGAAAGGTAGTTTTATCTCATTTGCTTTAAGCTCGGTTTTGGTTGGAGGGGTAGTATGGGGTTCTGATATCACTTTGGATCTTACTCCACCAAAAGAGGGAGAAACAACAAAAGGATATCCTGTAGAATTTAAATATACCTATGATAAAGATGGAAAAAAAGAAACTAGTATAGATGAGCTTAAATCAGAGACAGATTACTTCTGGTCAAAAGATAGTGGTAGCACCCTCTCTTTAAAAGAAAAAAAGCAAGCAAGTGGTAGTATGAGCAATTTAGTAGCTACTGCGGTATTTATTGCTCCTGGAAATAATGATAATCTTTTGTTAGAGAATTTTAACTATATCTCAGTAGGTGCTGATACCATCACTGAAAAAGGTAAGAATGATACCTACTTTGCTATCCAAAGTGGTCCAAACTCCTATACAAGCTTCACACTCAATGGTGCAAATATCTTTTCTGGTTCAAACCTCCATGTCGGTGGGATAGCTGCAAATAGTAGTGCTAGTGGAGCTAATAACATCACAGGGGGATTTAAAGATGTCTATCTTAAAGGCACGATAAAAGTAGATGCCAATGCAATTGACCAAGCAGATAGTGCTGGTAGTGGTAGCAAAAATGCGACTTTGAATTTTAGTAGTGAGTATAATGGAGCGACTTATACTATTGATAGTAGTGCGACACTAGATCTTACTTCTAGTGGTAATAACACAAGCACTGTGAATTTTAATAAAGGGATTGTGAAATATGATACAAATACCTCCAAAGATGTGTTTGCTACAGATCAAAGTGTGCTAAATAAAGGAAATATCAAAATTAGCAATACCACAGCAAATACAACAGCGGGGACACCAAGTGAGGAAAAAAACAATATCAATTTTCATATTGATTTAAAAAATGAAGGCACGATTACTTTGGAAAATGCAACACTAACTTTTAAAGATAGTGGTTTAATCATCTCTGATAGTGGAAGTGTAGGCACCATTGATATTAAAGCAAAGACTGATACCAAAGATAAGCTCTCTAGCAATCAAACTAATAAAAGCACCTTATATTTTGATAGCACAGATACAACTACTGCTAAAGCTTTTGAGATAGCTTCTCAAAAAATCAATATCACAGGTATAGCACCAAGTGATGCAAGCAGTAGCGAGAGCAATCAAGAGCTTTTTGGCTCACAACTCACTATCAAGGTAAATAATAGTGGTATTCCAAGTGGTGGTGCAAAAGATTTGATTCTCACAGGAGCAAAAGATAAGCTCACAGCTATCACCATCGGTGCTAGTGCAAGTAGTGGCACGGTAAATGACAAAAACACAAGCTTGATTTTTGATTCTGATACAGTGTCGATGGATAATTATGTAGGCATTACAGTGCAAAGTGGTGCAAAACTTGATTTAACGCAAATTAAAGGAACTTCTAGAACTTATACTGATAGCAGTAGCTCCGGTGCTAATAAAAATACAATTTTAGATTTTCACAATCAAGGCACCATCACTTTCAAAGGTGATGGGGTAAATACTAATATCCTAGATGCTAGTAGAAAAAAAATCATTCTTACAGATTATGCGACGACTAAGACTACTTGCAAGGTGGGGGATACAGATTGTAGCAAGATTTCTGATGTAAATAATATCCCAAAAAATGCAACTTTAACTACCACAGAAGAAGAATCTGCTGGGACTATGGAGATTAGCGGAGGGAAAACAACAATACAAGCAGATGTGGCTTATAACTTTGGGAATCTTAAGATTAGTAATAGTGGGACTTTGGACCTCTCAAAAATTGCAAAAAAACAAGATGGAACAAATGGTAGTGTAGATGAAGTAGGATTTGTCAATGCGGGAGTTTTAACTTCCACAGGTGGGGTGATTGATACAAGGACTACACAAGAAGATACCACAAAAACTGGCAATGATATTGATTATGACGCGATGAATGTAAATAAAAAAAATACTGGTGGTAGTAATACCAAAAAGCTTATCATCACAGAAGCAAAAAAAGAAAAGGTTAATGATACTAGAGATAGTGGGATTGATAAAGATGGAAGCACTAAATTAAAAGAAGGAGAATCTTGGGCAGCAAATAAAGATAATGAAACTCGTGCAGAGTTTGTAGTAGATAGTGGTGCTACGACTATTAGGGCTTCTAGTCTGATAAACAAAGGGCTTACCACCATTCAAAATGGTGGGACACTCAATCTTTATTGTGTAGGCACGGATTATTGCTATGATGGGAGATATTGGACAAACTTTACAAAAGATAGTCAAGGTGTATGGTATATAATGAAGCCAGAAGAAGCACCTTCTAGTACTTCTCCTAGTGCTACAGAAAAGCTTAAGGCTACGCAATTGGTCTTTGATAATGACACAACGGGTGCAATTATCCTTAGTGGTGGGACACTCAATGCCATAGATTCTTATAAGTATCAAGAAAAAGATGATAGCGGAAGTTACAAAGATGTTACAAAATATATTTATCACTCTTTAAAAATCACAGGAGGGGAGCTTGGAGCTTCTGGAGGGGTGAATTCTATCATTCGCGTAGGATATGGAGATACTAGCGCTGGCTCAGGCGCTAATAATAATTATCTTACTTTAGAAAATGTCAATCTTTCTTTGAGAGGGGATAGCAAACTTTTTATTATTTCAGAAAAAGATGAGGATACAACTTCTAGTGCCAAAGCTGATGTTACTTGGAAAGCAGGAACTAGCAATAATAATACCTTTACAATGTATCTTGGTGATGATGACTATACAAAAAATACAAGAGGGATTTATATCTTAGGACTTGCAGATAGTGATGGCAACTACAAAGGTGGGACAATCAATTTTACAGATAATGGTGGCAGCAGCAGTAAATTACCTAAATTTGTAATTGATTTGAGTGATTTGAGTGGTAAAAATACTATTTTGTTAAATAAGCAATACAATTTCCTAGTCGCAGGGCAGATTCAAAGTGGTGGAAGCAAAATTACTGATGCAAGTAAAATCACAATGGAAATTAACTTTGGCAAGGGTGCAAATACTAAAGATGGAACTGATAAACCTGCGAGTGATACAAAAGATTATGGCATTTACGATCAAACACTTTGTGCAAATGATTCTAAATTCTGCCTTGAGGCAAAAGATACAAATAAAAATGGTAGTGTAAGTGATGCAAAAATTACCATAGGAAATTCTAATAATAATGAAGGCGTAGTGGTTGTAGATAAAAGTGATAGCTCCAAACTCTCTGATATTACCAATGGGTGGCCAAATGGAAGTAATGAGACTTACGCAGATTTTGTAACTTTCAATAAAGTTTATGAGCAAGGTAGTGGTACTTGTGATTTTAATACCCTAGAGGGTTGTGCGGTGATTGGCTTTAGTGCAGTGAAATCTAAGACTTTGCAAAAAGATGGAGTGAGTGCAGTTTTCCAAAGTATCAAAGATAGGTATAATCAACTCCCAAATACACAAAATGAAGTTATCAAAAATACTCTTGCAGGAATCAATCTTATTGAAAGTGCTAATGCCAATGCAAGCACGATTTTGCAAAGTATTGTAGATACTGATGGAGTTGCAAGCTCAAGTATTTTGCTAAATTTACAAAAATTCCAATACACTGGAGATTTGGATCTTGCAAATCAAGTGGCAAAAGATTTGAATACTTTGGATAATTCTTTAGATGCGATTTCAAATGTCGCTCAAGAGAGCTTAGAGCTTATTAGTCGTGTGAATTTTACCTCCACTTTAAATACAAGTGCGCGTCTTGCTCAAAATTCTAACCCTTATAGAATGAATACAAGTTTTGCAAAAGCAATCAAGAGCTTAGAAAACAAAAAATTTGCAGATATTAGTGATAGTCTTTATAGTTATACAGATAGATTTGATTTTGATCATAATGCGTGGGCAATGGCTATTGGTGGTTTTGGTGGCAAGTATAGTGGCGGATATAATGCACTTGGTGGTATCTCTGCTGGATATGACAGAATGCTTGGTCGTGTGCTTTTGGGAGGATATGCGACTTATGCTTATGCACTCTCTTCACTCAATAGTTTTAATAATGATTCCACAGTAAAAACAGATAATAGCTCACATAATCTTGAGATTGGTGCATATTTGAGAGCGTATGTTGATGCACACGAAATTGATGTGATTTTGAGTGAGACTTTGGGCTTTAATAGCTTGGATCTCAAAAATTCTCTCACTTCACAGAATCTAAAATTTGATAACTTTACGACAAATCTTACAGCACGCTATGGATATGTAATCCCTCTTAATGTGGATAAGGGACTCTATATCAAACCTTTGGTGGGATTAAACTATATGTATCAGTATAATACTCAAGTCAATGGTAGCACTGATGTAAGAATCAATGCTAATGCAAAGCATTCTAATGCAATGACACTCTCAGCATTTGCTGAGGTGCGAAAATATGTCGATGATAAAAAATATCTTTATATTATGCCTGGAATTGAGCAAGATGTATTTGCAATTAGTGGGGATTCTCAAGTGTATTTTGCAAATAGTGCAAATAATATTCTTACTTATAAAGTAGATAATGTGGTGCGCACTTATTTGACTGTCATAGGTGGTGGAGAGATTGGAATTAAAGATAATATGGCAATTACTTTTGGTATGGGTGCAAAAATATCTTGGGATAGATATTTTATCAATGGTAATGTAGGCTTTAAATATAAGTTTAATTCCAATTAAGATTTTTTGAGAGTGGATAGATGTTTGTAGATTGTGTGGAGATTTTTATCTTTAGTGGCAAGGGGGGTGCTGGTGCAGTCTCTTTTAGGCGTGAGAAATTTGTGCTTAATGGTGGTCCTGATGGAGGTGATGGAGGTGATGGAGGTGATGTGTATTTTGTGATAGATAATAATGCAGATACGCTATCAAATTTTAGAGGTAAAAAGCATTATCGCGCACAAAATGGACAACCTGGTATGCCAAAAAATTGCACAGGAAAAAGAGGTGAGGATCTTATCATTAAGATTCCAGCGGGGACGATTCTTTATGATGCGCAGACAAATGAAGTGATTTATGATTTTACCAATCAAACACAAAAGGTAAAAATCCTAAGTGGTGGCAAGGGGGGATTTGGTAATGCGAGATTTAAAAACTCTGTAAATCAACGCCCCACCTATGCACAAAGTGGTTTAGCAGGGGAAGAGAGGCATTTGCGTTTGGAATTAAAACTTATTGCAGATGTGGGATTGGTGGGGTATCCAAATGTTGGAAAATCAACCCTTATCTCTACGCTCTCAAATGCAAGACCACAAATTGCAAACTATGAATTTACTACACTAATCCCTAATCTTGGGGTAGTGGATATGGAAGGATATCAATCTTTTGTGATAGCTGATATCCCTGGAATCATTGATGGAGCAAGTGAGGGTAGGGGACTTGGGATTGAGTTTTTAAGACATATTGAACGCACAAAATTTTTACTTTTTGTCATTGATAGCACAAATTATAGAGAGCCTTTCTTGCAGTATCAAAACTTAAGGGCAGAATTGCAGAATTTCTCTCAAAATCTTTATGAGAGAAAATACGGGATTGTGCTTAGCAAGGTAGATAGCTTATCAGATGAGGGGGTTTTACAAGATTTTTTTGAAAAACTTGGAGTGCAATATGACAAAAAAAGTATTTTTGGTAGCTCAAGTGATTATGGAATCTTTGTGCAAAATGAAGATGATACAAAACCTCTTTTTATCTTGCCCATTGCCTCAGTGAGCAATCTCAATCTCAAAACCCTAAAATATCTTGTTTTTGAAGCTTTGAAATGAAAATTTTATTTATGGGAACACCTGCTTTTGCAAGGGTAATTTTGCAAGAGGTAATAAAAGATTTTGAAGTCATAGGGCTTTTTTGTCAGCCAGATAAACCCTTTGGCAGAAAACAAGAACTAAAAGCCCCAGAGACAAAAGAATTTTTGCAAAACTATGATTCAAAAATCCCAATCTATCAGCCCATAGAGTTTGATAAGGCAATATTGCAAGAGATTAAAAAACTCAATCCTGATGTGATTTTGGTGGTGGCATATGGCAAGATTTTGCCAAAAAGTGTTTTGGAATATAAATGTATCAATATTCACGCATCAATTTTACCAAAGTATCGTGGAGCAAGCCCTATCCAAGAAATGCTCTTGCATAATGATAGAATCTTTGGAGTAAGTGCAATGCTGATGGAAGAAGGGCTTGATAGCGGGGATATCTTGGGATTTAGTATGATAGAAAATACTTTGCAAGAAAATCTTTTGAGTTTGAGTGAGAAACTAG
This sequence comes from Helicobacter anseris, assembly GCF_003364335.1. GTDB lineage: Bacteria > Campylobacterota > Campylobacteria > Campylobacterales > Helicobacteraceae > Helicobacter_H > Helicobacter_H anseris. Next base: position 193,946 of record NZ_NXLX01000001.1, read on the forward strand.
CATTTTTGGGTGCAGATCTTATAAAAGATGTATTGAAACGCCTTGATTCTATCAAGCCATTAAAACAAAGCAATGCGCAGGCAAGCTATTGTAAAAAAATCAAAAAAGATGCAGGAGAAGTGGCTTTTGTCAATGCAGAAGAGATTATTTTGAAATATCGTGCTTTTGGTGTGTGGCCAAGTGTATTTTTGAAAAGTGGTTTAAAGCTTTTTGATGTGAGTTTAGCAAAAAAAGAGGGGAGCTTTAAAAGCGGAGAGATACTAGATATCCAAAATGATGGTATTGAAGTAGGTTGTGAGAGAGGAAGTATCAAGATAGGGGCTTTGCAAGCTCCAAGCAAGCAAAAAGTCGCTTCTAATGTCTATTTGATGGGGAAAAGGCTTAGTGTAGGAATGCTACTTGAATAATGGATATTGTATTTTTTGAGACATTAGAATCTACACAAACTTTTTTGCTTGAAAAATTGCAAGAAGATTTATGTGTAGTAGCCTTGAAACAAACCAATGGGATTGGGAGTCGTGGCAATTCTTGGGAGGGAGTGGAGAGTGGGCTTTATTTTTCTTTTTGTTTGCATCAAAAAAAATTACCCAATGATTTAAAACTTCAAAGTGCATCTTTATTTTTTGGCTTTTTATTTAAGGAAGTTTTGAATGAAAAGGGTTTTGAAATATGGCTTAAATGGCCAAATGATTTGTATTTGAGAGATAAAAAAGTAGGAGGGGTGATTGTTTCTTGTAAGCAAGATAAGGTAGTTTGTGGAATAGGGCTTAATTTTAAAAGTTCAAGTTTTGGAAGTTTAGGGGCAGAGCTACATAAAAAAGAAATTTTGGAAGTTTTTTTCAAAAAAATTAAAAATACTTCACAATGGAAGCAAGTTTTCAGGAAATATAAGTTAGAATTTTGTAAAAATTCAGATTTTAGCTTTCACTACCAAGAACAGATGATTTCACTCAAAGATGTAAAATTACTTGAAGATGGGTCGATTTGTTATAGTGGAAAAATTTTTTATAGTCTGAGATGATGGAGTAGGAAATGGGTGAGATTATTGCTGTTGCAAATCAAAAAGGTGGAGTAGGAAAAACTACTACCGCTGTTAATCTAGCTGCTTCTTTGGCATTAGCAGAGAAAAATATTTTGTTAATAGATTTTGATCCTCAATCCAATGCTACTACTAGTCTTGGATTTAATCGTAGTGATATTGAGTTTGACATTTACCATGTTTTAATGGGAAGCAAAAAACTCTCTCAAATTATTAGAGAAACTGAGATGCCTCATATGTATTTAGCACCTTCTAATATTGGTTTAGTGGGTCTTGAAAAAGAGTTTTATGACAAAAAAACTAATGGCAGAGAATTATTGCTAAAAAAGCGAATCCAAGAAATTGAGAACCTTTATGATTATATTATCATTGATTCTCCTCCTGCATTAGGACCTTTGACAATCAATGCTCTAAGTGCTGCAGATTCTGTGATTATTCCTATACAATGCGAGTTTTTTGCTCTTGAGGGATTAGCACAGTTGTTAAGCACGGTAAAACTTTTGCAAGAGCATATCAATCCAAATTTGAAGATAAAGGGATTCTTGCCTACAATGTATTCTACACAAAACAATCTCTCAAAACAGGTTTTTGCTGATCTCTCACAGCATTTTGGTTCAAAACTTTTTAAAAATGCAGATGCCAAAGAAAATCCATATATCATTATTCCAAGAAGTGTTAAGCTTGCAGAATCTCCGAGTTTTGGAAAACCAATTTTGCTTTATGATGTGAAATCAAATGGTAGTATTGCTTATCAAAATCTTGCTCAATCTATTTTGCGTGGTGCGTGATGAAAAAGAAAAGTTTAGGCAGAGGGCTTGACGCTATATTAGGAGATGTAGAAAAGGCGTATAAAAATAATTTAAGTGAGCATACAGATTCTATTATTGAGATTGATATTGATTTAATCAAGACAAATCCTTATCAACCTAGAAAAACTTTCCAAAAAGAAAGTTTGCAAGAATTATCAGAATCTATTCTAGAGCACGGGTTATTACAACCCATCATTGTATATCTTGATGAGAATAAAGATTATGTTTTAATTGCCGGTGAGCGCAGATTGCGTGCGAGCAAAATGGCAAATCAAAAGACTATTAAGGCGATAGTTGCAGAAATAGATTTAGCAAAACTTCGCGAACTTGCTTTGATAGAGAATATCCAAAGAGAGGATTTAAATCCTATTGATTTGGCAAAATCTTATCAAGAATTATTACAAGACTATGCTATCACGCACGAAGAATTGGCGCAAAAAATAAAAAAATCAAGAGCACAAATCACAAATACACTGCGTTTGCTAAATCTATCTTTAGAGGTGCAAAAGGCTTTAGTAGATGAGAAAATATCTCAGGGTCATGCAAAAGTTCTTGTAGGGCTGGATGAAAAAAATCAAAAAATGATGCTAGATTCTATTATAGGACAAAAATTAAGTGTAAGAGACACAGAGAGAATGTCTCAAAATATTAAAAAATCTAACAATCTCCCAAAAAATATCAAGCTTGAAGCCTTGCAGAAGGCTATGCAAGATAAAGCATTTAAGGCAAAAATACAAAGCAATAAGATTTATATTACCTTTGAAAAACAAGAAGAAGTGGAAGCAATGCTAGCCTTTTTCTTGAAATAAGTTTCATTTTAAGGTATTTTTTGTTAGAATTTTGAGATTTTACAATGAGGAGTAAAAATGTCTACAGAAATTAGCCTACATCTTATGGCTTTAGTGTTTGTAGTATTTTTGGCAACACTTTATTTGTTGAATATTTGGTTATTTAAACCTTTGATACTTTTTATGGAAAAACGCGATGAATCCATAAATCAAGATGTTCAAGAAATTAAAGATAGTGCAAATGAAGTAGAGCTTATTACAAAAGAAATAGGCGAGATTTTAGATGGGGCTAGGGCTGAAGCAAAACATATGATAGAAAATGCTTCAACTGAGGCAAAGAGTGTTTATGATGCTAAAATGGCAAGATATAAGGCTGAAAATCAGACTAAGTTTGAAGATTTTCTAAAAGGATTAGAATCTGAGAGAGTAGAACTAAAAAATGCTCTCATTGGTAATAAGGCGTTATTTCAAAATGCTTTGAAAAGCAAGATAAAAGAAATTTAAGGAAAAATGATGCGAATAATTTTGTGTTTTTTTGTAGTTTTTTCTTCTCTGATTTTTGCTAGTGCTGTGGATATTAGCAAGACTGATATTGTTGAGAGAAGCATCAATTTTATTATTTTTATTGCAATTTTATGGTATTTGTTGGCAGGAAAACTAAAAGCTTTTTTTGGTGCAAGGAGAGAGAAGATAGCGCAACGATTATCAGAGGTGCAAGAAAAATTAAAAATTGCTAAAAATAATAAAGAACAAGCTTTAAGAAAATTAGAAGAAGCTAAAGAGCAGGCAAGTCAGATTTTGGCAAATGCAAAAAAAGAAGCCTATTTAATTGCTCAAAAAATTGAAGAGCAATCAAGTGTTGATATTGAGATTATGAGAAAAAACTTAGAAATATTGATGGAATTTGAGCAGAGAAAAATGGAAAAAGAAGTAGTAGATGAGGTTTTGCAAGAAGTATTTGCACAAAGTAAATTAAATACTACAGAATATGTCAATATTCTAGAGAAGAAGGTTGTGTAATGTTAAATACTATAGCAAAACGATATTTGAAGGCAATCTTAAAATCTTGGAAGACTGAGGATTTGGATGGTTTATTAAAAGAATTAGAGAAGGTTGCTTGTGCTACAAAAAATGATAAATTTTCTGATTTGATGCATTCTCCCTATGTCTCTTTCCAAGATAAGCAACAATTACTTCTTACTCTTATAGAATCTAAAGACAAAAAAGTATCTAATCTCTTGAGCTTACTTTTAGAAAATAAGCGTTTAGAGGTAATTCCTTATTTATGTGAGGAATTAAAAGGATTTATTAGTCAAACGCATAATTTTTATAAAGGTGTTGTCTATGCTAAAGAAAAGATGAGTGATGTTGAGGTTTTAAAGATTAGAGATAGTCTTGCAAAACGGCTAAACATAGGCTTAGAGCTTATATGTCAAGAGACGCATAAAGATGAGATAGCATTGGTAATTGATGGGCTAGATGTGGAAATTTCATTTTCAAATGAAAGATTCTTAAATGATTTAAAATCTCATATTTTAAAAGCAATTTAATATCTTAAAAGGAGTAAAAAAGTGACAAAACTTAATTCAGAAGAAATTAGTAATATTATTCAAGAAAGAATTGAAAATTTTGATATTCAGGTAGATATTGCACAAACTGGTAAAGTTATCGCTTATGCAGATGGTGTTGCAAAGGTTTATGGTATTAAAGATGTAATGTCTTATGAAATGGTAGAGTTTGATACTGGTGATAAGGGATTGGCCTCAAATCTTGAAGAAGGTAGTGTTGGGGTTATTGTTTTAGGTTCTGGAAAAAATATTAAAGAAGGCACTTCAGTTAAAAGACTTGGTAAGTTGATGAAAGTTCCTGTTGGGGAGAGTGTTGTAGGTCGTGTTATCAATGTTTTGGGAGAACCTATAGATGGTAAAGGTGTGATTGATGCAAAAGAATATCGTTTTGTTGAGCAAAAAGCACCAGGTATTATGGATAGAAAATCTGTGCATGAACCATTACAAACAGGAATTAAGGCTATTGATGCTCTAGTGCCTGTGGGTAGAGGACAAAGAGAGCTTATTATCGGGGATAGACAAACAGGAAAAACAACAGTAGCAATTGATACTATTATCAATCAAAAGGGGCAAGATGTAGTTTGTATTTATGTTGCTATTGGTCAAAAAGAATCTACAGTTGCTCAGGTGGTAAGAAAGCTTGAAGAACACGGCGCTATGGATTATACAGTGGTTGTTAATGCCTCTGCATCAGATTCAGCAGCAATGCAGTTTTTGGCACCTTATACTGGTGTAACAATTGGAGAGTATTTCAGGGATAATGCAAAGCATGCGTTGATTGTGTATGATGATTTAACTAAGCATGCAGTTGCTTATCGTGAAATGTCTTTGATTTTAAGACGCCCTCCTGGTCGTGAGGCATTTCCAGGAGATGTGTTTTATATCCATTCAAGACTTTTAGAGAGAGCTGCAAAGGTGAGTGATGAAAAAGGTGCAGGCTCTCTAACAGCATTGCCAATTATTGAAACCCAAGCAGGGGATGTATCTGCATATATCCCAACTAATGTTATTTCAATTACAGATGGTCAGATTTTCTTAGAAACGGATTTATTTTTCTCAGGAATTCGCCCAGCAATCAATGTGGGACTTTCTGTATCTCGTGTAGGTGGTGCAGCACAGATTAAGGCTACAAAGCAAGTTGCAGGAACATTGAGATTGGATTTAGCGCAGTATAGGGAATTGCAAGCATTTGCACAATTTGCATCAGATTTAGATGAAGTAAGTAGAAAACAACTTGATCGAGGTCAAAGAATGGTAGAGGTGTTAAAACAAGGTCCATTTGCACCACTTCCGATAGAAAAGCAAGTAGTAATTATTTATGCAGGTGCCAAAGGTTTCTTGGATGATGTGGCTGTTGATAAGATTGTAAAATTTGAAAAGGAACTTTATAGTTTTATAGAATCCAAAAAACCAGAAATTTTTGAAAATATTAGACAAAAAAAGGCACTAGATTCTGAAATAGAAGCTTCTTTGAAGGCTATAATTGAAGAATTTAAAGTAGGTTTTGGTAACTAGAAATGGGAAACAATCTAAAAGAGATACGTAAGAAAATTACAAGTGTCCAAAATACACAAAAGACAACAAGAGCAATGAAGCTTGTCTCTACTTCAAAGCTAAAGAAAGCTGAGGAGATGGCAAGACAGTCAAGATTGTATGCGCAAAAACTTAATGAAGTTTTTGATGATTTGGTTTCAAAATTACATTCAAGAGGATTGGATAGTATTAATTCTAAGTATTTTTTGAAATCAAAAGATAAAAAAATAAAGGTTGTGGATATTATTGTCATTACTTCAGATAAGGGACTTTGTGGTGGTTTTAATGCTGTTACAATAAAAGAAGCAATGCGTTTAAAGGCACAATATCAGGCACAAGGAATTCAGACAAGAATAAGAGGTGTTGGTAAAAAAGGTATTGCATATTTTGTATTTAATAATATTGAAGTAATGGATAAGATTGTCGGACTTTCTGCTTCCCCAGATTATGAAGCCTCATCAGAGTTTATTTATAGTGTTATTGATGATTTCTTAAATGACAAGACAGATGAAGTAATCATCTTGCATAATGGATTTAAAAATATGCTTTCTCAAGAGTTAAAATCTCGTATTGTCTTACCTTTTGATTTAGATGGGTATAAAAAAGAAATGGAAAGCACAAATCTTTTTATTGAACCAGATGATGAAGAGGATAGGGTTTTAGAGGATTTGGCAAAAAAATATTTTGAATATAATATGTATTATGCATTGATTGATTCTTTGGCTGCAGAACACAGTGCGAGAATGCAGGCAATGGATGCAGCTACAAATAATGCAGGTGAGCTTGTAAAAAGCTTGACAATTTCTTATAATAAAGCAAGACAAGAGGCTATTACTACAGAGCTTGTAGAAATAAATGCCGGCGTAGAAGCAATGAAATAATTTTTTAAGGAGTGATAAGGATTATGGAAGGAAAAATTACACAAGTTATTGGTCCAGTAGTTGATGTTGATTTTGATGGCTATTTGCCTGCTATCAATGAAGCGTTAGATGTAAATTATAAGGTAGAAAGTGAAGAAAAAAAACTTGTTTTAGAAGTTGCTGCACATTTAGGTGATGGTCGCGTTAGAGCCATTGCTATGGATATGACTGAGGGTTTAACTCGTGGGCAAAAAGTTATTGCACGAGGCAAGATGATTGAAGTTCCTGTTGGTGAGCAGGTATTAGGTAGAATTTTTAATGTTATTGGAGAGGTGATTGATGGGGGGGAAGCGCTTAAAGATGTGCAAACTTGGCCAATTCATAGAGAAGCACCAAAATTTGAGAATCAATCTACAAAAACTGAGATGTTTGAAACAGGTATTAAAGTAGTTGATTTACTTGCTCCATATTCAAAAGGTGGAAAAGTTGGGCTTTTTGGTGGTGCAGGAGTTGGTAAAACTGTTGTTATTATGGAATTGATTCACAATGTGGCTTATAAACATAGTGGATATTCGGTTTTTGCTGGAGTAGGAGAGCGAACAAGAGAAGGAAACGATCTTTATCATGAGATGAAAGAAGGTGGGGTTTTAGATAAAGTTGCACTCTGCTATGGACAGATGAATGAGCCACCAGGTGCAAGAAATAGAATTGCTTTTACAGGACTTACGATGGCTGAATATTTCAGAGATGAGAAGGGTCTTGATGTATTGATGTTTATTGATAATATTTTTAGATATGCTCAATCAGGTGCTGAAATGTCAGCATTGCTTGGAAGGATTCCTTCAGCTGTTGGTTATCAACCTACTTTGGCAAGTGAAATGGGAAAACTTCAAGAGAGAATTACCTCTACTAAAAAGGGTTCAATTACTTCTGTTCAAGCTGTATATGTTCCTGCAGATGACCTTACTGACCCCGCACCTGCTTCAGTATTCTCTCATCTTGATGCTAAAACAGTTCTTAATAGAAAAATTGCTGAAAAGGGAATTTATCCGGCTGTAGATCCACTAGATTCTAGCTCAAGGATTCTAGATCCTCAAATAGTTGGTGAAGAGCATTATAAGATTGCTACAGGTATTCAACAAATATTACAAAAATATAAAGATTTGCAAGATATTATTGCAATTTTGGGTATGGATGAACTTTCTGAAGAAGATAAAAAAGTTGTAGAAAGAGCAAGAAAAATTGAAAAATTCCTCTCACAACCTTTCTTTGTTGCAGAAGTCTTTACAGGAAGTCCTGGAAAGTATGTAACGCTTGAAGAAACGCTTGAAGGCTTTAAGGGTATTTTGGAAGGAAAATATGATCATATTCCAGAAAATGCATTTTATATGGTGGGTAATATACAAGAAGCAATTGAAAAAGCTGAAAAAATGAAAAATGCCTAAGGAAAAATAAAATGAGTGCTTTGATGGTGAGTATTGTTACTCCTTATGGGAAGATTTTTGATGGTTCTGTCACTTCCATCACCCTTCCTGGGGTTGAGGGTGAATTTGGAGTGATTGAAGGTCATAGCGACTTGCTTTCTTTATTAAAAACAGGGGTAATTGAAATTATTAGAGGAGAGCAGAGAGATTTAGTTGCTATAAATTGGGGTTATGCTAAAGTGCAATCACAGCAAGTTGATGTTTTAGTCGATGGTGCTGTATTGATTAGCGAGCATAAGGGGGATATTGCTATGGCTATTGAAAATGCTAAAAAACTTTTAGAAGATTCCAGTAATGATAAAATTGCAATTTCTGGTGTTGTTTCTAAGATTGATAATATGGTTAAGGGGAAATAATGTTAAGTTTACAAGGTTTTATACATAATAGTAGTTTTATTGCACTCTTTGTTTTATTTTGGCTATCAGTTTATTTTGTAGCTACTCTTTGGGTTTTTTTCTATAAGTTTTTTTTGTTGAAAACTACTTGTTTAAAAGAGCAAGATTCTTTAGATGCAATTTTGACTGGTAAGGGTATAGCTCCAAGTGATCCTTTATTTCAAAATATTACAAAACGCCCATCAAAGGAATTGTTGTTAATCTGGAGATCTCAGGTTCAAAAAAGAATTACTACAGGTTTGGTGGTTTTGAGTATTATCTCTTCAACCGCACCTTTTATAGGATTGTTTGGGACGGTCGTTGAGATTTTAGATGCTTTTGGGAAGTTAGGCGGAGGAGGACAGATAGCTTTTGATGTTATAGCTCCGATTATTTCACAAGCTTTGATTGCAACTGCTGGAGGTATTTTAGTTGCAATCCCAGCTTATTCTTTTTTCTTAATTTTAAAAAGAAAAGCATATGACATTAGTGTCTTAGTGCAGATGCAGATTGATATACTTAGTGTAGAAAAAAAGGCAACCAAAGAAAAAGGAAATAGTGTTGGATAACAATTTTATTGATTGGGAAGAAAAGCCAGAGTTAAATATTACACCTCTTGTTGATATTATGTTAGTGCTTTTAGCTATTTTAATGGTTACTACGCCTGCTGTGATTTACAAAGAAGAGATTAGCTTACCACAAGGTTCAAAAAGTTCAAAAGTATCTCAAGATGAGAAATTAGAAGTTAGAATGGATCTTGATAAAAAAATTTATATTAAAAATGATGTGTATGAATATAATACTTTCCCAGATAGTTTAAACTTATTGGCAAGTCGTTATGATAAAAATATGAGTATTTACATTCGTGCAGATAAACGTTTAGCTTACCAAGATGTGATTTATCTTCTCAAGAGTATCAAAGAGGCTGGATTCCATAAAGTATCTTTGGTAACAACAAATTAAATAATAATGAGTAAGAAGAGTTTTTTTTATTTAACAGGAAGTTTTTCATTTTTAGTTTATATTGCATTGCTTTTTATGATTTTTGGATTGATTAATCTTAAACAAGCTGATAAATTTATAGTAAAGACAGATACGCAATTTGAGCAAATTATTCCCATTGAGGCTTTAATAGAGCAAGAGATGCAGCCAAAGCAAGTTGATTTACAATCAAAGCCAAAAATAGAGGAAGAAAAAGAAGAAGTGCAAGAAAGTCAAAAACTTCCTGGTTTGAAGGATCTATTTTCAGATATTCCTGATTGGAGTGAGGATACAAGAAAACAAAAAGAAGAACAAGCAAGGATAAAAAAAGAACAGCAAAAAAGGCATCAAGAGCAACTAAAAATACAGCAAGAAATGCTCAAACAACAACAAGAGCAAATTAAAAATCTTCAAAGTAGTTTGCAAAATACTAATAGGGCATTAGAAGAGATTAATACGAGTATTGATATTAAAACAGATATTCCTCCAAATCAAGATAAGGGACTTCATGATGAATGGGTTGAGAAAATATATAGAATCTTATATGAAAATTGGGATTTTTCTTTTTATCAAAGAACGGTTATAAGCGTGCTTATTAATATCACAAGTAGTGGAAGTTTTTCATATAAAATTTTAAAATATTCTCAGTATGATGATTATAATCAAAAAATACAGGTATTGCTTAAGCGTTTAGAGGAAGTGAAGATGCCTCCTTATCCAAATGGAAAATCAATCAATATTGTAGTAAATTTTAAATCAAGGGTGCAAGATGAATAGATTTTTTTTGGTTTTTTTCTTAAGTTTTAGTATTTTTTTTGGCGCAGATGCTACGATTGATTTAATAAAAACAGTTCAAAAGATACCAGTTATTCAGGTAACTTATTTTGATAATAAGTATGCAGATCAAGCTTTAAAAGTTTATAAAGTTTTGCTCGGAGATTTAAATATAAGTGGTCATTTTTCTGTGCAAGAAGGACAGAAGGGTAAGGCAAAACCAAATTATGCAGAATTTTTAAACAATAAAATTGATTTATTGGCAAATATTGAAGCTCAGAAGAATGATGAGGGATTTAGGATAATTGTCAAACTCTTTGATATTAATGCCCAAAATCTTATTTTGGATAAAGCTTATACTATTGAAGAAGAAGCGCTTTATCCTTTTGTAGCTCATAAAATTGCTATTGATATTAATGATTATATAAAAGCACCTTCTATTGATTGGATGAAGCGTTATGTCGTTTTATCCGCGTATGTTGTATCTGGTAGAAGTAATATCTTAATTAGTGATTATACTTTAACGTATAGAAAAACCATTATCAATGATGGATTAAATCTCTTTCCAAAATGGGCAAACAAGGATCAAACAGAGATTTATTTCACAAAAATCATTAATAATGTTCCTACTATTTTAAAATACAATATTTACACAGGTGTGAGTTCAGAAATTGAAAAAAGTAGTGGTATGGCTGTAGTTTCAAGTGTTAGTTCTGATTCTAAAAAATTACTTCTTACTCTTGCTCTAGATGGAGAACCGGATATTTTTTTATTTGACTTAAATACAAAACAAAAAACTCAGCTTACAAAATATAGAGGAATTGATGTTTCTGGCAGCTTTGTGGATAATGATCAAGCTATGATTTTTGTGTCAGATAGGCTTGGTTATCCTAATATTTTTTATAAAAGTTTAGAAGAAAATGCTCCAGTTGAGCAAGTTGTATATCATGGAAAAAATAATAGTTCAGTGTCTTCTTATAAAAATTATGTTGTGTATTCTAGCAGGGAGACAAATAATGATTTTGGTTATAATACCTTTAATCTTTATCTTATTTCAACAAAAAATGACTTTATTAGAAGATTAACTGCAAATGGTGTAAATCAAATGCCAAGATTTTCAGCTGATGGAGGTAGTGTGATGTTTATAAAAAATTTGCCAAATCAAAGTTCCTTGGGTGTAATTAGACTAGATTATAATAAAACTTTTTTCTTCCCAATTTATAACATGCAAATTCAATCTTTTGATTGGTAGTTTATTGACTTATTTAGCTTATTTAAATAGAATTTTTATACTGTTAATAAAGTATTGAAGGATGAACTTGAAGAAAGTATTTTTCTCTTTTCTTGTTGTATTATTGTTTGCTGGTTGTGCAAAAAAGGCAATTATGGGTGATTCTGATGCTTTTGAAGAAGAAGCAATTCAGCCAAATGTAGTCGAAGCTTTAGAAGAACCTCTTGAGACAAAAAAAGCACTTGCAGATGGCACTGTGATTGCTAGTATATTTTTTGATTTTGATAAGTTTGAGATAAGATCAGATATGCAGTCTGAGATAGATAAGAGTGTGGATATTGCTAAAGAAAATGATGAGATGAAAATTTTGATTGAGGGGAATACAGACGAGTTTGGTAGTGATGAATACAATTTTGCTTTGGGCAATAAAAGAGCATTAGCTGTAAAAACAGCCTTGATTACTAGGGGTGTTGATAAAAAGAAGATGCAAATAGTTTCTTTTGGAAAAACTAAACCTTTGTGTACTGAAAAGACTAATGAATGCTATCAAAAAAATAGAAGAGGAGATATTAGACTATTATTAAATAAGTAGTCTAAATTTTCATGATAAGAAGATATATTACTTTTTTTTCTTTGGTACTTTTTTTAAATGCCGAACCATCTGCTTTTGAATTACAAAGTGGTGCTACGAAAAATGATATTAGTAATTTGCAATTAAGTAGTAGAAGTTTGCAAGGCATTGCTACAGATTTGCAAAACCGCTTGAAAAATACTGAGCAAATACAAGAAGGATTAAAGACTTTATTAGAAAGTCAAAATTTTAAGATAAAAAAAATAGATGATTCTTTTATAGTTTTGCAAAATGCGATTAATGGACTTCAGAATCAATTTGAAAGCACTAATGAAAAAACAAAAGAGCAAAATCAAGATATTGAAGTTCTAAAAGCTCAATTACTTGCACAACAAGAAGAAATTAAAAAAATCCAGTATTCTATTCAAGAAATTAACAAAGTAATGACGGAAAATAATAATAGTATTATCCAGCAACTTGCTTTAATGTCTCAATTTTTAGAAAAAAATCAAAATAATTTACCGACACTCTCTGAAGAAAAAAATGAAACTAAAAAAGAAGAAAATTTAACTCCAAAGACAAATAAACAGAAGTTTTCTGATGCTAAGTCTTTTGTACGAAAAAAAGATTTTAGCAGTGCAGAAGAGATACTCAATGAATTGATACAAGAAAAGTATAAAATAGCGGAGTGCTACTATATTTTAGGAGATATAGCTTATCGTAAAAAAGAGTATAAAAGTGCATTGGATCTTTATAAAAAAAGTGCAACATTAGATGAGAATGCTTCTTATATGTCAGCATTATTGTGGAGGACTGCTTGGTCTTTTAAATATCTAAAAGATGAGAAAAATTATCAAAACTTTATTGACTTGCTTGCTAGGACATATCCAGATAGTGAGCAAGGCAAAAAAGCTATTGATATAATAAACAAATCTAATAATAAGGAAAAATAATATGAGTAAAATAGAACATAATAAAGTGGTGTCAATTCAATATAGTGTAAAAGATAATCAAACTGGTGATTTGATAGATACAAATGTAGATTCCAAACCTTTAGAGTTTATGGTAGGTGCTGGTCAAATTATTAGTGGTTTAGAAAATGCATTATTAAATAAAAGTGTTGGTGATAGCTTGGAGATTGAGGTAAAACCAGAAGATGCTTATGGTGTTTATAAAGTAGATTTTTTACAAGAGGTGCCAAGAGAGCAATTTGAGGGTATAAATCTTGTTGCAGGTATGACTTTATTTGGTCAGGGTGAGCATGGAGAGACCGTTCAGGTGATTGTAAAAGATTTTAATGATAAGATCGTAATGATTGATTATAATCATCCATTAGCTGGTAAGACACTTTTATTTGATGTTAAAATACTTGATGTGCGTGATGCTACGGAGCAAGAAATTTTAAATGGTGGTGTTGGTATGAGTGGAGGTTGTGGCTGTGGTAGCGGCTGTGGTTGTGATAGTGGTGATGATCATCATCACGAGGATGATGCTTGTGGCTGTGGTAGTGGCTGTGGCTGCCACTAATTAGTAAAAAGTTCGGTAAGGTTGATTTTATTTTCATAAAATGCCTTTCCGACGATTACGCCACCCTCAATATGGTGGGATTTAAAACTTTCTTTTAATTCAATAAGATTATTAAGATCTTTAAAGCCACCACTGGCGATACAAGGTTTTTTGCTTGCTTGTGCCATTTTTATACTAAAATCAATGTTGATTCCACTTAACGCACCATCTCTACTAATATCAGTACATATAATAGCTTCTATTGCAGTATTGGCAAATTTTGAAGCAAATTCAAAAGCATTGATATTTTGGACTTCTTTCCAGCCGTTGATAGCTACTTGGTGATCTTTTGCATCAATGCCTATAACAATGGGATATTTTTCTGCCATTTTTTGAGTAAAATCAAAATTTTGGGTTGCAATAGAGCCAAGTATAATCCTAGAAACCCCTAAGTCTAAATATTTTTTAATAGAATCCTCATTGCGTATCCCTCCACCAATTTGGATGTTTATTTGTGTTGTTTTTGTGATTTGCTTGATAATTTCAAAATTCTTTGGACTTCCAGAACAAGCACCATTGAGATCTACTATATGAATCCATCTTGCTCCATATTCTTGAAATTTCTTTGCAAAATCAAGAGGATTGCCATATATGGTTGATTGTGCCATATCTCCTTTATAGAGTCTTACAGCCATTCCATCTTTTAAATCAATTGCAGGAAAGATATTAAACATTGCAAAACCTTTTTAAAAACTTGTGAAACTCTATTATAAGCTAAAAGATTTTATTTTTTGCTAAAATACTTAAAAAAGCACCTGCTATGGTAATGGAAAATAAAATTATTAATGTTTAAAAAAGAAGAACTAAAAAAATTAATTGATTGTTTTGAGTATCTAAAAAAGCATTATTTGGATATCTTTGATGCATTGCGTGCAATGCTAGAAGTTTTGCTTATTTGTAAGCATGCTTCTTTTTTATTTGATCTTAGGCCAAAGGATTTGCATAGTGCTTTAGATGATTTTTTTAATCAATATGAAATATCTCAGCCTAAATTATCATTAAACTCTATTAAGTTAAACCGCCTTAAAAAAAATCTTTTAAATATGAAACTTGATCTAAAATTGATTGAAGAGTTTATTTATATTATTACCCAACAAAAGACGGTTAATAAACTTTATTACTATTCAACGCCATTGCAGGTCAATAGGCTCTTAGTAGGCTTATTGGATATTAAATGTGGAGAAGAGGTTTATAATCCTTGTTATGGTATGGGTAGTGTTTTTTTGAGTCTTGCTCAAATTTGCTCAGAAGTAAGATTGTTTGGCGAAGAGTTGGATTCCAAGCTTTCAAAAATTGCTGTTTTGATTGCTAAAGTTTGTGGCATTGAATCTAAAAATCTCTTTGTAAATGATTTATTAAAAGATCCTTATTTTATTAAGCAACAGCAGGTAAGAAAATTCGATAAGATATTGTGTAATCCTCCAATGTCTGCCTATGTGGGGTTAGAATCTTTAAAAAAAGATGCAAGATTCTCTCAGATGGGGGCTTTAGCAAAACATTATTCAGAGTTGATTTTTCTCACCCATTCTTTGGCTCACTTAAAAAAAAGAGGTGTTTTTATTGTCAGAAATCAAGTATTACAAAAATCTGCATCAGAAGCAAAAATGAGGCAAAAACTTTTAGAAAATCGAATGATTGAAGCAATTATTGAATTGCCAAAAAATATTTTTCCTTTGCAAAATCATGATCTATCTATAATAGTATTAGCACCAAATAGTGAAGAAATTTTACATATTAACGCTAATAATGATTTTTTTTATATCCGAGATGGTAAGTATAATCAATTGATTAATCTAGATTATTTACTAGAGCTATTTAAAAATAAAGCAAATAGTCCTTATTCCAAACTTACAAGTATTAGGGAAATAAAACAGGATGATTTAAGCGTAAATGCATATTTAAATTTTGCCTCAGATAATAGTTTTTATACTCTTAAAAAAGTTGGATTTGAAGCAATTAGAGGGCAGAGGGTTTATGGAAGTAAGGGTGATGAGAAAATTTCTTATTATGATATAGGCATAGCAGATTTTAAACTTCTTGGTTTTATAACAATTCAAAATTTAGAAAATATCAAAGAGTGGGGAAATAAAAGAAAAATACAAAAATATGCACTGCAATCTTATGATATTTTGCTTTCTTTAAGAGGCAATTCTCCAAAAATTACCATTCTTGGAGATATAGGTGATAAAATTTGTGTTGCTAATACTGGTGTTGTTGTATTGAGGCATCAGGAAAAACAAAAAGCACTGCAACTTTATTGTTTTCTTTTTACGCAGGAGGGACAAGAAAAATTAAGACAAGTTTATGAAAAAAGCTCAAAAGATAGCTTGAGTTTGGAATTATTGCTTGATTTAAGCTTGCCAAAAGATTATGAGAAATTCTTTGAAAAAATATTTCATAAAATCTTAAAGCTTTCTGATAAATTGGATAATCTTAATAAAGAAATAGCTCATTTGAGGAGTATAAAGTGAAGATTTTGCAATCACAAATAAGAGATGTTATTGCGAGTGAGAGTGTTGTTGTGGTTATGCCTTGCAATTTGTATGAATGCATCTTAAAAGATGAGGTTTTTGTTGGACCTTTTGTAGAAATACAAAAAGATGTTGTTGTTGGGGCACGCACAAGAATTCAAAGTCACAGTTTTATTTGCTCATTGGTTAAGATTGGGGAAGATTGTTTCATAGGGCATGGAGTAAAATTTATTAATGATACTTTTAAAGAAGGGAGATTGACAAAAGATTCTAAGGATTGGCAAAAAACAGAGATTGGAAATAGGGTGCTTATTGGCAGTAATGCTACGATTTTGCCTATACAAATTTGTGATGATGTAGTTATTGGCGCTGGAAGTGTGGTAACAAAAGATATTAAGTCCTCTGGTTTTTACGCAGGAAATCCTGCAAGGAAAATTAAAGAGCTTAAAAAATAAGATATAATGCAAAAATATTAAGTCGGGAATTAAATTTATGAAAAAAGATAGTTTAAAAGTATGGGCTTTTCCAAGTTTGTGCTTTATGTTTTTTTTGTATGGGATGGCATTTGTGTTGATTTATACATATAATCAAAATTTTGGAGAATCTCTTGTAGCTGATAAAAAGTCTAGAGGGGAAATTGACCCAGAGGCTATTAGAAAAGAAATAATGAATTTAAAGCTTAATTAAAGAAAATAGAATATAGGTCGATTTATAGAGCATAGGCCAAATGTGAGGAGATAGATAATGATTGGTTCTGTTGGTGCCAAAGTCGGTTTTACAAATACATTAAAAGAACAAGATAAGCAAATAAAAAATCAAAAAGTAGAAAATACTCAGATAAAAGAAGACAAGGTATCTGCAATATCCCAATCTCTTAAAAATGGCACTTATAAAATAAATTTGAACGCTACTGCAGAAAAAATGGCACTAAATTTGCTTAATTTATAATATTACCATCTATAAGGTGTATTACAAATTAAGGGGCATTGATGCTACAAAATTATTTAAGGGGTGCTGTAAGCGATTTAGAAGCTCTTATAGAACTCACTCAGTTAGATATTTGTGATATCAAAGAGGCAAATCACGAAAGAATTTTTGAAAGAAATTTACAAAAACAACCTCTAATTGTTTCATTTGAGAATAAAAAAAATATGGCACAACAAGAGATTGTAAGCCTAAAGAGTGCAAATCCTCAAGTTGAATTAGGAGATTTACTTGATGAGGAATCTAGTGAGCTTCTTGGTTCGATGAAGCAAAAACTACAGAAGCTAAAAGAAGTAAATTCTGGATACGCTCGTATGGTTCTTGCAGTTTCTGAATTTTATAATTCTTTGATGCAAAAGATTGTTCCTCATGAAGTTTCTGGGTATGGTGTTCCAAAAACAACACAAAGCACATTTTTAAGGATTGAGGCATAATTATGGGCGGGATATTAACTTCTCTTAATACTTCCTATACGGGGTTACAAGCTAATCAGTTGATGGTTGATGTAACAGGAAATAACATCTCTAATGCTAGTGATGAATTTTATTCTCGCCAAAGGGTAATTTCTTCTCCAGAAAAACCTATAATAAGGGGCAATAATGTTTCTTATGGCAGGGGTGTTGATGTCCAATCTATCCAAAGAATCCATAATGAATTTGTGTTTGAGCGTTATGCTAGGGCAGCACAAGATTTTAATTTTGCAGATACAGAATTTAATTTTTTAAGAGAAACTTCATCAATGTTCCCAGATATTGATGGTGTTGGAATCTATAATGACATGAAAGAGTATTTTAATGCTTGGAAAGATATTGCAAAAAATCCAAAAGATCCAGCCCAAAAGCAGGTTTTAGCAGAAAGGGCAAAAATACTAACAAATAACTTGCATGATACAAGACAAAAACTTACAACTCTGCAATCTAAGGCATCTGAAGATTTGGAAGTGCGAATAAAAGAGGTGAATGAAATTGGAGCTCAGATTGCGCAAATTAATCGTGAGATTAAAGAAATGGAAGATAAAAATATCCAAAAGAGAGCCAATACTCTAAGAGATAGACGCGATCAATTAGAGTTTAATCTTAGAGAATTGATTGGAGCTAATGTTTTTAAAAATAATCTGATAAGTCAAGAGAGGGTAAATGCAGATTCTGTAGATTTTGATGATGGATATGTTTTAAATATAGGTAAGGGATTAAACATCGTGGATGGCGGGGATTTTCATCCTCTTGTATTGGAAAAAGACAATAATGCAAATCATTTAAATAGAGTGTATATTCAAGGTTATGATTTTAAAAAAACAGAAATTACCGATAAGCTTACAATGGGAAAAGTAGGGGCTTTGATTGAGCTTTATAATGATGGACATAATGGCACAAAAGTTGGTAAATTGCAATCATATATTAATGCCCTTGATAGTTTTGCAAAAGGTTTTATTGAAGCAAGTAATTCTATTTATGCGCAAAGTGCTAGTAATAGCATTCAGAGCGAAAAATTAGAATTGATGGCAAATGAAGCTCTTAAAGATACAAAATATAATATAAAAAATGGTAATTTTGATTTGATTGTTTATAATACTGATGGTAAAGAGATGGTAAAAAAAACAATTATTGTTAATGATACAACTACAATGAGGGATATTGTAAAACAAATTAATGCAAATACAGATGACAATCAGGATAATAATCTTCAAAATGATTTTGATGACTACTTCAAGGCATTTTTTGATGATTCAACCAAGCAGTTTGTTATACAGCCAAAAAAACCATCAGAGGGATTTTTTATTTCACTAAAAGATAATGGGACAAACTTCACCGGAGCTCTTGGTATCAATCCTTTGTTTATTGGAAATGATGCTAGGACAATTGAGCTTGATTATCAATATCAAAAAAACTCAACAAGTATCAGATCTTGGATGGCTCCAGTTGCAGGTAATTTTGATGTAGCAAATATGATGCAACAAATGCAATATGAAAATATTGAGTTTTATGATAAAAAATCAGATATTAAAAAAATGAAGCTCAGTGAGTTTTATCAGCTTACTGCTGGAAATATTGCGACACAAGCCCAAAGTGCCCAAACTACTTTGGATACAAAAAAAGCTGTTTTAGAAACTACAAAAAAAGAGCATTTAGCAATCTCTCAAGTAAGTATTGATGAAGAGATGGTAAATTTGATTAAATTTCAAGGTGGTTATGCAGCTAATGCAAAAGTAATTACTACTATTGATAAGATGATTGATACTTTATTGGGTATAAAACAATAGTTTGAAAGAATTATTAGAAGAGCATTATCATCACAGAAATGCTTATGAAGATTTTAGCACTCCTGATCCACTAATAGTTTTAAGACAATATACTTCCTCTCCCTACTTTGATTCTATTGCTCTTGTTTGTGCGTTGTTTGCATATGGTAGGGCAAGTGAAATTGTCAAATTTTTACAAAAATTAGATTTTGAAATATTAAAATGTGATATCCAAAAGATTCAAAAAATGGTTTTTCCATATTATCGTTTTCAAACCCAAGAAGATGTTAAAAATTTATTTATTTTGTTGGTTGAAATACAAAAAGAAGGTGGAATTAAGGCTTTAATGCTTGAAGGATATAAACAAGATGGTATTTTTGGAGCCATCAATAGAGCAATTGAGAGATTAAGTAAGAGTAGGCATAATACCTATGGAATGCAATTTTTGTTTTCTAAAACTATCAATAGAAAAAATCTCTCAAGTCATTCTCCCCTAAAGCGTTGGAATTTATTTTTAAGATGGTTAGTAAGAAAAGATAATATTGATTTTGGTTTTTGGAGTGAAATACCAACAAGTGATTTGATTTTACCTCTAGATACTCATACTTTTAAAATTTGCCATAAGCTGGGTTTATTGCAGAGAAAAAGTTATGACTTAAAATCTGCTATTGAAGTAACACAAGCACTTAAAAAATTTGATTGCAATGATCCTATAAAATATGACTTTGCACTTTATAGAATAGGTCAAGAAAAGCTTGCATTTTAAGCAATTTTTATGCTTTTTTTTACTATAATGTGCAAAATTTTATTTTTAAAAAGGAAAATCTATGGCAAGAAAATGCTTCTTTACAGGCAAAGGTCCTATGGTTGGTAATAATGTAAGCCACGCAAACAATAAGACAAAAAAAAGATCATTACCAAATTTAAGAAAAGTTCGTGTTCAATTAGAAGATGGAACTTCAATGCGTATTAAGGTTGCAGCGTCCACTTTACGCACTATGAAAAAACGCTCATAATTTTGTAGATTACTCAAGAGTTGAGTGTGAGAAATCTACCAAATCTTCTAACTATTTCTCGTATTCTTCTCTCTATCCTTTTGCTTTTTGTTTTAATTGATAGTAAAGACTTAGGGTTGAGAGAAGCACATCTTTATGCTTTTTTTATTTTTATTATTGCTTCAATTACAGATTTTTTTGATGGTTATATCGCAAGAAAATATCAGCTTATTTCTGTTTTTGGAGAAGTTTTTGATCCATTGGCTGATAAAATGCTAATTCTTTCTGCTTTTATAGGACTACTTATAACACAAACCGCAAGTCCTTGGGCTGTTTTTTTGATTTTAAGTAGGGAATTTTTTATTACAGGCTTGCGTGTTGTTGTAGCAAGCACAAAGCAAAGTGTAAAAGCAAGTATATGGGGAAAATATAAGACGGTATTGCAAATAATTGCCGTAGCTTTTTTGTTGTTGAATCTTAAAGGTGCAGATATAATGCTTTGGATTGCTACTATTATTACTCTTTATTCTGGATTGGATTATGCCTTGCGTTATTATAAGAGTATGAAATAAATGTCTTTCTTGATAGCTTTTTTAGCTTTATCTTTTTTGGTTTTTTTTCATGAATTGGGGCATTTTATTGCCGCGAGGATTTTTGGGGTTCGTGTAGAGGTTTTTAGCATTGGTTTTGGGGTAAAAATTTTTAGTAAGAAAATTGGAGAGACACAATATGCTCTTTCAATGATACCACTAGGAGGGTATGTTAAGCTAAAGGGGCAGAATGATTTAGATGTTTTAGAGCAAAATTGCCAAAATGATAGCTATAGTAATAAATCCCCATTTGTAAAAATTATAATTTTGTTTGCAGGACCTTTTTTTAATTTTATACTAGCTTTTTTCTTGTTTTTTATGGTTGGAAATATGGGTGTTAGCACCTATCTTCCTATTGTTGGAGAAGTAAAAAAAAATATGCCTGCTTTTGAGGCGGGTATTTTAGAAAATGATGAGATTCTCTCAATCAATGCTAAGCAAATAAAAACTTGGATGGATTTGCAAGAAGCAGTAGCGAAAGATACGATGTTAAATCTTGTGGTATTGAGAAAAGATAAGATATTGGATTTTACTATTCGCCCAGAAATAATAAAAGCAAAGAATATTTTTGGTGAGGAAATCCAAAAAGGGGTTATAGGGATAGCACCTAGCGGAAAAATAGGCATTGTAAAATATACAGGCTTTGAATCTTTTGAATATGCAAGTAAAAAACTCTACGAATCAAGCAAAATAATTTTACTCAGTGTGCAAAAGCTTATTTCAGGGATTATTCCACTCAAAGAAGTTAGTGGTCCAGTCATGATAGTCGATAAGCTTGCTCAGGCATCTAAGAGTGATTTTGTTTTACTTTTATTATGGGTGGGGCTTATTTCTGTAAATCTTGGTATCTTGAATCTTTTGCCGATACCAGCACTTGATGGAGGACAGATACTTTTTAATTTTTATGAGATTTTGACAAGAAAGCCTATTTATGAAAAAGCAAAATATTATCTTACTCTATTTGGTTGGATAATTCTGTTGAGTTTGATGTTGCTTGGGTTGAGAAATGATATTTTAAGATTGCTTGGAGTTTGGTGAAATATTTAAGTGTAAGTGCGTTAAATGCGCAGATTCAATCTCTTATAGAAAGCACATTTGTTGAAGTTTTTGTAGAGGGAGAGGTAAGCAACCTTACAAAACATAGTAGTGGGCATTATTATTTTAGTATTAAAGATAAGGATTCTTCGATTAGATGTGTGATGTTTCGAGGCAATGCAAGTAAATTAAAGTTTGATTTACAGAATACGCAAAAAGTATTAGTGAGAGGAAATATTAGCGTTTATGTGCCAAGAGGTGAATATCAGATACTTTGTTTAAGTATAGAGCCAAGTGGTCAGGGGGCTTTGCATTTTGCTTACGAGCAATTAAAACAAAAATTACAAGAAAAAGGTTTTTTTGAGGCAAGGCATAAAAAGGTATTGCCAAAATTTCCAAAAAAAATAGCATTGATTACCTCAAATACTGGGGCAGCATTACAGGATATGCTAAGAGTAGCGCATAATCGTTGGAATCTTGTAAAACTTGTAAATATTGATACTTTGGTTCAGGGAGATGAGGCAAAAAATCATATTGTGCAAAATATAAAATTTGCGGATAGTTTTTTTGAGACTAGTGAGGCTTTTGATGTGATTGTTTTGGCTAGAGGTGGAGGGAGCTTGGAAGATTTATGGGCTTTTAATGAAGAAGTTGTTGCTCAAGCTATTTTTGAAGCTAAAACCCCTATTGTATCTGCTATAGGGCATGAGATTGATTATGTGATTAGTGATTTTGTTGTAGATATGAGAGCGCCAACACCATCTGCTGCGATGGAGATGATATTACCAGATAGAAATACTTGGATGATAAATATTTCAAATATGTATGATGATATTCTTTTTCAAACACAAAAATTTTTTAATCAATTACATAAGCAAGTAAAAGATTATAGTTTTTTTCTTAGGCAACATCAAATTGAAAATAAACTCCAAGCAAATCAAAAAAAACTTCTAGAGTTGCAAGAAATGCTACTATCAAAGATAGAAAATTTTCTTTTAAGCAAAAATCCTATAATTTTAAAAGAACAGCTTGATTTTTATTTTAAGAATTTTTTGGCAAAAAAAGAATTGATGTATAAGGAAATTTTAGCAGAATTAAAAAGTAAGAATCTAGATAGGCTATGTCAAAATGGCTTTGCGCAAATTATGTATCAGGATAAAATTGTTTCTTTAGATAAATTGCATATAGGAGATGAGATTGAGATTGTGAGCACGCGTATACAAGCAAATGCCACAATCAATAAGCTAACTACCAAACCTTAAGATTAGTTTTTGTAGTTTCATAAAGTGTTCTAGACTTGCCATTGATATTATATTTTATGGCAAAGCCATATTTAACATTAGCGCTCCCATCCCTTGATAGAGAAACGCTTTTATAAGCTTCTCTTGTAATAGGAAGACTTCCTAATCCAGAGCTTGATCTTGGTGCTAAAGAGCGATTGACTTCTATTTCTGAAATTAAATCACCATTAATGTAGAGCGCTACTTTGTCAATGGAAATAAAAGAATCTGTTGGATTGCTAGCACTTATCCCTACAGCACCTTGTCCTATTGAAAAGGCACTACTTGCAACTATAAGCTCTTTATTTTCAACACGCATAGCTGGGACTTGAACTTTTGTAAAGATATAGCGCGCAGGAGCATCTCCTGTGTCATTGGTGATATACATATCCGCTCCATAGCTCATTAAAAGAGAAATCATTGCTTTATCGTTACGACTAACTGCATAATGCAAAGGAGTATTACCTCTGATGCTATCCTTGATATTGGGTTTTGCACCAGCTTTAAGCAAGGCTTGTGCAAATTTATAATTTCCAAATTGCACAACTTTATGTAAAGGAGTTTCGCCGTGGCAGACTTTATTGACATCTGCTCCACGATTGATAAGAAGATAGAGTATTTCAGTATTATTTTTTCTTGAGGCATCATAAATAGGAGTGCTACCTCTTAAAATTGCATTGACATTAGCACCCAAATCTATTCCTTTTCTTACATCGGTGTAATTGTTGCTAAAAAGTAGATAGTCATATTTATTGGCTAGAAGTAAGCAAGGTAATAAAAACATAAAAAATATTTTTTTCATTGTGATAGCTCCTATTTAAGATACATTTTAGCAAGATTTTGGATTTTTTTATAAATAGTTTCAAAATCTGTGCCATAAACTCTGCTATTTGCTATGCTTGTAATAAAATTTGTATCCCCATTATAGCGAGGTAAGAGGTGTAAATGCAAGTGCTCAGGGATGCCAGCACCTGCTTGCTTTTTGATGTTCATACCCATATTGATTCCCTCAGCACCAAACTCATAGAGCATTGCAATGGCTTTTTGGGATATTTTATGCAAATGCAACCAAATCTCCTCTTTAAGTTTTTCCGGGCTATCTAAATGCAAATGAGGGATAAAGAGTAGATGCCCAGCTGTATAGGGGTAAAGATTCATCACCCCGTAGCAAAAATCATCACGATAAAAAACATAGTTTTTTAAATCTTCTTGAGGATTTTTTGATATTTTGCAAAATATACACTCTGCGGGCTTTTTGTCAAAATAATCACTTCTCCAAGGTGCATAGATTCTATCCATATCAGCTCTAAATAAAATTCGGGGCATCATTTGCAAAAAGCAATAAATCCCCTTTATAAGTTGAAGTTAGCAAAATATTTTCTAATTGCGTCTTGTCCTTTAGAACAATTTTTTGCGGCCTGCTGATATATTGAGAGAGTATCTTAGAATTTAGCTCCCCAGTAATGATAACTAAATCAAAAGTGCTATCAATAGCCTTTGCAAGTTGGATATTTTGTTCTTGAGTGCTTTCAACAAGACCAGGAGTGATAATAACCTTTCTTCCACTATGAAGACTAGAAAGTCTTATAGCTTCTAGCATTCCTTTAAGATTCCCATTAAAGCTATCATCAAGTATGATTTTACCCCCAGCTGTAATTTTTTGTAAGCGATGAGGTGTTCCTTCAATTTTGCTTACAATCATTTGAATCTTTTCAATCTCTACCCCAAGTTCATAAGCCATAAGGATAGCTGCACTAAGATTTGCAATATTAAACATTCCAAGTATTTTAGTTTCAAATGCAAAATATTCTCCATTGATTTGGATTTCAAAAGATGTTTTATCAAGAGTAGATTCAATATTTCTAAGATTTGTTGGATAAAAAGCAAGGTGATTTTTTACCTCTTGGGATAGAGATGGTGGTAGAGGGTTTTGCTCATAAATTAAGGCTTTTTTGAGTTGTTTGCTTTTTAGAAGTTCAAATTTTGTTTCAAGAATATTTTGTGTATTTTTAAAATATTCTAGATGCTGTTCTCCCACTTCTGCGATGATAGCGTATTGATGTTGCAATAGTGTTGCAATTTCTGCAATATCCCCCCTTTGTCTTGCACCAGCTTCTGCTATATAAATTTCTATTTCTTTTTGTAAATTTTGATTGATATCACTCACAATGCCTTTGATGGTATTTACACTCCTTGGTGTGGCATAGACATTAAATTTGCTAGAGAGTATTTGCTGAAGAAAATTTTTGATACTTGTTTTTCCAAAGCTACCAGTAACAGCTATGATTTGCAAGTGTTTGAGATTTTTTAGTTTGAATTTTGCAAGTTTGTGATAACGATTAAAAAGTATTTTTTCATAAAGACTTGAAACAAGGATTGCAAAAGGCAAAACAAAAATAAAAGCAAAAGAAAAGAGCCAAACATTCTTAAAAACAAAAAATGATATTTGATGTAGGGCTAAAAAGATAAACAAAATGACAAAAAAACCATATACGCGCTTTGTAAAATGTAATTTTTTATCAAGTTTAAGATACCAAAGTATAAAAAAAGGCAAATGCACAAGCAAAAAAATACCCGTAAAAAACATCAAAATAATAGCAGAATGACTTAGCATAGTGCCTATAAATAGCAACAAAGGCAAAAAGAAAAAATAAATATGCCAAGTCCATCGATGATGTTTGGTAAAAACACGATAAAGACTATAGTTATACCATTGCAAATTGACAATGAGATAAAAACCAAGAGTTAGGATAAATAGCCAATCGATAATAGAAGCAAAAATAACAAGATAATGCATCGCCTAATCTCCCAAAATCGAAAAATCTTTAAAATCTATTTTTGAAACAATGGAAGTTTCCACTTCTTCTACTACAGCCCTTTGAGGGCCAATTTTTAATATAGAAATAAAAGATTCTAAAATTTCAAATTCACCATTTGCATAAATCTCAACACTAAAATTTTCTAGATTACGCACACTTCCTTTGATACCAAGCTCATCAGCCTTGCTTTTTGTAAATTTTCTATATCCAACCCCTTGCACAATACCAGATATCACAATATGCATCGTTTGTTTCATCATTTAAATATCCTTATAAAAAAGCTCTTCAATTTTTTTACCTTGATTGAGAAAAAAATAATGATCTCCTGTGAGTGCAAAGAATCGACTATTTTTTATAAGTTTTGAGATTTTTTCTCCAGAATCTAGACTAGTAGCCCTATCAGAGATGCCCCAAAAAATGCTTGCCTTTTTTTGAAAATTTGCAAAAATAGAGCTAAAGTCTTCATTCACGACATTTTTAAAGGTCTCATACATTCCACTATTTAGATTATCCGCATCTTTACTGCGCAAAAAATTTCCCTTAATGCCAAGAGTTTTGAGAGCTTTTGCAAGTAGAATTTTTAGTTTTATTTTAAGGGGTTTGGGCTCTAAAATCCCAGCTGTGCTAAGCAAAATCACCTCTTTATCCAAAAGCACAGCGACTTTTCCTCCAAAGCTATGCCCCACAATCACATCAGCATCAATTTTTATTAAAGAGAGAAAAGCCTCAATAATATGCGCATAATCTTTTGTGTGCAATATCGTATCATTGGCACTTTTGCCAAATCCAGGTAAATCAATATAAAGATGATTAAAAGCCTTGAAAGTATTTTTAAACGCACTTTGCATCAGCTCTTTATTGCTACCCCATCCGTGCAAAAAAATCATATTTTTATCAGAATGATTGGAGAGATATTCATAAGCGATTTCAAAATCTTTATTTTGATAAGACAGGATTCTTTTTGCCATAAAACTTACTTCGCCCTTTGAATTTTTTTGATGTATTGATAATCAATAGGTATGTTTTTCTTTTTGGGTAGATTTTCATAAAGCTCTTGGATAGCCTTTTGGAAGTCTTCAAAAAGATAGTTTGCCATACTACCTGGGATAGGATTGATTTCATTGAGATACACTTCCTCATCTATCACAAAAAAATCACAGCGTATCAAAGCCCCTTCAAAGCAATTTTCATAAATTCTTTTAAAAGAATCTTGCATTTTTTCTAAGATAGTATTGGTAATATTTGCATTTTTTGTCTTTGCGTCTCTTGAAAAATCAAGATATTTATTTTCAAAATCTAATAAATCTTGTTTTTGTGGCTCTTCTATGATAGAAAAGACAAAATCTTTTGCTTTATACCCTGCAAGATTGTATTCTTTCACACCTTTGATAAAAGGCTCTATAATCACTTCTTTATCATATTCAAAAGCACAATCAAGTGCATAATCAAACTCTTTTGCATCATTTGCCACACTCACACCTATAGAGCTACCAAGTCTTGAAGGCTTGATGATTAGAGGAAAGTCAAGATTGCTTTTGCGTGTATCTTTTTCTCTTAGCACTTCAAAAGGAAGCATTTTAACCCCTCTGCTTTGTGCAAAAAGTTTAGTATAGTATTTATTAAAGCTCAAAACACTAGATTCTACTCTAGGACCAATAAAAGGGATATGATAAAAATCAAGCAAAGAGGCAATTACTCCATCCTCACCATCAGCACCATGAATAAGATTGATGATACAATCACTATGAAGATATTTTTTTCCAAACAAAGAAGAGAGAAAAAATCCCGCATTATCAATAGAGAGTTTTTTGCACTTTTTATAATTTTCAGAAGCAAAAAAACTTGCCTGCATTAAATGAGATGGAATCTCATAAAAATAATGATTTCTATCCACAAAGATAAAATTTTCTATCTTTGCACCAAGCACTTTTTTAAGTGTAATTGCACTTACGATACTTATCTCATGCTCCCAACTCACCCCACCAAATAATACACCAATACGCATTGCTACTCCATTTGATTTTTTTAAAAATTTTTTAGATTTTATCAAAGATTAAAAAATTTCCAAAAATGTTGTTTTTAAATATTAGAAGATGCTCTTTTATTTCTGTAGTTTTAAGCTTAAATATAGTTTTCTTTGTAGATTTAATAAATTTTTAAGTAAAAAATATCTAAAATTACACGCTTTTTTGTTTTCATAAATAAAGAAGTGAAAAACTAAAAATTTAAAAAAGGAGTTTTTGTCATGGAACAAAAATTTGATGTAATGAGGGGGGGGGGTATAGTAATTCTTTAAATGCTTCTTTCTCTACAAAAGATTCAAACAATTCAAAAAAATTCTTCAAACCTTTAGTTGCTAGTTCTCTAGCTTTGTTTTTAAGTGCAAATATTGCAAGTGCTGATAGTAATAATTATTATAATGGCACCAATGTTACTAATGGAAATGGGACAGATCAATGTCAAAGTGCTAGTAGTCCTTGTGCTTACACATCTCACGGGACTTTTACTAAGGATAGTAGTACTAATACTTTAAATTTTACAAATACATCAAGAGTAACCGGGAATTACACTCTCACTGCAAAAGGTGTAACGATTAATGTAACTGCACCAACAACAAGTAATGCAAATGCTAATATAATAGATTTCCAAAAAGGAGCTGCAACTCTTACTCTAACAAACTCTTATCTAAAATTTGAAGATCAGACAACAAAAACAGCTGAGCACTTTTTAAGAGCTTTGGATGGTAGTGCTAGTTTAACTGCAACTTTCAATGGTGGTATTGGAACTGAAACTATAAAAAACCAACAATATAACAATATTGCTTTTTATGGTGCAATGATAATGGCAAATAATAATAGTGGAAATAACACTATAACATTTGATAATGGTGCAAATATGGTAGGTATGTTTTATGCTCTAGGTGGTTCAGGCACTACTGCAGCAAGTGTTAAAGCTACTTTTGATTTCAAAGGCGGTGGAAATCTTATAGCTACAGATAAAGATTCTTATATGAATAAATGGACAAATATAAAAGGTAAGGCAATTAATTTTGAAAGACAAATTGGTGGTGCAGATGAGAATAGTAATGTAACCTTTAACTTTGGTGAAAGTGGGCAGAAGGAATATGCATCTCAAGATAAATTAGATGCTGATGGCGTGGTGATTAAACAATTAAATAATGGAGATGTTTCTAATGATGATGCAAGTGGTGCTAAAACCCTAATTACTAATGCCATTAAGGGAAATATTTATGTAGCTGGGTATAGGGGTGGTAGTGGGGTTAATTATAATGCCAACCTAACCCTTAACTTCTATAATAACGGTCTCATTGATGGTGCTATTTCTACAAGTTCTGTTGCAAATATAAAAATCTATTTTGCAAATAAAGGAACTATTAGAAGTAATCTAGTTTTTGGTATGGGTGGAGATGGTTCTACAGGAACTTTTGTTATTGCTAAAAGTGCAAATGAAGCTAGAGTAGATGACCTAACCATTGAAGGTAGTATCACTAACAATGGTTTAACTAACTATACAGTTACAGCAAATAAATTTTTAATGGATGGAACTGCAACAACTGGAACTAGCACCAATGCTCTAACTTTTGATACTTATGAGGCAACTTTTAAGAATTTTAAATTAGATAATCATGGAACTACAGAAATTAAGACACATAATGTAACATTTGATACTTTTACATTAAATAATTATAAAAGCACTACCATTTCTGCAACAGAAAGTGCAACTTTTAATAACTTTTCATTAAATAATACTAACAAGGTAGAGATTTCAGCTAAAACATATCTTGTAATAAATGGTGCAAGCAGTGATATCACTACCAAAGGGAATTTAACAATTAAAAATGAAGCAACTTCTAGTACCACCACAGATGCTAAATCCTCCATTGATGTAAAAGGTATCTATGGTATTGGAGCATATAACACTACTTCTGATACAACTATCACTACCAAAGGTAATGTAAATGTAGGTGTCCTAGCTGCAGTAAAATCTGATGGTAGTGGAGCTGGTAGTATTAAAAATACACTTACAGTAGATAACTCAAACAATGCTGGAAGTGTGGTTTTAAGTGTTATTGGCAAAGATGCAACAGCAAGTGATTTAAAACTTCGTGGTGGTAGTATTAGCGGGACTACATTAGCCAATAATCAAACAAATCTTACTACTCGTGGTAATATTGTAATGTTTAGCAATATGACTGGCGGTAAAAGTGAATTAGTAGTTTCAAGTGGTCAAAATTCTTCTGCAAGTGTAGTAGGTGATATTTACACAATTGGTGGAACAAATAATATAAAACTTTCAGATACTACTAAAACTGATATCCCTGAATTTATAGGAAATATCACAGCAAATGGTGGAAGCACTAACTTAATCTTTGATAAGACACTCTGGGCTCCTACAAATGTCCTCTCTTTGATGTCTCAAACTTCAATGCAAGATAGTTCAAGTGATGCAGCTAAAGCTGCTTTATTATCTTACATTTCTCAATATGGCACAGGAACAGTAACTTCTAATAATAGTGGAAATGTGAATATTGTTCTAAGACAAGGAGATAGTGCGACATTTACAGATACTGCACTTTTTAATGTAAAAACAATAGGAAGTAGCACTACTACTATCTTGATGCAAAAATCATCAACTGACCTTAAGATAGGTGCAAATATTGATTATGATAATGCTGCTACTACAAATATTATCTTTGCTGGAAGTAATGATTTAGCAACAAGTGCAACTAAAGAAAGCTTTGATACTAAGGCAAACTTAACAGATGTAGGAACTACAGGTGCTCAACTCTTTGGTGTAACTTACAAAGATGGAACTTATTTTAAAGTAGGTGCAAAGACAAATGCCCAAAGAGAATTGATTCAAAGAGTAGGAAATACTGCAAATGGTCATACCTTAACATTAGTCGCAGATTTATCTGGAACTACAAGCACACTTAGTATTGATGGTTTGTTTATGGGAGATATCACAGCTCTGGCAAGTTCAACTGCTGCTGCTGGTGGATCTAGAGTAGGTTTTACACATAATGTAACTATCAATACCAATGCAATTATTGCTGGTAATATTACAAACCAATCTACTGATACACTAAATGTTGTATTAAAAGCTGGTTCTAAAGTTTTCATTGACCCAACAGTAACAAAAAATGGTCAGCAAAACTACGGAACTACTTATACTATGGCTTCACTAACTGCTGATGGTGCTACACACTCTTATACAGAAGACTTAGTAGATTCTATTAAAACTAAAAATACTGTAGTAGATTTAGGAACAATGGGTGTGGATTTAGCAGAAGTTGCTACAACAAGTGTTGAAGCTTATAATCTTTTAAAAATTACAAAACTTGGTGGAAATAATGTTTCTTTTAGAACAAGAGTAGGTGATCAAAATAAAGTAGCTAAAAATATTGGTGCGCAAAATAGTGCAAGTGATAGTGGTTCTACATTAACAGGTTATGCAGATAGAGTAATTGTAGAAGGCACAAAAGGTGATGTTACTTTACAAGAATTCTTACAACCTGTATATACTGATAATGTATCAGTAGATACGATTACTTATAATGAAACAGATACAAGCAAAAACATTGCAGTATTAACAGTAAAAAATGATAGCAATGGTAAAGCATTAGTAGATTTAGGTGCATTAGATGCAATTGAAGGATTTGATCAAATTAGCTCAGGTCTTAGAGCAGTAATCACTGATGCTAATGGTGCAGTTGGCACTGATAAAACAGGCTACACCACTTACTTCCTTGCATCTGCAGATAGTAAAGGTGCCTCTCTTGCTAACCAACAAGCTTCAGCAGCAGCTCTTGGTTCTAACTATGATCTTTATTTAGCTAATATGAATAGCTTAAATAAAAGAATGGGTGAATTAAGAGAGAATGCTAATGCTCAAGGTGCATGGGCTAGAATCTTTAATGGTATGCAAACCTCTAACTTTGCTTTAGAAACTAAAGCACTCTATACTACATTCCAAGCAGGTTATGATTATGCCTTTGGATTTAGTGGAGCAAATAATTATTTAGGTTTTGCACTCTCTTATGCAAATTCTATTACTACTAGTTCAGAAACTGTAAAAGATATACTTAATGTTGATCAGGGAATTAAAGATGTAACTTCTAATGCTATAGAGTTTGCAATCTATAATGCTTATGTTCAAGATGGAGCAAGCAAAGCAACTGGATTTAAGAATGGTTTATATACAGATACCATCTTAAAGTTTAGTTATATTATGAGTAATCTCTCTATGCTAAATCAAAGTGATACTTATAATACTAATAACTTTGCACTCACTCTCTCTCAAGAGCTAGGTTATAGATTCTTATTTGGTAAAACTAAAGAATGGAGTGTTACACCTCAAGCAGAAGTAACCTTTGGTTATTTAAATCAAAGCAATCTTAAACAAAAACTAGGAACTGCATACCTAGATGGTATTCAAGATAGCATTATTACTCTAAGAAGTAGAATTGGTGCAAGCTATGGATATGATTTCAAACAATTTACTGAGAATAAAGGATTTAATGCAAAAGTTTATCTAGGAACTTACTTTGTAGGAGATTATATTGCTGGGGGTAAAGTATCTTTAACTTCAAATCTAGGAACGAATGTATCTTTATCTCCTCTAGCTTCTACAGGTAGATTTGTTATGAATGTAGGA
The DNA here is from genome assembly GCF_003364335.1 of Helicobacter anseris. GTDB lineage: Bacteria > Campylobacterota > Campylobacteria > Campylobacterales > Helicobacteraceae > Helicobacter_H > Helicobacter_H anseris. The sequence continues at coordinate 226,615 of NZ_NXLX01000001.1, forward strand.
TCTAATTTCTCTATTAAAGAAAATCATAGAATCTACTTTGATTTTGAAAGAAGCTTTGGTGGATTAATTACTACAAATTATCAAGTCAATCTAGGATATA